>NZ_AYMQ01000067.1 GCF_000633355.1 Serratia sp. H1w
GTATTAGTTGACCACTACAGCCTGAGATTGGCCGACCGTTATCCTAATATTGTGGGCCTTAAGGACACGATCCCGGATACCGCGCACACCGCTCAGGTGATCAAGAAAATCAAGTCAGAGATCCCTCATTTTGAGGTCTATGCCGGCTATGACAATAACTTTGCCCACAACGTGTTATCAGGGGGGGACGGCTGCATTGGCGGGCTTTCCAATATATGCCCTGAGGTTTTCCAGGCATGGATGAACGCGTTTGACCGCAACGATCTCGCTGCTGTCGCCTCGTATCAACGAAAGGTCGATGGCTTGATGGATATTTATAACGTCAACGACCCTTTCATACCCACCTTCAAGAAAACGCTGCAACTGCGTGGCGTGATTGATTCGGTATATTGCACTCCCCCGTTCAATGAGCTGCAAGACGCACAGACGGAAGAGATTTTAAACATATTTTCCCGCGCCGATATCGATCTACCACGTTAATTCCATTACGGAGGATTTATGAATACGCTTGCTGCTTATGATAATCCTGAACTGAACTCTGCGATAAAAAAATCGTGGAAACGCTTAGTGCCATTAATGTTTATTCTGTACTTTATTGCCTTTCTTGATCGGGTCAACGTGGGGTTTGCCAAAGAGGCAATGCAGGTTGATATCGGCCTGTCTAACTCTGCATTTGCTCTCGGCGCTGGCATATTCTTTGCGGCCTACGCCCTGTTTGGCATTCCCGCCAACCTGATCCTGAATAAAATTGGCGCGCAAAAATGGTTAAGTATCACCACGGCATTCTGGGGCGTGCTGTCTGCGCTGACGGGCCTGGTGCAAACTGAAACACAGTTTATCGTTTTGCGTTTTTTATTGGGGCTGGGAGAAGCAGGTTTCTATCCTGGCATTCTATTACTGGCTTCCATTTACTTCCCTAACAAGGTCAGAGCTTCGGTTGTCGGTATCTTTGTGCTTGGCGTCCCCCTGGCCCTCACATTAGGTTCCCCTCTTTCTGGTGCCTTGTTGGAAATGCACGGTTTCCTGGGAAAACCGGGTTGGTTCTGGATGTTCTTTATTGAGGGGCTACCGGCCGTCTTCATGGGGATCTTTGCCTGGTTTTATCTGGATGATTCACCGGCAAAAGCACGTTTTCTCAGCGCCAGTGAAAAGAAAGCCCTGATAGATCAATTGACTCTGGAGCAACAGCAAACCGAAACCAGCAGCGTAAGCACGGCGCTGAAAAGCATCAAAGTTTGGCATCTGGCGCTGATCTACGGCACGATCCAAATCAGTGTCTATGGCTTGATGTTCTTCTTGCCGTCACAAGTGGCTACGCTGATGGGGTCGACCTTAGGGTTTAAAGAGTCGCTGGTTGCGGCGATCCCCTGGGCTTGTTCAGCCGTAGGCGTTTATTACATTCCGCGCCTGTCCGACAAAATGCCTACCCGCCGAGTCACCATTTCCGTCTGTTGTATGGTGGCGGCCGCCATTGGCTTGGCAGTGTCCGCCTATGCCGGGCCAGTCCTGGCGATAGCCGCGTTGTCCCTGTCAGCTATTGGTTTCCTCTCGGTACAACCTATTTTCTGGACCTTCCCACCGCAGATCGTTTCGGGTTCAGCATTGGCTGCCTGTATCGGTTTCTGTACCACCATGGGGGCCTTCTGTAGCTTCCTGGCACCGTTGATTCGCGTCGAAGTGGATAAATGGTTTAACAGCGATACCGCAGGGCTGTTGGCATTATCGTTAATCACCGTGTGTTGCGCATTATTGATTGCCGGTCTGGCAAAAAGAAAAACAGTAGAGGCGGTTGCGCTGCAACATCATTAATCCCTGCTTAAGCGGTCACAAAATAATAAAGGATCATCGTATGCAGACCATTTTGAAAATTGACCCTACAGATAATCTTATTGTTGCCCTGAAAGACTTAAAGAAAGACCAACGGGTCACCTGGGAGCAGCAAGAATATATTTTAAACAGCGATGTTAAAGCCAAGCATAAATTTGCGACTCAGGACGTTGCCGTAGGAGACATTGTATCCCTGTATGGTGTGCCGGTCGGCAAAGCCACCAAACCCATTGCCAAAGGGGATGCCGTTACCACCGACAATATCAGCCATTATGCGGCGCCGGTCACTCTGGAAGATGAAACCACATACCACTTCGAAAACCCGGACATTTCGGCCTGGCAGAACCTCGCGTTTCGCGGCATCGTGCGTGACGATGGCCGGGTCGGTACGGCGAATTATTGGCTAGTGCTGCCATTGGTGTTTTGTCAAAACCGCAACGTACAAAAAGTCACTGATGCCATGAATGAAGCATTAGGCTACAGCAATAACAACCTGAAGAACTTTGCCCATCAGATTGCTTCCGGTAACGCTAGTTCCCCGGAGGTTTCACGGCCCTTCCCCCATTTGGACGGAGTCCGCTGTATTACCGTGACCTCAGGTTGCGGCGGCGCTACCTCAGATAGTATGACCATGTGTGAGGTATTGGCTGCCTATGCGGATCACCCTAATGTGATGGGAGTGACCGTATTTGCATTGGGCTGTGAAAAGGCACGGATTGTCGATTTTCAGCAGGCACTAAAGCAGCGCAATCCGGCGTTCGACAAACCGGTTATCTACTTCAAGCAGCAGGAGTGGAGCAGTGAAGAGAAAATGATGCAGGATGCATTAACCTCGACCTACCATCTTATCCGGGATGCGCCAATCGTGGAACGGGTGGATGTTCCGCTCTCCAGACTGAAGATCGGGGTTAAATGCGGAGCTTCCGACGGTTTTTCAGGGATCAGCGCCAACCCGGCCATGGGCGTGGTATCCGACCGGCTGATTGCCCTCGGAGGGGCTTCAGGGTTGGCTGAGTTCCCGGAACTGTGCGGTGCCGAAGGCGACATTGTCAGACGCTGCGTCAGCCTGCCGTTGAAAGAGAAGTTTCTTGCATTGATGCAACGCTACGAGGCAGTGGCCAACTTTTTTGATACGTCGATTGCAGACAACCCCAGCCCTGGCAATATTGCCGATGGTTTGATCACGGATGCGATTAAATCTGCGGGTGCAGCCAAGAAAGGAGGCCGGGCACCGATCACTGCGGTATGTGATTATGCTGAGCCCATGCCAGATACTGGACTTTCACTGGTCTGTACTCCTGGGAACGATGTGGATGCGGTTACCGGGCTAGTGGCCGCAGGCTGTAACGTCGTGATTTTCTCTACCGGCTTGGGCACGCCTACCGGTAACCCGACCGTGCCGGTATTAAAGATTTCGACCAATTCAGCGATTGCAGCAAGGATGCCTGACGTCATTGATTATGACTGCGGCGGCGTGATTGAAGGTCAGCCGCTATCCTCGATTGCCGATGGCCTGTTTACCAAGGTTATCGAGACCGCCAGCGGGAGTTACCAGGTGAAGGCCGATCGGTTGGAGCAGTATGATTTTATGCTGTGGAAACGTTCACTGGATCTCTAGCCGAGCGATGGTGAACAGCAAAAAGCCGACCCGAGGGTCGGCTTTTCAAATTGTGGTGGAGCTAGACGGGATCGAACCGTCGACCTCTTGCATGCCATGCAAGCGCTCTCCCAGCTGAGCTATAGCCCCACAAAAGTGGTACGCGTTAACCGTGCGTTACGGTATTCCCCCAACCTTCCTGAGATAAAAGGTTGGTGGAGCTAGACGGGATCGAACCGTCGACCTCTTGCATGCCATGCAAGCGCTCTCCCAGCTGAGCTATAGCCCCAATCCACAAACACAAAATCCTGTGAACGGGGCGCATAATATGAAACCCCAGAAACCCTGTCAACGGCTAAATTGAATTCCTCGATCAAGCGCTGAAAAAGCCGCCAAATCAGCGCGTTTAATGCTAAAAAACCGCCGCTTTGGGCAGAAAATAAACCAGATATAAAAAAGCCCCGCGAATCACTTCGCAGGGCTTTATCGGTTTATTTAACCGTTAGGGGTCAAGCTTGGGCTTCACGCTCGGCAATATAGGCCAGCGCCTGGTCAATACGCTTGAGGGAACGAGCCTGGCCGATAGCATGGACGGTAACGTCCATACCCGGTGACTGGCCAGCGCCAGTGACCGCGACACGCAATGGCATCCCTACCTTGCCCATACCTACGCCCAACTCGTCTGCGGTGCCCTGAATGGCATCGTGTACGTTTTCTGGCGTCCAGTTGGTAATAGCGGCCAGTTTGGCGCGTACGGCCTCCAGCGGCTGGCGTGCGACCGGGCGCAGGTGTTTCTTCGCCGCATCGGCGTCAAACTCGCTGAAGTCCTGGTAGAAGTAATGGCAGGATTCCGCCATTTCCTTCAGCGTTTTGCAACGCTCGCCCAACAGTTTGACCAGATCTTTCAGCTCTGGGCCGTTACGGGTTTCAATCCCCTGCTGTTCAACATGCCATGCCAAGTACACGGCGACTTCTTCCGCCGGCATATGGTTAATGTAGTGATGGTTCAACCATTGCAGCTTTTCGGTGTTGAAGGCACTGGCAGATTTGTTGATCGCATCCAGCGTGAAGAATTCTTTCATCTCATCAATAGAGAAGATTTCCTGATCGCCATGGGACCAACCCAGACGTACCAGATAGTTCAGCAACGCCTGCGGCAGGTAACCATCATCACGATATTGCATCACACCAACGGCACCGTGGCGTTTAGACAGCTTTTTACCGTCATCACCCAGGATCATCGATACGTGAGCATATTCTGGCACCGGTGCACCCAGTGCTTTCAGAATATTGATCTGGCGTGGTGTGTTATTGATATGGTCTTCGCCACGGATCACGTGGGTGATTTCCATATCCCAGTCATCGATCACGACACAGAAGTTATAGGTTGGCGCACCGTCGGTACGGCGAATGATCAGATCGTCCAGCTCCTGATTGCTGAATTCGATTGGGCCACGGATTTTATCGTCGAAGATGACCGAGCCTTCCTGCGGGTTACGGAAACGCACCACGTGTGGTTCGTCGGCCGAATGGCTGCACTGGCTGTCGCGGCAATGGCCGTCATAGCGTGGCTTCTCGCCATTTTCCATTTGCTTCTCGCGCAGCGCTTCCAGGCGTTCTTTCGAGCAATAGCATTTATAGGCCGTTCCCTGTTGCAGCATTTCATCAATCACCGCGTTGTAGCGATCGAAACGCTTGGTCTGGAAGTACGGACCCTCATCCCAATCCAGGTTTAACCAGTTCATGCCATCCATAATTGCGTCGATAGCCTCCTGGGTTGAACGTTCGAGATCGGTATCTTCGATACGCAACACAAACTCACCACCGGAATGGCGGCTGAACAACCAGGAATAGAGCGCAGTACGGGCGCCGCCGACGTGAAGATAGCCGGTTGGGCTGGGGGCGAAACGGGTTTTGATTTTCATTGGGTTCACTGCCTTATTACGCAACGCGTGTCAGCGGAGTGCCGACGATTGCTCGGAATTTAAAATAGTGGGCGACATTCTACCACTCCATGCTAATTCCTCAACGCCGACACGCGAATGGCCTGTTGGCTTTGCGGCCCGTTACGCATGATAATGTGCAAAGAATGGTCATGGCCGACGATAAATATCGCATCCTGTCTAAATTTGCGGCGAACGATTGAAATCATTTTAAAAACCGTTGACTCACTTTCAACTATCCCTATAATGCGACTCCAACAAGACGGGGTGATTAGCTCAGTTGGTAGAGCATCTCCTTTACACGGAGGGGGTCGGCGGTTCGAGCCCGTCATCACCCACCATCTTGTTAACGCAGTAAGAAATGAGAACGAATGAGGGTGATTAGCTCAGTTGGTAGAGCATCTCCTTTACACGGAGGGGGTCGGCGGTTCGAGCCCGTCATCACCCACCATCATTCTCTCGTTTAGCAGTACCTGAAGTCCTGAAGTGGGTGATTAGCTCAGTTGGTAGAGCATCTCCTTTACACGGAGGGGGTCGGCGGTTCGAGCCCGTCATCACCCACCATTTCAGCTTCAAAAAGCAGTAAACCACTTTCGTGGGTCGTTAGCTCAGTTGGTAGAGCAGTTGACTTTTAATCAATTGGTCGCAGGTTCGAATCCTGCACGACCCACCACCATTCAGAAAAAGGCGCCTTTTGGCGCCTTTTTCGCATGTGCGCTCCACACTTTCGTAGCGTCTCCTTTACCACATAAGCAACGAAGGGTCGTGTGGGTGAGAACCTGTGTTCAGGTTCGAGTCTCGCTTGCGAGACAACGGCGGCGGCCGGTCATCCTGCCAGACCCACCATCATTCAGAGAAAAGCGCCTTTTGGCGCTTTTTTCGTTTATATGCCCCTATCCCAAGAACAAACTCTCTAGTCACATACGCAAAGAAGGGTCGTGTGGGTGAGAACCTGCGTGCAGGTTCGCGTCTCGCTTGCGAGACAACGGCGGCGGCCGGTCATCCTGTACGACCCACCGTACCGGTGCCTGATGCACGCTCTTTCGTCTTTTGACCTACCTATTCAAGCCAAGGTGATATCTCCCTCACCCTAACCCTCTCCCCAAGGAGAGGGAACAGTCCGTGCCAAAGATTAACTTCTGAGCCTAGCATCAGCATCGGTCCCCAAAAAACAAAAAGGGAGCCAACTAGGCCCCCTGCGGTATCAAAGCATCAGCAACAACTCAAGCCGCCAGCGTCGCCCCACCATCTATCACAATATCCTGCATCGTGATATGGCTAGCCCGATCGGACGCCAGGAACAGGATCGCATCAGCAATCTCCTGCGGCTGGGCAATCTTGCCCAACGGGATACCCAACTTAAACTGGTCGGGGAATCCTTTGATCATATTGCTTTCACCGTGTTCGTCCTGCCACATGCCGCGCAGCATCGGGGTATTAGTCGAACCAGGAGAGACCAGGTTACTGCGTACACCGTAAGGCGCCATCTCCAGCCCGACAGTTTGGCACAGGCTGCGCATAGCAGCCTTGGAGGCACAGTAAGCCGCCATGCCAACGCGTGGTACATGCGCCGCATTAGAAGCGATGCTAACGATAGCCCCCCGCTTCTGGCGGCGGAAAACCGGCAAGGTATGGCGGAACAGGTTAAATGCCCCACCGGCGTTCACCGCCATACAGGCCAGCCAGTCCGCATTGCTGGTTTCATCGGTCAGCCCCATGCGCAGCACGCCCGCACCATTGACCAACACGTCCAACCGCTCATGTTCTGCCAACAAACGCTGGCAAACGCTATCTACCGCATCGGCATCGGTAATATCCAGCACTTCGGTGCGGAACGGGTAGTCCAGATCGGCGAAATGCAGATCGAAACCAATGACTTCAGCTCCGCTCTGGGCAAATGCCAGCGCGGTTTGGTAACCAATCCCTGCCCCGGCACCGGTCACCCAAACGCGTTTACCGCTAAATTCCAGTTCATTAGCCATCATGCTCTCCTTTCAGAAAGCAGCGCCCACCAGCTATCGATGGTCGGTGATTTGGCCAGGGCGATAAAATCGATATCTTCACGAATTTTGCGCCAGCGGGTGGCCAACTCCATGATGCGCACCGAATCCAGACCGTAATCGATCAGGTTTTCGTCATTACCAATGTCTTCGCTGTCTTCATCGAGCAGTGGGATGATTTGCTGGCGCAGCACATCAATGCTGGCAATACCTGGCAGCAGATCGGCAGTCGTCACCACGCGGCCACAACGCCCGGCGGTATAACGCAGCGCCATCAGGTGTTCCTCGCGGGAGAAATCTGCCAAGCCATCGGCCACCATAAACGGTTTGATATTACGCATAAAGGCATCGATTGCCGTGGTCATACAGCCGATATGTGCGTACACGCCGCAGATAATCAGCTGATCGCGCCCGCTTTCCTGCAAGATCTCTTGCAGTGGGGAACGATGGAAGGCGCTATAACGCCATTTCACCAACACCGTATCGTCAGCATCCGGCGCCAATGCGCTGACCACCGCCTGTTGTTCAGGATGCTTATTCAGCCCTGGTCCCCACATATCATTGAGCAAGGCACGGTCTTCATCACTTTGCTGATTAGGCTGCGCGGTATAAAACACCGGAATGCCCTGTTGCTTGCAGTAGCGGCGCAGAGCCGCGATGTTCTCAACCACCTGCTTGATCAGCGGGCTGTCTTCACCCCAGAAATTGAGGAAATATTGCTGCATATCGTGGATCAACAGTGCCGCGCGCTGTGGTTCGAAGGCCCAGCTAACCTTGTTAACCGGCAGCTCACTCGGCGCTGGCAACGCATAATCGTTAAGTTTAGGGATCGCCATGACTTATTCTCCTGTGGCCTGAGCCAGTTGTTGCGCTTCCAGACGTTCACGCAGCAGTTTTTTATCGACTTTGCCGACCGGGGTTAGCGGTAGTGACTCAACCTGGATAAAGCGGTCGGGCAATTTAAATTCGGCCACGCCCTGCTCACGCAGATGGCGGCGCAGTACCACGGGTTTGACGGCCTCGTGCGCGATCACAAAGGCGCAGCTTTTTTCCCCCATCAGCGCATCCGGCATCGATACCAGGGCGGCGTTAATCACCGCAGGGTGGCGCAGCAGCAGGTTTTCAATTTCTTCTGCGGCAATCTTTTCACCACCACGGTTGATTTGGTCTTTCTGCCGTCCTTGCACCTGGACATAGCCGTCCGCCGTCAGGCTGATCAGATCGCCTGAACAATAGAAGCCGTTCTCGTCAAAGGCTTCGGCATTGTGCTCCGGGCTTTGGTAATAGCCACGGAAGGTGTATGGCCCGCGCGTCATCAGGCGGCCAGTCTCTCCCACTGGCAGCGGATTGCCCTGCTCATCGGCCACCCACAGCTCATCGTCCGGGCACATTGGCGTGCCTTGGGTAGTGAGAATGTGTTGATCGTCATCATCCAGCAGCGTGTAGTTCACCAGCCCTTCGGCCATGCCGAACACCTGCTGTAACTGACAGCCGATCTCATTGCGTATCCGAGCCGCCAGGGTTTCTCCCAGTTTGGCGCCACCAACCTGCAACAGCGTCAGGCTGGCCAACGGTTGATTGCTGCCCCACTCTTCAATCGCCTGTAGCCACAGGGTAACGGCTGGCGGCACCAGCGCGGTGACCGTGATCTGATGCTGTTCGATCAGCTTGAAACATTGGGCCGCGGCAGGATCGCTGGCAAACACCACCAACCCGGCACCATAGAACACCCCCAGCACCCCAGGAGAGCTCATCGGATAGTTATGGGCCACCGGTAAGGCGCACAGGTAGCGGGTGGAACTGTCGAAACGGCAAATCTCCACGCTACGGCGAATGCTGTAGTAATAATCGTTATGAGTGCGCGGGATCAGCTTCGGCGTGCCGGTGCTGCCACCGGATAGCTGGAAAAATGCCACTTGATCGGCAGCCGTTGGCGTCGGTTCAAAAGTGCCAGACTCCTCCTCCAGCCAGGCAGCCAACGCTTGTTCACCTTCGGACTGATTACGCAACCCGATCACTCGCAGCGAAGGATGCTGTTCCCTGAACGTTTCCAGGAACTGATCCTGTGCAAACAGGGCATGATCGCGATCGGCAATCAACAGCGCAGGCTTGATTTGGCTGGCATAGGCGTTCAGTTCGCTACGTTGATGGCTGAACAGGGCATTCACCGGCACTACACCGATTTTCAGCAGGGCAAAGAACACCACATAGAATTCAACCACGTTGCCAAGCTGCACCAGCGCGGTATCACCGGATTGCAGCCCACGTCGTAACAGGGCAGCGGCCAGACGATCGGAAAGCTGTTCCATCTGGCGGTAGCTCAAGCTGCGCTGTGCGTCGATCGTGGCAATAGCGTCGTTGTCTGCCTGACGAGACAAGATGTCGGTCAATGGTCGATCGATCCAATAGCCACGTTCGCGGTAACGGCGCGCGAGCGCTTCCGGCCAGGGGGTAAAAGCAATAGTCATGGGGAACTCTCTATCCTTGATTGAGGCCAAACGCACGCAGAATGGTGCTGAGTTTGGTGCCGGTTTCGTGCCATTCGGACTGCGGGGAGGAGTCTTGTACAATGCCTGCACCGGCAAACAGGCGAACCTGATTACCCTTGACGGTGCCGCAACGGATGGTAACGACCCACTCCCCGTTGCCTTCGGCGTCACACCAGCCGACGATGCCGCCAAACAGCTGGCGATCAAATGGCTCAAGCTGTTCGATAAGATCCCGCGCGGCCAATGTTGGGGTACCGCACAATGCCGGAGTCGGATGCAGCAAGCAGGCCAGCGATAGAGCATTTTCTGCCCGATTGGCCACTTCTCCGTCGATTGGCGTTGAAAGATGCCATAAGGTGGTGGTGCTCAGCAGTTCGGGGATCGCGGGAATATGCAAATGACTGCAACGCCCAGCCAATACCTGGCGCATGCCTTCGGTCACGATCTGGTGCTCATAGCGATCTTTGCCGGAGAGCAACAGTTGCTCGCTGACGGCTCGATCTTGTTGTGGATCGCTTTCGCGCCGTGCCGAACCGGCCAGCGGATTGGAATGGAACTGGTCGCCAAATTTACGCAGTAGCAGCTCCGGGCTGGCTCCCACCAACGCCCCTTCTTCCAGCGGCACGTGGAAATGGAAACCGTGGGGATTCTGGGCAATGATGCGCGTCATCAACGCTTCATGGTCTACCGGCTTGCTGGTTTCAATATCCAACAAACGAGCGAGCACCACCTTATCCAGTTGCTCACCGCTGGTGGCCAGCACGGCATCGCTAACCATCTGCATAAACTGCGGCTGTGCTGGCAATTCGGTCTGGCGAACAATCTCGGGGATCGATCCTGTCGCCGGTGCCAAGCTGGCCAGCAGGGTTTCACGATCGAACCATTGCGTCTGTTGCGGGATAAACAGTGCCGAGGGCTGACGAGTATCGAAAGGGATCGCGCCGCACAGCAACGGATCCTTGATGCCGGCCTTGCGGGCCTGCGTAAAGGCTTGTTGTATCGCCTGCTGGAATTGGCCTTGCAGATCATCGCCATCAATCGCTGGCAAGGTGATGCGGGCAAAGCATCCTTGGGTGCTCAGACTGCGAAAAGGCGAGGTAAAAAAGAAACCTGAAGTCGGTGATACGGTGGCGGACTGTGCCAGCTCTACACCCTGTTGCAGGTCCTTTTGCGCAGCGCCCTTAACGGCTACGTCCATAGGTACTTCCTCTCGTTTCATCAATAATAACCAATATAATAATGATTATCATTTGTATTGCATCCGCGATAAAGTACCTGCCAGAACAGAGCATGTCAATAAAACGTAAGCTCTTCTGCTCGCCCACATTAAGGGGTAAACTTGCTGGTTTCAGACCAATGAATAATTATCATTCAAATTAAAAGGATCTCATTGATGTCCATTCCCCTGCGGCTCAGCCTGGCACTGTTTGGCCTGCTGACGTTAAGCGCGGCCCAAGCCGGGACCCAAACCTGGCCGCGTAGTATCGAAACCTCGCACGGCGTTATTACCCTTGATCAACCACCGCAGCGCATCGTCTCCACCAGCGTGACGGTGACCGGCACACTGTTGGCGATCGACGCCCCGGTGATCGCCAGCGGAGCCACCAGCCCAAATAACCGGCTGTCGGATAAACAAGGTTTTTTCCATCAGTGGGGAGAGATCGCGGCCCAACGTGGGGTGAAGCGGTTGTATATCGGTGAACCCAATGCCGAAGCGATCGCTGGCGAAGCACCGGATCTGATTATCATGTCAGCGACTGGAGCTGACTCTGCGGTGCGCCTATACGATCAACTGTCGGCCATTGCTCCGGTGCTGGTTGTCAACTACGACGATAAAAGCTGGCAGGAGCTGGCCGAAATACTCGGCGTCGCTACCGGCCATGAAGCGCAGGCGGAGAAGATCGTCAGCGAGTTTGATCAACGGGAAAAAACGCTCAAACAACAGATGACATTGCCGCCACAGCCCATTACGGCACTGGTGTTTCGCGGCGATGGTAAGAACGCCAACCTGTGGACCGCCGAGTCGTCGCAGGGGCAACTGCTGCAACAGCTAGGCTTTACGCTGGCCACCTTGCCGCCAAAACTCAACGCCAGCACCAGCCAGGGCGCGCGGAAAGATATCGTACAACTGGGGAGTGAAAACCTGGCGGAAGGCCTGAATGGTCAGACGCTGCTGTTATTCGCCAACGATGAAAGCGACGCACAGCGGCTGATGAGCAACAGTTTCCTGGCCCATCTGCCTGCGGTGGAGAATAAACGGGTTTATCCCCTGGGGAACGATACTTTCCGTCTGGATTATTACAGCGCCAGCAACTTGCTGACGCGTCTGGAAAAGCTGTTTATTTCCCCGTAGCCTCGGTGGCGGGTTGGAGTTCTTCACTCTGCCCGCCCATGCTTACGTTGCGCAGGCTGCGCATGGCAAACGCCAGCACCACAGCCAGCAGCGCCGCACCAAAGCCGAAACTGGTCGAGCTCATCGCTGGCAGCATAAATGCCCCCATCGCGCCAAGCAACAAGGCACCAAGCGCATCCCCCACCACGTTCTGCGCAGTCCACAGGCCATTAATCCGCCCCAGAAACGCGTCCGGTGTCAGGTTCTGAATCAAACCATATTGCAGCAGGGAGTTCAGCGCACTGAGATAGCCAAACACCACCAGGCATAACAGCGCCATGCTGTACCAAGGCATCAACCCAAACAGTCCAATGGCTGCGAAAGCCGCTATCGCCGTTATCAGCATCATCCAGCCCGGCCTGGCCACCTGAGCGATCCGACCACTGGTGAAGGCGCCAATCGCTGCACCTAATGGCACCGCGGCATACATGATCCCCAGACTCTGGGTGGTAACCTGCCACATGCCCGAGATGGCCGGATATAACACGCGAACCGCACTGGCCATGGTCATCAGCGCGCCAATCAGCGCCACCATGCCAATCACTTTGTTCTGGAACAGGAAAGTGAAGCCACCGATCAACGCCCGCAACGGATGCTCGCGCGGCTGAGGCGGCGGCGGCAACTGCGGCAGTTTGAGGAGAGGTATCAAGGTAATCAGCGTGCCCAAAGCTGCCAGTGCATAGTTCCAACTGATACCGGCCCCGGCAATCACCAGACCACCAATAGCCGGTGACAGGATCGAGCCAAAGCGCACGGTCAGCATGCTGATGGCACCGGCCTGCACGATATTCTCACGGCCAACGATGGCTGGTGTCGCGGCCAGCAACGCCGTTACCCCCACCGCACCAAAAAATCCGTCCCACACCGCTAGCAGATAAATGGCCGTCAACGAAGGCACGGGTAGCGCAGCATTGAGGCACAGCCCCAGAAAACCCACGCCACAGGTTGAACGGGCAAACAGGATCAGACGACGGCGTTCATAGCGATCGGCCAATACGCCCCCCATCAGCAGGCCGGCAAACATGCCGCTGCCTGCCAGGGTCACTGCCAGCCCGACCAACAGGGTTGAGCCGGTTAACGCCTGGATCTGCACCGGAATGGCGATCGCCATCAGGCCTAATGCCACAATCGAAATAAAGCGGGCGCAGAATACGGCGCGAAACGCGGGGTTGGTCTTGAGCAGACTGAAATCGAGCAAAATAGAGGGTTTGTTCATTTTGTTATCACCACAACTTATATCCTTGATCTTCCACAAACAACGTCTTGATATTCCAGAAGTGCAGCGCTAGTGCTGGTCAGGCTGCCATGCTACCATAGATAAACACAATCAATAATGATAATAGATATCATTCATGTTCAATTAAAAATGGGCTGTCATGTTCCGGCTTACACCTAATTGCTCTTCCCCGCTCCCTGACCACCGGGGCACACTATTTCTGGGTTTACCCCGTTCCTTCTGGCTACGCCTGCTTGGCCTGCTATGCGCCGTTGCAGTGCTGTTGGTAATGATGATGCTCAGCCTGTCGCTAGGGGCTAAATCCATTCCTTTCGCCAACGTGATGGCTGCGCTTAGCGGCCAGTGCAGTGGCGCAGACTGTGTGATCATCACCGAAGCCCGCCTGCCACGCACGCTGATCGGCGTACTGGCTGGCATCGCGTTGGGGCTGGCTGGTGCGCTGATGCAAACCCTCACCCGCAATCCGCTGGCGGATCCCGGCATTTTAGGGGTTAACTCCGGTGCCGGTTTCGCCGTGGTGTTGGGCATCACCTTCTTTGGCGCGGCCACCGTCAGCGAGTATCTGTGGTTTGCCTTTGCCGGTGCGCTGTTTGCCTCACTCTTGGTGGCGCTGGTAGGGGCATTGGGTGGCAGCCGCGTTAACCCTGTACGCCTGACGCTGGCCGGGGTGGCGCTGGCCGCGGTACTGGAAGGGATGAGCACCGGCATTGCCCTGCTCAACCCTTTAGTGTTCGATCAACTGCGTTTCTGGCAGGCTGGCTCACTCGACATTCAGAGTATGGCCGTGGTGCGCACCGTGGCATGGCCCATCCTGCTCGGCACCCTGATCACCCTGTGGCTTAGCAAAGCGCTGAACACTTTGAGCATGGGGAGTGAGCTTGCAGCGGCGCTCGGCACCGGGATTATCCGCACCCAGCTGCTTGGCCTGTTAGCGATTACGTTGCTGTGTGGCGGTGCGACCGCCGCCGTTGGCCCAATCGCCTTTGTCGGGCTGATGATGCCCCATATTGCCCGCCGCATGGCGGGCTCAGAATTAAGCTGGATGCTGCCCTGGACGCTGGTTTTAACTCCGATCCTGATGCTGAGTGCCGATTTACTGGGACGTTTTCTGGTGGCAGGTGAACTACGGGTCTCCATCGTACTGTCCCTGATCGGCGCGCCGATGTTGATTATGCTGGTGCGCCAGCGCCGTATGTTCCGGCGGGGGGGATAAGATGAGCCTGCTGGTTTCCCGCCTGATCCTCAACAAAAAACCGCTGCGGCTGGCTCGCCCGTTGGCCACTGCGTTGCTATTGTTATTCGCCTGCCTGGCGCTGGCAGTCTATGCCCTCGGTTCTGGCACCTTGCAACTCAGCGCGGCACAGGTGATCGATGCGCTGCGCGGCGAAGGCCCGGCCAACCTTGCGGTAATCGTCACCCAGTGGCGTTTGCCTCGCGTTGCCATGGCCTTGCTGCTAGGTGCGGCGCTTGGCCTCAGCGGTGCGATTTTCCAGTCACTACTGCGTAACCCACTCGGCAGCCCAGACGTGATCGGCTTCAATACCGGTGCCTATAGTGGCGTGCTGGTCGCCATCGTGCTGTTTAACGGCGGGGTTATCGGCATAACTTCTGGCGCGTTGGCCGGTGGCCTGTTAACCGCCGCAGTGGTTTATCTGCTGGCCTGGAGTCATGGGGTCGAAACCTTCCGCCTGATCATTGTCGGGATTGCCGTTCGCGCCTTGTTGATGGCGGTCAATACCTGGATGATCGTTAGCGCCTCGCTGGAAGCATCGATGGCCGCCGGATTGTGGAACGCCGGCTCCCTCAACGGTATCACCTGGGCAAAAAGCCTGCCGGTGCTGGCGGTACTGCTGCTGGCGTTACTGCTATTGCTGACGTTGACGCGGCGTATGCGAATGCTGGAAATGGGTGATGATACCGCCTGCGCACTCGGCGTAGGTGTTGAACGTTCCCGTCTGCTGCTGTTGCTGACGGGCGTGGTGCTAACCGCTGCTGCCACCGCCGTGGCGGGCCCGATTTCCTTTATTGCCCTGGTTGCCCCGCAAATTGCCCGCCGCCTGTGCGCCAACCAGAACGTCCTGCTACTCACCGCACTGACCGGTGCCTTATTATTGCTGGCGGCCGATGTGGCTGCGCAGCGCTTGTTTATGCCTTATCAACTGCCGGTCGGCGTGTTGACCGTCAGCATTGGTGGCATCTATCTGATTTGGTTACTAATCCGCGAGTCACGAAACAAATGAATGCTGAAACCTCGTTAACCGCACCGTTGCGTGCCGAAAACCTGACGCTGGGCTACGACAAGAAAATCGTCGCACGCGATCTTTCAGTGTCTATTCCTCAGGGCGAACTGACGGTGATTATTGGGCCGAACGCCTGCGGTAAATCCACGCTGCTGCGCACCCTCAGCCGGTTGATGCAGCCCCAGGCCGGTTCGGTGTGGCTGAATGGCCGACAAATCCGGGAATATCCCACCAAGGAAGTCGCACGTCAGTTAGGCCTGTTACCGCAAAGCTCGATAGCCCCAGGCGATATTACGGTATTCGATCTGGTTGCCCGTGGCCGCTATCCTCATCAGAGCCTGTTCAGCCGCTGGCAGGAACAAGATCAGCAAGCCGTGGAGCACGCCATGCGCTCTACCGGCGTCGCCCAGTTGGCTGACCAACCGGTCGATACCCTGTCAGGCGGACAACGCCAGCGGGTGTGGATTGCGATGGTACTGGCCCAGCAAACGCCGCTGCTGCTGTTGGATGAACCAACCACCTGGCTAGATATCACCCATCAAATCGATCTGTTGGAACTTCTGCGCCAACTGAACCGGGAGAATAATTACACGCTGGTGGTGGTGCTGCACGATCTCAACCATGCCTGCCGCTATGCCACCCATCTGATCGCTATGCGTGACGGCAAAGTGGTGGCCGAGGGTGCCCCAAAAGCTATTGTGACGCCGGAGCTAATCGAAGAGGTTTACGGGCTGAAGTGCGTGATCATCGACGATCCGGTTTCGCATACGCCGCTGGTGGTGCCGTTGGGGAAAGAGTAAATCGGCCCCCGCTTACGGGGGCCATGCCATTACAACGCCCGCAATACCCGGTTCAACAACGGGCCGAGCACCTTGAACGAGGCCGGTGAAACGATATCCACATGCGCACAGTCCAGTTCAAACACCTGCAACGCATCGACATACTCCGCCCAGGTCTGCTGCACGTCCATACCTGCCTGCAAGGTGCGCTTAGCGACAAACAGCGTCGCCTGCCCCTGGAATTGCGCTGTGTGGGTGCGTGACAACAGCCTGACCGAATCCGCGTAGTTAGCCTCGATATTGTCAAACATCGCCACCCGCGTTTCGCCCAGCGCCGGATCGAGCGTATCTTCCGATACCGCCAGGAACTGCTCGCGCTCACGCTGCACCTCTTTAAGCACGTTATCGTCCAGCATCACGTCCCAGTTCTGGGTTTCTGGCGGATAGGTATCCAGCAAGCCAAGGAAAGCGACTTCCTCACCCCGCGCCTGCAAGCGGGCCGCAATACCTTGAGCCAACGTCCCGCCCAGCGAATAGCCGATAAAGTGATACGGGCCATGCGGCTGTACCTGCAATACCGTGGCCAGATGCGCATCGCAGACCTGATCCATATCCTCCCCCAGCGCTAACGGGCCATCTGGCCGAGGAGATTGAATGCCCACCAGCGACCAATGCTGATCGATATAGCGCGGCAGCACGCTGAACTGCCAGGAGAAACCAGAAGCCGGATGCAGGCAGAACAACGTCGGGCCTTCGGTAACGCGCAGCGGCAGCACGCTGTCGAAGCCGCATTGGTCAGCCTCTTCCTGCGTGCGTTCTTCTGCCAGCAGTTGAGCCAGTTGCTCCACTTTGGAAGCTACCATCACCTGCCCGACCGACACCGCTTTACCCAGATCGCGCCGCAACTCCGCCGCCAGACGCATCGCCAGCAACGAATGCCCGCCCAGGGCAAAGAAATCATCATCGGCAAACACCTGTTCGCGCTGGAGCAAACGGGCAAAGACGGCGGCGATATCACTTTCCAAACCCGGCTCTGGCTCACGCCCGGCCTTACTTGCTCCGGTTTGTGGCTGGGGTAAGGCTTTGCGATCGAGTTTACCGTTAGCGCTCAGTGGCAATTCGGCCATTTCAACCAGCGCAATCGGTACCATATGCGGCGGCAAGCGATCGGCTAATGCGGCCCGCAAGGCTTCGCTGTCCAGTTGCACATCGGATTGCGCGACCAGGTAGCCCACCAGTTGCCGGGCATCGCCACCCATCGCATCGGCGACCGTGCCCTCCAGAACCAAGGCATGGGCCACCGCCTGACGCACGCCAGGCAGTGACAACAAAGCGTGGTCGATCTCACTGAGCTCAATCCGCTGGCCACGAATTTTCAGTTGATCGTCGCTACGCCCCAGATATTCTACCGCGCCGTCTGGTAGCCAGCGGGCAACATCACCGGTGCGATACATCCGGCCACCATCACCTTGCGGATCGGCGACGAAACGGCTGGCAGTCAGATCCGGCCTAGCTAGATAACCATGAGCCAACTGCACACCGGTCAGATAGAGATCGCCAGCAACACCAGGTGGCACGGGCCGTAAGCGCGCATCCAGAATACGTAAACCGGTATTCCACACTGGTAAACCGATAGGAACGTTGGCGCCAGTGACTGCGGCAAGAGCATCACCAAAGGCTGGATGCCAGGTCACATCCACTGCCGCCTCGGTCGGGCCATACAAATTATGCAATGGTACCTGAGTGCGGCTCTGCCACAGGCGGCACAGCTCTGCCGGTAATGCTTCACCGCTACAGAACACCTGACGCAATGGTTGGCAATGGGCGATGGCGGTGGCGCTATCCAGCGCGCCGACGAAGGCCGCCAGCATCGAGGGAACAAAGTGCATGGTCGTGACTTTATGTCGATCGATTAGCGTTTGCAGCTGCTGCGGATCGCGATGCGCCTCCGGTGGAGCCATCACTAACTGTGCGCCCACCATCAGCGGCCAGAAGAATTCCCACACCGAAACGTCAAAGCTGCACGGCGTTTTTTGCAGCACCACATCATCTGCCGTCAGCGGGTACTGATGCTGCATCCACAGTAAACGGTTAACGATGGCCTGATGACCAACCAGCACGCCTTTTGGCCGCCCGGTTGAACCGGAAGTAAAAATGATATAGGCCGGATGATGCGGCGTTGGGCCTTGGATAGGGCTCAATGCAGTTGCATCGGCGGCCAGCGGCGCATCGTATAACAGCACTTCGCCCTGCCCCACAAAGCGTGCTTGTTGTGAAGCGTCGGTGATGATCAAGCGCGGTACCGCGTCCTCCAGCATCATGCTGAGGCGTTCATCTGGATAGCCGGTATCCAATGGCAAATAGGCAGCCCCCGCCTCCACAATCGCCATCAGCGCCAGTGACAAGAAGACCGAACGCGGCAAGGCCACCGCCACGATGTCGCCCGGTTGCACACCTTGAGCCACCAAGCGCTGAGCCAGAGCGATCACCTGTTCACGAGTTTCGCGGTAGTTGAACCGATAATGTTCATCCGCCAGTGCCGGGGCATGCGGAGTTTTATCTGCTTGCTCGGCCAGCAGACCGCTAAGGGTCTGTGCTGGCACCGGGTAGGTGGTGTCGTTCACCTTGGCCAGCAGGGCGTGATCTTTTTCACTCAGCAAATCGGCTTCGCTCACTGGCAATGCCGGTTGGGCCGCAAACTGCCGTAGCAACAGCGGCAAACGCTGTAAGTGTTCCGTCAATTCGGCCAGTTGATAGCGCTCGGCATTGGCTAACAGCTCAATCTTCAGCGTACCGGCCTCGTCGATAAACAAGGCGATTTCCAGATCGCGCACCGGCCCAGAGGCCAGATCGTGAGTGATCCCTTCGATGCCAGCAAAATCGAGCTGATAATCAAACATTTTAAAGTTGAAGACGGTGCCATACAGCGGTTGGCTGTCGCCAATCCGCCCCAGATCGCGCTGTACCTGCTCGGCATCATAGCGCTGGTGGCGGCGGGCAAACTTCAATTCCCGGCTGATTTGCGCGGCGATATCGGCCAACGTTGCCTGCGGTGCGACGTGCATCTCTACTGGCAGCACGTTAATGACCGGCCCGGCGGCACAAAGAGCGGCCGACCCCATACGACGCATAAAGATAAACCCGGCACTGTAGCTGGTTTGGCCCGTCAGGCGAGCGACCCACACGGCCACCAGCGCCATTGCCATATCGGCAGCGCTGAGCTGTTGTTGCTGGCCTGCGCTGACTAGTGGCGCAAAATCCTGCGCGGCACAGAACTGCGCCAAACGATGAATACGCGTGGAGGGTGCCTGCCCGGCCAACGGCTGAGGGCACAGGGTGGCAGGCGTAGGCAGCTGCCGTGCCTTGTTCAACCAAAACTCGGCGTCACGCTGGTAACCCGGGGACTGCTGATACTGCTGATATTCCGCCACCACATCGCTGAACGGCGTAAACGGTGAAGGCTCCAGCTGCTGGTGTTGGCACAGTCGGGTGTAAATATTGGCGATACGCCGAGCGATGGCGGTAAAGCTAAAGCCATCAACCACCAGATGGTGGTAACGCTGATACCAGAACCAGCGATCGTCAGCCAGACGCATCAAGATATGGCGATAGAGCGGCTTACCGCTGCTCACCCGCAATTCGGCACCCAGATCGATCTGCATCAGCGCATGTGCCGCCGCTTCTGCATCCGCCGAGTCGCTTAAATCAACCCACTCCGCCGCAGCCAGCGGCATAGTGGCGTCGTAATACTGCATCGGCACACCATCACGCTCGACGAAACGCAACCGTAAGGTATCCACTTCGGCCAAACCTAGAGCGATCGCCTGTAACAGGTGGTCTTTCTCCAGCGGGCCATTCAGTTCGATATAATGGGCGACCGCATAGGCATTACCGTACGGCGAAATTTGATCGGCAACCCAAATACCGGGCTGCGCCGCTACCAATGGCAACTCAGCGCTAACAACCTGCTGCCCGGTGGGTAAAATAGAGGTTTCTGACACGACGTTTGCTCCAGTTGTCGTTATTTGCTTCAAGCCTGAGACTGTGCTGCGGGCCGCATATCCTGCCAATGTTGCTCCAGCCAATGGACACAGTGCTCGCGGGAGTCTGGGCCAAACACGCTGACCCAGCCTGTCGGGATGGCGCTGAAATCCGGCCACAGGCTGTAAAGCTGCTGGTCATTACGCAGGACGTAGCAAATTTGCTGCTCATCATCGAACGGGTTCAAGGTTTCCATTACTTGCTCCTTAAGCGTGAAGAGGGTCGGCCGAGGGGTTAGGTTCGGCAAGGCGGTTGGTCTTATCCGCCCAGTGAGCCAACAAGCCATCCATCAGGCCGCCGCGCCAGCACAAGGCATCATGCCCCCCCTCTACCAGCCGATATTGCACCTGATGTCCGGTGGCGCTTAACAGAGCCGCCATCTGGTCGTTAACCCGGTGGACCAGTTTTTCATGCGATCCGGCTTCTAAAAATACCTTCAGCTTGCCGCGAGCCCCCAACTGCCGCTCTTCTACCTGACGGATCAGCCAGCAGGCATCCTCAGGCACGCTCGGCAGCTGCAACATATCGCGGCGAGGCCACCAGAAAGAGCCCGATTGGCTGATGGTGGCACCAAAATATTCCGGCCAGCGCAGACCCGCGTAGAGCGATCCCAGGCCACCAAAGCTTTGTCCGGCGACCACAGTGCTGACAGCCTCACGGCTGTGCGGTGCCCAGTCGGCCAGTTGCGGTAATAGCTCTTCCTGCAACGCCAGCCAGAATTCGTCGTTACAGGTCAGTTCCCGCGCACGGTGTTGCTGGTCTATCACATCGATCAGCAGGTAAACCGCTTCTGGCAATTGGCCAGCACGTGTCAGCTGCATCAGTGGATCCCAAACCGGCATCTGTCTGGCCCAGAATTGGCCATCGAGCAAAATAGCCAATGGCCGCTCCGCCGGATGACTTTCACCAGTGGTGTAAACCCAGACGTGGCGGGAAGTCCCTAATCGCTGACTATGCCAGGTATACCGTTGCAGTTTGGCTGGAGGAGCAGGCGTGCAGCGCCCGCTGGTCACCGCATAGTTGTCGAAATCTTGCCAGGCTGGCTGCTGAGGTGCCTGCGGCATATGCAGGCCAGAGAGATAATGCCCCCCCACGCCGGGCCAGGCGCGGTAAGGATTAAGCAGATCGTGAGTTGCGCTGGCAAACACCTGTTGCCACCAATGGCGGGTGGAATGCATGTTGGCGTGAGTATTGTTTCCCTGCGGTTCGAACGGGCGATCCACCATGCTGGGGATAAAACAGTAGCTGCCGCGCCAGTCGCCTTGCAGCTCGGTTTGCCAATACCAGACATCCGAGCCGGTTAATCGCTCTAAACTTTGTGGGGGCGACGCTTGATGATGATCGGTGAGGCAGTTGACATGGATCCAAACCCGCCGATAGGCCGAGGTAAGTTCACCGCCCTGAGGGTCGCGCCATAAGAACGTCACCTTCCATCTGCCATTATCCAGCGGCTCCACCAAAGGGGTACCACGCCGGGCGATGTCCAGCCACCAACCGTGGCTCCCTGCATGCTTGCTCGCCAATAACGTACTGCTTGCTGGTTGTTGTTCAGTTTTCAAAACGCCCACTCATTGTGTTGTTGGCAAGGCACGCCGTGCGACTCACCGGTTCCCAAATGCCAAACGGCATAAGGAATACTATTGATAATTATTTGCATTTGCAATAGTGTATACAGGCTCCAAATAGAGCCGGCATTCTTCAACAGGGATGGGTGCCGTATTATTGAACGGCATTTTGTGGTCAGCCAGCCTGGCTCATGAGTTCCGTTGCAATTTTCGACTACACAATAAAACTACAACAAACCGTTCCGTTACCGGCTTGCACACAGCGCCGCGTAAGGAAGGTTGTTAGGTAGGAACCTAAAATGAATCGGAAGTTATCTCGTTATTCTTTAGCCACACTCATCGGGTTAGGATTGGGCACGTCTGCATTTTCCGTTACGGTCAATGCCGAGCAAACGGCCACCGCCTCAGGCAGCGCTGCGCAGTCTGAGAAAAATAAAAAAGAAGCCGCCGCTGAAGATGTCATTGTAGTCACCGCTGCCAAGCAAAACCTTCAGGCTCCCGGCGTTTCCACCATCACCGCCGAAGAAATCAAACGACGCCCTCCGGCTCGTGATATCAATGAATTAATCCGCACCATGCCGGGGGTAAACCTGACCGGTAACTCCACCAGCGGCCAGCGCGGCAACAACCGCCAGATCGATATCCGCGGCATGGGGCCAGAAAACACCTTGATCCTGATCGATGGCAAACCTGCCAGCAGCCGCAACTCGGTGCGTCAGGGCTGGCGTGGCGAGCGTGATACCCGTGGCGATACCGCCTGGGTGCCACCGGATATGATCGAGCGTATCGAAGTCCTGCGTGGCCCAGCGGCTGCCCGCTACGGTAATGGCGCAGCAGGCGGCGTAGTCAACATCATCACCAAGAAGACTACCCAGGAGCTGCACGGCACCCTGAACGGTTATTTCAACGTGCCGCAGCACAAAGAGGAAGGTTCGACCAAGCGTACCGATTTCAGCCTTTCTGGCCCGTTAAGCGACCAGTTGAGCTTCCGCCTGTTCGGTGGCTACAGCAAAACGCAGGCCGACGCCTGGGATATTAACCAGGGGCATCAGTCCGAGCGTACCGGCACCTATGCCAATACCCTGCCCGCGGGCCGCGAAGGGTTGATCGACAAAAATATCGATGCCCTGCTGCACTGGGAATTTGCCCACTTACAGTCATTGGAATTCCAGTATGCCTATGGCCGTCAGGGCAACCTGTACGCCGGGGACACGCAAAACACCAATACCAATGCGTTGGTACAAAGTAACTACGGTAAAGAGACCAACCGTATGTATCGCGAAACCTATGCGGTCAATTATCGCGGGACATGGGATAGTGGTGTAAGCACCACCAACTATGTCCAGTTTGAGCGTACCCGCAATACCCGTTTAGCCGAAGGGCTGGCCGGGGGTACCGAAGGGATCTTCTCCAGCGACAGCTATAACACCACCCGTCTGGACGATTTCCTGGCGCACAGCGAAATCAGCATTCCCTTCGATATGTGGGTGCCACAAACCGCAACGCTGGGTACCGAGTGGAATCAACAGAAGATGAAGGATCCGTCTTCAACCACCCAGTCGTTGACCGGCACCAATACCGGTGGCGCCATTCCTGGTACCGACAGCACCAACCGCAGCCCGTATTCCTCCGCAGATATCTTCTCGCTGTTTGCCGAAGATAATATCGAGCTGACCGACACTACGATGCTGACTCCAGGCATGCGTTACGATCACCACTCCGAGGCCGGTAACAACTGGAGCCCATCGCTTAACCTGTCACAGGAATTGGGCGATCTGTTTACCCTGAAAATGGGCATCGCTCGTGCCTACAAGGCACCCAACCTGTTCCAGAGCAACGGCAATTACATTCTCTACAGTAAAGGCCAAGGCTGCGCCGCCAGTGCGACGGGAACCGGGTGCTACCTGGTAGGTAACGACGATCTGAAGGCCGAGAACAGCGTCAACAAAGAGATCGGGCTGGAATTCCACTATGAAGGTTGGCAGGCCGGTATCACCTACTTCCGTAATGATTATCGTAACAAGATCGAGGCTGGCTACTCGCCAACGGCCTCTACCGCCAGCAAAACCGATATCTATCGCTGGGAGAACGTGCCTAAAGCGGTGATCCAGGGCCTGGAAGGGACGTTGAACGTGCCGGTTAGCGAAACCGTAGCCTGGAACAACAATGCCACCTACATGATTGAAAACGAGAATAAAACCACCGGTGATTACCTGTCGATTATTCCCAAGTTCACCATCAACTCAACCCTGAGCTGGCAGGCCACGCAGGATCTGTCATTGCAAACCACCGCAACCTGGTACGGCCGTCAGAAGCCGAAGAAGTACAACTACCGTGGCGAACCTACCACTGGCCCGGAAACCCGTGAGGTTAGTCCTTACGCGATCTTTGGCCTGAGCGGTACCTATGCGTTGACTAAAAATGTCAGCGTGACGACGGGGATCGACAACATGTTCGACAAACGTCAGTTCCGTTCCGGTAACTCGCAAAACGTGGGTAACCCGATCACCGGGGCAGTCAATATCTACGGCGCAGGGGCGGCAACCTATAACGAACCGGGCCGGACTTACTTTATGAGCCTGAACACCCAGTTCTGATTTTGAACGGGCGCAGCATGCTGCGCTCCTAGGTTATGAGCCCGGTCGGGTTCGTCAGTCATCTCAGCGCGGCACATATGCCGCGCTTTTTTTTGCCCTTTTCGCTATCACGCTACCGCGGGTTTCGGGTTACAGTAGCGGCGACAAAGGAGAATACATGGATCCGCAGCAACAAATTATTGATTGGTTACGCCAAGATAGCGAGCGTATGCAGGCATTGTGCACCGTTCGGCGGCTTGGTCTGCACGACTGGTGCCTAGGGGCAGGTTTTGTACGCAATCTGGTATGGGACCGGCTGCATGGCTTTACGACCAGCACGCCACTCAACGATATCGATGTGATCCATTTCGATCCGCGCCATAACGACGCCGAGCGCGACCAGATGCTGGAGTCACGCCTGCTGGAATGGATGCCGCAACCTTGGTCGGTAAAGAATCAGGCGCGGATGCACCTGCGCAGCAATCGTGCTCCCTATCGCGACAGCGAAGATGCCATCAGTTACTGGACAGAGATCGAAACTGCCATAGGTGCCAGATTGCAGGCCGACGACAGTATCCAACTGGTCGCCCCTTTTGGCCTACAGGCACTGTTCAACAACACCATCACCTTCAACCCCAAGAGCAACAACCAGCTCGCTTTCGAACAGCGCGTAGCGGAAAAACGGTGGCTTGAGCACTGGCCAAAGCTCAAACGGGTGTAAATACTTATTACGTAGGGGGGCCGCATGCTGCGCCCGATAAAGTTTTGCCGCAATCTGCCGATACTTCCTGCAAGATACCAGGGAGAAATTTATGTCGGCTAATATTACGATGATTGTGCCTATCAAGAACCCTATTGCCGGGGTCAGCGAAGTTTTCACCGCCACCGGCAAAGGTGGGGCTGCACTGATGGCAGCACCGGTTAATAATGCCCCAGAAGCGGGGAAGGCCAAAAAAACCGACAATGATGCACCGGTGGCTCCGAAAGATAGCAGCGCGGCCTCGCGTATTTCAGCACTGTTCAAGCAGATCCAGAACTTGCAGCAAAAGCTCGTTGAGCTGCAAAACTCGGATGGCGACGCCAAGCAGATCGAACAGCAAAAACAGCTGATCATGAGCCAGATCCAGATGCTCCAGGCCGAGATCGCACGCATTCAGCAACAAGAAATGGAACAGCAGCAGCAAGAGCAGATGGCCAAGGCCATGCAAGGTGATGGCATCAACCGCCCGACGGCAGACAACGCCGTGGATGTTTATATATAAACCTAGTAATCGGCCTGCTGCTCACGCCGTTGCTGTAGCCGTTCCGCTTGTTCGCGCACGATCTGCCAGATCACCTCCGCCGCCGGCGTCAGTGAACGGTTCTTACGCCGTACCAGCATCAATGCCCGGTTGATTTCCGGTACCAAACGCCGTACCGCCAGTTGCCCTCCTTCCGGCAGCGGTAATGCCAAAGCAGGGAAAATACTGACACCGATCCCCGCTGTAACCATGGGGAACAGCGTGGCCGGGTGGCCAATCTCCTGCACTACCTGCGCATTCACCCGTTGCTGACGTAGCGCGCTATCAATCAGCGGGCGGCTGCCGGACGCATAGTCCTGCAACACCAGACGGCAACCATTCAGCGCCGACCATTCCACCGTTTGCAAGGCAGCAAACGGATGGTCGTTACGGCACAGCAACAAAAAGGGCTCATGCAGGATCGGTTCACAGTCCAGATCCACCGCCTGCACCGGATCGACCACAATGCCAAAATCCACCTCGGCGTTGCGGATACTTTGCAGCACCTGCTGTTGCGGCTGGTCGCGTAACAGAAAACGGATCTCTGGATATTGCTGTTCGCCTGCGGCGATGCACTGTGGCATCAGATGGGCGGAAATAGTCTGGCTCGAGGCGACGCGCACCGTGCCACTGCGTTGCACACCAAAGCTGCGGGCATCCAGCAAAGTGGCCTGAAGTTCATCCAGCAAGCGCTCAACGCGCTTGGCAAGCCGTTGTCCAGCCTCGGTGAGGATCACCTCACGCGTGGTGCGATCCAATAACCGCACGCCCATTTCCGCCTCCAACTCCTTGACGCTGTGGCTGACCGCTGACTGCGATAGTCCGATAGCTTCACCTGCGCGGCTAAAGCTGCCATGCCGGGCGATTGCAACAAAGATCCGTAGTTGTTTGAGAGAGTAATTCATGTGTTTTATTCATAGATGAATGCAATAAATCAATTTTATTATTATATGCCGCCACGCAACAATGGACGCATCGATTTTTACCCCGAGTATGCCGCGATGAAATTCTTGCCCGACCGTTTCACCCTGACGCTGATAGCTACTGTGCTGCTGGCTTCCTTTTTACCCGCACGCGGCGAGTTTGTCGGTTGGCTCAATGGGTTGACCATTGCTGCCATCGCCCTGCTGTTTTTTATGCACGGTGCCAAACTGTCCCGCGAAGCGATCCTGGCGGGCAGCAATAACTGGCGCTTACACCTGTGGGTGATGTGCAGCACTTTCCTGGTGTTCCCATTGCTGGGCGTATTGTTCAAATGGTGGTCTCCCATCAACGTCAGCCCCGAGCTGTATTCCGGCTTTATCTACCTATGCATTCTGCCTGCCACCGTACAATCGGCCATAGCCTTCACTTCGCTGGCCGGAGGCAACGTCGCGGCGGCGGTATGCAGTGCGTCCGCCTCAAGCCTGTTGGGGATTTTTGTCTCCCCCTTGTTGGTTGGTCTGCTGATGAATGTGCACGGTGATACCGCCAGTCTGCAACAGGTGGGGTCTATTGTGTTGCAACTGTTGGTGCCTTTTGTGGCCGGGCATCTTTCACGCCCGCTGATCGGCAACTGGATCGAGCGTAATCGCAAGCTGATTGGCAAAACCGATCAGACTTCAATTCTGCTAGTGGTTTACGCCGCATTCAGCGAGGCGGTAACACATGGCATCTGGCATCAGGTCGGCATTGGTTCGCTGGTGTTTATTGTAGTGTTCAGTCTGGTACTGCTGACGCTGGTGCTGCTAGTGAATACTTACATGGCGCGCTGGCTGGGGTTCAGCAAGCCCGATGAGATCACCATTGTGTTCTGCGGGTCCAAGAAAAGCCTGGCCAATGGCATTCCGATGGCCAACATTCTGTTCCCGGCAGCCAGCGTAGGGATGATGGTGCTGCCGCTGATGATCTTTCATCAGGTGCAGTTGATGACTTGCGCCGTGCTGGCCAAACGCTACCAGAAACAGCAGCAGGCAAGACAGGCAATACTGAACGCCAAAGCGGCGGAGGGATAATCTGACGGGCGCAGCATAGTGTTGCGCCCATCGGTTCAGCTTTTCTTCAGGGGTTTGATCAGATGATCCAGCCCTTCAATTTTAATCGCCAACGTCATTTCCATCAACATCCCCAGCTTGCCATTGGGGAATTCGCCCTTGCGGGCAAACCATAGCAGATACTCTTCCGGCAGGTCGATTAGCGCCCGGCCCTGGTATTTGCCAAAAGGCATGATGGTATTGGCGATCTCAATCAGGTTTTCCTTTTCCATCATACCCCCAGCAGGCGGATCATCTCAGCTTCGTCAATCACCTCGATCCCCAATTCCTGCGCCTTGACCAGCTTGGAACCCGCAGCCTCACCGGCGATCACCAAATCGGTTTTCTTGGATACGCTGCCGCTGACCTTGGCCCCCAGCACGGTCAGCCGATCTTTGGCTTCGTCGCGGGAAAGCTGGCTGAGAGAACCGGTCAGCACCACAGTTTTACCGGCAAACGGGCTGTCGATCTCTTCCGCCACCACCACTACCGGCGCAGGCCAGTTAATGCCGATTTCTGGGCTGGTCAGTTCGTTAATCACCTGTTGGTTATGCGCTTCAGCAAAGAAGTTCACCACGTGGCTAGCCACCACTCCGCCAACATCCGGCACCTGCTTTAATGCCTCCAGATCGGCTTCTCGCAGCTTCTCCAGCGAGCCAAAATGCGCCGCCAGACCGGCGGCGGTCGCCTCTCCCACTTCCCGGATGCCCAACGCATACAGGAAGCGCGCAAACGTAGTCTGTTTGGCGGTGTTTAACGCATTGACCAGATTCTGTGCCGATTTTGGCCCCATACGATCCAACCCAGTCAGAATACCGGCGGAAAGACGGAACAAATCGGCCGGCGTTTTGACATATTCTTTATCGACCAGTTGCTCGATGATTTTATCGCCCATGCCGTCAACGTCCATCGCACGGCGGGAAACGAAGTGCTTCAACGCCTCTTTCCGTTGGGCACCGCAGATCAGGCCACCGGTACAGCGCGCAATGGCTTCACCTTCTACCCGCTCCACATCGGAACCACATACTGGGCAGTGCAGTGGGAACACCACTTCACGCGCATCCTGTGGGCGGCGCTCTTCAATCACCCCGACCACTTTCGGGATCACATCTCCGGCACGGCGTACAATCACCGTGTCGCCAATGCGCAGGCCAAGGCGTTCGATTTCATCGGCATTATGCAGCGTGGCATTGCTGACAATCACCCCGGCGACCAGCACTGGCTCCAGACGTGCTACCGGCGTAATGGCCCCGGTGCGCCCAACCTGGAATTCCACTTCACGTACTACGGTGATCTGCTCTTGTGCCGGGAATTTGAATGCCGTCGCCCAGCGTGGTGCACGGGCGACAAAACCCAGAGATTCTTGCAAATCGATATCGTCGATCTTCACCACTACGCCATCGATATCAAAACCAAGATTGATACGATCCTGTTCTACCTGACGGTAGAACGCCAACACCTCATCGCTACCGGTACAGAGCTTGACGCGACCGCTCACCGGCAAGCCCCAGGCTTTGAACTGCATCAGGCGTTGCCAATGGCTGCGCGGCAGTTCGCCCCCTTCCAGCAAGCCAACGCCATAGCAGAAGAAGGTCAGTGGCCGCTTGGCCGTGATGCGTGGATCGAGCTGGCGCAGCGACCCCGCCGCCGCATTACGCGGGTTGGCAAAGATTTTGCCATCCTTGCGACGCGCTTCTTCGTTCATCTGCTCAAAACCGGCGTGCGGCATAAACACTTCGCCACGGACTTCCACGCGACGCGGAATATTGTCACCGGTCAAGCGTAGCGGGATGGCGCGGATGGTGCGCACATTGGAGGTGATATTCTCACCGGTGGTGCCATCGCCACGCGTGGAGGCACGCACCAGCTCACCGTCTTCATACAGCAGGCTGACGGCCAACCCGTCTAGCTTCAGCTCACAGCAGAAGGTCAGCGGTTCGCTGCTTTTCAAGCGATCCTGCACGCGCTTGTAAAATGCCAGATAGCTTTCTTCATCAAAGACGTTGTCCAGCGACAGCATCGGCACTTCATGGCGCACCTGCTCAAATGCCGCCAAGGGGGACGCCCCTACTCGCTGGGTTGGCGAATCGGCGGTGATCAGCTCAGGATGGGCCTCTTCCAGCTTACGCAGCTCACCCATCAGGCGATCGTATTCCACATCCGGGATCTCCGGCGCATCGAGTACGTGATACTGATACTCGTGATGGCGTAATGCGGTGCGTAGTTGATTGATTGTTTCGTTAATCGAGGCCATGGTTCACCATCAAAGATAAAAAACCCCCGGCTGGCGGGGGTTCTGGATTACGGATTATGCAGCGCACTGGCAACCGGTCAGGCGTTGTTTTCCAACACTTCGCGGATGCGTGCTTTATAGGTTTCCAGCTTTTGCGGGGTCATCATGCGGCGCTCGTCGTCCAGCACCACGCCACCCACGTCGTCGGCAATGCGTTGCGCCGATTGCAGCATCAGCTTGAAGTTCTGATTGGCATCGCCATAAGACGGCACCATCATAAACATCGATACGCCCGGCGTAGAGAAATCAGACATCATTTCCGGATCGAATGACCCAGGCTTGACCATATTGGCCAGGCTGAACAACACAGGGCCACTGCCTGCCGGGCTGATATGGCGATGGAAGATCCCCATTTCACCAAATTGGAAGCCTGCCTGCAGCACACTTTGCAGCAACACTTCACCGCCGATCACGCCGCCTTGATGAGCAGCAACGTGCAGCACCAATACGGTTTCCTGCAATTTTGCCGGTTTAAGCGGTTCAGGAGCCGGAGCAGGCTGCGGCTCACGCACGGGTTCTGCGTGGTGGAAGGCTGGCTCAGGCGTATGGGCCGCAGGCATATCGTCAACGCGCGGTTCACGACGCACAACAGGCTGCTGCGGCTCTTCGTCTTCGTCCTGGGCATAGTTGTCCAACAGGATGTCGTCGTAGTCCGGCCGCTGGGAAAGCGGCGCAGGCTGAGCTGGCCGAGGCGCTGGCTGTGCTGCAGGAGCGGGCCTTGGTGCAATCACCGGCTCTTCGCGTGCGACATCGATATGACCCATTGAGGGCTCATCCTCAGGCTCGGAACGAGTGGCACGAATACGCACCTCCCCCACACCTTCGGCTGGTTCATCAACGGGAGTTGGTTCACGCTCGTTTTTCGAGCGTTTGGCTGGGCGATCGCGAAAAAGGGACGAGCGTTCCTTACGGCTGGTCCACAGACCATGTAATAACAACGCTATTATGGCGATCGCGCCAACAACGATTAATATCAGACGCAAATCCTGCATCATTGCTATCTCTGTTGTTCCAAGACATTGCCACCGCGGCAAACATTCACTCTTTAACTCTATTTGCCCGCAGGCACAAGTGCAAGTCCGTGCTGAACTTTATGCCAATAAAGATGATTATTCGGCATTTTTTTGCTGTTTTTTCAGCCAATGTGACTCTAGCCAGTGGAAAATCAACCCTATATGATGGAGTTGCCTGTTCAGCCAAAGAGAAAATCCCAAGATATGTCCTATGTACCTCCCCCTGTCGGCTCCACCAACGGCTTCCATTATTTTGCCCAAGGCTGGCGCCTGATTTCGCGCCCGGGAATTAAACGCTATGTCGTTTTGCCCTTGCTGGTTAACGTGCTGCTGATGGGGTCTGCCTTCTGGTGGCTGTTCAGCCAACTGGGTGACTGGATCCCCAGCATGATGAGCCACGTGCCAAGCTGGCTCCAGTGGCTGAGTTATCTGCTCTGGCCGATCGCGGTCATTTCCGTATTGTTGGTATTCAGCTACCTGTTTAGCACCATCACCAACCTGATCGCCGCGCCGTTTTGTGGGCTGCTGGCGGAACAGCTCGAAGGCAGCCTGACCGGTAAACCGCTGCCGGATACCGGCATGCTGGGTGTGGTCAAAGATCTGCCGCGCATCATGTCCCGTGAATGGCGCAAGCTCATGTATTACCTGCCGCGCGCGCTGGGCCTGTTGTTGCTCTATTTCATACCAGGCATCGGCCAAACGCTGGCACCGGTGCTGTGGTTCCTGTTCAGCGCCTGGATGCTGGCTATTCAATACTGCGATTATCCGTTTGATAATCACAAGGTCAGCTTTGCCGATATGCGCCTGGCATTGCGCCAGCACAAAACCGATAACCTGCAGTTTGGTGCATTGGTCAGCCTGTTCACCATGATCCCGATCCTCAATCTGGTGATCCTGCCGGTCGCGGTGTGCGGTGCCACGGCGATGTGGGTGGACCGTTATCGTTCGCAATTTGTGCGCCACTAATGACCGGGCGCAGCATGCAGCGCCCCTACGTAGCCAGCTTCACGAGGTTTGTCAGTGGTCTCTAGGGCGCTTTGGCGCCCTTGTTATTGTGCTTAAAACTTATTCTCTAATATTATACCAATCCGCTGGAGATAACTAATTGTTTATGCGTTAGTTATCGCCACAATAATCAGTCAGCATCATCGAAATCTTATAAATTAAAATTACTGAAAAAACAACACATTAAAAATAGTTTTGCAGAACGTTTTTTCTTTGGATTATACTGTATGCATGCACAGTAAAACCTATAAGGCATCCTATCAATGAAACCTCAAGACGAACTCCAAGGTATGCGGGTGTTAACTGAATTCCAAACTGACCACAGCGCCTATGGCCAATTTGTATTGCTCCACTCTTCCTTCGCAGACACTATGGCTTCCGTCTGCCTAGCTAAGGCCACCGATTACCCTGATCAGCAGGTAATGATCCGCCTGGATGTCGCCAAAGCCCTTATCAGTGAGCTACAAAAACGCGTCGATTACATCGAGGCAGGCATTGAGCATAACGAATTCAAAATCTTAGATTGAGGATAAAATCATGCTGCATGTTGAAGTGATCATCGATAAGAAAAAGAAACTGCCGGAGGGGGCCGCCTCAGCACTGGCCGTTGAACTGAACAAGCGATTACAACGTAAGTTTCCAGATGTAGAAGCTACGGTTAGGCTGGCGGGAACGGGTGGGCTATCGGTGCGAGGTGGTACCGATGACGATAAAGCGGCGATCGAGGAAATACTACAGGAGACGTGGGAAAGTGCCGAAGATTGGTTTCAACAATGATGATTACACGCCTAATAATTCGGACAAGTGAGAGTATGCCCTCAATGATTAGAAATACTGATTAAAATACCAGCATTTGAGAACCAAAAGATCTGTTCTATGATACTGTAATCAAAACGGTTAGGTACACAGAAGATTCAGTATCAAGATGCATAGTAGATTGCATCAAAAGCAGTTACATTTTTTGGTTGGCTCACTTGGAGTTTGTGAGTTAATATATATATTAACTATGGACTAGTAGATGATTGAGAAAATTTTTCGTGGGGAGTGCTTCACTTTAGTTCATTGTGAAGGTGCCATAAAGTCTCTAACTGAATCGCTCAAAAGCATCTCACCGGCGAAGAAACAGAAATCAATGATCATTAGCCTAAAACTACAGATCGAAAGACTAACTTCAGGGAAGAGATCTGCGGAGCTTAGTGTAAGGAAGGAAGGGCTTTTACCTTCTTTCAAAAGTAGACCCCCTAAAAATTTTTGGGCTATCAAGAAGATACCTATTAGAGGGTATTACTGGGAGTCCGAGAGGAAAGAAATGACTTACTTTATAAGTCATTATATTTACAAGGATTTTGATCAATTGCATGATTCAGATACCAAGAAAGTATGCAATAACTGGAATCGAATCGAGGAGTTGTTAGATGAGAGCTAAGATACAGGTGGAAGACTTTGAGTTTCCCATTGTGAGCGAGAGAGAGATGGCTTGCGAGCGCTTGCTGTTCAACACTACTGAAGATATTCTTTTAGCCATGCAGGACAGTGGCGTTACTCAGTCTGTACTCGCAAAAAAAATAGGGAAGTCGAGACCATACGTATCCAAACTTCTTGATGGCACCAGAAATATGACGCTAAAAACTTTAGCTGATATTTCATTCGCTCTCGGCGCGGAAGCAAAAGTCGCGATAATCAAGGATGGTCGAGATGTTTCTCATCATCTAATACCTGAGCGCCAGCAATATATAACCACATCAAATAACATATCAACAAAATCTGCGTACACAATAAAAATAAAACTCAGCACTCAAAAAATGGAATATACAAAATGCTGCTAAGTGAACTTACATTAATTGAAGCATCAGTGGTTGACATAAACTTCGCCCAGAAATCTCTTGGTTCTGGTGACGGAATGTTAAAAATTGAGTATGGTCAATTGGTGTTTGAAGGTGGCGGAATACTGTCTGATGATGAGTCAAAGTCTACGATAAAAGTTACAGCGAAGCCTTCGGTTGTAGGGGGTAGAGATAATTTTAAAAAAATTGATTTCTCACTAAAAATTACCATGCATATGCTTTATACTTATCCAAGAACGGTTTCTTTAAATGAATCATTTTTAGAAGAAAATACTTGGTATTTTGCATCTTTATTACGGACACACTTCAAATTTTTCGCTGATGATATTTTGAAAAATACAACAATAAGCGGTGTGGAATTGCCTTTAAACTAGAAGTTTCGTAATCTTAATTAAGCTGAAATTTCTGATTTTTTCCGGCAGAAAATTCCTCTCCAAAAATCACGACCTAAATTACCATATAATATATAGCATGCTTTAACTTCTTAGTGTTTACCTTTAGGCTTCATCTAGGCCGGGATTTCTCCCGGCCTTGTTACTACTCGCGAGGTTCTTCTGTCGGTTCAGTTTCACCTGGTGCCGATTCTTCACCGCTTTCCGGCTCTGTTACATCCGGCTGCCCTGGTTCCAAGATAACGTCCTCTTCCGTTTCCGGCTCGGGGACGTACTCTGGCTCATCGCTACCTGGCATCTCAACACGCAGATCAATCCACCGGCCCACTGGGATATCTATCGGCTGGCCTTCTTTGTAGCCTGTCTTGACGTTCTGCGCGAACTTCGGTGCGGTAGAGTTAACCCGGTGGAACGTCTTAATCAACAGATCACCGGTTTCATCAACTTCATAGTCTACCCAGACCAGCGGCAACTTGTTGCGGTCAGTCGGGATTTCGATACCGCCATCTACCCCGCCCCACTCAGCATCAGCATTAAACCCCAGGGTGCCAGAGATTCGATAAACCCCTTCGGAAACCCGCTCGGTGGTCACGCCCTGGCTCTGATCGTTGAGCTCACTCTCGCCGGTACCGAACAGCTTAACGATCGGGGAGGCTTTCTTAACAAAACCGTTGGCGTCTACAGTGGTGTTTGTGCTATGCCATAGCGTAGCCCAGTTTGACCAGACAGCACCTGGCGCACTAACTCGGAAAACTAGATTATTGAGATTTTGCCCCTGCTGGCTCAATAACTGCGCTCTAGAACCACCATCATAACCCCAGGAAATCCCAGCCCAAGCCGCCGTTGTTGGAGTCGGCATGTTCGGTGTTCCTGGTGCCAACCTTATGAACTGATTTATCCCGAGAGTATTAGCGTCAGTGTAAGTCACTGGTGTGGCTGAACCTAAACCATAATCACCGGGTTTTAAAGGGGTTGGCAGGTTTCCCTCAGTCCATACTTTGATAATTTCACGGTCTAATACAATTGTTGGACTATCAACTATTGTTCTTTCCCACTTCCAGTTATTGATTAAGTCTGACATGGATACACCATCTATCGAGGCAGATATATCTCCAATAAATGGATTGTATCGAAGGTAAACCTCATAAGTATTTGCAGACACCTCAATTAGCCCAAGATCGTTTATCAATTGTGAACTGTTTGCTGTCCCCGCTCCATTTGTTACGTAGGCACTTATAGATGCCCTGCCGGATGTATTAATTGTGGTAACCCCACCACTACCCGATCTAATAACTATTTGAGTCAAGCCGTTTGTGCTTGTGCGCCCATTATACTGAGCTGTACCGCCAATGGTTATAACCAGCGTTTTCCCGCCCTGCCCAAAATTTGTGATTTTACCAATTCTGCGCCAGACGATTTCTGCGGTTGCGCCACCAGGGGAGCTGTTTAAGACGCCCGTTACTGCTGTCGCGTTGGTTTCACTCGCCTTTGCCGCTGCTGCTGATGCAGCCGCATCTGCGCGCATGCGGTCTACAGTCGCTACGATCTCCGGGTTAAGGTCAGTTTCACCGGGAATGGTCAAAAAGTCGTTTAACGTCCCCGTTGCAGAGTTTAGCATTACCTGAATACCGCCCACGCGCTCCGGCTGGCGACCTGCGGCAGTAATCATTACATCATACTGACCAGGTTCGACGCTCAGCGTATAGCGCCCTGTGGCGTCAGTGACAGATTGAGAACGTGCCTGGATAACAACTGTTGCAGAAGTTCGGACAGCATGTAGCTCGATTACCACACCCACGCGCGCGTCACCCATTGGGCCTTTTAATACACCGCTGATTACTGCCATATTTTTTACTCTCCAATAAAAAGCCCGCTCAATGGCGGGTGATAGTGATTGTTAGTTTTCCATAACTACTAAGAGAAACGGTTTTGCCCCTTGCGGAATGCCATTACGGCCATATCGCCACTATTCCAATTTTGCCCACTCGGAGCGCCAGTTATTCCAAATTGCACGTCCAGCGACCCGTAAGCGGGCACATTAATAACTAATGCGCCAGAAAAAATGCCCCTTGTATTAGCAGAGTCTTCCCAATACGTCACACCATTTACAGATATAAAGACTTTCCCACTACCGCCGCCACTAACCGACGCGGGTATAATATTTGCGTATGGGACAACAACAATGGACTCATAAGGTAAGCCACCGCTAAAGTAGCGGTTTGTATAGGCATTCACACCAACAAGGCTAAAGCCTTTCCACACACTAGCGGAAACCACATCCCCTAGGATTTTTTCAGCGTAAACTGTGCCGGTAAAGTATCCATCCGCACCGCGCAGCTCACCGCCGAAGTAACCATTATATGCACGAAGTTCACCAGCAAAGTATCCGCTATCAGCATATACATTCCCGCGTACGTTAACCTGCTGAAACTCAGCATAACCATTTTTATTAATGGCCCACCCAGTTTTACCGCTATCCCAGTTATCTGACTGGATATGCTGGGCTATTTTAGCGCTATCTATTGATGCGTTTTTGATGAATGCCGAGTTCATGAATACCTGGCCACCTTCGACCGCGAACGGACTCGATACCGCAGAGCCGGTACCACTAGCCGTATTCAAAATGGCGAACCGATCCGCAACTATAAGCACCTGGCTTTGCATTCCCTCGGGCGTATTTTCGACACCAACACCAATCCCCGCAGTGTATAGCTTGCCATCTTGCGTTTTACCCACTTTGACAGACCACATATCTTGCAGTTTGCTGGCATCCTCAACCGGCCCCAGCAAGTCCTTGCCGAGCTGCGTTTGGGTGATTTGGCCTGTGAGGTAGTCCAGAACGTCACTAGCGTCGCTGCTTGATGTGCCTTGCGTCCATGCAGTCCACGGCCCTGCGTTGCCGAGTCGGTCAACTAAGCGAGCCTGGAACCAGAAATTCACGCCGGCAGCCAACCCGGTCATTGTGTGGCTGCGCTGCGGGTAGGCATAATCGCCCAGGTGCATTTTGCCGCTACCGTTCGAGCTGCGGCTATACCAGATCTCCGTCCTTTGGGTGTCCTCAGCCCCAGGTGGGAACGCCCAATTCAGCACAATGCCAAAGACCTGGCCAGCAGTGGTAAAGCTGGCCAGCGCTGGCGGCTCTCCTATCTTGCCCTTAAGCGTCATTTCCGGGGCGTTGGCCCACACACTGGAAATCTCAGCCGGGTTTATTGCACGAACGCGGGCTTGATAGCGGCCGGCGTAAATTCCCTGCACTTCAAAGCCCAGCGTTGACACGCGCGGGCCGGGTATCCAGTTGCCGTTATCTCTGCGCCACTCCGTTTCGTACGCAATAGCGCTTTCGGCTTTGTCCCACGTCACGTAGAGCGTAGCCACCGCCAACCCCTGGATGGTTGCAGAGTTCTCCCTGATCCTGACGTTGGCCGGTGGAGCCTGAACGCCTGGTGGGATTACAGTGATCGGGCGGTTTTCGATACGCGCACCGGTATCGATACGGGCGTACTTATCCGGGTCATGCTCGATAGCCGTTATATCGAACGAAACACCGTCCTCATTTTCAGTGATGCCGGTAACGCGGAATTGTTGAATAGCCAGATCAGTCGCATCGACAGCCCACGCACATTCTGCCGCTGGCACTTCGCTGTAGTTGGTCGAAACCGTTACCACCTTGCCGCTCACGGCGCTGATTGTCCGGGCTTGTGATTTGCCGCTTGGCAGGTTCACAATCAGGCGCTCACCAACTTTTGCCGACGACACACGGTCTAGGGTGATGTTACGGCCAGAAACAGAGCTGATACGGCCACCGAGCGGGCGGCCAGCCATTGCCTCATCAGCAACGCCGATAATCCACCCCGGTAGCGGGATATTCCCGTCCATCCCAACCGTGAAGGAGATCACCCGGTCTTTGTCATTTGTCAGCAGCAGCCACTTACCGCGCCGGATTGCTTCGGTTTGCCGGGTACAGCCGATAGCAGTTAGATCGGCCTGCTTGACGTTGTAACGGCGAATCAGATTGTTATCAAATACCGGTTCTACAGAGTCCTGGTAGCCGTTTTCCGGGTCGCTCCAGCTCACCATCGCCGTGCTGTAGTGCGTCTTCTCACTGGCGCTGCTGTCGGTAAATAGCCCGTCCTTGACGTTGGCGCGCGTGTAGATGTAATCCACATCGCGGGGCATATCAGCCAGCGCATTCATGCTGTTGTTCGCCCAGTAGGTCATGCCGCGAAAAATGTTTGCGAAGTCACGCAGTACAGTCCAGGCTTCCTCTTGGGACTGGATGTAGGCGTCACACAGGAAACGCGGCTCTGTACCGCTGCCGCCGCGCCCATCGGGTACCAGTTGATCGCAATATTGCGCGATGGCATACAAATCCCACTTTGTGAGCGCCAGGTTCTCGGCTTTCACGCGGCTGCCGATGCTGTAGCGGTCGTTGATCAGCAAATCGTAAAACACCCAGGCGGGGTTATTCGTCCAAGCCCATTTAAAGCTGCCGTTCCACGTACCGGTATAGGTGCGCTTGATCGGGTCGTAGGTCGTGGGGATGCGGATCACGCTGCCTTTCGGCTCACACGACACTTGCGGGATGTTCTGGAACTGCTTGGCATCGAACTGGACAAACAACAGCGCGGTTTCCGGGTACCGCAGTTTCACGTCGATCAGCTCGGTAATCGACTCAGTAACCATTTTATCGGCTATGCGGTTGCTGGTGCTGTTTGGCGTGATCCGACGTACCCTAACCTGCCAGCTAGTGCTGGCCTTGGGTAAATCAATACGGTGGCTGCGCTCGTATTTCGTCGTAGTCTTGCCATCAACAGCCGTTTTCAGCATTTCACGATAGGCACCGCCATCGGTCGCCACGTCGATCGCGTACTCAATACGATAGCCCACCACGTCGCCGTTATCCCACTGTTCTTGCAGTTGCTGCCACGAGAAGCGCACACGAAATGCAGAAAGTTGGGTATTCGTCAAAGAACGCACCCACGGGTTAGCGCTAGTCAGTTCTGTAGCAACGGTTATCTCGTTCTCAACATCAGGCATGCCGGGGATATAGTCCTGATCCGGAGTGCCAGAGCGAAATTCCCACTTCACGCCGGGAAAGTTTTCCGAACCATCTGGGCCGATGATCGGGGTTCCGTCGAGAAAAATATTCTTTCCGTCCAAACCACCAGCCAATTCACCTTCGGCAAGCGCCAGTAAGACTTTCGCATAAGAGGTGGATTGCAGGGAGTCAGGAGATTCTACTGGCGTGTGCGCATCACCGCCGCCACCCTTGCGGCCTTCTATCATAGACATTGATTTTCTCCAGGCGTAAAAAAACCAGCTCTAGGCTGGCCATTGAGGAGTGCAGGTTGTTTATTGCTGGTCTTCTGCGAAGATCCCCGCAGAGATGATGGCACCACCGATCCGGCGCTTGCCGTAGAGAATAGGTACCGGATTGCCCTGAGCAATGGTATTCACCGGCCCACCAAAGGCATAGCTCGGCTTGTTGTCTGGGCTTTCACGTCGAGCCAAGCCGCCTTGCATGGGGGATAGCATTTGTATTACACCGCCGATCATCATAGCGGCACCCATCTGCAACGCAGCAGAACCCCAAGCGCCGCCGCCAAATGCCTGCCCCCACGGAGACATGCCAATAGCACCAATGACGACCAGCACCGCGCCAAGGATGGTCTGAAACACCCCCGCCTTTTTACTACCGATAATGACCGGGGCGATCCTGATATCATCACTACCAGAAAACTCCAGCTCATCTTTACCGATATTGTTCTTCCCAACAAAAATAGAGAATGTCAGTCCCCTTTCTTTTGCGGTCTGTAAGAATCTCTCAAAGCCGGGAATAGTTATAGATAACGCCTTGATTGCTTCTTGCGGCGTGGACACAACCAGTTCGTGAACTCGGCCAAATGTTGAACCAAGAACGCCATAGAGTCTAACCATTCGATATTCGTGTGATGTTGTATTCATGCTCACTCCAATAAAAAACCCTCCGAAGAGGGCGTTGTACAATCATTTAATATACTTCTATTTAATCACAATATATCTGTGAACCATATTGGTCAGCATCACTATGGCAAGCACGCCCTTTGCTATCGAAGCTATGCGCCTCGATACTTCCATCAGGATTCACCACGCTATACGAGTCACCGCCATACTTTTTAGCATACGCTTTGTGAGCTTCATATTGATGCTGCTTTGCCTCACTCAATTGCTTACGTGCGTTAGCAAGACTTTCCTCGGTTTGTTGTTCTGCCTCTTGATTCCCGGCTCTGGCAGCAGCATATACATCACACTGGAAAGGAATGTAGCGATATATTCCGTGATTAGACCTTTTATCAAGTTCAATATTACTTTCGTGATATAACTTTAAATAGAAAGAATGGTGCCCACATAACATATCTGCCTTAGATTGTGCCAGTTTAATATCAGTAGTGCTGTATATTTTTACATCACCGCTCTCTTTATTAAAATCGTCTTTTAATGTCGGCCTTTCAACACATCCAAGCAATAATACCGAGACAAAGAAAATGATTGTTTTATTCATATTTCAATCCTTATTATGCCAACAAACAGCAACACTTTAACATGTGTGACCGCAATAGCACTACGCAGACCCACTATAGCGAAGCGCGATGATCGTCCTATCCTGCCAATAACCATCATACGGGACATGCTTACTCAACTGCCCGTACGTGTGGTGGAGCATCACCCCATCACCGAGATATACCCCAGCATGGTTCGGCTCGTCGGCTCGCACCTGCATAATGATTATGTCGCCCACCCGCAGATCACCGGTTGCCGGTATAAACCCGGCCTCTGCATAGTGCTGCATGTAGAGGTTTTCGCCGCGATTCCACCAGCCATCTGAACGGTCGAAGTTGGGGATATCGATACCGCATTCCAGTCGGTACCAATCACGCACGATCGCGTAACAGTCCCAGATGCCATGCACGAACGGGCGTCCCAGTAGCGGCTTAATACCCTCGGTGGGAATAACCGTTCTGATATCGCCCTCCGGCCAACTTGCGATAATCCACGGCAACTGTGACAGGTCACATTGCGCCTGGTCGAGCTGGCTCGGCTGTGTTGTTGCGTCCGGGTGACTGTGAACGATAGCGACGATATCCCCAGCATCCTCCGCTGCTGCATAGTCCTCCGGGTGCATGCTGAATTGCTCGGCGGGCTCTGGTGCGGTATTTCGGCAGCGAAGATACTGCTGGCGGCGGCCATTTTGCACCACCAACCCGCAACATTCTGCCGGATAGCTTTCTTCGGCATGCGCCAAAATGGCGCTGATAATGTGCTTTCTCATTGCTACCTCTTCAACAATGCGGAGCCGGGGAAGCCGCCGAACGGCAGCGGATTACCCTTCCCCCAGCGGGGTTCGCAGCCGGTGGACAGCAGGCCAGAACAAGCATCTTTTGACGGGTCACTAACCGGCTTGCCGTCTGCATCAAAATACTTGCTGCCGGTGTACCCGCACGACGCCCCGCGATACTGGCCACGGATACACCAGGTACAAAGGCTGTGAATTTGCCGGGTGGGGATCATGATGCCTTGCAGGTCAGCGGGCGACGACAGTGCAAACTGGATGCCGGTATTGCTGCCGCTGATCTTGCGATCGATATACCACACGGCAACCTTTTCCTGTGTCGGATCGGCTTCGGGGTTTCCTTCGGGGAAGTTCCGGGCGTCCAGGTAATGCGCATAGGTATCGCGGATCGTAACTTTGAACATGGCCAGATTTTGGTATGCCAGGCACATAGAGCCCACAGTGCCATCGATATTACCGACTGACAGCGTAGGACTCGGCGCTGTACCGTCGCTCGTGACTTCTAGCCCTTCGATCTCCACCGGCCACGGCTTATATTCCCGACCTCCGAACCAGATGGATTTCGCCGGTAGCTTGGCCGGATCATCGCCCGCCTTTTCCAGCTCTGCCGAAGTGAACGGGATCGGGTGGCTGTGAAAATACAACTCAGGCCCGCTGAATTGGCTACCATCCACTTCGAACAGGCGAATTTTACTCCCAGGCTCAAGCACCTGGTGATCAGCATTGATAGACATGGTTTTACCTATTATGGTCGGAAGGCGGTCTCGAACGTGGCCGCAAGTTGGTACATCTGATCGCCGCGGTCATTCTTGCCCAGGGCGGTAACCTGATATGTTTTGCAAGTGAACAACCCAAGTTCAAAATTTGGCGTCATCCATTTAAAGGCCTTATAACCGGCGTGGCGTTTGAAAAAACTCCTGATCTCGAAAGTGCGCTTCCAGTTGCCGACAAATGTTAATGACCAACTTTGGAGGTCAGCATTCAACCCATCGCCAACCTGCTGTTTATAGCCGTCACCAAATTGCACTTCACGAACACGGAAGGAGTGATCGCCAGTCGGGTTTACCCTGGCGGCATAAGTGAACGTTTCCAGCGCCATTATCTACCCCCTCTGATCGCGCTATTGATAGCCCCACCCTGGCGCAGATCCTTGTCGCGCAACTTGATATATTCTCGCCGGAAGACCGCTGTTAACTCACGCGCAAAGCTCTCGCCCTCCCCGCCGCCAGAGACGGATGTAGAGCCGTTCTCGTTTATCGTTACGTAAACATTTCCCCCCGTTGCACCACCACCCATACCTGAACCGGATGGTTGGCTGGCCGTGGTGGGCCTAACGTCCATAGAGCGATCGGTAACGCGGTTAGGGGCTGCATAAGCGGCTGAAACATCCCAGACTGATGATCCGGCGCTTGCCCTGCTGGCTGGTATAGATGCGCTGAGATAGCTGGCCACGGTGGACAGTGTTTGCATAATGCCGTTAGCTGTCGTCGCCATTGCCGCTAATTGCTCCCGGCCCTGTGGGGTATTTTGTACTGACTGATCACTCTGACCAACAGCACGGACACCCAGCGAACCATCGGCGGCGCGGGTCAACGGCATGATAGCTTCTGGCCCCGCCTCCCCCATTAAGCCTGCACCCTTGGCAAAGGCAAAATATGTAGGAGAGGACACCACGCTGTTGCTGTAAGCGCTTAGACTTGGTGAGTCGTAGACGCCCCCCTTGGCATTAGCCACCGCACTGGAAATAAAACCGCCGATTGATCCCCACATACCGCCAGCGCCAGACATTGAGTTACCCAGCGCTTTGAGGCTGTTCACAAGGGCCGCATTCACAAGGATTTTCTCTATGGACTCCAGAACGCTGATAGACCAATCTTTCCATGACGCCTTATTGCCGTTGAGCATGTCGGTAATGTTGTTGACCATACCGCTCATGGCGCTTTTAGTTGCGTCGGCTGCTTGGCCTGCATAGTCGGAAGCCTCATCAACCCAATCGGCAAGACCGGCACTAACGCCGCCCATCCAATCCGCCTCGGCAGCTTTCGCCTCCTTATACTTCATGTCCAACGCATCGAGAGCGGCAATCCTGGCAGCAACAGCCGCGCTGCCTTTGTCGGATTTATCAAAAATGCGCTCTACCTGCTGCCGTTCATCAAACTGATCGCGCTGGCGCTGGCCCATCCCACGAGTTTTCTCGCTGGCGGCCGCATCGTCCCGATATTTCCGGGCTGCATCGGTTAACTCCTTCAGCGCATCGGCCATTTCACGCTGTTTTCTGACTGCTTCATCGGCCTTTTGCGTCCATGTTGCCAGTTCTACAGCTGATGCCTCGATCGCTTTCCGCTGCTCGTTAGTCCACTTTGCGCCGTTCTCATGAGAGGCAGCATACAGATCGGCAGCCTTTTCCCCCTGGGCTGCCCTGACCTTCTGAACGTCAACGGCAACGCTCAGATCAGCTATTTTCCTGCTGTACTGCTCTGCAGTCTTGGTGGCCTCATTTTCGGCTTTGTTGTGCAAGTTGGTAGCACTGGCCCCTGCTTTTTTAGCCTCCGCCAACCGCTGGGTTTCGTTATATTCCTTCACCATTGCCTGAGTATACTGAGCGGCATAGGTAGCGTTTTCCGGGCCTGTTTTGCCCATTCTTTGCAGATCAAACTCAGCCTGTTTTGTTACTCGGGCTACTCCATCCAATCCGGCTAACGCTGCCGCCTGTTGTTTTTGCAGCAAAGCCTGTTGCTCGGAGTCGGTAACCGTAGCTTGAGGGAGGCGCATTGGGCTACTTGCCAGTAATCCGTTACGGGTGGCCAATAAATCATTACCCGTAATGAGTAGCCGATTGAAATCCTTGTGCTGCGTGCTCATCATCACCAAAGACTGATAAGCAGCATTTTGCTGCCACGCCTGCTCACGTATCTGATTAACGCGCTGGCGTTCGATTTCTGCCAATGTCTGCTGTACTTGCCCTGCTCTTCCTTGCATCTGAGTGAGGCGTTCTTGCTCAACAGCAAGATCAGCAATTGCCTTTGCTATACCGTCAACAAGGTCGGCATCATTGATATTTGCGGAGTAGGCTGGGTTAGCTCGGGCTTGATTCAGCGTTTCCACATCCTGCTGCAGCGCTCTAACTTTCGCAGCCTGCTCATCAATCAGTCTATTTTGCTCTGCAAGCGCCTTCTGTGCGTTCTTACCTTCATCTGCCGTCTGGGGCAACGACATCGTTTTAACTTTTTCTCTTACCTGGTCTATCTGAGCAGCGTATTCCTGCGCTGACGCCCGTGCCTGCTCCTGCTGCTGGTACATGTAGTACCAGGCTCCAGCCCCCATCATGACAAGGCCGGGTATACCGCCGACCAACCCCAGCGCGCCAGACATCAGGCGTGATCCTACCGATGTAACACCATTCAGCGCCGTTTGTGCTGTCGTTCTCGCTGCAATATTGCGGGTCACTCGCGCTTGTGACGCTTCAAGTCGCCTTTCTGCTGCTGCCTGCCTGTCTGTTCCCCTGGCCGCTGCAAGCGCCTGCTGTGCACGATAAACTGCCGCGCGAGCGCGAGCGGTTGCTACTTTGGTGCCTTCAAGTTGTGCGGCAGCCAGTGATACTTCGGCACGATATGCCTTGAGTATGCCTGTTGTTGCATTCCCCATGCTGGATACCATGCCGCCAAAGAACCGCGCAGCACCGACCGACGCCATAGCACCAAGGGCAAAAGCAACTGTATCGATATTTTTAGCCAGACCATCAAGACCAGCAGAAACTGTCGCTGTTACGCCAACTGCATTATTCTGGCCGCCAACCCACTGTTGGAAGGCATTCATTACGCGGGTAGACGCAGCGCTAACGCTGTTCGGCATTGTGTCGAACTCTTTACGCAACTGCCCTAACTGGCTGATCAGCGCCGGGACAATCACATCGGTGGTCAGCTTTCCTGTGTCAGCCAACCCCTTCAAATCCTTTTGAGCTACCCCCATACCATCCGCCAGCGCCTTCATTACCCGCTGACCGGATTGGGCAACAGAGTTAAAGTCTTGGCCGCGCAGGACACCACGCCCTAGCGCCTGTGATAGCTGGGTGATCAGCGATGCGGTTTCATCAGCTGATGCTCCTGAAACCTGTAGGCCGGTAGACAGGGCATCAGTTAATTTCAGGATGTCTTGCGTTCCGTAACCCCATTCACGCAAGGATGATGATGCGCGTGAAAATAGGCTGGCATTCGCCTCAAAAGTCGAGCCGGTATATTGACTGATCCTCATCAGGCCAGCCTGGGCAATAGTAAAATCTTCCGTTGAGGTGGTGGCCAGTTTTACCCGCGCATTGAGCGAGTTCCACTTATCGGCCATGGCGACCAGGTTGCCAGTGGCGAACGCCCCCGCAAGAGCGCCGCCCATAGCCAAGGCGCTACCACGAACAGAGACAAGCTGCCCATTCAGATCGGCCAGCGCGCGTTGGCTTTGCCGTGTCGCGTTTTCTGCCTGGCGATTACCGCGCTCCACGGTTTTGAAGTAATCGGCTCCCATACGTGAGGCACGGGCGATCTCCGATTGGAACGAACTGGAGTTGGCCGATATTTTAATGATTAACTCACGCAAAGATGCCATATTTCACCTATAAAAAATCTATGGTCACCCC
>NZ_AYMQ01000068.1 GCF_000633355.1 Serratia sp. H1w
CTAATTAGAGGCATTACCCAATCTCTTCGTCAGAGCATTCGCTATTAAATACCTCAACCAGAAACTCAACCTTACCTTCTAGTGCCTGATTAATTTGAGCACCTAATTTCTGATGGACAACGGGATCTTGTAACACCAGAGCCCGTTGCCCCAGACGTGATAACTCTTCACCCAGAAGGCTGGAAATAGCTCTGGCCCCCTGAACATAACGCCCAGGGAAAACTGCTGTTGTGATCATATTACATCCTTACGATATTTGAATGTCAGAGATAAAGCCAAGTGCCAATCAATTAGTTTTCCAGTTCCATTTTCTTGTCAAAATTGATGAGTAACGAACAAATCAAATAACCCACGGCAGCGGTAGCAAAGAACATCATGGCAATATAATAATTACCCGTAAGCTGGACGATAAAACCAATTAATATAGGGATGATAGCAGCAAATAAGTTACTACTGAAATTCATGGTGCCACAAATAGTACCGGCCACCTTTTGTGCTCCGAGCAAAGACGGAATAGACCAATAAACACTTGCCCAACGCAGAGGGGGTCATGTATTCAATGTGTA
>NZ_AYMQ01000069.1 GCF_000633355.1 Serratia sp. H1w
ACACATTGAATACTTGACCAAAAATAGGGGATAACCCGTGGGTTGAACCTCCCATTCACTTTTCCTACGGCAGCAATATTTATATCGGTGCTAATTTTTACGCCAACTTCAACTTTACCATTGTGGACGATCATCGGGTAACTATTGGTGATAACGTACTCATTGCGCCGAATGTCACGATTTCTGTTACCGGGCATCCGGTACATCATGAGCTGAGAAAGTCCGGGGAAATGTATTCATTCCCGGTGACTATTGGCAACAATGTCTGGATTGGTAGCCAGGTTGTCATCAACCCCGGTGTCACCATTGGTGAAAACTCAGTGATTGGTGCGGGTAGCGTAGTCACGAAAGATATTCCTGCGAATGTCGTTGCCGTTGGCGTGCCTTGCAAAGTGCTCAGGGAAATCACGGACAGAGATAAAGCGTATTATTACCGGGATTTTAAAGACTAACGTCGTTCTGTCTGGCTATCAACTGAAGGTGTGGCAGCGTAGGCTGCCTTTGCCGCAAGCAACGTGACGCGAGTCACAAAGCTTACCGCTGCCGGTTGCCTGACGATCGCCTCCGCGGTAATACTTGCGCCGTAGCCTACAGCTACCAATCATTTTTATGATGGCGTGTTACTGCGTAAGCAGGCAAGACCAAAATAGAAATGCACTTCTTCTGTCGAAGAGGAGCATTTTCATTTTGGTCTTTTTTTTTGCTTTTTTTACCGGGGAAAACTTATGGATTATAACCAGTTGGGATTAGATATCTTGGCGCTGGTCGGTGGGCAGGATAACGTCAGCAAGCTGACGCACTGTGCGACTCGTTTGCGGATGGAGTTTAACGATGACAGCCTGGTGGAGGCGAAAGCCATCGAAGCGTTGCCATGTGTGATCAGCGTGGTGGAACGCGGCGGCCAGTTCCAGATTGTGGTGGGCAACAACGTGCAACAGACCTTCCGTGTGTTGCAAAAAGCGATTGGCCAACCGGTGGGCAAGGCAGTCGGACAGGCGAAGAACAAAGCCAAGGGCGGTATTTTTACGCAGATTATCAGCGTGATTTCGACCACCTTCACGCCGGTGATCCCAGCCATTACCGGCGCAGGGATGATCAAGGCGCTGCTGGCGATCCTCAAGTTGACCGGGGCGATCAGCGCTGCCAGTCCGACCTACCATCTGCTGGATACCATCGCCGATGCTGCCTTCTTTTTCCTGCCGGTGTTGCTGGCTTATGGGGCCTCAATCAAGTTTGAATGTAACCCGATCCTGGCAATGACCATCGCGGGAGCCTTGCTGCATCCCAATCTTGCCCAAATGTTGGCCGCAGGTTCGCCAATCGACTTTATTGGTATCCCGGTGCGGCTGGCCGATTATGCTGGTTCGGTGTTGCCGATCATCTTCACCGTTTGGTTGATGTCCTATATCGAGCGCTTTGCCGAAAAAGTCTCACCGACCATGATCAAGTTCTTCACCAAGCCGATGATCATTCTGCTGGTCACCACGCCGCTGGCCTTGGTGGCGGTGGGGCCATTCGGTATTTTCCTCAACGATCTGGTCGCCAGCGGGGCGGCAGTGATTGATGGCAAGGCCAGTTGGCTGATCCCGATGTTGATGGGCGGGCTGCAACCCTTCCTGGTGATCACCGGCACCGCGTGGGCAATGACACCGATCGCCACCGGGCAACTGAGTAAAAACGGTTTTGAGATGATTAATGGCCCCGGCATGCTGGCTTCCAACATTGCACAGGGCGCGGCGACCTTGTGCGTAGCGTTCCGCACCAAGAACAAAAATCTGCGTCAGTTGGCCTCATCTGCCGGTTTCACCGCGCTGCTGGGGATCACCGAGCCATCCTTGTACGGCGTCACGCTGAAGTTGCGCAGGCCGCTGATCGCGGCCATGATCGGTGGCGGTTGTGCCGGTGTCTATGCCGGAGTGAGTGGTTTGGTGCGTTACGCCTTTGTTTCGCCAGGATTGGCGGCGTTACCGGCGTTTATCGGTGAAAACCCGATGAATATCGTGCATGCCCTGATCACCTGCGTCATCGCCATCGTGATGACCTTTGCGCTGACCTGGATCCTGGGCTTTGAGGATCCGGTAGTTGAAGAGGCGGTTGCAACAGATAAGGCTCCGTCTGATCGCGATGAGTTGCTGCACAGCCCGTTGGCTGGTCAATTGGTGGCACTGGAACAGGTGAATGACGACGTCTTCTCGCAAGGGCTGCTGGGCAACGGTGTGGCGATTGTGCCGGAGCAAAGTGTCCTGCGCGCACCGGTAAACGGCGAAGTCGTGACTTTCTTACCTTCGAAACATGCTGTGGGCATTAAGGCCGATAACGGGATGGAAGTGCTGATGCATATCGGCATTGATACCGTCAATCTCAACGGCGAGCATTTCACCTCCCAATTACAGGTAGGTGACCGGGTGCAAACTGGCGATGAGCTGGTACGTTTTGATATTGCCGCCATCACTGCGCTGGGTTATGACATCATCACGCCGGTGCTGGTGGTCAATAGTGAGCAATATCCACGGCTGAGCTGCCGGCAGCCTGGCCCGGTAAGCTTTGGCGAGCAAATTGTCGCGCTCAATATCGGGGAGGAACAGGTATGAAATACCAGCAACTAAACGACTTCCCACCCGGCTTCCTGTGGGGAGCCTCAACCTCGGCGTATCAGGTCGAAGGAGCATGGGACGAAGAGGGGAAAAGCCCTTCGATTGTCGATATGCTCGATCATCCTGCGGGAACGGCCGATTTTAAGGTGGCCAGCGATCATTACCACCGTTTCCGCGAGGACGTTAAGCTGTTCGCCGAATTAGGCCTGAAGGCCTACCGTTTCTCCGTAGCCTGGACGCGCATCTTGCCGAACGGCAGGGGCGAGGTGAATCAGCCTGGTCTGGCGTTCTATCGCGACCTGATCGATGAACTGCTCAAACACGGCATTGAACCGGTCGTCACGCTCTATCATTTCGATCTGCCCTATGTGCTGGAGCAACAGGGCGGTTGGAGCAACCGTCAGACTATCGATGCCTTTGTCGAGTATGCGGACGTCCTGTTTACTGCCTTTGGTGATAAGGTCAACTATTGGCTGACCATCAATGAGCAGAACACCATGATCCTGCATCCTGGTGCTATCGGTGTGCCAAAGGGCGGTGAACTGCCAACCAGGCCGGTGCTGTATCAACAGAGCCATCATATGTTGGTAGCCCAGGCGCGGGTCATGGCTTTGTGTCATCAACGCTGCCCGGCGGGGAAAATTGGCCCGGCGATCAATACCACCTCCATGTATCAGGAAACCTGTCACCCGTTGGATGCCATCGCCGCTCATAACTGGGAAACGCTGCGCTGCTGGAGCTTTCTGGATGTTGCCGTGCATGGCCGTTACAATGCACTGGCCTGGCGGTATATGCAGGATCGTGGGCTGGCCCCTGGCATGGCAGCAGAGGATGCGGCGATACTGCTGCAAGGCAAACCTGATTATGTGGCGATCAACTACTACTCCACTGCGACGATTGCAGCCAGCCGTGGAGATGCTTCCGATATCAGCGCTCGTGCCGGGGATCAGCAAATTATGCTGGGCGAGCCTGGCGTGTATCGGGCGGCTGAAAACCCATATGTTGATAAAACGCGCTATGGTTGGGTGATCGATCCCGTCGGCCTGCGGCTGACGTTGCGCAAGGTTTATGAGCGCTATCAGTTGCCGATTTTAATTACCGAAAATGGTATCGGTGCGCCGGATCAACTGCTGCCAGGGGATATCATCAATGATGACTACCGCATTGATTTTATGCGAGCGCATATCGAGCAGATGCAATTGGCGATCAACGATGGTGTCGATCTGCTGGGCTACTGCCCGTGGGCCGCAATCGACCTGGTCAGCACGCATCAGGGTTACGCCAAGCGTTATGGCTTTATCTATGTCAACCGTGGCGAGCAGGATCTGTACGACCTGCGGCGTATCAAAAAGAACAGTTTTGGCTGGTATCAGCGATTGATCGCCTCGAACGGCCAACAGCGTGGATAACACAGTGTCATGATGAAAGTCGTCAAAGTGCTCAATAATAGCCTGGTACTGTCCACCGACAGCGATAACCGCGAAGTTATCGTGATGGGTAAAGGTATCGGGTTTAACAGCAAAGTGGGGGATGTGCTGGCTGCGGCCAGCATAGAAAAAGTCTATGTGGTGCAGAATGGTCAACAAGGCCACGATCACCTGCGCCTGATAGAAACCACGCCGGAAGAGCACATTGAACTGGTGCAGATGATCCTGCGGCTGGCCAATAGCCAGCTCGGCGGCCGGGTCAATGAACAAATCTTTTTCACTCTGGTGGATCATCTCAGTTTTGCCATTGAGCGCTGCCATAAAGGCATCGTCATTCAGAACCGGCTGTTGCATGAAGTGAAACGCTTTTATCCGCAAGAGTTCGCCGTAGCGTTGCAGGCGCTGACACGGATCAACCAGCGCCTGGATATTCTGCTGCCAGAAGCCGAGGCGGGGAACATTGCCTTTCACCTGGTGAATGGCCAGACCGACGTGCAAAGCATGGAGCACACGCTTTTGGCGGTGAAGATGCTGAAAGATATTTTCAATATCATCAAATACCATTTTCGTATCGAAATCGCGACTGACTCACTCAATTACTCGCGTTTTCTGTTGCATATGCAGTTTTTCATTCAGCGGATGATCGACAATAAGCAGGTGAAGTCTAAAGACGATTTTCTGTTCTCGCAGGCAACTAAAGAGTACCCCGACGCCTATCGCTGCGCGCTGGTGATCCGCGATTATGTGAAGAATCTGCTGCAAATGGAGATGTCCAATGACGAACTGTTGTATCTGGTCATCCACCTGACGCGGATTGTCGATCGGGATGATTAAGCCCGGTCTACAGTGAGTTCACCGTTTCGGCCACCAGCTGGCGCAGCCGGGTAATCAGCGGTGACTGACGGTTTTCACGCAGTGCCAGATACAGCGGGGCGCTAAGCTGTGCCTCTTCAGCAATGCTGCGAAAAACGATCCCGTCGCCCCCCAGACGCCGCATGGATGCGGGGACGATCGACAATCCAAGGCCAGCACCAACCAGATTCAGCGTGGCGGGCAGGCGGGGTGCTTCCTGCACAATACGTGGGCTGAAACCGGCACGGTGGCAGGCTGCCAGAATGGCATCATACAAACCTTGGCCTGCCGGGCGACGATAAAGGATCAGCGGTTCGTGGGTCAGTTCGGCCAAGGGAACCTTTTCGCTGCTGTCTATCGCCAGGCGATGGCCTACCGGTAAGGCGATCAGCATCGGCTCAAGCAATACGGGTTCAATCAGCAGCCCAGGTATGCCGCTAACCGGTGAGCGTACAAAAGCCACATCCAGGCGTTCATCCACCAAAGCTTCCATCAGTTCACCGCTGCCAGCCTCTTCTAGCAATGTGGTGATCCCAGGCAGAATATCGCGGTAACGGCGTAACAGGTTGGGCACAAACGGATGCAGCGCAGCCGAACTGGTAAAACCGATAGCCAGATGGCCTTGTTCACCACGCGCTGCACGCCGTACGGCTTCGCTCAAGTTTTCTGCTCGCGTTAACAAGGTTCTGGCCTCGTTAAACAACACGCTTCCCGCCTCTGTCGTGCGCACCCCACGCGGCAACCGTTGCAGTAGTTTCACACCCAACTCTTCCTCCAGCCCTTGCAGTAAACGGGTCAGCGGCGGCTGTTGAATGTGCAACCGAGCGGCGGCACGGGTGATATTCCCTTCTTCGACTACGGTAACAAACGCCCGCAGTCGGCGTAGTTCAATCATTTTCATACCTTATAGGTATCGATACTGGTTTGGAAATGCATTAGACATCATGGCATGGCCAAGCGCATCATTCCAGATAACAACTTAGGTGATGTGGGAAATGTAATGTCTGACTCTAACGCGCTACAAGATCACGGGATCAGTGAGCCGCCGAGCAATGGCCAACTGTTTTCAGGTTTTCTCATGCTTGGCTTGATTGGTTTTGGCGGGGTGCTGCCATTGGCGCGCAGTATGTTGGTGGAACAGCGCCGCTGGTTAACCGCAGAACAGTTCACCGAACTGCTGGGATTGTGCCAGTTCCTGCCGGGTGGCAACGTCATTAACCTGTCGGTGGCGGTGGGGATGGAGTTCCGCGGATTGCGCGGCGCGTTATGTGCTTTGCTAGGGCTGATCTGCGCTCCGACAGCGATTGTGGTTGGCCTGGGCGTGATTTATGCCCGTTATCAAAACGATGTGCATGTGCAGCACGTATTTGCCGGGTTAGCCGCAGCGGCGGCAGGGTTGCTGCTCTCTACCGGGTTGAAAATGCTGTTGCCGCTGTGGGGGAAATGGTTGCCGTTGGTGATTGTTGGCGTTGCTCTGGTCGCGATCGCCTGGCTGCGCCTGCCGTTGCTGCCGACCATGCTGGTGCTGGCTCCGCTGAGCATTCTGCTGGCCTGGAGAAAGCCATCATGATAGCGGTGTTAATCTCGCTGGCAGTGATTTTCACCGAGCTTTCGTTGATGGCGTTTGGCGGGGGTTTTACCATCCTGCCGGAAATGCAGCGCCAGGTGGTGGAAGTCCACCAATGGATGAGCGCTCAGGAGTTCAGCGCATTGTTCGCCATGGCACAGGCGGCGCCGGGGCCGAATATGATGATCGTGCCGCTGATTGGTTGGCACGTGGCGGGTTGGGCCGGGCTGCTGGTTTCCTCGGTAGCCAAGTTTGGGCCGTCTTCCATCGTCACCATCCTGGTGATGGGCGCTTGGCGGCGTTTTAAAGATAAACCCTGGCGGCGTGTGGTACAGCTTGGGCTGATCCCGGTCACCGTCGGGTTGGTTGTTGCCAGCGGCGTGTTGATTGCCCAGGCTTCGGCGACCAACTGGCGGTTGGCGATATTGATTGTGTTAGCGACGTTGCTGAATATGAATAAACGCATCCATCCGCTGTGGATATTAGCGGGTGGTGCAGTATTGGGATTATTGATTAGTTAAATCATTAATCATCTAAAGGGCGCTACAGCGCCCTACATAGGTTTATATAGGGTTTTATCCCGCTAAGTTATTAAATAATTTTAACGGTTAAAGTAATTTATAAGGTTAATAATGCAGGGTGTATTCTGTGATTAGACTCTTAAAATTAAAAATACCAATTTTATTTTTTATTGATAATTTCCTCTGATGGGGCAATAATTAAATCGCTACACCATCAACAACAAAGGAATTGTCTATGGAACTCTTGGATCTTGCATTGTTAGATCAAATCTCTGGCGGGCGCGGCAATAATCGCGGTGACCGTACGGATAACGGTGGTAGGAACAATGGTAAGGGTAACAAAGGAAAAGGTAATAACTCTGACGGGTTTTATGATAAATACGCTGATCCCGGCTGTTTTACCGGCGTAGTGGGTGGTGCAATCACGGGCTCCCTCGGCGGCCCAGGCGGTGCATTAGCAAATGCCATTAATGGCGGAATTAACGGCGGGTGTCTCAATAACGGAAATAATGGGGGCGGTAACGGTAATGGCGGCGGGATTGGCAGTGCTGGGAACAACTGCGGTTCTAACTCCAGTGGATCCTGCTCGTGGTAGCTCACCCATATTAACGCATTGATTAAAATATACCGGTTACTTATTCCTGGACCCATTTAATGAGAACGTTTTTAAATATAGCTGCCTCTTTGATTGCCTTTTTTATAGCATCCGCTTTTTTAAAAGGGGCCTGTGTGTGGTCGTCAGGTTGGTATGCTGCCCCAGCCAATATTTCTCACACAGTTGTCATTCTCTCGTGCTGTTATGTGGTAGGTAAATTAGTTTTCCTTGTGATTAATTATTTCTTTCCCAAATAGTGGGTTGATGAGGCCAATGCCAGGATATTAACAGGTTCAACGCGTAGGGGCGCTGCATGCTGTGCCCGTTATCATTAATCTCCAGCCACCCGTATCGCAGGTGGCTTTTTTTCATTCCTGATCCTCTCCGTAGCAAGCAGCAGACACTAAACAACAAATTTTGCTCATTTGAGTTAAGTGACTTATCAGTTGATGTGATAGCATTTATCGATAGCGGCACCACTTGCAACGGTCAGGAGAGCCTGCATGTCGATACAACCCCTACAGAAAATCCAGGCGATTGCCGTGGCCAAGGCCTACTTTATCGAACGCCGCACCAAGAGCCAGATTGCCGAAGACCTGGCTATTTCGCGCTTTCGCGTGGCCAGAATACTCGATGAGGCTATCGAGAGTGGCCTGGTGAAGTTCGTGATCGCCGAACAAGATGAAATTGATAGCGAGCTTTCGCAACGCCTGACCAAAAGGTTTGCGATCAAGCAGGCGGTGGTACTGTCCGGGCCGGACGCCGCTGCCAAAACCCTGATGCAAAAATTAGGATCGCTGGCGGCCTCGGTGGTGGAAGAGATATTGACGCCGGGGATGAGCGTCGGCATCGCCTCTGGGCGGGTGCTGTCCGCAATGGCCGATGCGTTGACACACTTGCCGTTCCTTGATGTCGTCCAGGCAACCGGGGCTTTGCCCGGCATGGAGTTCTCGCACAATTCCATTGAACTGGTGCACCGCATTGCGCAGGTGGGCGGTGGCAAGGCGCACCCTATCTATATCCCGATGTGGGTGGATAACCTGGAAACGGCGCGCAATTTGCTGCGCGAGCCTAGCGTTGCCGCGGTACACGAGCGTTATAACCACCTGGACGTGCTGATCACCGGGATTGGCTCCTGGGTGCAGCCGGAATCCTGTATGTTCAGCACCTTCCCGGCCGCTTGGCGTCAGCAAGTGCTGGACGGCGGCGTCTGCGCGGATCTCTGTACGGCACTGATGGATGAGCAGGGGCAGATGGTGCCTTCTCCGCTCGATCAACTCAGCCTATCCATGAGCCCGGCTCAAATACGCAAGATCCCCGAAGTGATTGCAATTGCCGGTGGGCAAGAAAAATACACCGCCATTGCCGCCACGCTCAAAGGTAACTGGGTCACCACATTAGTGACTGATGCCGGCACGGCGCGCTACCTCCTGTCTCTCTAACTCCGCTCTACGTCGCGCTCATTTGAGCGCGGCACCGCTTGCCTATTTCACCTCTTCCAAAGCAACATCGATGATTATTTCGCCATTCCCGGGCTAATTACGGGTAAATCTGTGACCAATGATCGATCTGGGACACAATCTGATTGCCCCCTTGGCCCAAATGCGTAACTTAGGTATTAAACAAATGAGCGGAGTTTGATATCAAATGAGCGTAAAAATTGATTTTAATCTCAGTGAGGTTGCCGCGCAGGTGACCGAAGCCGAGATCAGAGCGGTTGAGGCGATTAAAGGACTGTTTACCCAGCAGGTGCTTAGCGATGTTGCCAAGCTGTTTGCCGGTTGTCAGGGCAAGGTTCTGGTCACCGGCAGCGGCACCAGTGGCGCCGTTGCCGCCCGCGCCGCGCATTTGCTTTCCGTGTGCGGTACCCCGGCTTTCCATTTGTCCCCTGGCGATGGGTTACATGGTGGGTTGGGCGTTCTGACAGAGCACGACATCATTCTGGCCTTCTCCAAAGGGGGCAGTTCACTGGAGCTGAACGAGTTCTGCCAGCGTGGTCGTACCTTGGCCAATCACTTGGTGGTGGTCACGGCTAACCCCGGATCGCCGCTCAGTCAGTCGGCCGACCACGTTTTGCATATCCCGCTGGAGCAAGACTGCGATTTAGGCGGCGTTATTGCCACCGGCTGTACGCTGTCTTTCTCTGCCTTGACCGACGTATTGGTGGAAATCACCCGTCGCCTGCGCGGCTATGAGTGGGAATCGTTCTTCTATACCCATCCTGCGGGCGCGGTCGGTAAACATGCGGAAGATAGCCTGAAGCGTTTGCACCACGGCGAACAGAGGTAAGCACATGGCACGCGATATGGTTGCTGGTATCGATTCTTCAACGCAGTCTTGCACGGTGCTAGTGCGGGATCTGGCCACCGGCGAGGTGATTGCGCAGGCTCGTGCACCACATCCGCCAACCACACCGCCTTGCAGCGAACAGGATCCTGAATCCTGGTGGCAGGCGCTGTGCACGGCGCTGGGGCAACTTAAGGAATACTGGCCCCGTATCGCGGCACTTGCCGTTGGTGGGCAAGGGCACGGCCTGGTGATGTTGGATGAGCACGATCGGCCATTACGTCCGGCAAAGCTGTGGAACGACACCGAGTCAGAGGCGCAGGCCAGGGCGCTTTGCAGCAAGCTTGCGCCGCAGGAATGGGCGGCCAACACCGGTTCGGTTCCTGGCCCGGCCATGACCATCTCGAAACTGACCTGGACGGCCGAGCATCACCCGGAGTTATTGCCAAAGATCCGGCGGATCATGTTGCCGTTCGATTATCTGGTTTATCGGCTGTCCGGCATCTTTGTTGCCGAGCGCGGTGGGGCTTCCGGCACCGGCTATTTCAACCCGTTTAATAATACCTGGCAGCCGCAGTTAACCGCGCTGATTGATCCGCAAATCGACTGGCTGTCTTTGTTCCCGCAGATCATTCCTTCCAGCCAGGCTGCGGGGCAGGTACAGGCTAGCGCCGGGTTTGCTGAACTGACCGGGGCATGGGTCGGCGTAGGCACCGGTGACAACATGTCGGCGGCGTTGGGCATGAACCTGCAACCCGGTGATATCGCCATCTCGATTGGCACCAGCGGTACGCTCTATGGCATCACTGCGGACGGCATTATCGATCCCAGCGGAACACTAAACGGTTACGCCGATGCGGGGGAACGCTATATGCCGATGGTGACCACGCTCAACGCGGCCAAAGTGACCGATACCTTCAGGGGAATTTTGGGGCTAACCACTGAGGAGTTTGATGAGCTGGCCTTGTCCTGCGTTGCCGGAGCCGAGGGATTAACGCTGGTTCCATATCTGGATGGAGAGAGAACGCCCAACTTGCCGTTTGCTCACGGACAGCTTTCAGGCATTCGCACGACCACCACCCGTGCGCATATCGCGCGTGCCGCCGTTGAGGGGGTGCTTTGCGGATTGTTGATGGGCAGGGAGACGTTACTGCAATGCGGTTTTAACACTAGCGGTGGGCGATTGTTGTTGACCGGTGGCGGCGGGCGCTCACGGGCCTACCGCCAGATCCTTGCCGATCTGACGGGCGAAGCGGTGTGGGTCAGCCCGGTGAGTGAAACCGCCGCCGCAGGGGCGGCAATTCAGGCCGCAGCGATCGTGTCTGGCTGCAGCAATGTCACCATGGCGGCCCGTTGGAGCGTTGAGCTCCAGCGCGTTGCACAACCCCGCGCCGATAGTCGGCATGTGTTGCAGCAATACGCGCTGGGTGCCAAGGCCTATTTGGAGAATAGTCATGAGCCAGAATAATCATCTCAAGCCTGCCAGACAGCCAATCAAGGTTCCCGTCGAAACGGGGATCGCCGTGGTCTTCCTGCTGGTGATGCTGGGCGGCTTTATCGCTTCGCCCAACTTCCTGACGGTATCCAACCTGATGGTGCTGTTGCTCAACGGTGCAGTGATCGGCTTTCTGTGCCTGGGGCAATCGTTTGTGCTGCTGACCGGCGGTATCGATCTGTCCTGCGGTTCGATTGTCGCGATGACCTGCGTGGTCGGCGCGTTGTTGATGGAGAAGTTCGGTATACCGTGGCAGCTTGCCGTACCCATGGTATTAGCGGTTGGCGCATTAACCGGGCTGATCAACGGCTTGATCATTGAGCGGACCGGGGTGCCACCGTTTATTGTGACCTTTGCCATGATGGGCGTGGCGGCTTCCATTCCACAAATTATCACCGGGGCCGAGTCCATTCGGGTCACCCAGATCGGCTATAGCCTGATCGGCCAATCCAAACCTTTGGGCATTCCGTTCCCGGTTATCGCGCTGCTGCTGGCCATTGTGATTGCCGTGATATTCCTGCGCCGTACCATTACCGGGACACATATCTATGCGGTTGGCGGTAACGCCGATGCGGCTCGCCTGTCAGGGATCAGTATTCCACGCATCACCTTGCTGGTATACGCCATCTCCGGCCTGTGTGCCGCGTGCGGTGGGTTGATTTATGGCTCTCGCCTGATGACAGGTTACCCAACGGCGGGACGGGGCGACGAACTGTTCTTCTCCATCGCCGGGGCGGTCGTCGGCGGTGTGAGCCTGTTCGGCGGCACCGGCAGCATCATTGGTGCCATGATTGGCGCGATGCTGATCGCCGCCATCTCCAACCTGATGAACGTGATGAACGTCAGCGCCTATTGGCAACCGCTGGTGATCGGTTTGATCATCCTGTTCGGCGTAACGTTCGACACCCTGCGAAGCAGCAAAAAAATCACCCTTCCTTGGCTGAAAAGACGTAAACCGGCCAGCGAACCGATCGTAGAAAAACCACAACGTACCCTATAAAGAGGAACAGGCCATGCAACTGCGTAATAAATTTATGCTTGCCACTTCGGTGGTGATGTTAGCCGCCGTACTGACGGGATGTAATCGGGAAGAGGCGACGGAAACCGCCGGAGGATCGCAAGCCAAAACCTTGGGCGTGACCTTGCCCAATCTGACCAACCCGTATTATGTGGCGATGAAAAAGAGCTTTGAAGAAAACGGCAAGGCCCAGGGCTTCAACGTCAAGGTCTCGATTGCCGATAACGACGATGCCAAACAGTTGTCGCAAGTGCAGAGTTTTATCCAGCAAAAGGTCGATGCGGTGGCGGTGAACTGTGTGTCATCGGGCCCTTGCGTAGCGGTGATCGGCGAACTTAACAAGGCCAACATCCCGGCCTTTGCCATCAATATCATGCCAGACACGGATGGCATGAAGCAGCAGGGCGTCTCCATGGTACAGGGCGTGCAGACCGATCAGCGTGAAGGGGGCAAGTTTATCGGCCAACAACTGCTCAAAGATCTGGGGCCGGATGCCAAGGCAGAGATTGGCATTGTGGGTGAACCCACCTCGATTTCGGCCAATGCGCGTGATGACGGTTTCAAGGAAGCGATCGCCAGCAACCCAGGTTTGCAAGTGGTGGCGCTGGTGAATGGCAAAGTCGAGGAAACCACCTCGCTGAAGGTCACGACGGAAATGCTACAGGGTAACCCGAAAATGACGATTGTGTTCTCGAACACCGAACCCGCCGCGCTGGGCGCTAACGCCGCGATTGAGCAGTTGGGCAAAAGCGGTACGGTCACGCTCTACAGCTTCGTCGATAAGGAAGGCGTGAAAAAGATCGTTGATAACCAGGTGCTGAAAGCCGGTGCCATCCAGGAGCCGGTCAAGTTGGCCAAGCTGTTGGTGGACAGCGTCAAACAGCATTTTGCCGGCGAGAAGGTGCCAGAGTTCCTCAATAGCCCGCCGCTGCTGGTCAACAAGGACAACGCCAACGAAGCCATGAGCGCGGCGTACTGATCTTCGAAAAATGACGAAAGGCGAGACAATATGAACTATCAGGCCCAACAGATAAAAATAGCGTTTACCGGCGTACAGGTACTGCACGGTGTGGATTTTTGCGTCAAACCAGGGGAAATTCATGGCTTGTTTGGTCATAACGGTGCCGGTAAATCGACTCTACTCAAAATTCTGGCCGGGGTGAATGCCCATGACTCCGGGGAATTACTGTTGGGCGATCGGGTCATTCGCCTTTCGTCACCCCGTGATGCGTTAAATCAAGGCATTGCCTGTGTCTATCAGGAATTACGTCTGATCCCAGGGATGAGCGTCTGGCAAAACCTGTTTCTTGGGCGTGAGTTGAGGAACAAGGGCTTTCTGGATGAGGTCACCATGCGTCAGCACACTACGCAGGTGATCGATGAGTATGGACTGAGTTTTCATGCCAGCGATTTAGTAAGAGATCTGTCCCATCCGGACAAACAGATGTTGGAGGTGATCGCCAACCTGGATCGTGACGCACGCTTTCTGTTCCTGGATGAGCCGACAACGGCGCTGGAAGGTAGTCAGGCGGAAGAATTATTGCATGCGGTACAACGCATTGCCCGTGAAAAGAACATCGGCGTGGTGCTGGTTTCACACAAGCTGGATGAAGTGTTGGGTGTCTGCGATCGGGCCACCGTGATGTGCGGCGGCAAGGTGATCTACCATGCGGATAAGCTCACGCTGAGTAAGGCGGCTATCGTGGATGCCATTGTGGGTGATGCCGCCGTGTATCAAGCCTCGTCAGCGAAACGGACCGCGCCTACCGAGTCACAACCGGTGTTTCTCTCGGTTAAACATCTTGCCACTTCGCGCCTCAAAGATATCAATCTGACGGCGCGCCAGGGGGAAATTCTGGGGATTTACGGTCTGGCTGGAGCGGGACGTACGCGCTTTTGCCGCACGCTGTATGGGCTAGAAACGCTGACCGGTGGCGAAGTGGAGCTAAATGGCCAAACCTATCGCCCATCGACACCCGCACATGCCATCAAGCATCACATCGCCTACCTGACGGAAGAGCGTAAGAAGGATGGCTTTATTCCCAATATGTCCAGCTTTGCCAATGCCACACTGCCTATTTTGCAGCGTTTTCGCACCCTGGGCTGGGTTAACCATCATCAGGCGGAAAGCTCGGCGTTGGCGATTTTAAACCGTATGAATACCCGTGGCACATTGTCCGGCCCGATCAAGTCGCTTTCGGGGGGCAATCAACAAAAGGTATTGTTTGCCAGAGTGATAGGCCAAAACGCCGAGTTGGTGCTACTGGACGAACCCACCAAAGGCGTTGATATCGGTGCCAAAGCGGACATCTACAAGATCATCTATCAACTGGCCGAAGCGGGCTGCTGTGTGCTGATGGTGTCGAGCGAAGAGGAAGAGTTGCTTGAGGTGGCGGATAATATCGTGGTGTTTCGGCAAGGAAGTTGTGACGGTGTCACTCTTTCTGCCAGCGCACTGACACCGGCGCATTTACGTAAAGCCGCCTGGAGTCACGAGGAGGCGACTGCGTGAAGATATCCGCCAGCGTCTATGCTGCCGATCCGTGCAATATCATTGAGAAGCTCAAGCCATTATTACCTGAGATCGCCTCGCTGCATTTTGACGTAATGGACGGCCACTTTGTCCCGGCTTACGGGTTGAATCTCGCCTTGTTCCAGCGGTTGCAGCAAACTATCGAACTGCCGATCGACGTGCATTTGATGATCGCCAATCCAGAAGATTGGGCGCTACGTTTTGCCGCTATGGGCGCACGTTGGATTGCCGTGCATCCTGAAGCCTGCCGCGACCCAAAAGCCTTGTTGCGAGCGATTCGACAACGCGGCTCGCAGGGCTATCTGGCCATCTCAACCACGATGGCCATGAGTGACGTAGCAGAACTGTTGCCAGAATCTGACGGCGTGCTGATATTAAGCGCGCCAGCCGGTGGCGGGGAGTTTATGCCTCGAATGCTGGATAAAGCCCACGCTGTACCACTTGATTTACCGGTGGTGTATGACGGGAAAATGCAAAAGAGCTTTATCGAGCTGCTACGCAACCAGCCTGACGATCTGATGGTGATTGGCGGGGCGTTGTTCAACCAGCCTGATGTCCAATCTGGCAGTTAACGTTAAGGTAGCTGACCGTAGTCGGCATCGGAGACCGGCTCCAACCATTCATTCGACGCCCCCTCGGCTGGAACCGCCACGGCAATATGTGCAAACCAGCTATCCTGAGCTGCACCATGCCAGTGTTTTACTCCTGCCGGGATGGATACCACGTCTCCGGCGCAAAGCTGCCGGGCGGGTTTATTCCACTCCTGATACCAGCCGCGTCCACCGGTGACCAGCAGGATCTGACCGCCCTGGTGGTGAATATGCCAGTTGTTACGGCAGCCTGGTTCAAATACCACATTGCCGATGGCAACCCCTTCACTGGTCAACATATTCAGGTAGCTGGTGCCGGTGAAATATTGTGCATAGGCGTCATTTTTCGGCCCTTTGGGGAAAATACCGTTACCGTCAAATTTCTCGTTCATATCCTCTCCACCATTAGAAAGCGGCCAAAAAGGATGGCCACTAGGCACAAGTGTAAGGAAACGACGATTGAATGATAAGGTAGATAAATACGCATGCGCCTATGCAAAAAATTCACTAATCATCATGGCATTCAGGCATCCGTGACGGCACCATTTAAACGGTGTGCCTCCGCCAGCGCGAGGTAAATATCCCCGGCTTGGAGAACATCACCAGGTTACCCAAAAGGATCAGGCATAGGCCAATCACCGCGTTCAGGTGCCACTGGTAGCCCTCGTACAGAGTAGAAATTGTCAGCGCCACCAGTGGGAACAGCAAGGTGCTATAGGCCGCAGCTCCCGCGCCGATGCGACCCAGCAGAGTAAAATAGGCGGCAAAGGCAATCACCGAGCCAAAGATCGCCAGATAGAACAGCGATCCCAGATAACGCGTGGTGAACTCAATCTGTAGTGACGCACCTTGCGTCAGTGCGATGGCAAACATCAGCAGTGCGCCGTAACTCATGGCGTAGGTATTAGTCGAAAGCATATCCAATCCACGGCGTTTGTGGCGCGTGCTGAGCATATTCCCCAGTGAAAAACCGTAGGTGCCCAGCGCGCACAAACCGATCCCTTTCAGCAATTCAGGTGCCATCTGGGTGGCCATCAAATCCTGCCAGAACAGCGCCACAATGCCGGTCATGCCCAGCAGCGCCGCAGGCAGCAGGTTGGGACCAGGGCGCTGACGGAAGAAAATCATGCTGTTAACCGCGTTGAACAGCACCGCCATCGAAAAGATCACCGATTCCAGTCCGCTGCTGATATAAGCCGCAGCCAGGTAAAAGCAGTAGAAGTTAAAGCCAAACACACAGCAGCCTTGCAGCATGCAGAACAGGTGATCCCGCAGGCTAATAGCCCGCAGGCGACGTAGCGCCAACATGGCCAGCCACATCACGGCGGCAGCAAGCAGGAAGCGGTAACCGATCGAGACAGGGATCGCCACCGTGCCTTGTTGCAGGGTAATCGCAATCCAGGTGGTGCCCCAAATCAGCACCACGGCAAGATACAACAGCGTATTCATAGTTCCTCCTGTTCATGATAACGGGAGTATTCACCTTTCAACGCCGTAACGCTTTCAGCCCTTTGCGGCCAATTGCATATTCTTGCGCTTTTTTGTCAAAAGTCCCCGGGGATAACTGGTATCCCGCGTCGTCACTCTTTACACTGAATTGGCATGGATAACGGGAATAGGGCGGCTATGGCATACCTGGCATTTGAAACACTACAGCAGCACAAAGCCAAGTTGCACAACAGCGTGCAGTTGGGTCTGGCGTGCAGTTGGCGGCCTGGTCCAACTGTAACGACCGCATCACCCAGGAAAGTGCCGATCACCATACCCTGAGTCTGTATGTTGCGGATGGTTACGAATGCTACCAAAAGGTGCCTGGGGGCTGGCAGAACGGCGGCGGTCCGGATCGCTTTTGCATCATGCCGCGCCATTATGAATCCACCTGGGATATCCGCAGCGATCTTTCCTTCGTGCATCTGTATTGTACCGACCAACATTTACGCCAGTTGGTAGAACAGACTTGGGACCGCAGCCCGGCCACCATCAGCGTGGAGCCGCGGTCATTTGCGGAAGATCCGCAGATCACACTGTTGTACCGCCAGTTTCTGCTGAATCGCCACTGGCAAGATAGCGCCAACCAACTGGCACTCAGCAGCGCTTCTACGCTGTTGATGTCACATATACTGCAGCATTACACCCAATTACATTGGCCGTTGCCTAACGTGCGTGGTGGCTTGGCTCCGGCCGTGCTGAGGCGGGTGCTGGAGTTTATCGACCACCAACTCGATCAACCGCTGCTACTGGCCGATCTGGCGGCTCACGCGGAATTAAGCGAGTTTCATTTTGCCCGCATGTTTAAACACAGCACTGGCCAAGCGCCGCATCAATATGTGATGCAGGTGCGTTTGCAAAATGCAGAGAGACTATTGCGCAACACGCTGGTGCCACTAACCCAGATTGCGCTGGACTGTGGCTTCAGCTCCGCCAGTCATTTCAGCAACCGTTTCAAGGCGGCCTACGGCTATACGCCGATACAACTGCGGCAGCAAAGCCGATAATCCAAAAATAAGGAAACAGGATATGGAACAACCATTTTGTGGCGTTGAGGTACTGTTTGTCGCGGGTTTTGGCCCGATCACCCAGAACCCAAGCCAAAGTGCCGCGTTTTACCAGCAGGCGCTGGGGTTACCTCTCAAGGCAATGGAAGGGAATGAGGACTATTTACTGACCGAGCATGATGCGTTGGCCGGGGTGAAACACTTTGCGCTGTGGCCTTTGGCACAGGCGGCACAATCCTGTTTTGGTCAGGAGCAGTGGCCACAAGATTTGCCGGTGCCACAGGCGTGGATGGAGTTCGACGTCGCGGATATGGCGCAGGCCACGCAAACGCTGCTGGATCAGGGTTATCAGCTGTTGGTGGCCAACCGTCTGGAGCCGTGGGGCCAGAGCGTCACCCGTCTGTTGAGCCCGGAAGGTCTGTTGGTTGGCGTGACCTTGACCCCCTGGATGCGGGGCTAAGCCGTCACTTAGGGGCGCAGCATGTGCAGCGCCCAGCAACTGTACGGTGATTATGGCAGGGGGAAAGTGGTCGAGCTTTGGCTCATGATGTCGATAAACACATCCTTGAATGACGCCCAGAATTGCATGATGCCCGCCAGATTGAAGGTCATGCCCATCAGCCCCATCACAAACCAGCAACTGGTGAACAACCCGAGGCTGCTGAACATAAACGCCATACCGTTACGGCTTGCCTTGCGGCACACCACGTTCAGTTGGCTGGCCAGAAACATCATCACTGCGCTCAGCAATTCCCAGCGCATCATAATAAAGCCAGTGGCTATGGTACTCATCGAAAGTGATCCTTTGCTACAAAAGCCTCATCTGGCCCTTGGGGCAGATGAGGTATTGGGATAGAAGGTGATTTTATTGTTCGGTGTGATCTGCGTCACATTGTAGCATCGTCGTTATTGATGGCTCAATAGCACTGAGCAATCTCGGAAACATTCCAATATGTTGAAACAGTTATGCCAAATCATTAGCAACCTTTTCATGTAGGACCCGGATTATTAACGCTATGCTTGCCGGCTTTTAGCACTCAGCCTGACAGGTAACACTCCGCGCATGGCCCCATTAAAAGATCCCTTTCGTGACCATTCCGCTGAAGAAACGCTGTTTATACGCCGTGCCTGTGTGGCGATGGTGTTGGTAGTCGCCTGTTTTGGCGTGTTGGTTTTCAACCTGTATCGCTTGCAGATCGAGCAACATGCCTTTTTCCAGACCCGTTCGAATCAAAACGACATCAAGATGCTCCCGATTGCCCCTAACCGTGGGCTGATCTTCGATCGCAACGGCATCCCGCTGGTGCGTAACGTCCAGCTCTACCAGATTGAAGTCACCCCCAGCAAAATCACCGATATGTCGGCATTGCTGCAAGACTTGACGCCAATTGTCGATTTGACGCCGGATGACATTGCCGCCTTCCGCGACGATATGCACCACAATAGCCGCTATAAGCCTGTCACCTTGAAAGCCGGGTTGACCGAAACCGAGGTGGCACGTTTTGCGGTAAACCAGTATCGCTTCGACGGCGTAACCATCGATACCTACCAGCAGCGGCAATATCCGTATGGAGCACAGTTGGCGCACGTGGTGGGGTATGTCTCGCGCATTAACGATAACGATGTCAAAAAGCTCGATCAACAGGGCCTGGCGCAAAACTATGCGGCCGACCACAATATTGGCAAGCAGGGGCTGGAAGCCTATTACGAAAAAGAGTTGCACGGCACCACTGGCTATCAGGAAGTGGAGGTGGACAACCACGGGCGGATCGTTCGCTTGCTGAAGGAGCAGCCGCCGCAGGCGGGTAAAGATATCTATCTGACGCTCGATCTGCATTTGCAGCAGTACATCGAAAGCGTGCTGAAAGGACAACGGGCGGCAGTTGTGGTCGCAGATCCGCGCGACGGCGGCATTCTGGCCATGGTCTCCAGCCCCAGTTACGATCCCAATCCATTTGTTAAAGGCATCGGTTATCAGGCTTACAAATCCCTGCTCAGCAACCCGGATCTCCCGCTGATTAACCGTGTAACCCAGGGGTTATACCCGCCAGCCTCCACGGTGAAGCCCTATATGGCGGTATCGGCACTGTTTGCCGGTGTCATCACTCCAACCACGACTTTCTTTGGCGCCCCGACCTGGACCTTGCCAGGAAGCAGCGCCACTATCGTGACTGGTTGAAAACCGGCCACGGCCTGCTGAACGTCACCAAGGCTATTGAGGAGTCGGCGGATACCTTCTTCTATCAGGTTTCCTACCAGATGGGGATTGACCGGATCCATCAGTGGCTCAGTAAATTCGGCTATGGTCAAGCGACGGGTATCGATCTGAATGAGGAATATCGCGGCGTGTTGCCCAGCCGGGAATGGAAGCAACGGGTGCACAAGAAAGGGTGGTATCAAGGTGATACCGTCTCGGTAGGCATCGGCCAGGGGTATTGGGTTGCCACGCCGATCCAGATGGTGAAAGCACTGACCACGTTGATCAACAGCGGCAAAGTGAAAACACCGCATCTGCTGTACTCGATGAAACAGGGCCGGGAGGTCGAACGTTACCAGCCACCAGAGCAGGCCATGCAGATTGGGGAGGCCAACTCGCCGTATTGGGGGATTGTCCGCAACGGCATGTATGGCATGGCGAATCTGCCTAACGGCACGGGTTATAAGCTGTTTCATACCGCGCCTTACCAGATAGCGGCCAAATCGGGCACTTCGCAGGTGTTCAGCCTGAAAGAGAATCAGACCTATAACGCTAAAATGATCCCGGTCCGCCTGCGTGACCATATTTTTTATACGCTGTTTACGCCGTATAAAAATCCGCGAGTAGCGATGGCATTGATCCTGGAAAACGGGGGCGGCGATGGCGTGGTCGCAGGGCCAACGGCCAGGGCTATCCTGGATCATATTTTTGACCCAACCAATGCGCCAACTGAAGGGGATAACGACGGCAGCCAGACACAACTTGGTGACAGTGAAGATGTGCAACATTAAACGCGTTTGTTTTTACTTTCTTACAAACTGCAACCTTCTGCGAAACCGCTAAAGGTTAGACTTAACTGATAAATAATCGGTTTAGAAACGCAGGGTTAACAGTGGCTCCTCCAACCAAGAAAAACGGTAAAAACTACTCGACGGCGCGTTTTGGCTGGATTTGTGCAGGCATCCTGGTCTGCTTCTTTCTATTGATGTTTCGGGTCGGCTATTTGCAGTTGCTGGAACACCAACAGTTGGCCGATCAGGCTGACCAGCGCTCTATTCGTACCCAGGTGGTGCCCACCAACCGTGCGATGATCACCGATCGTAACGATGCGGCGCTGGCGGTCAGCGTCTCTTCCAAGGACATCGTGCTGGATCCCAAACATATTCTCGATAGCCAGACCGATACCAGCACCGAGCGCTGGCAGAGTTTGGCCAACGTGTTGAAAATGCCGCTGGGGGATGTTCAGCATCTGATCCAGGCCAACGGCCGTAAGCGTTTTGTCTATCTGGCGCGTAAGGTAGAAGATGACAATGCAAACTATATCAGCAAGTTGCACCTGACCGGCGTCAGCACCGAGCAGGACTTCAGCCGTTTCTATCCCATGGGGCAAGACGCCGCCGGGCTGATTGGCATTGTGGGGCAGGATAATCAGGGGCTGGAAGGGATTGAGCTGGGTTTCAACCCGCTGTTACAGGGTAAAAACGGCCTGCGTGTCTATCAGAAAGACGGCAGCGGCGCGGTTATCGGCGTGATCAAAAGTGTTGACCCGGTGCCACCACCGAACATTACGCTGAGTATCGATAAATTTATTCAGTACGTGTTGTTTTCACAGATCCGCGACGGGGTGATCGCCAATCAGGCCGACTCCGGTTGCGCGGTGCTGGTGAAGGTCAATACCGGTGAAATCCTCGGCATGGCCAGCTACCCGTCGTTCAACCCCAATAACTACGCCAGTACGCCAGCGAAAGACATTCGTAACGTCTGTAGCAGCGACAGTTTTGAGCCAGGCTCGACGGTGAAACCGGTCGTGGTAATGGTGGGATTGGATCACAAATTGATCCGCCCAGACACCGTGCTGGACACCACGCCTTATACGGTAAACGGCCATCTGATCAAAGACGTGGGCCATTGGTCGAAACTGACCATTACCGGCGTGCTGCAAAAATCCAGCGATATCGCGGTTTCGCATATTGCCTTGGCGCTGCCTGCCACGGTGTTGCCTGCCGTTTATCACAGCTTTGGCCTTGGGCGACCTACCGATCTGGGCATTGGTAACGAAAGCAGTGGTTATTTACCCGCTCACCGCGCACGCTGGGCCGATATTGAACGAGCGACCTTCTCGTTTGGTTACGGCTTGCGCGTCACGCCGCTACAGATGGTGCGTGAATATGCCACCATCGGTTCATTTGGCGTTTATCGTCCACTTTCCATCACTAAAGTGACGCCGCCGGTGATGGGGCAGCAAATCATGTCCCCTGAGGTGGTGAGAACCGTGGTGCATATGATGGAGAGCGATGCGTTACCTGGCGGTAGTGGGCTTAGTGCCGCAGTGCCGGGTTATCGCCTGGCGATCAAGACCGGTACCGCTGAAAAGATGGGGCCAAACGGCAAGTATGATGGCGGTTATATCAACTATACCGCAGGCGTGGCACCAGCCAGCGATCCACAAGTGGCTCTGGTGGTGATGGTTAATAACCCCAAGGCGGGTAAACACTTCGGGGGATCGGTGGCGGGCCCGGTATTTGGCAAGATCATGGCCCAGGTGCTGGAACATATGAATATCCTGCCGGATGCCCAGCCGCTGAAGGTAGTGGCGGTAGCCAAGGGGTGAGTTGTTAATTTGCTCATTCGGCCCCTCACCCCAGCCCTCTCCCAATGTAACATCTGGGACATCATGAGCACTGGTTTGGGGAGAGGGAGCTTGTCCGCACTCGGGTTTCGGTGCAGGTGTAAAGGTCAGACGCGGAAGGTAATTTGTGGCACGTTAGGTCCCCTCTCCCTGTGGGAGAGGGTTAGGGTGAGGGGCTTATTTCTCAATCACCCGCAGATCGATCCTGCGGTTTTTGGCGCGATTGGCTTCACTATCGTTAGGCACCAAGGGGTAAGCCGAGCCATAACCTTCGGCACTGATGCGGCTTTCCCCAATCCCCATCTTAACTAGCGCCATGCGAACCGCATCGGCACGATCCTGTGATAAACGCCGATCCATCTGTTCATTGGCCGACTTATCGGTATATCCCCCCAGCCGGATCTCCACGTTCGGATAGGCACGTAGAATATCGACGATATTCCTCAGCTGTTCCTGTGACGCCGGGGTCAACTCGGTGCGGTTGGTGTCGAACTGCAGGTGATTTAGGGTAAACCAACGCTTCTCGCTGGTGGGAGCATTGCTTTCAATGTAGGTGATCAGCAGGTTCTCGACGCTACGCTGCGAGAGCAGGAGTTGCTTGCCGTCCGCCAACCGGCGATAGGTCACATCGCTCTGGCCGTTGGTCTGCATGGGCTGTAACACGCTAAAGCCGCGCAATGAGAACAGCAGCGATACCAGCAATAACAGCACCAGCATCAGCCACGGCCAGATACGGCGTTTGGGCGGCACTAGCGATCCGGTGCGGGAAACGGCCGGATCGGCCGGGATAAGCGCAGGTAACTGGTTGAGTACCGCCATTGGCTGGGCTGCGGCGATCTGAGGCAATTGCCAATCGAGCCAGGCTTTTAATGATGGCGATTGCAGGGAACGTTGGCGCAGATATTGACCCAGCAGGCCAAATACCACGGCGGAGGCCACGGAAAAGAGCCGTTCGACCACCGGTTTCTCCAACACATAAAAGTTGGCAAACAGTTGGGTGAGGCTCTTCAATTTGTGGCCAAGTACCATCGTCAGCAATGCCGGGCTGAATTTGCTCAGCGCTTCATCCAGAAAACCGGGTTCGAAGGCGGGTGTTTGCCGGGCCAATTTGCGCAAACGAAGGGAGTTATCGTTACGATGCAGATAGTCGCGGGTGTTTTGCAGGATCAAGGCGGCCATGCCGTTAAGACACAGTAAGATCTTTTCCCGATTTGTGGTCAGTTTTTGTTCCAACACCGTCAACAGTTGAGGCGAAATCGCCGTTGTCTGCTGATTAATGATATTTCCCATCGCGTACATCCGAACCTCCATTTGTTCTGCGCGCATTCTGCACCGCAGAGTATGGTCAGTTCAACTTGTTAAACTATTAAATTTTCACTGGAAAAGTCTGATATTGCGTGCAAGTGCGGCGGCGCTTCGAGTTTGCCGCCATGCCGGGCAAATCCGAGTTTGAGCACAGGGTGGAAGAGTAGCAGATTGGTTTGATATGCCGAAGTGATTCCGCTTATTAATTTAGTAATTTATCGCAAAGATTGATCTTACCCCTGGATATGAATAGGGGCGCATCGCGCGCCCCTTGAGATAACATCACTGAATACTGAAGAAACCCAACCGCAACAGCACTTCGGCTACCACGATCAACCCGCTTCCCATCGTGAGCCATCGCTTATTGATACGATGACAACGGGAACTGAGCGCCAATGCGCACACACCGGCGATCAATATCACCCACGAGGCCAAACGCAGGCTGGCCAACTGAGCAAACGCGACCAGTGGTTGATGAGGGAAGGTGATCACGTCACTGCTCCACACCGAGGTTAGGTATTCCATATACAGCGGTTGTGCCAGCAAGCGACACAGCGTGATGGCAATCAGCAAGACGGCCGCTGTCACCGCCACCTTTCTTGTCAACGGAGAGGGCAGATCGGGGCGAACCGCGAGTGACCACAGGCTGCCCACCGCACCCAGGCTCAATACCGAACCAAAGAACATCAGGTAGGTATTGAAATGCATCCAGGTCACTACCGAGCTGTGCACATAGATGGAGCTCATGCAGAAGACATCGACGATCCCCAGCAGTGAAGCAATCAGCAGTAAAACGATCGGCAGTCGCTTTTTGAGCAGAGCAATCAGTGTCCCTAACCCTAAAAACGCCAGATAAAGGCTGGCAAAGATGATTTCACGGCTTAACCAGGAGCTTTCCACATGGCGCAAGGCGTGGAACGCATTCAACGGATAGCCCAGATGGGCGGTAGAAACCATCAGACCCAACGCCCCAGCGATAAAGGCGAACAGCATGAAAGGCAGCGCATAACAATGCTTTTCCTGGCTGCTCAGACCTTGCTCGGCCATCACCAGGCTAAACGTAGTGAACAACGTAATACCGACCGAAGCCTGCACCAGCAGGGTGAAAATGATAAGAGGCCATTCATGCATGATTATTTACTCCCCAGTTCTGCGCCTTGATGCGCTTTGACGACCAGATTTGGGTGAGTAATGGCAGAATCAGGCAGACCCTGCACATCACAAAGGTCACCATACTTCGCCCGTAGTTCATCAATGGGGCCAAACTTGATGGCACCCAATGGACAGGTTGCCACGCAGATCGGCTGTTCCCCTGCGGCCTGTAAATCGATGCAGAAATCGCACTTAGACATCTGACCGGTGGTCTCGTTGAGCTGGGGGGCACCGTAAGGGCACGACCAGGCACAATAGCCGCAGCCAATGCACTTATCGGTGTCAACGCGCACGATGCCATCACCGGGGCGTTTATGCATCGCGGTGGTTGGGCAGTTCTTCGTACAGATCGGATCTTTGCAGTGGTTACAGGAAATCGACAGGGTATAGGCGTATACGTTGTTACGGTAACCGCCCTGGCCGGTGGATACAAAACCACCACCCTTGACCTCATAAATGCGACGAAAACGCCGCCCGACGTCCAGGTTGTTCTTGTCTTTGCAGGCGACCTGGCAGGCTTTGCAGCCGGAACAGCGGGAAGAGTCGATATAAAATCCGAGCTGGCGATCGCTGACTGCAGGATATTCGATAAATTTACTCATGCTTTGGCAACCTCCACAAGCATCGTTTGATGAGAGTTACCTTTGGCCAACGCGGTGATCCGCGCTGAGCTAAGCACGTTGGCACAGCCGCCGTGGTCGACGCCGTTGGCATCGGGTTGCCACCAGGCTCCCGCTTGCAATGCGACTACGCCAGGCATGATGCGCAGGGTAACCTCTGACGGGACCAGCGTCACGCCGCGATCGTTGTGGATACGCACGTAGTCTCCTTGCGCAATACTCCGATGCTGTGCATCTGCCGGATTGATCCACAATTTCTGTGTCTGTACCTCCTGTAACCACGGATTGGCATATTGGGTGGAGTTAGCCCGATTTTTGCCTTTCCAGGTGATCAACTGCAACGGGTACTTGGCCGCCAATGGGTCTTCCGGCCCCTCATGAGCGGGAACGTAGTGGGAGAGCGCCGGAATTTCCGGGTGGTGCATGTCATACAACCGCTTGGAGAAAATCTCGATTTTCCCTGACGGCGTCGGGAACGGATGGTTCTGCGGATCGCGGATATTATCGGCAAAGGCAATATGCGGCTTGCCCTTGAACAGGTGACGGCGCTGTACCATCAGTTGATCAAACGTCGGCAACTGCTCATCTGGCATGGCCTTGCGCGAGTTTTCCCAGATCTGCACAATCCACTCTTTCTCGTCACGCCCCAGGCTGAATTCCTGCTCTACACCCAGTTTTTGTGCCACTTCACGGATCCAGTCGTAATCGGAACGACGTTCAAACTCAGGTTCGATCAGTTTTTCAGACAGGATCAAATAGTTCGCCGTCCCCCAGGTTTCGCCGATATTCCAACGTTCCATAAAGCTGGTTTCTGGCAATAACAGATCGGCATATTTTGCGCTCGGCGTCAGATAAAGGTCGCTTTGCACAATAAATTCGATCTTGGATTCATCGGCTAATACCTTGGCGGCCTGATTGATATCCGGGTTTTGGTTGGCCAGGTAGTTACCAGCCAGGGAAAACAGCAGACGAATATTGCTATTGAGCTTGTCACCGCCGGTTAAACCGTCCACGGGCGTGACTTTGCTGGCGTCATCCGCCGCTTGCACCCAGTTCATGATGGAGATTTTTTCTTTTACCGGGTTATCTGGCATTTCCGGGCCAGTGGTAAATTTACGGTTGCCAATGCCGCCATAGCCGCCAGCCCAACCACCTTTGATCCCCACGTTGCCGGTGATAGTCGCCAGCAGGGTTGATCCCCTGGCGGTGCGCTCGCCGCAGTTATGTCGTTGCGGTCCCCAGCCTTGGATCAGCGCTGCCGGTTTGGTCGTAGCGTAATCACGTGCCAGTTGCCGAATGGTTTGCGCCGGGACATGAGTGATCACCTCAGCCCACTCCGGGGTTTTCTTGATGCCGTCTTTCGCCCCCATCAGGTAAGCCACCAACGATTCATTGGCGGGGACGCCTGCAGGCATCGAGCTTTCATCAAAGCCTAGCGTGTAGCGCGTGATAAACGCCTGGTCGTGCAGATTTTCGCTAATGATGACGTACATCATCGCATCCATCAGCGCGTTATCCGTGGCCGGGCGCAATGGGATCCACTGGTCGGCCAACGAAGACGAGGTATCGGAGTAACGCGGATCAACCACGATAAAGCGGGTGCCGTTCTGCTTCATCTGCTGAAAATAGTGATTGGTATGACCGAAGATGGTTTCCGTTGGGTTATGTCCCCACAGAATGACCAGCGGCGTGTCACTCAGAGTATCCAGGGTGTTACCGCTGGCTGCCGCTCCATAGGTATACGGAGTTGCCGCCCCAGTGTTGCCCATACTGACCGAGTGATAATACTCAAGGTAGCCACCGGTAAGATTGAGCAACCGACGCGCCATTTTATCGCCAGAGAACGCGCCGCCGCTGACTGCGGTATTGTTATGCACAAAGCGCGAGGCTGGGCCGTATTGCTCGGTGATCCGTTTCAGGTTATCGGCAATCAGGGTGGTTGCCTCATCCCAACTGATGCGGACAAATTTACCTTCGCCGCGTTTACCGACGCGCTTCATCGGGTATTTCAGCCGGTCGGGATGATAGACGAATTTCCGATAGCCACGGCCACGCACGCAGGCGCGCATAATCGGCATTTCCGGATCTAATTCGGCGTCGGGTAGGGTGGTGATGCGGGTGACCATGCCATCTTGCACATGGGCACGGATGTCGCATTTGCCGCCGCAGTCAAAGCTGCTACAGGTTGGAATGATGCGTTCTGGGGCCAAAGAACCCGCAGCAGCGTCGTTTTTGGCACCCTCGTTGGCATAGGTAAATCTAACGCCAACCAGCGACGCTGCGGCCAGTGCGCTGCTCACTTTTACGAAGTGGCGGCGGCTAATCCCTGGTGGGGAGTCACTATTATTTTTATCGGTCATGATATTTGCTCAAAAAGAAAAAGATTATCGGCGGTAATCAGCCGTAGTTTCGTTGCGAAATATCAATTCCAGCTACTTATACCCAATAAACCTCAAG
>NZ_AYMQ01000070.1 GCF_000633355.1 Serratia sp. H1w
CTTGAGGTTTATTGGGTATAAGCGAGCTTTGATAAAAATGCCATACGCAGCAATGATTATTGTATTGGTTCGTTATTGATAAAAATTCTTGTTTGCCAGCGCGGCTAAGTAACCATGAATTAATAATGGTTTCTTAAGTTGCCGGTTTATTTAATTGCTAATTGGATAAATTGCATTTCGATTATCATTTTAATTATGTGTAATTATAATATAATTTGTCATTAATTAAATGGTTGGCTTTTTTTTCTGTGCGGGTTTTACTTATTTAATAAGTGGTGCTACCGGGTGGGATAAATAGAATAATTACATTGCAAAACTAACGATTTTTTCAGGATTGCTTGCTGTTACACTACGGGATAATAAAGTGATATTCTTTAAAAGTGTGAAGTTAAGACCTTTTATTTATTAGTTATACTACTGATTTCAATCGGTAGTATAAGAAAGCCTTCAGATTTTGAGGGCGTGGGGAGCCACGCCCGGCTAACCTATAGCATGGTGTAGGCTTTTTTCAGCCCGGTGTCTTCTTCTGGGTCTGCGCCTTGAGGATGGGCGGGCTCTTCTTCCAGCAGCGGTTCAGCCGATGGTGTTTCTGCTTGCGGATCGGGGGCAGCTTCCGGCGCAGGCATGGTCTCCTGAATGGTCTGCTCATCGAACGTTGGGTTCAAGGCCGGGGAAAGCGGGGAGCTGGAAAGGCTGTCTGGCATGGCGATATGAGGTACTGGCGCATCCTGCACAAATTGCGACTCATCCTGTTTGACCGTTCTGCTACAGGCCATAATCAACAGGCCACACAACGCGAAAAACACATACAGGATATTCCCACCCAGAGGTTGGATCAGCGCGCCAACGGCCAGCGGACCAATGCTGGCACCCACGCCAAATGCCATCAGCAGACAGGCGGCCAGGGATACACGGCGTTCTGGCTCAATCATGTCATTGGCCAGCGCTACCGCCAGTGGGTAAAGGGTGAACTGCAACATGCTGACCATGAAGCCGACGATCAACAACACCGGGAAATCGATATGGGGCAACAGGGCCAACGGTAAGGCAGCAATCACCAGCAGCAGCGCGTTAATCCGCATTAGCAGCGTGCGGTTGTAACGGTCCGACAGCCAGCTCAGCGGAAACTGTGCCACCAGCCCGGCAAAGATGGCGATGGCCATAAACAGGCCGGTTTGCTGAGTGGTCAATTCCTGCTGGCTGGCATACACCGGTGCCAGCCCGTAGAAGGAGCCGACTACCATGCCGATCACCAGCGTAGTGGCCAATACCTTCGGAATAGCACGCACAAAGTAGCGCAGTTCCATGGGGGCGGGTGACATATGCCGGGCATTGGTGCGGGTTGTCAGGGCGATCGGCACCAGGCAGAGGGAGAAGCACAGCGCGATGAGCAGCAGCGTGGTGATACCCAGATTGGCTTGCAGCATCAGCACGACCTGCCCCAGCGACATGCCAAGGTAGGAGGCCGCCATATAGAAGCCGAATACCATGCCGCGCTGGTTGGATTCGGACTGATCATTCAGCCAGCTCTCCAGCACCATGTACTGACACATCATACACAGGCCGATAATCAGCCGCAGTACCACCCAGACCGGGATGTACTCCGTCAGGCCGTGGCCAAGTACCGCAGCGGTAATGATCCCGGCGCAGGAGACATAGGCGCGGATATGCCCGACGCGGGCAATCAGAAAGTGGCCCACCTTGCCGCCGATCACCAGACCGATGTAGTTGGCAGCGATAATGGCCCCGATCAGGGCACCGCTGACGTTGATGGAGGTTAACCGCAGGGAAATGTAGGTGGTCAGCAACCCTGAACCCAGCAACATCAGCAGGGTGGTGGTATAGAGCGGAAAGAATACCCCTAACGTTTTTTTCACTCGGCCTTCCTGTTTTTGTCGAAGATTGATCCAATCCGAACAAACTGGCCTGCCGCAGCAGGCTGGACGCTAACCCCGATACTAGCAGTTCAAACAACGGCTTAAAACCGCAGTCCTGCGAAGCGCTTGGCATTTCGCCCTGCAAACCGCCTCAGAAGCTTGATAAATGCTACTATCGGGCGCATATACCTTGATTCATTAAGGAGAGGCAATGAGCGACAATCGGTTGCGTGAACTCAGTATTTCCGTCGGGCAAAGGCTAAAGGCCAGTGAGCGCTGGATCAGCTGCGCGGAGTCCTGTACGGGCGGCGGTATTGCCAAGGCAATTACCGATATTGCCGGCAGCTCGGCCTATTTCGATCGCGGCTTTGTGACCTACAGTAACGCGGCAAAGCATGAGCTATTGGGCGTGGCGGAAGCGACCTTGCAGGCGCATGGTGCGGTCAGTGAGGAAGTGGTACGCGAAATGGCGCAGGGGGCAATGCATGCCGCCAAGGCCGATCTGGCGCTTTCGGTCAGCGGCATTGCTGGCCCGGATGGTGGCAGTGAGGAAAAACCGGTCGGCACCGTGTGGTTTGGTTTTGCCGAACGCTCCGGCCGGGTGCTGGCGTGCAAGAGGCAATTTGCTGGCGATCGTGATGCGGTACGCCTGCAAGCCACGATTTTTGCGCTGCAAACGGCGCTTGATGAATTTTTGTAAAATTAGGCTTGATACTGTATGACCATACAGTATAATTAACGCAATTTCCGGCACGACATCTATTACAGCGGCAGTGTGGGGTAATACCGGCATTGCGCAACCAAGGAGCAAAAATGGCTATTGATGAGAACAAGCAAAAGGCGTTAGCTGCAGCACTGGGCCAGATTGAGAAACAGTTCGGCAAAGGCTCCATCATGCGTCTGGGTGAAGACCGCTCCATGGACGTTGAAACGATCTCCACCGGTTCACTGTCGCTCGATATCGCACTGGGTGCAGGCGGCTTGCCAATGGGCCGTATCGTTGAGATTTATGGCCCGGAATCTTCCGGTAAAACGACCCTGACTCTGCAAGTGATTGCCGCCGCTCAGCGCGAAGGTAAAACCTGTGCGTTTATCGATGCCGAGCACGCGCTGGATCCTATCTATGCCAAGAAACTGGGCGTGGATATCGACAACCTGCTGTGTTCTCAGCCGGATACCGGTGAGCAGGCGCTGGAAATCTGTGATGCGCTGACCCGTTCCGGCGCGGTTGACGTCATCATCGTCGACTCCGTTGCGGCGCTGACGCCAAAAGCGGAAATCGAAGGCGAAATCGGTGACTCACATATGGGGCTGGCGGCACGTATGATGAGCCAGGCCATGCGTAAATTGGCTGGTAACCTGAAGAACGCCAACACCCTGCTGATCTTCATCAACCAGATCCGTATGAAAATTGGTGTGATGTTCGGTAACCCGGAAACCACCACCGGCGGTAACGCCCTGAAGTTCTACGCTTCTGTCCGTCTGGATATCCGCCGTATCGGTGCGATTAAAGAAGGTGACGAAGTGATCGGTAGCGAAACCCGCGTAAAAGTGGTGAAGAACAAAATCGCTGCACCGTTCAAACAGGCAGAATTCCAGATCCTGTATGGCGAAGGGATCAACAGCCGTGGTGAATTGGTCGATCTGGGCGTGAAGCACAAGATGATCGAGAAGGCCGGGGCCTGGTACAGCTACAACGGTGAGAAGATCGGTCAGGGTAAGTCCAATGCCTGTAACTTCCTGAAAGAAAACCCGGCTATTGCTGCGGAACTGGACAAAAGACTGCGTGACCTGTTGCTGCACAGCAATGGCGAAGCGGTTGCTGCCGGTGCCGAGCAGGCCGATGACAATGAAGCAGAAACCAGCGAAGAGTTCTAATCTTTGCCGGTGGCTATACGCACTTAGCGGTGCGTATAGCGATCACCAAGGTCTTCAGATATGAATGATGCAGGCCAGCCAACTGGTAACCAGCAAAACGCGTTGATTAGCCGTGCGATGCGGCTATTGTCCCAACGCGATCATAGTGAAGCCGAGCTGCGCCGCAAACTTGCGGCGCCGTCATTTATGGCGAACGCCAAATTCGGCAACAAATCCCCCAAAGATACCCCCGAAGAACCTGTCGATCCCGCCATCGTTGAACAGGTGATTAGCTATTGTTACCAGCATAACTGGCTGGACGATCGCCGTTTCGCCAATAGCTTTATCGCCAGCCGTAGCCGTAAGGGTTATGGTGCTCAACGTATTCGCTCGGAACTGACGCAAAAGGGCGTGGACAAGGAAATTGTCCAGGACGCACTGGCAGAATGCGAAATCGACTGGTGTGAGCAGGCCAGGGAGATCGCGTTGCGCAAGTTTGGCGATCCGTTGCCGGTAGAATGGAAAGACAAGGCCAAAGTGTTGCGCTATCTGCTCTACCGCGGCTTCTTCCAGGAAGAAATACAGTCGATTTACCGTGATTTTGCGCAATGAATGCACACGGCGTTTTACTTCCCTCCGAAGAAAATTTATCTTATCCCCACATTTAGTTCGTGAGCCAGAGGATCTCGTCAGGATGTCGAGCCTCTCTCACGCGTCGTTATTCTAGTCTTTCCGGGAAAATTATGAGCAAGAGCACCGCTGAGATCCGTCAAGCGTTTCTCGATTTCTTTCATAGTAAAGGCCACCAGGTTGTAGCAAGCAGCTCCCTGGTACCTAACAATGATCCGACATTGCTGTTTACCAATGCCGGCATGAACCAATTTAAAGACGTTTTCCTGGGGCTGGACAAGCGCGCCTACTCGCGTGCCACCACTTCACAGCGTTGCGTGCGTGCCGGTGGCAAGCACAACGATCTGGAAAACGTCGGCTATACCGCCCGTCACCATACTTTCTTTGAAATGTTGGGCAACTTCAGCTTCGGTGACTACTTCAAACACGATGCCATCAGCTACGCGTGGGAACTATTGACCGGTGAAAACTGGTTCAACCTGCCAAAAGACAAGCTGTGGGTCACCGTCTATGAGACCGATGACGAAGCTTTCGACATCTGGCAAAAGCAAATCGGCGTGCCTGCGGAACGTATCATCCGCATCGGCGACAACAAAGGCGCGGCCTTTGCTTCCGATAACTTCTGGCAGATGGGTGACACCGGCCCGTGCGGCCCGTGCACCGAGATCTTCTTCGATCACGGCGACCATATCTGGGGTGGCCCTCCTGGTAGCCCGGAAGAAGATGGCGATCGCTACATCGAAATCTGGAACATCGTGTTCATGCAGTTCAACCGTCAATCAGATGGCACCATGTTGCCGCTGCCGAAACCTTCGGTGGATACCGGTATGGGCCTCGAGCGTATCGCTGCGGTGCTGCAACATGTGAATTCCAACTACGAAATCGATCTGTTCACCACCCTGATTGCCGCCGTTGCCAAACTAACCGGCGCAACCGATATGGGCAACAAATCGCTGCGCGTGATTGCCGACCATATTCGCTCTTGCGCCATCCTGATCGCCGATGGCGTGATCCCATCGAATGAAAACCGTGGTTATGTACTGCGCCGTATCATTCGTCGCGCGATCCGTCATGGCAATATGCTGGGCGCGAAAGACACCTTCTTCTACAAGCTGGTTGCTCCGTTGATCGAAGTGATGGGCCCGGCTGCCGACGAGCTGAAGCGTCAGCAGGCACAGGTTGAGCAGGTCCTGAAATCCGAAGAGGAACAGTTTGCCCGTACGCTGGAGCGCGGTTTGGCACTGCTGGATGACGAGCTGGCCAAGTTGCAGGGCGATACCCTGGACGGTGAAACGGCATTCCGCTTGTACGATACCTATGGTTTCCCGGTGGATCTGACCGCTGACGTCTGCCGTGAGCGTGGCCTTAAGGTCGACGAGCAAGGTTTTGAACAGGCGATGGAGGCCCAGCGCCGCCGTGCGCGTGAGTCCAGCGGTTTTGGTGCGGACTACAACAGCCTGATCCGCGTTGACGGTGCCAGCCAGTTCAATGGTTACGACCGTGAAGAGCAGCAGGCGAAAGTGACCGCTCTGTTCCGCGATGGCCAGCCGGTGGATGAGATCCATGCGGGCGAAGAGGCCGTGGTGGTGCTGGACGAGACGCCATTCTATGGCGAGTCGGGTGGTCAGGTTGGCGATAAAGGCGTGCTGAAAACCGCTGGTAGCGAATTCGTTGTTAGTGATGCGCAGAAATATGGCCAGGCAATTGGTCACCTGGGCAAGCTGACCAGCGGTTCGCTGAAGCTGAATGACCGCGTTGACGCGATCATCGACAGCGCACGTCGTAATCGTATCCGTTTGAACCACTCTGCCACGCACCTGTTGCATGCGGCATTGCGCCAGATACTGGGCGAGCACGTCGCGCAAAAAGGCTCGTTGGTTAACGACAAGTACCTGCGTTTTGACTTCTTGCACTCCGAAGCGATGAAACCTGAACAAATCCGTGCGGTAGAAGATTTGGTTAATCAGCAGATCCGTCGTAACCTGCCGGTGCAGACCGAAGTGATGGCGCTGGATGATGCCAAAGAGAAGGGCGCTATGGCCCTGTTTGGCGAGAAGTACGACGACCACGTGCGCGTGCTGACCATGGGCGACTTCTCAACCGAACTGTGTGGCGGTACGCACGCCAGCCGTACCGGTGATATCGGCCTGTTCCGCATCCAGAGTGAGTCGGGTACCGCAGCCGGTATCCGCCGTATTGAAGGGGTGACAGGGGAAGGGGCGATAGCTACCCTGCATCAGCAGAGCGATCTGTTACAGGATATTGCCCACCTGGTGAAGGGTGACAGCAATAACCTGACTGATAAAGTGCGTGCGGTGCTCGATCGCACCCGCGCGCTGGAAAAAGAGCTGCAACAGCTGAAAGATCAGCAAGCTGCGCAGGAAAGTGCTTCGCTGTCGAGTCAAGCCAAACTGGTTAACGGCGTGAAGCTGCTGGTCAGCCAGCTGGAAAACGTTGAGGCGAAGATCATGCGTACCATGGTTGACGATCTTAAAAATCAGCTGGGTTCAGCGATCATCGTGTTGGCAACGGTGGAAGAAGGCAAAGTCAGCCTGATTGCGGGTGTGACCAAAGATCTGACCGACCGGGTTAAGGCCGGCGAGCTGATCGGCAACATCGCACAGCAGGTTGGCGGCAAGGGCGGTGGACGCCCTGATATGGCTATGGCTGGGGGCAGTGATGCCAACGCCTTGCCTGCAGCATTAAACAGCGTAGAGGCCTGGGTGGCCGCGAAACTGTGAATATAAATAAATAGGCACGTTACTGGCGCCGTAATCCACTGTGGTTTACGGCGTTTTTAGACTGTGCTAACACAATGTAGTGACAATTGCGGGAACAAAGTTTTCCAAGTCGGCTAAACTTATCTTAATCTGGAGTGACACCAAGTCTGCTTACATTTATTGTGGGTTCTTGACTTACGTTTTCACTGTATATAATGGATAATGGCGGGGAAACTGAGAGACCCGACTCTTTTAATCTTTCAAGGAGCAAAGAATGTTAATTCTGACTCGTCGAGTTGGTGAAACCCTCATGATTGGCGATGAGGTTACGGTCACAGTGCTAGGGGTTAAAGGCAACCAAGTTCGTATTGGTGTGAATGCCCCCAAAGAGGTGTCTGTTCACCGTGAAGAAATCTACCAGCGCATCCAGGCCGAGAAGTCTCAACAGACGACTTACTGATTTCTAAGTAGCGTCTCGTTCTATAGCGAGACGCTCCTTGCTTTCCCTTCACCCGCTTTCCCCCGTTTTTCACGTTAGTTGCACTCTTCCCCACATTTTTATCCAAAATCTTTCTCCTGTGACAAAACGCTTTTCCGCAGTAACACGCCATTTTCCTGTTGATAAAGCACTCTTTTTGCCGTGAAATCGCTCATGTTGCCTGTGATTTGTGCAAACGCGCAGGAGTTGGGAAAAAATGTTTGACTTATAAACCCACGAAAGTAATATGTGCGCCACGCAGTGCCGATGAGCTTCTTTAAAAGCAAGTTAGGCACGATTCGTAAGAAGCGTACTGGTGAGGTGGCCGAGAGGCTGAAGGCGCTCCCCTGCTAAGGGAGTATGCGGTCAAAAGCTGCATCCGGGGTTCGAATCCCCGCCTCACCGCCATTTGCATCCATAGCTCAGCTGGATAGAGTACTCGGCTACGAACCGAGCGGTCGGAGGTTCGAATCCTCCTGGATGCACCATATTTTGCAGTATGGTGGGGTAGTAACAATACCATACGGTATCAAAAAAGAATTCCTGTGCATCCATAGCTCAGCTGGATAGAGTACTCGGCTACGAACCGAGCGGTCGGAGGTTCGAATCCTCCTGGTTGCACCATTCTTCAGTGAAGTTTCACGGAACGAAACAGATTCGCTACAAAAATTAGATTGCATCCATAGCTCAGCTGGATAGAGTACTCGGCTACGAACCGAGCGGTCGGAGGTTCGAATCCTCCTGGATGCACCATCTTCTTAGAAAAACCCGCTTCGGCGGGTTTTTTACTTTCTGATTCTCAACCCCTGCCTGTTACTTTCTATCTTGTGCTACCTCTCTTCTACACCGCATTTTCCGTCATGCTCTGGCAGCGACAACCTTTCGGCTTTACGCTAAAGTAGCTTTCTTTGCTCAATGGTCATGGAGTCACGATGTACGATCGCTACCAAGGTCTGATCTTCGACATGGACGGTACCATTCTGGACACCGAGCCGACGCACCTCAAGGCGTGGCATGAAGTGTTGGCACGTTACGGAATGAAGTTTGATGCGGCCGCCATGACAGGGCTGAACGGTTCACCGACCTGGCGCATTGCTCAGGCGGTGATTGCCGCCCATCAGGCCGATCTCGATCCTCACCAACTGGCCGCCGAGAAAACCCGTGCGGTAGAAAGCATGCTATTAGACACGGTGCGTCCATTACCGCTGATTGAGGTGGTGAAGTCATATCACGGCCGTCGCCCCATGGCGGTAGGTACGGGCAGTGAGCACCGGATGGCAGAGATGTTACTGCGCCATTTAGGGCTGTTCGACTGCTTTGATGCCATCGTCGGGGCTGATGATGTCCAACGCCACAAACCGGAGCCGGATACCTTCCTGCGCTGTGCGGAGTTGATTGGTGTGCCTCCTGAACACTGCGTGGTGTTTGAGGATGCCGATTTCGGCATTCAGGCGGCCAAAAGCGCCAATATGGCCGTGGTAGACGTTCGCACGTTGTGAGTAGTACGCTGGCGGTCATGTCGCTGTTTGGCAGCAGCTTCCTAAGTGCGACGCTGTTGCCTGGCAATTCAGAGATCGTGTTGGTCGCGTTGTTGACCAACAGCAGCGCTTCACCAGGTTTACTGGTGCTGGCTGCAACGTTGGGAAATACCCTGGGTGGGTTGACCAACGTCATTATCGGGCGCCTGTTACCGGCGTTGAAACCACAACGAGGGCTGGAAACGGCACTGGGTTGGTTACAACGCTTTGGCCCGGCTGCGCTATTGCTCAGTTGGGTGCCGGTTGTGGGCGATTTATTGTGCGTGTTGGCAGGCTGGCTACGCATGCCATGGGGCTTTGTCACGCTGTTCCTGTGTCTCGGGAAAGCGTTGCGTTACATCATCTTGACGATGATTACCCTGCAAGGGATGGCCTGGTGGCAATAACCAAGTGAATATAACTCAATATTCTCAAGGGAGTGGATTCAGTATGCTTACAGCTATCGTTTTTAGAAGCGGGAGGTCAATTTGATCCCGGACGTATCACAGGCGCTTTCTTGGTTGGAAGCCCACCCTCATGCATTAAAAGGGATCCGGCGCGGTATTGAGCGTGAAACACTGCGGGTAACCGCGGATGGCACGCTTGCCAGCACGGGTCATCCAGAACAACTGGGGGCGGCATTAACGCACCGTTGGATCACCACGGACTTTGCCGAGGCGTTGTTAGAGTTTATTACACCGGTTGACGACGATCTCGATCACTTGCTGACGTTCCTGCGTGATATCCATCGTCACGTGGCGCGTAATCTGGGTGATGAGCGTATGTGGCCGCTGAGCATGCCGTGCTTTATCGGCGCCGAGCAGGATATCGAGCTGGCGCAGTTTGGCACCTCCAATATTGGCCGGATGAAAACGCTGTACCGCGAAGGGTTGAAGAATCGTTACGGTGCGCTGATGCAAACCATTTCCGGTGTGCACTACAACTTCTCCCTGCCGTTGGAGTTTTGGCAGGCGTGGGCCGGCGTTGAGGATGAAGAGAGCGGTAAGGAGCAGATCTCCGCGGGTTATTTCCGCCTGATCCGTAACTACTATCGCTTTGGTTGGGTGATCCCTTATCTGTTTGGGGCATCGCCAGCCATCTGTTCCTCGTTCCTCAACGGCCGGGAAACCGATTTGCCGTTTGAGCGTAATGAGCAGGGCATGTGTTATCTGCCTTATGCCACCTCGCTGCGTCTGAGCGATCTGGGCTATACCAATAAGTCGCAGAGCAATCTGGGCATTACCTTCAACGACCTGCAAACCTATGTGCAAGGTCTGAAGCGCGCGATCGCCACGCCTTCGGAAGACTATGCCAAGCTGGGGGTGAAAGAGGGCGATCGCTATCTGCAACTGAACAGCAACGTGTTGCAGATCGAAAACGAACTCTATGCCCCGATCCGGCCAAAGCGTGTCACCCACAGCGGTGAGACACCGTCAGATGCTCTGCTACGCGGCGGTATCGAATATATCGAGGTGCGCTCGTTGGACATCAACCCATTCTCGCCAATCGGTGTGGATGCGGTACAGGCGCGTTTCCTGGATCTGTTCCTGGTGTGGTGCGTATTGGCGGATGCGCCGGAAATGAGCAGCGATGAGCTGCTGTGCACCCGTAAAAACTGGAATCGCGTGATCCTGGAAGGGCGTAAGCCAGGTCAGACTATCGGCATCGGTTGTAACGATACCCGTGAACCGTTGGATAAGGTCGGTAAAGCGCTGTTTGACGATCTCAAGCGGGTGGCTGAAGTATTGGATAGCGAAGCTGGCGATCGGCAATATCAACAGGTGTGCGAACAACTGGTCGCGGCGTTTGACGATCCGGAGCTGACGTTCTCGGCCCGTATCCTGAAGGAAATGAAGGCGCAGGGCACCGGCCATGTTGGCCTGGAACTGGCGGAAAAGTATCGCCAAATGCTGATTGAAGAACCGCTGGAACTGTTGACCGAAGAGCAACTCGCTCAGGAGCAACAGGCCTCGTGGCAGCGCCAACGCGACATAGAAGCCAGTGATACGCTAAGCTTTGAACAGTTCCTGAAGGAAAACGGCGGGGGCTGAAAAAGAAAAAGGCCACATCACTGTGGCCAAATATACATCTCTGAAAACAGGGATGATGATAACAAATGCGCGTCTTTCATAGATTAAGACTCGCAGGGTTGGAAAAGGTTTCATCGGTACGAAAATAATTTCGAAATAAATTCATTTTACGAATGAGGTGACGACATGCCATTGCTGGATAGCTTTACCGTAGATCATACTCGCATGGCGGCCCCGGCTGTCCGTGTAGCTAAAACCATGAAGACTCCCCATGGCGATACCATCACCGTATTCGATCTGCGTTTCTGTCGCCCGAATCTGGAAGTGATGCCGGAGCGTGGGATCCATACCTTGGAGCATCTGTTCGCCGGCTTCATGCGCGATCACCTGAACGGTAACGGCGTGGAGATCATCGATATCTCGCCAATGGGCTGCCGCACCGGCTTCTACATGAGCCTGATTGGCGTACCGGAAGAGAAACGCGTCGCCGATGCCTGGCAAGCGGCGATGGCCGATGTGCTGAAGGTCACCGACCAGCGTAAGATCCCTGAGCTGAACGAGTTCCAGTGTGGTACTTACCATATGCACTCGCTGGAAGAGGCACAGGAAATCGCCAAGCATATTCTTGAGCACGGCGTCGTCGTGAATCATAACGAAGAGCTGGCGCTGCCAGAAGATAAGCTGCAAGAGTTGCACATCTAGTTTGCTCTGGGGAAATGGTGTCGTGCTGGTTATCCGGCGATCGCTGTTTCCCCTCACCCCAACCCTCTCCCCAAAAAGGAGAGGGGGGTTAGTTCGGTGTCGTGGTCAGCCACAAGGATCTGATTCAATGCCGTGGTCAGGTAATTATCTGTAACTGATAGCGAGCTCGATCGGTCCCCTCTCCTTGGGGAGAGGGTTAAGGTGAGGGGAATAACACTGAAATTACAAAGAATTAATGGTTCTGCACGCTGGCCTGCAAGGATTTGATTGGCGTGACGCGCACCTGCTTGATCATATTGTCCTGCACGTCGAGGATATCGATATCATAGTGGCTGATGCGTACCCTGGTACCGATGTTGGGGATCTCTTCCAACTCTTCCAGCAGCATGCCGTTGATGGTTCTAGCCTCGGTGGCTGGCAGCGTCCAGTTAAACGCCTTGTTCAACTCACGTACGTTGGCACTGCCGTCGATCAGCACCGAGCCATCGCTCTGCGGATTGACTTCCTCCGCCAGCGTCGGTGACATCGAGGTGGTGAAATCGCCGACGATCTCCTCAAGAATATCCTCAACCGTTACCAGCCCCTGGATATCGCCATACTCATCGACCACAATGCCGACCTTCTCTTTGTTGCGCTGGAATTTCACCAGTTGCACGTTGAGCGGCGTGCCTTCTGGCACGTAGTAAATCTCATCGGCTGCACGTAGCAGATTCTCTTTATTGAACTCTTTTTTCTCGGTCATCAGCCGGTAGGCTTCACGTACGCGCAGCATGCTGATGGAGTCGTCCAGCGAATCGCGATACAGCACGATGCGGCCATGTGGGGAGTGGGTTAACTGGCGCATGATCGACTTCCAGTCGTCATTGATATCAATGCCGACGATCTCATTGCGCGGCACCATGATGTCATCCACCGTCACCTTCTCCAGATCCAGCACTGAAATCAGCATGTCCTGATTACGGCGCGAAAGCTTCGACTGGGACTCGTTAACAATGGTGCGCAACTCCTCTTTGCTCAATGCGCCGCTGATGCGTACGTTGGTGCGGATGCCGAAAATCCGCAACAGCAGGGTGGTAATGCCGTTGAGCAGCCATACCAGCGGGAACATGAGTTTTTGCAGCGGTGCCAGCAGGAAGCTGCTGGGGAAGGCGATACGTTCGGGATAGAGGGCGGCAAAGGTCTTGGGTAACACTTCGGCGAACAGCAGGACGACAAAGGTCAGCACCCCGGTGGCAATCGCCACACCAATGTCGCCATACAGGCGCATCCCGACGATAGTCCCCAGCGCAGAGGCCAGGATGTTGACCAGGTTGTTGCCAATCAGCACCAGGCCAATCAGGCGGTCAGGCTTTTGCAGTAGCTTCTCTACCCGGCGTGCGGCACGGTTGCCCTGTTTGGACAGGTGACGCAGACGATAGCGGTTGAGCGTCATCATGCCGGTTTCGGATGCTGAAAAATAAGCGGAGACCGCGACCATAATCACCAGAATGAAAATGAGAGTCTCTGTCGAAACGTGCTCCAACGCGGTATTCCTTATGTAGGGGAGAACAGTGCCTCAGCGGAGCGATGGAGCGCCGGACGATCAGCGCACAATCATCAGTTCCTGCAGCAGGCGGCTGCCGAAGTAGGCCATGGTAAGCAGAAAAGAGCCGGCAAAGCTGAACCAGACCACGCGGCGGCCACGCCAGCCTTCGTGATAGTGGCCCCACAGCAGCACGATGTAGACAAACCAGGCCATGATGGACAGCACGGCCTTATGCACGTTTTCTTTGCTAAACAGGTTGTCCATATACAGCAGGCCGGTACACAGCGTCAGCGTTAGCAGTACCACACCGATCTGCGTGATATGAAACATCTTACGCTCAATACTCATCAGCGGTGGCATATCGGCACTGAAACGCAGTTTTTTATGTTTCAGCAGGTAATCAAGCCAGGCGAGTTGCAGGGCGTACAGCGTGGCGATAATCAGCGTGGCATAAGAGAACAGTGCCAGGCCGATATGCACCATCAGCTCCGGGCTGGCTTCCAGATGGGTGATAAATTCCCCAGGCAGGAAGCTGGCAAACGCCAGGTTGATCATCGCAAAGCTGTAGACGATCGGCAGCAGGAACCAGCCACGATCGCGGGAGGCGACGTAGGTCATCACCGAACAGATAATCAGGCCAACGATCGAACCAATGTTCAACAGGCTGAGATTTTGCCCGGCGCTGACGTCAAAGATGCGCTGCTGGAGGGCGATAGCGTGGCAGACCAGCGCCACCACGGCCGAGACCAGGGCCAGCCGACGGTATGCGCTATTCTTCCGCAACAAACTGGGAATGATCAGTCCAAGGCTGAGCAGGTAGGCCATCAAAGCCACAAGAGAGAATACTGGCATAGCGTTATTTAGCATCGGCATGGTTAATTGGATTGCCAGTATAACGTCCAGCGCTCCCTACTCCAACCAATCTCCAACGCTGAGGCAGAGATCGTCAAAGCAACGTGTTATAATCGCCGCAATTGTGTCGCCACTGCGGCCTGACTCTTACGTTGAGCATGAGACGATGTTTGAAAATTTAACCGATCGATTGTCGCGCACACTGCGCAATATCAGCGGCCGCGGGCGGCTGACCGAAGAGAACATTAAAGAAACCCTGCGTGAAGTGCGGATGGCATTGCTGGAAGCGGACGTCGCGCTGCCGGTCGTGCGTGACTTCATCAACCGAGTGAAAGAGAGCGCGGTTGGCCATGAAGTTAACAAAAGTCTGACGCCGGGCCAGGAATTCGTCAAAATTGTCAAGAGCGAGCTGATTGCCGCGATGGGCGAGGTAAACACCGAACTGAATCTGGCGGCACAGCCTCCGGCGGTGGTGTTGATAGCAGGCCTGCAAGGGGCGGGTAAAACCACCAGCGTGGCCAAGCTCGGCAAATTCCTGAAAGAAAAGCAGAAGAAAAAAGTGTTGGTGGTTTCCGCCGACGTGTATCGCCCAGCGGCGATCCGGCAGTTGGAAACCCTGGCGGAAGGTGTCGGCATCGACTTCTTCCCGTCAGACGTGAAAGAAAAACCGATCGACATCGTTAACCGTGCGCTGCAACAGGCCAAGCTGAAGTTTTACGACGTATTGATCGTCGATACCGCGGGCCGCTTGCACGTAGACGAAGCGATGATGGACGAAATCAAGCAGGTGCATGCGGCGATCAAGCCGGTGGAAACCCTGTTTGTGGTCGACGCCATGACCGGCCAGGATGCGGCCAATACCGCCAAAGCCTTTAACGAAGCGCTGCCGCTGACCGGTGTGGTGCTGACCAAGGTCGATGGTGATGCGCGCGGCGGTGCGGCGTTGTCTATTCGCCACATTACCGGCAAGCCGATCAAATTCCTCGGCGTGGGTGAGAAAACCGACGCGTTGGAACCGTTCCACCCGGATCGCGTGGCTTCACGTATTCTTGGCATGGGCGATGTGCTGTCGCTGATCGAAGATATCGAAAGCAAGGTTGACCGCGCACAGGCGGAAAAACTGGCTAACAAGCTGAAGAAAGGGGACGGGTTCGATCTGACCGACTTCCTGGATCAGCTCAAGCAGATGCGTAATATGGGCGGTATGGCCAGCATGCTGAGCAAACTGCCGGGCGCTGGCCAACTGCCAGACAACGTCAAATCGCAGATGGATGACAAAGTGCTGGTACGCATGGAGGCGATCATTAACTCAATGACGCTGAAAGAGCGTGCCAAGCCGGAAATTATCAAGGGTTCTCGCAAGCGTCGTATTGCGATGGGCTCCGGCATGCAGGTGCAGGATGTTAATCGGTTGTTAAAACAATTCGATGATATGCAGCGCATGATGAAAAAGATGAAAAAAGGCGGCATGGCGAAGATGATGCGTGGCATGAAGGGTATGATGCCACCGGGCTTCCCAGGCCGTTAAAATCCTGTCACAGGCTTGCTGTGGCAGGGTTTGCCGATTTGCCGTTCGCGGTAAAAACCGTCCGAAAGCGTGATGGTTCAAAAACGAATTGCTGGCAATCTACGCTTTAGATTGCTTTTTGCGCCAAAATGAGTAAAATTTTCGGGCTTTTTATATTGCAACCGGGCACCGTCCCTCAATGGGGCCCGGCTGTTTTATTAACTAAAGAGGATGTTATGGTAACAATTCGTTTGGCACGTGGCGGCGCTAAAAAGCGTCCGTTCTATCAAGTAGTAGTAACCGACAGCCGTAATGCTCGTGATGGTCGTTTCATCGAGCGTGTAGGTTTCTTCAACCCAATCGCATCTGGTCAGGCTGAAGCACTGCGTCTGGACCTGGATCGCATTGAGCACTGGGTTGGTCTGGGTGCTACCGTTTCTGATCGCGTTCACGCGCTGATCAAAGACGCTAAGAAAGCAGCTTAATCTGTCGCGGTGGTGGCAATGAGCAAGCAACTCAAACCGGTAGCACCTAAGCAGCCGATTGTACTCGGTAAGATGGGGTCTACTTACGGCATTCGTGGTTGGCTCAGAGTATTTTCATCCACCGAGAACGCCGAAAGCATATTTGACTATCAGCCCTGGTTAATCCAGCGCTCTGGTCAGTGGCAGTTTGTCGAGTTGGAAGACTGGAAACGCCACAGTCAGGATCTGATCATCAAGGTCAAAGGCATTGACGATCGGGATGCGGCGAATTTACTGACCAATTGCGAGATTGTGGTAGATTCCGAGCAGTTGCCTCCGCTGGAAGGCGATGATTACTACTGGAAAGACCTTATGGGCTGCCAGGTAGTCACCACTTCCGGATACGAGCTGGGTAAAGTCATCGATATGATGGAAACCGGTTCTAACGACGTGATGGTCGTGCGGGCAAACCTGAAAGATGCATTCGGTATGAAGGAGCGGTTGGTCCCGTTTCTTCATGGGCAGGTTATCAAGAAAGTCGATCTCGCCGCCAAGATTATCGAGGCTGAGTGGGATCCTGGTTTTTGACCTCCGGATTTAATGGTCGAAGCAAGTGGAATAACAAAATGGGGATTGGCTGGTGTTCATTGGTATCGTAAGCCTGTTTCCTGAGATGTTTCGCGCAATCACCGATTACGGGGTAACTAGCCGGGCAGTAAAAAATGGCCTGCTGAGCGTGCAGTGTTGGAGTCCACGTGACTTCACCTACGACCGGCATCGTACCGTGGACGATCGCCCTTATGGCGGCGGCCCGGGAATGTTGATGATGGTGCAACCCTTGCGGGAAGCCATTCATGCAGCAAAAGCAGCGGCAGGCGAGGGAGCAAAGGTGATTTATCTGTCACCTCAGGGGCGCAAGCTGGATCAAACCGGTGTGCGCGAACTGGCGGCTAACCAGAAGATGATCCTGGTGTGTGGCCGCTACGAAGGGATAGACGAGCGCGTGATCCAAACCGAAATTGACGAAGAATGGTCAATCGGCGATTACGTTCTCAGCGGCGGTGAACTACCGGCAATGATCCTGATCGATTCGGTCGCCCGCTTTATACCGGGTGTTCTGGGCCATCAGGCTTCGGCAGAGGAAGATTCCTTCGCCGATGGATTGCTGGACTGCCCGCACTATACCCGCCCAGAGGTGTTGGAAGGGATGGAGGTTCCGCCAGTTCTGCTGTCGGGCAACCATGCCGAGATACGTCGCTGGCGCTTAAAGCAGTCGCTGGGCCGTACCTGGCTTAGAAGACCTGAACTTCTAGAAAGCCTAGCTCTGACTGACGAGCAAGAGGTGTTGCTGGCCGAGTTCCAACGGGAACATCAGGCTAAGTAACAGGACTATGAAGGGAACGTCTGAGCATAGTCTCGACGAGACCGATATATCAGTTTACCTAGGGTAAGAGACATATTATGAGCAACATTATTAAGCAAATTGAACAAGAGCAGATGAAGCAAGACGTACCTGCATTCCGTCCAGGTGATTCCCTGGAAGTGAAGGTATGGGTCGTTGAAGGCAGCAAAAAACGTCTGCAGGCATTCGAGGGCGTGGTTATCGCTATCCGTAACCGCGGTCTGCACTCTGCATTCACTGTTCGTAAGATTTCCAACGGCGAAGGTGTTGAGCGTGTATTCCAGACTCACTCCCCAGTAATCGACAGCATTACTGTTAAACGTCGTGGTGCCGTTCGTAAAGCCAAACTGTACTACCTGCGTGAACGTACTGGTAAGTCTGCTCGTATCAAAGAGCGTCTGAACCGCGTAAACTAACGCTGCATCCAAAAAGTTAATAGTTATCAGGGGCTTACTGTTATGGTAAGCCCCTTTTTTTGTTGGTGCGTCGGCTAGACTGCCGCTTTGGGGTGCACGCCAAGGCGATTTATTATCAATGCGATGTAAAATAACGACAGTAGGTTTGCAACAGAGCGATAGCCACTCTCATGGTATGAAAGAAGAGAGAGAGTCTGTTTCATAAGGCATTTTCTATAGCATTATCCTCCCCCGTTCTGACACGGCTTAGCCATCGGCGTTATTGACAGTGATCTTCTTTTAATGACAAGTTAGCGCACCAGCGAGAACGCTGACGCCTCACTGTCCCGGGAAGGGTACATCATGAACATGCGTTTTTTTTCAAGTTACCTCATCGTTTTCTTATCAAGTTACTTTTTTTGTAGCCACTTAAGCGCCGCCAGTACCGGCACATTGACGATAAAGTTTGGCCAGACAACCGAGGATACGTTTACATCGACACACCCTGAGGCGGTAAAAGTGGGGGTCAATGATGCTCTGGGAGGGAATATCTACAAGGAAATGCCTAACGACAACAAGGAGGTGAACAGAGAGATCGTTTTCGAAGGCCTGAAGAATGTCTTGATACTGTTTGATAAAAACAAGGCGTTAACTGCCTTGCAACTTGAATTTAAAGGTGATTACTTTGGTATGCTCAGTAAGCTTCTGGCAAAAAAATACACCGCAGGGATAAAAAAGACCTCATTTATAGGAAGCAGCTACATGGCACTCTCCAACGAAGGGGTTTCTATTTACCTGATGAGATCTTACTTCTTTTCCAATACCTCATTGCTGTTTATAAAAACCAAGGTGAAAGATGAAATTTTAACCACAGCACCTGAGGATATTCTTGGGGATGAGGAAGAAACGCTGGATTACATAGTGCAACGCAGTTTTTCAGCAATCTGAGGGGGATTACCGTTATGGCAATCCCCCTTCATTTGATTACATCGCGGCGGCGCGCTGTTTGCCTTCTTGTGGATGAGGCTGCGCCGGAATGATGTCGCCGGGTGAAACGATGACCCGGGCCACGGATTCATGGGTGGCAAAGGTACAACTGCAATTAATGTTACGACATTGGTGATAGCGTTCTTTGGTCGACTCACTCAGATAGCGGCTGGAGCGAGTGTGTGCCACGCTACCACATAGTGGACAATGCATCATAGAAACCCCCCTCTTGATAAAACGGTGAAAAACTATTCGTTAACGCTGGCTCGAAAAATCACTGGGCGAGCCTTTCTTTCCCCTGGGTAACTGGTGGTGTTTTACGTACTGAGGCCTTGCAGACACAGTTCGCGTTCGGCGGCCCGCCGGCGTTCCAACCCGCGATTTTTGACACCGTTGACATAAATCCAGCGTGGTAACTGGTCACATGCCTGCTGCCACTGGCCCTGGTTGAGGAAATACACCAGGGTAGAGCGGCAGGCGGCACCGGAACCCACGTTGAAGGCAAATGCCATGATGGCGTCATAAGTGGCTTGGGGCATCTGTTGTGGCAGACAGGCCGCCATGCGCTTCTCCATCCTGAGGATATCTTCCAGCAGGTTTTCCGCCGCCTGTGTGGGTGTAATGGTTTTTCCTGGAATAACACCAGCGGTATGACCGACACCTTGGGTCCAAACCCCGGCGCTGCATTGGTACGGGGTTAACTGACACCCTTCAAAGTCTGCAATCAGCTTCAGCCCTTGTTCTGAGGTCTGGATGAGCTTGGCCTGCGGCAGCAGCATGGCGATGGCCAGAATGACCACAGCGCTGCAACGTTTAACGATTGAGTTCATCAAAAATCCTCCGTGCTGCCGCATCGCGTTTGATGCTTTTCAGGATCTGCAGACTCTTGCGTCTGTAGTACCAATTGACCAGGAAGGTGCCGATCCCGACCGCCGCACCAATCAGAAAGGCGACATCCTGCGGTGAGAGCTTGCCAAGCCAGGCGAGAAACAGCGCCGCAGAGTAGGTAATGAATGAGGTTAATCTCTCCATCGCGTTAACCCCACATCCACTGCCGCAGTGGGCTGTTCGGGAGGAAAACGCGACTGTTGGCCACGATAAGCGGGTCGATGCTGTCCTCGTTTGCCGGGTCTATCATGGTTTTTACCTTAGTAATAATTACTGTATATACATACAGTATTAATCAAAATGCTAAAGTCGTCAAGCAAGGAAATGACTATTTTTAGCAAAATGTTCAATGCGCTAGCGGACATAAAAAAAGCCCATTAATTATGGGCTTAGAGGAAGGGTGTTGGACGTTGCAGGACGAAATTACAAACCGTAGACCAGCGTGACTGACGTGGTGGTATCGGTGTTTTTTGGCGCCGAGGCCGGTGGTTTGGTGTTGTAGACCACCGTGTAGGCCAACCGCAGGGCGAAGTCGTTATTGATGGCGACGTTTAACGCGGTTTCGGAGTTTACGGTGGTTTCGTCGTTCGCCAAAGCGGACAGGCCTTCGGATAAACGGGCCGTGTCTGTCAGCTTGTAGGAATAGTTGGCTGCGCCATAGGCCAGAGCGCGGGTGGTGCGGCCACCGCCGTGGTATTCATCATGGCGTACGCCAGGACCGAATTCGACACGCAGATCCTGACGTGGGTCGCTAAAGATCTGACGCCCGTAGCCGCCAGTCAGCGTAGAGCGGGAGTCGTAACCGTTGTAGCGATCGTTCAACCAGCCTGCCTGACCGAACATATAGTTGCGGGCCGTCAGATTATAACGGGTACGACCACCGGCCTGGTATTTCTCGGAGGAGCGTACGTTGGAAGACGTGGTGTTGTTCGCCGAGCCCCACAGGCTGTAAGCCGTATCGCTGTTAAACCAGGTCATGGTGGTGTTGGCCAACAGGGTGGAGTTCTGTGTGTTGCCTGACTGGGCGTTGTAACCCGCCTGAACATTACCATCAAACGGCTTCTTGGCGGTGGCCGGATCGTCCATCGCGGTGAATAGGGTATTGTCGGCGAATACGGAAACACTGGTGAAGGCGGTCAAGCAGCTAAAGAACAGCGGAATGGCGCGACGAGCGCGTAAAGAGAGCATTTTGGATCCAGTAGTTAAGTGTGATTATAAGTGATGGCGCTCACATTATATCGGTTCGCTGAGGGGACAAAAATAGGCCTGGTTAGCTTAAGTTTTTAATTTAACGGGGGGACTTATGCACTTTTCGTCTACTGATAACGTTGGCTTTTTGGCGTGGTGTTAACGACGGCAACGGGGAGGAGTCCGTTGCCGTCAGAAATGCGATTAAAGGAAGGTCATCACCAGCAGATAACCGGTAATGCAGGAGCACAGCACGCCGATCAGGCCAGGGATAATAAAGCTGTGGTTGATGATAAATTTGCCGATACGCGTGGTGCCAGAGCGGTCAAAGCCGATGCAGGCCAGATCGCTTGGGTAGGTTGGCAACACGAAGTAACCATAGGCTGCCGGGAAGAAGGCCAGCAACATTTTAGGCTCGACGCCTAACTGCAAGGCCATTGGTGCGACGGCGGCCAGGGCTGCGGCCTGGCTGTTAACCAGTTTGGAAACCAGGAACAAGACGATGGCGTAAGTCCAGGGTTGGCTTTTCACTACGTCTTCCAGTACGACCTTCAATTCCCCCATATGCGCCTGGAAGAAGGTATCGCTCATCCATGCCACGCCGAAGACCGAGAAGATGGCGACCATTCCCGCTTTAAATACCGCACCGTTGGCGATATCGCTAGGTTTGACTTTGCAGCCCATCAGGATCACCGCACCGGCGATCAGCATCATCATCTGGATCACCAGATTCATCGACAGCGGTTTCAGCACGCCCTTGGCATCGGCAAAGGAGGGGCGCAGATCGGCAAAGGCACCGAGCATGACCACGATAGCGATAGCGCCGAAGAAGATCAGCGTCGACCAGTAAGCCTGCTTAGGGAATTTTTGATTGAGCAACGTTTCGGTGCCGCCATAGATATAGGCGCGCTGCTCGGGATCCTGGATCCTGGCCTGGAACTCTGCATCCTTATCCAGATCTTTACCGCGACGCAGGCTCCACAGCGCCGCCATCAATACGCCGACCAGCGAAGCCGGTATCGACACGGCCAGAATTTCCAGCAGCGAGTAGGCTTTGCCGATGCCATGGCCGGCAGCAATGATCGAAACCAGTGACACCACGGCGACGGAAACCGGGGAAGCAGTGATGGCCATCTGTGAAGCGACAGAGGCGACGGCCATTGGGCGTTCCGGGCGGATCCCTTTTTTAATCGCGATATCAGAAATGATCGGGAACATGGTGTATACAACGTGGCCGGTACCGCACAGGAAGGTCAGCGCCCAGGTGGTAAAAGGGGCGAGCAAGGTAATGTGCTGCGGGTGGCGGCGCAGTAGCCGCTCGGCGTATTGCATCATGACGTTCAGACCGCCAGCGGTTTGTAACACCGAAGCACAGCCGATCACCGCCAAAATGGTGAGCATGACATCTACTGGCGGTTTGCCGGGTTCCAAACCGAATATAAAGCAAAGCAGAAATAAGCCAATACCACTTATTAAGCCCAGCCCCATGCCGCCAAATCGGGTGCCGACTAATAGGCAGATAATAATAATTGCAAATTGCAATGTGATCATGAGAGTCCCTTGTCTGAAAGAAAAAACTGCTAATGCTCATCGCTCCTCAGTGCAGGCAGTACGGGCTCTGTCTTCGCAGAGTAACCCTAAAGAGGTGCGAGCGATTTATGCCATAGTTATTTATTTGGCGGGGGATAACTGTGAGATCCCGCAATATTTATTCAATCGACGTTATTATTCTTTGCACAGAGAAACAAATGGATAAAGATTGAAAATCAATTGCCAGTTAATTGTAGGATAAATGTATTTTAGTTGTTTAATTTGGCGCGTGGTTAATTTGCCTGCTAAGGGTTTGCCGCCTAAGCTCATCGGTGAATGGCTGTTTTTTGAACACGGCAGTGTCAATGCATGAGCTATTTGTGTGTTCATTTTTATTTACACTAATGGGTTTTTAACAAGATGACCAGAGGCGATTTCTCATCGTGGATGGGGCGATAATTTTTTAATTTCATGTTTTTAAACAGTGTGTTGTTTGTTTTTGTTGTTCTCCTTGGTGTATTGGTGGGGCCTGTATTTGGTGTGGTAATTTTTTATTTACAGTAAATGGATTGAAAACTTTACAAGGAGTGGTTAAGGTAGCACCTGAAACGCTCAATATTTTCACTACGCTCACGCATAACGGCAAACGACAGGAATAGCATCATGCAAAAAGACGCGCTCAATAACGTACATATCAGTGCAGAACAGGTTCTGATCACCCCGGAAGAGCTGAAGAACCAGTTCCCACTCAGTGCCAGCGATGAAACTGAAATCGCTGCCGCCCGCCAAACCATTGCCAATATTCTTAAAGGGCAGGATCACCGTCTGTTGGTGGTCTGCGGGCCATGTTCGATCCACGATCCTGATGCCGCGCTGGATTACGCGCGTCGTCTGCAAACCCTGTCGGCTGAATTGAGCGATCAGCTATATATCGTTATGCGCGTCTATTTTGAAAAGCCAAGAACCACCGTCGGCTGGAAAGGTCTGATCAACGATCCGTACATGGACGGATCCTTTGATGTCGAAGCAGGTTTGCACATTGCGCGTCGCCTGCTGCTGGATCTGGTCGGTATGGGCTTGCCGTTGGCGACCGAAGCGTTGGATCCGAACAGCCCGCAATACCTGGGCGATCTGTTCAGTTGGTCGGCGATCGGTGCGCGTACGACAGAATCTCAGACACACCGTGAGATGGCTTCCGGTCTTTCAATGCCGGTGGGCTTCAAAAACGGCACGGACGGCAGCCTGGGCACGGCAATCAACGCGATGCGCGCCGCTTCTATGGCACACCGCTTTGTCGGCATCAACCAGGCCGGGCAGGTTTGCCTGCTGCAAACTCAGGGTAACCCAGACGGCCATGTGATCCTGCGTGGCGGGAAAACCCCGAACTACAGCGCCGAGCACGTTGCCGCCTGCGAAAAACAGATGCAGGAAGCGGGACTCCATCCGTCCTTGATGATAGATTGCAGCCATGGCAACTCAAATAAAGACTATCGCCGTCAGCCTGCCGTTGCCGAGTCCGTGGTTGAGCAGATCAGAGCGGGTAACCGTTCGATCACCGGTATCATGCTGGAAAGTAATCTGCATGAGGGCAGCCAGTCTTCTGAACAGCCGCGCGTGGATATGCGCTACGGCGTTTCAGTGACCGATGCCTGCATCAACTGGGAGAGCACGGAGACGCTGCTGCGCCAAATGCATCAGGAACTCGGCGCTGCGCTGATGGCACGTACTGGAGAGTAGTGAGTTATGGTGGCTGAACTGACCGCGTTACGCGATCAAATTGACGAAGTGGACAAAGCGCTGCTGGCCCTGTTGGCGAAACGCCTGGAGTTGGTGGCGGAAGTGGGGGAAGTCAAAAGCCACTACGGTTTACCGGTCTACGTACCCGAGCGAGAGGCTGCGATGCTGGCCTCTCGCCGTCAGGAAGCGGAAAGCCTTGGCGTGCCGCCCGATTTGATCGAAGACGTGCTGCGCCGTGTCATGCGCGAATCCTACACCAGCGAGAATGACAAAGGCTTCAAAACGCTGTGCCCGCAGCTGCGTCCTATCGTCATTATTGGCGGTAATGGCCAGATGGGCCGCCTGTTCAACCGGCTGCTGACGCTGTCGGGTTATCAGGTGAAGGTGTTGGATCAGGAGGATTGGCCGCAGGCGGATAATCTGCTGGCGGATGCCGGTATGGTGATTGTCAGTGTACCGATCCATATCACCGAGCAGGTGATCGCCCAACTGCCGCCGTTGCCGCAAGACTGTATTCTGGTTGATCTGACCTCGGTGAAGAATCGTCCATTACAGGCGATGCTGGCTGTACACAGCGGACCGGTATTGGGGTTGCACCCGATGTTTGGCCCGGATGTGGGCAGCGTAGCCAAGCAGGTGGTGGTGTACTGCGATGGTCGTCAACCAGAGGCCTATCAGTGGCTGCTGGAGCAGTTGCAGGTTTGGGGGGCGCGTTTGCATCGTATCAGCGCCGTCGAGCACGATCAGAACATGGCCTTCATCCAGGCGCTGCGTCACTTTGCCACCTTCGCTTATGGCCTGCATCTGGCCGAAGAGAATGTGCAACTGGAGCAGCTACTGGCGCTTTCTTCACCGATCTATCGGCTGGAGTTGGCGATGGTAGGGCGGCTATTTGCTCAGGATCCGCAGCTGTACGCCGATATCATCATGTCTTCAGAGGACAACATCCATCTGATCAAGCGTTACTATCAGCGCTTTGGTGAGGCGATCAAGTTGTTGGAGCAGGGTGACAAGCAGGCCTTTATTGAAAGCTTCCAGAAGGTGGAGCACTGGTTTGGGGATTACGCCCAGCGCTTCCTGGTCGAGAGCCGTTCGTTGCTGCGGCAGGCGAACGACAGCCGCCAGTAACTAACGCCCCTCACCCTAACCCTCTCCCTTT
>NZ_AYMQ01000071.1 GCF_000633355.1 Serratia sp. H1w
GACGCTTAACAGAGTATCTACGCAGTAACCATGACGCTGAACTGGCCCCCTCGCCCTTTGGGGTGAGGGGTAAATGCAATGTTTTACCGTTCCCAGTAAGACTCTTCCAGACTGTCTTCCCGCTCCGGCAGCCCACGGGTCAAACGCGGCGAATGCTGGTTCAGCACCTGATAGCTGACCCTGTTGGCATATTTGCAGACCTGCGCCAATGACGAATAGGTCAGGTAGCTGCGCACATGCTTGCTGGAGTTTGGCACGTTGTTGCGGTGATAACCGTTAGCGGCGATATCATGCAGCAGCGCAGACAACGCACCGTCACCCGCACCGTTGGTATTCATGATCTTTTCCGGGCCGCCCATATATGGAGCAATGTGCGAATAGACCTTAAGCGCGTTCTCACAGCTTTCACGGCGCATCGCACGGCTGAATTCGAAACGGTTAAACTCGGCGATATGGCCCGGCAACAGCGGATGCTGAGTCTCACGCTTGTTGGCTTCTTCGGTGTAACCCGCCATATACAGGCCATTCGGCCCTGCGGTACACAGCACCAAATCCACCCAGTCCAGCGCCATCTCTGACGCCATCAGCGGATCGCTCAAGCCAGTCAGCTCCATCGCTTCATCTTCATTCATCGCCAGAATGGAGACATGTTCCTTGAGGAAATCGCGCCACCACTGCGGGTTATCCGCAATGACGTATTTGGTCCCCAGCGTCAGCACTACCGGCACATCATGCTGTTTGGCAAACGCGATCGCCTGCATGGTCGCTTCCGGCATCGGCTCACCTGGTTTGCAACGCACCAGATAAGAGGTCAGCACCAATGCGGCAGCCCCGGCGATCACCTCTTCAGGAATGCTTTCTGGGCGCAGCTGATTCATCTGGCCTGGACTGATGGCAAAGGTGCGCTCGCCGCTCTCGCTAATCAGCGTAAAGCAGCGGCCGATGGCCCCATCCACCGCTTGCAGGTAGTTGAGATCGGTACGGCTGGAGGTATTGCACAGGTAGCGGTAAGCGTAGCTGCCAATTTTGACGTTGCTGCACATCACACCAAGCAGCACCGAGCGATCGTCCGCCAGCACCGAATAGTTGTGCAGGGTGTTACCAATGGTGCCACCGGCAAATTGGTGAGTGATCAGGTTATTGTCGATCAGTTCCTGATACAGCGCTTCGGCAACGTCATCTTCAATGACCAGCGAATGACCCAAGCTGAGGCCATAGCGTTCGACAAACGCATCATCCACTTTAGCTTCGATATCGACCAGCGTCTGATCGATACCGACGACGTAAGAGGTACTGACTTCACTTTCAGGCTGTGTCTGCTGCAATAACGGATCGCGGGCGTTAACCGGAAAATAATGTTTGGATTTACGTTTACCAGGAAATTTCATGTGATTGGCGGTGAGTTGCGGTGAACAGGCAGGAATGTTAGCACATTCCTGCCAGAGTCTGATGACAAAGTAAGGGTCTGAACCTGATTTACAGCCGTTGCCCCACCAGCTGTTGCATCATATCAATATGGGCGGCGTCATCATTCAGTGCCGGGATATATTCAAACTTCTCGCCACCCGCCTTCAGGAAGATCTCACGGTTCTGCTCTTTGATCTCCTCCAGCGTTTCCAGGCAATCCGCCGAGAAACCGGGGCAAATCAGCTGGATATGCTTCACTCCCTGCGCCGGTAACCCCTTCAGGGTTTCGTCGGTATACGGCGTCAGCCAAGGTTCCCGGCCAAAGCGTGATTGATAGGTCATCATCACCCGATCCGGAGCCAGCGGTATGGCCGCCGTCAGCGCACGATAGGTATCGTCACAGCGTTGCGGGTAATCGTCACCCAGCGTGGCGTAACGCTTTGGAATACCGTGGAACGACATCACCAGACGATCTGGTTTGCCATGCTCAGCGAACGCCCGTTCCACGCTTTGCTGCAAGGCCAGAATATACGCCGGGTGCTCGGCATAATCACGGATAAAGCCGATCGATGGCAGGCGGCGATAGCCTTCCAGCACCCGCGCAATGCCATCCCAGACCGCGGCGCTGGTCGAACAGGAGTATTGCGGATACAGCGGCAATACCACCAGATTGGTCACGCCCTGCGCCAACAGGCTGTCGATGGCCTGTGCCAAGCTGGGTGAGCCGTAGCTCATGCCCAGTTCAACCGGAGTATTTGGCATGCGTGCCGCCAGTTCCCGCTGTTGGCGGCGGCTGTAGACCAGCAGTGGTGAGCCTTCATCCATCCATACGGATTGATAAAGCTTTGCCACGCGCGGTGAACGGATTGGCAGAATGATGCCGTTGAGAATAGGCCACCAGATCAGCGGCGCAGTGTCGACCACCCGGTTGTCACTGAGAAATTCTTTCAGATAGCGTTTTACCGCCTGCGGGGTAGGTGCATCTGGCGTCCCCAGATTCACCAGCAAAACCCCGTGTTTCTCTTGCTTCATTCCGATCCCCTTATCCTTCCCGGCAAATACCCTGTTATTTCTCAGCGTATTAACCGCCATTAATGCGGCCTATTGTAACGGAAAAGCGCGGGACCGGAACCTATATCAATGACAGGTAGTCTGGGATTATTTTTGCGCCAGTTGCCAGACGGCGGCCACGTTGCGCGCCGTGACTTCCAGGTTATGGGCCGCATCCGCCAGCGCCTCTGGCAATGTCACGATGCGATCGATCACCGAAAACGCGGCGTCAATGCCGTGTTGGTGCACCACCTGGTAATCTTTCGACAAGCTACCGGCAATGGCGATCACCGGTAATTGATAGCGTTTGGCGACTCGTGCAACACCGATCGGCGTTTTGCCGTGGATCGACTGGCTATCGAGCCGCCCTTCGCCGGTGATCACCAGATCGGCATCGCGTACCGCGTCTTCCAGATGCAGGGTTTCAATCACGATTTCGATGCCAGGCCGCAATTCAGCCGCCAGAAAACCGATCAGAGCCGCTCCCATGCCCCCGGCAGCGCCCGAACCCGGCACCTGCAACACCTTGCGTCCAGTAGTTTTCTCTAGGAGCGTGCCGTAATGATGCAGCGCCTTATCCAACTGCTGCACTTTCTCCGGCGTGGCCCCTTTTTGTGGGCCGAAGACCGCCGAGGCTCCGTGGTCGCCGCACAGCGGATTATCCACGTCACAGGCTACCGTGATCTTCACCTGTTGCAAACGGGGATCCAGTTGGCTGAGATCGATGTGCGCCAGTTGCGCCAATGCAGCACCACCGGGTCGTAATTCTTGCCGTTGAACGTCGAGCAGCCTGGCTCCCAACGCCTGCATCATACCCGCCCCGCCATCGTTGGTTGCGCTACCGCCAATGCCCAGAATGATCGACTGCACGCCACGCTCTAATGCCGCCAGGATCAGCTCCCCGGTGCCAAAGCTGCTGGTCACCAACGGATCACGTTCGTCACCCGCCACCAGATGTAATCCGGACGCCGCCGCCATTTCAATAACGGCAGTTTTCCCTTCCCCCAGCAAACCATAAAATGCCATGGTGGGTTTGCCCTGCGGCCCGCTCACCGGCACATCGATGATTTCCCCACCGGTTGCGGCCACCATCGCATCGACGGTGCCCTCGCCGCCGTCGGCCATGGGCAGCAAGACGTAGTTCGCGTGCGGGTAGAGCTGCCGGAAACCCCGTTCGATCGCTTCTGCGACACCCTGAGCACTCAGGCTCTCTTTAAAGGAGTCGGGGGCAATTACCACTTTCTTGAGGGTGTTCATCATCAGCGCCTTAGTCTTCAGAAGATGCCACTGCATCGGTTAGTGATTACCATACTCTGCCGACACGGGAAATTCTTTAGCGTTAACTACAAACAAACAGGCCAAAAACGACGTTATTTATGTGCATTCACACAACTCAGTCCTGCATTAACATGCCGATATACAGTTGCAGTACGTCCGCCAATTGGTTGATCTTCAGGCCGGTAGTTTTTTCGACGCGCTGTAGGCGGTAACGCAGGGTGTTAACGTGAATATGCAGCTGTGCCGCCGTCTTGGTTTGGTCACAGTTGTGATTGAAATAGTGGCGCAGCGTGTTCCTCAGTACCCCTTTCTCATCCTGGGTGCTCAATTGCTGCCAGGGCCGGGAAAGCTCCTGAGCGCGCCAATCCTCGCCCAAATCACACAGCAGTGAGGGCAGCGGGTAGTCGTTATAGAACAGCGTGTGCTGGAGCAGATTCAGGCGGCGCGCCATGGTTTGCACTGCCCGCGCGGTCTGGATTGAGCGGTAGACGCCCTCCTCGCCACTGTAGAACCCCCCAACGATCAGCCGCAGGCCAAAACGTTGCCGAAGTTCATGCTGGAGCTGCTGGGCCAGCTTGCGCTCCTGCTGCACGTTCCACAAGCCCTGTTTCATGCAGGCTGGACGTAGCAGCACCAGTTCATTAAAGCTGGTCAGGGTGATGAGCGCCTCACGTTGAGTGATCTCCAGCTCTGCCAACAAACCCCTTAATACCTGTGGTTGCGGCTCATACAGCTCAAGCAGCCAGACAATGCGCGGCTGTTGCAGATCCAGTTCAAGATAGGCCGCCATCGCTTCACGCGAACCGGGCTCACTGCGCCCCTGCAACAGTTGGTTGGCCAGTTCTTCCCGATAACGCTTTTCCCACTGATGTTGATCGAGCATCGCGGCCTGCTCCACCATCAGCTCCGCCGCCATTTTTACCAGTTCGCCATAGGCCCGCACCTGAGCCGGATCGCCGGAAACCCCAATCGCCCCCACCAGTTGGTTACGAAAGCTGAACGGCAAATTGATGCCCGGCTGCACACCCTTCAGATGCTGGGCCGTCGCCTCATCAATCTCAACCACCCGGTTTTCGGTCAAGGCCAAAACCGCACCTTCATGGCGCTGATAAAGGCGCGAGGCGTTGCCGGAAGCGATAATCACGCCATTGCTGTCCATCACGTTGACCGAGTGGTGAATGATGCTCATGGCGCGCTGCACGATCTGACGCGCGGTCGCTTCTTGCAAAAAATTTGTCTGCCTGGACATACGGCTCTTCCTCTGGGCTTCAAGGTGCCAATGTAAGCTAGCATGAAGCGGCAAAAAAAAACGCCGGGCAGCAACAGCAAGCCCATCGTTTTTTACAGCGTTAACACCGATTAACCCAGAATGGCCGCCAGCTCAGCGCTCACTTCTGTCACTTTACGGGTGCCATCGATCTTGTGGTAAGCCGTGTTACCCGCCTCGGCTTCTTTATGATAGTAAGACACCAGTGGCGCGGTCATCTGATGGTATTCCACCAGGCGCTTACGCACGGTCTCTTCCTGATCGTCTTTACGGGTGGTCAGCTCTTCGCCGGTAGCGTCGTCTTTACCTTCCACCTTCGGCGGATTGAATTTGATGTGGTACACGCGGCCAGATGGCGCATGCACACGGCGGCCAACGATACGATCGACGATCAGTTCGTCCGGCACGTCAAATTCCAGCACGTAATCCACTTTGATGCCGGCTTCTTTCATGGCATCGGCCTGTGGAATGGTGCGTGGGAAACCGTCCAGCAGGAAACCGTTACGGCAGTCTTCCTGGGTGATGCGCTCTTTGACCAGCGCAATCACCAGTTCATCGGTCACCAGCTTGCCGGCGTCCATGATTTCTTTCGCCTTTTGGCCCAGTTCAGAACCGGCCTTGACGGCTGCGCGCAACATATCACCCGTAGAGATTTGCGGAATGCCGTATTTCTCCATGATGAATTGAGCCTGAGTGCCTTTACCAGCGCCTGGAGCGCCCAGCAGAATGATACGCATTGCGTAAATCCCCTTGCTATGTATTTCCCTTCATTCTTCGAGCCGCAGCCGGAAGTTTTTCGGGTTTGAGTTTTTATTAAATGTCGAAAACACTCAACCTTACCATTTCTGAGGGGGTTGGCTCAAGGTAGCTAGAGGAAATCGATTGCGGGAAAACCGCGCTGAAACGAGGCAAGCAATGGAAAAATGTATTGGCAATAGAAGAGATTACGCCCCAAACCCGTGGGCCTGGGGCGTATTTTTCTGATTAAGCAGATAACAGCTTGTTCATGCGACGGATAAACTGGTTTGGATCTTCCAGCGTACCACGCTCGGCCAGCAGGGCCTGATCCAGCAGCAGATCGATCCATTCGGCAAATTGTTCGTTATCGCCCACGTCAGATGCGCGTTTGACCAACGCATGCTCCGGGTTCAGCTCGAAGATATACTTCACTTCCGGCGCAGCCTGGCCCGCAGCGGCAAACAATTTCGCCATCTGGGTGCTCATCTCGTCGGCATCGGTGGTGACGATGGCCGGGGTATCCGTCAGGCGATGCGTCAGACGCACATCCTTCACACGCTCACCCAGCAGCGTCTTGACCCGCTCGATAAACGGCTCCAGTTGCTTCTCGGCTTCTTTCTGCTCTTCGGTTTCATCCGCCAGTTTGTCCAGCGCTTCATCCGCTTTGCTGACCGACTGGAACACCTTACCGTCAAACTCGGTCAGGTAGCTCATCATCCACTCGTCGATGCGATCGGACAGCAGCAGCACTTCAATGCCTTTCTTGCGGAACAGCTCCAGGTGCGGGCTGCTCTTGGCAGCGGCATAGCTGTCGGCAGTGATGTAGTAAATCTTGTCCTGGCCTTCAGCCATACGGCCAACGTACTCCTCCAGCGAGACGGTTTGCGCCGAGCTGTCGTTATGCGTAGAAGCAAAGCGCAGCAGTTTGGCGATGGCTTCTTTGTTGCCGCCGTCCTCCGCTGGGCCTTCTTTCAGTACCATACCGAACTGCTGCCAGAACTTCTGGTAGGCTTCGGCGTCGTCTTTCGCCAGTTTCTCCAGCATCTGCAACACGCGTTTGGTCAGCGCACCACGCAGGTTCTGAGTAACGCGGCTGTCTTGCAGAATTTCACGCGATACGTTCAGCGGCAGATCGTTGGAATCGATCAGGCCACGCACAAAGCGCAGGTAGTTCGGCATGAACTGCTCAGCGTCATCCATGATAAACACGCGCTGCACGTACAGTTTCAGGCCGTGTTTGTGATCGCGATTCCACATATCCCACGGTGCCTGGGCCGGGATATACAGCAGGCTGGTGTATTCCTGCTTGCCTTCCACCCGGTTGTGGCTCCAGCTCAGCGGATCGGTAAAGTCATGGGCAATGTGCTTGTAGAACTCTTTGTACTCTTCTTCGGTCACGTCTGACTTGCTGCGAGTCCACAATGCTTGCGCCTTGTTGATCTTCTCCCAGGTGACGGTGTCGTCTTCTTCATTCTTGGTTTCGATCTCTACCGGCAGCGCGATGTGATCGGAATATTTGCCAATCACCGAACGCAGACGCCAGCCGTCGAGGTATTCATCCTCGCCTTCACGCAGGTGCAGGGTAATTTCGCTGCCGCGATCGGCCTTGGTGATATCGGCGATGGTGTAATCACCTTCACCGGCAGACTCCCAGTACACCCCTTGATCTTCCGCAGCACCGGCCGCACGGGTACGTACGGTAACTTTGTCCGCCACGATAAACGCCGAGTAGAAGCCCACGCCGAACTGACCGATCAGTTGGCTGTCTTTCGCCTGATCGGAGCCGATAGACTCCAGGAAGGCTTTGGTGCCGGACTTGGCAATCGTCCCCAGGTTTTCGATCACTTCTTCGCGGCTCATGCCGATGCCGTTATCGGCAATCGTCAGGGTGCGCTTCTCTTTGTCGAAGGACAGACGCACGCGCAGTTCGCCGTCACCTTCATACAGCTCTGGCGTGGAAAGCGCGCGAAAACGCAGCTTGTCCGCCGCATCGGAGGCATTGGAGATCAGCTCACGCAGGAAGATTTCTTTATTGGAGTACAGCGAATGAATCATCAAATGAAGCAGTTGTTTTACTTCAGACTGGAACCCACGGGTTTCTTGACCTTTCATACTCATTGATTACCTCAAAGACAGTAACGACCAAATCGGACATGGGGATTAAGTGGGGTTAACTTTGAGGTTTTTCAAGCGGCTGGCAGGGAATTTTTTGACAACGGATTGCGGGGCAGAAGGCTGCCCCGCACAGGACCATCAGAATTTGATTGCGTGGCGTCCAGCCAGGGAATGTGACAGCGTGGTGCCGTCCACCATTTCCAGTTCGCCACCCACCGGCACGCCGTGGGCAATGCGGCTGGCGAGCACGCCATACTGGCCACACATCTCGGCGATGTAGTTGGCCGTGGCGTCCCCTTCCACCGTCGGGTTGGTGGCCAGGATCACTTCGGTGATGGTTTCCTTCTCCAGCCGTTGCTCCAGCCGATCCAGGCCAATATCGCCTGGGCCGATGCCGTCTAACGGTGACAGATGGCCCATCAGCACAAAGTAGCGCCCGGCAAACTGGCCGGTCTGCTCGATGGCATGAATATCCGCCGGGCTCTCCACCACGCAAATCTGGCCGTTTTGCTGACGGCGCACATTATTGCAGATGGTGCAGGTATCCTGCTCGGTGAAGGTGCGGCAATCGGCACAGTGACCGATCTCCGACATGGCACGGGTCAACGCCTGCGCTAACCGCATCCCACCGCTGCGATCGCGCTGCAGCAGTTGGAATGCCATACGCTGCGCCGACTTCGGGCCAACGCCCGGCAGGCAGCGCAGTGCCTCCATCAAGGATTCAAGGAGCGGGCTGGTTTGCATTAGAACGGCATCTTAAAGCCAGGTGGCAACTGCATCCCGCTGGAAACCGACGCCATTTTCTCCTTCTGGGTTTCATCGATGCGGCGTGCCGCGTCGTTGAACGCCGCAGCGATCAGATCTTCCAGCATCTCTTTGTCGTCTTCCATCAGACTTGGGTCGATTTCTACACGACGGCAGTTATGTGCCCCGTTGATGGTGACTTTCACCAAGCCAGCGCCGGATTCGCCAGTTACTTCCAATTTGGCAATTTCTTCCTGCATCTGCTGCATTTTTTCCTGCATTTGCTGGGCTTGCTTCATCAGGTTACCCATACCGCCTTTACCAAACATAGTCGTCTCTCATAGCATTGGCCGCGCACTGTGCGCCGCATTAAACAGGGCGAATACTCTCTTCATCCAGATCTGCGTCGAAGAACCGACGCAAGGTCTGGATATGGGTATCCGCAACGATGGACTGGCGAGCCTGCGCCAGTTTTTCTTCATAAATGGCTTGCCGCCACTCCAGCGGAGTCCGCTCCGCCGGATTATCGTCTTCCACCACGCTGAGTTCAACCGTATGGCCATGTAACTCACTGAGTGCCTGCGCCAGCGTCTTCTGCGCCGAAGGCGAGTTCAGATGACGCTGCGAAGACCGCAGGTGGAGACAAATGCTGTCCGGTGTCAGCTGTTGCTTAAAGGCGTTGAGCGCCAGTTGCTGCACCAGTTTCGGTATTTTTAGCTGGTCGATTTCCGCCGCCCAGGGATCGCGCTCGATGGACTCAACCACCAGCTTGGCCGACAACTCCGGCGTTTTTTCATGTTCGAGCGCCGTGCGCAACGCTTTTGGCGTAGCACGCGGTTCCGGCGCGGCCTCAGGTTCAGTGAGCGCGCGCCAGCGGTAGGCCTCCGGCTTGGCAGGTGTCTCCGTCACGATCTTTTCGGCCTGACGCTTCTGGCTGCGTTCGGTGACCGAGGCTAAACGCTCTAGTGCCGAGTTGGCCGGTAGCGATTTTCCTGGCGCTACCGGCTCATTCTTTTTTGCTGTGGATGCCCCCTGTTGCCGCAGCAACTGGGTTCGCGCCTTGAGCAGCTGCGCGGTAGCATCCGGTAAATTGGTTGGCTGAGTGTTCTGTGGCGGCGCGGCCTGCCCTAAGGGAGGCGGGGCATCCGGATAGGCAGAAGGTAGCGCAACGGCCATATTGCTTTGCGGCTGAGCAGCAGCAACCTGCACCATCGCCACCGGCTCTGGGATCACCGCTTTTGGATGAAACGCCAGTGCACGCAGCAAGGTCATCTCAACCCCCATGCGACGATCCGGGGCATAGGCCAGCTCTTTGCGGCCAACCAACAAGGTTTGATAGTAAAGCTGTACGTCCGTTGGCGGCAAGGTGCGGGCCAGCTCACGTAACCGCTGCTCAATGGCGGCGTAGTGATTATCCAACTCCGAGGGCAGCAGTTGTACCATTGCAATACGATGCAGCAGCGCCAGCGTTTCCACCAGCAGGTTTTCCCAATCCACGCCGCGTGACGCTGCCTGGGCAACCTGGGCCATGACTTTTTCGCCATCGGCACTCACCAGGGCCTCCAGGATGGCCAGCGGTTGCTCATCGTCCAGCGTCCCCAACATCTGGCTGACGGTGTCGGTAGTCACCTGCCCTTGCCCCATGGCAATCGCCTGGTCGGTCAGGCTGAGGGCATCACGCATGCTGCCATCGGCGGCACGTGCCAGCAGTTGCAACGCGCGGGCATCGCTGGTGATGTGCTCGGCCAGCAAGACGGTTTCCAACTGCGTGCGGATTTGCTCCACGTCCATCGCTTTAAGATGGAATTGCAGGCAGCGGGACAGAATGGTGACCGGCAGTTTTTGCGGATCGGTCGTTGCCAACAGGAACTTGACGTGTGCGGGCGGCTCTTCGAGCGTTTTCAGCAACGCATTGAAGCTGTGGCGCGAGAGCATGTGGACTTCGTCGATCAGGTAGACCTTGAAACGGCCACGCGCCGGAGCGTATTGCACGTTATCCAGCAGATCGCGGGTGTCTTCAACTTTGGTTCTGGAGGCGGCATCGATCTCGATCAGATCGACAAAGCGCCCCTGCTCAATCTCACGGCAGTTATCACATTGGCCACAGGGCGTCGCGGTAATACCCGTTTCGCAGTTCAAACCTTTGGCCAGCAGTCGCGCAATGGTGGTTTTACCCACGCCGCGCGTGCCGGAGAACAGATAGGCGTGATGGATCCGCCCCAGGGAGAGGCCATTAGCCAGCGCCGTCAGGACATGCTCTTGTCCGACAACTTCGGCAAACGTTTGGGGGCGCCACTTACGGGCAAGAACCTGATAGCTCATTAAGACTTCATCACTGATTTATAGAGTAATTTCAACCCAGGTAGTACATCACAACGTCGAGGACATTGCCATGTGTGCGGCCTGTAGGGTAGCGCGGTTGAACCGATACTTTTTTACCCTCTGACAGGCATGTCACGTAAATCTAATACTATAGTAGTTTAGTGTAACAGTACGCCCGCCGTCATTCCTATAACTTTGCATCATGCCCACCGGACGCAGAGCAGAAGAAACCATGTTGGATGACTAACATTTAATGTTACATTTCTAACTTTTTATGCGGTGGCCAGATGAGTCTGAAAGTGGCATTATGTTACTATTCGTTGCGAAATAACGAGGCATGTTGTCCATAACGACTGATTGAAAACGGCAAGGACTGAATTAAGAGGCATTCGCCGCTCTTAGGTAACTTTATGATCTACTTGATTAATCGGGTCGTGGCTTTTAATCCTGACAATGGCAGCCTGAAAAACGTGATCAATGATCGAGAGGTCTTTTTATCCAGCCTGAATGCCCGAATCCTCCATCAATTGCTCAAAGCAGGCCCGGTTTGTCTGCGGCGAGAAGAGTTACTGCACCAGGTCTGGGAACAACATGGCCTCACCCCGGCACCGGCAACATTAAATCAGTATATCAGCGTCACCCGCAGAGCATTGGTCTCCATTGGCCTTCAGGAACGTCTTATTATTACCGTGGCCAAAACGGGCTATCGCCTCAACAGCAGCATCCTGATCGAAACGGAAAATAAGGCAGATACCCCCGCTGCGGTTGCAACAACGGCTGACTCCCACCCTGCCGAACAACTCCCCGTCAGCATCAAGAAAAAGCCGTTAGCGTCCTCTATGCTGTATATCAATCTGCTGATCCTGCTGCTGGTCATCGCGGGCCTGCTCTGTTTCCTGATCAACAAACGCTATCAAGAGCTGCACAAGTCTCAAGGTGTTATTTATGTTGGCAGTATCAATAGCTGCCCGATCTATTTTCTCAAAAAACTGCGCGACGAGGATCAACAGCGCTATCTCAACTATTTAGTCACCAACAGTTTGCTAACGGAAGGCTGTCTTAAAGATGAGGTCATCTTGGCGCAGGCCAGTCGTCGGTTGAATATGTCAGAGGGTATCGGCCATCAGTTTATCGCCAAATGCTCGGTTGATACGCAAGGAAACTATTATCATTGTGAGAATGAGTACACCACATTATGGCCATCAAACTAAAAATCCCGCTGGTGTTGCTGGCTCTGTTTTGCTTGTTCTCCGGGCTGTATTACCTCTATCTGTCGCAAATTGACGATCCGTTGTCCGGGATCCATTGCGAATCCTCTCTATATTTGAGCCATACGCTGGCAGATACCGATGGTTCGCAGGAGGCGATTGATATGACGGCATCAGTCAATTTTGCTTTTACCGGCAATAAGCAAGGCATCGTTATTATCGGCGGACTGATTTCCGATAATAACCACCGTTATCAATTTAAGCGAACTTACAATTTCAGCTACATCCCAAAACCGATGCTTTATGAGTTCTCCTTTAAACCGCTTTATGGACAAGATGATGATGAGGCTGCCGCCAAGTTGCTCAACACTCTGCTAGCCAAAGTCGGCACCCATATTGAAATCAGCTGGCTGGATGAAAAAAACCTGCTGTTAAGCAATATGTTCTCCCCGATGCAAGTCTGCAATATCACTCAATAATCCTGCCAGATACACTCCCCCTTAAATGACTGTACTGAATAGCATACGACTAAAGTCTGAGGCAGATGAAGGCCATGCAGGCTTGCCTGATATGGCCCTCATGGAAGGCGTTACGCGTATCGGCTTCAGGTAGACACCCAACTGTTCCATCATCACAGGCAGTCATTAAACGCAGGCATATGTGTAAAGATGATAACGTTGTCATTTAATTTATTATAAAAGGCTTATTTGTTATAAAAAACCACCAGCAAGATAAAGTCAACGCGCTGTTTTTTAAGGTTATTTTTTTAGATAATCAATGAAATTTATATTATACCGTGAAAATTTGACTTGCCATGAGCCATATGTTTTCTTATAGGCCGCGATGACAGTCGTGAACTTAAATTTAATTACTAACAGTGGGTATTATAATGTTACTGGCTGAAAGTGACTCAGTGCTTGAGAATGAAAGCGTTTATTTCTACATAGATAACAACACCATTACCTTTAAAAGAGACAAGATTGCCGTTGCGCTTACCGAGTTGCAGGCAAGGTTGATTTTTATCTTGCTGACTGGCGTAACTAATAAAAGGGATATTATCCGCATGGTATGGCCGGATAGCCACGTTTCAATTACTGATAATAACTATCACCAACTGATTTATCAGTGCAGGGCACTATTTAATCGCCATGGCATTCCCTCACACGTGTTAAAGACGATACCACGCCACGGTGCGAAATTTAATTACGCAGCCTTGGGCGAGGGAGAAAGCCCGGCTGAAGTGCAAACGATCGAACCAAAAAATGAATCAAAAATCGTGTCGGCGCTAACAAGAAAGCAGATCCATTGGACCTTGTTTTTACTGGTCATGAGCAGCTTCACGTTTTACGAAATGATCAGTTGATTGCCCCTACGGATAACAAGCAGCAAGGTTAATGGATGACTTCTTCAATTTTAGCAATGCAGAAAACATTGTCAGATCTCTGCCGCCAGAAAGCGGACATCCCGGCCTATGGGGCTATCGGCATCTTGCTTTTCGGTTTAGCCGGCTTTCTGTGGATGGGGTGGCAAACCCTGACTTTCTCAGCCAGTAATAGCGAGCAGATTACCCTGCCACGCTCGAATACTCCCTCCCCTTTCCCCAGTCCCTCTCTGGAAAAGGAGTTGCTCGGTTTATACGGTTCCACCACGCCCCCATCGGTAACCGACAGCCACGAACGCTTTCGTATCCGTGGTACCGCTGTAGATGACGCCTTGCTGCTGGCTGCCCCTCGCGCCAAGTTGAGAGAAAGCCTGGTAGGAGTGTTGATCAGCAGCAATCCGACAAAAAACATGGCGATTATCGATAGTGCCGGTAAGCAGGCTAGCTACGCGTCAGGCGATCGAATCGCCGGGAAATTTACCCTTTTGCGGATACTGCCCGACCGGGTGGTGATTAACGAAAACGGCTTTTACGCGGCGTTAATGTTAGCAAACTGATAACAAAACTCATTTAAATTCAATTTATTACTCCTTGATTACTTTGCTGAATGGACACAGGAATGCGCTGGTTTTTTGCCTTTTTTTTCATCGTCATGATTTCGTCATCCCCCGTCAGAGCAGAAACTTTCTCCGCTAATTTCAAGGGAACGGATATCCACGAGTTTATCAACACCGTCAGTAAGAACCTGGGGAAAACCATTATTCTCGATGACTCGGTCAAGGGCAAAGTTACCGTCCGCAGCTATGAACAATTAAACGCCAAAGAATACTATCAGTTCTTCCTCAACGTGCTGGATGTCTATGGCTATGCCGTGATCGGCATGCCTAATAACGTGCTGAAAGTGATCCCTGCCAAGGAAGGAAAAAGGGCGACATTAACCCAGTTGTCTACTGCGGCCGAAGGCGATGAGCTGGTGATGCGTATCGTCCCGCTGCGCAATACTGCCGCCAAAGACATTGCGCCTTTGTTGCGTCAACTGAATGACAGTATCGGGGTGGGTAACGTGGCCCACTATGAGAGCGGGAATGCGCTGTTAATCACCGGCAGAGCCGATGTGGTCAATGGTCTGGTTGAGCTGGCCAGAGAGATGGATCACGACGATCAGACCGCGGTGGAATCGATCGCTCTGGAGCATGCTTCCGCGCCTGAGATTGTACGCATTATCACTACGTTGCTACGTGATGACGGTAAATCAAAAAGTGGCGCAGCAGCCAACACCCAAGTGGTTGCCGATGAACGCACCAACACGGTTTTGGTATCCGGTGACGGTGTTATGCAAGATTATCTGCGCGATTTGATCGAGCAATTGGATCAGGAAAAAGCCTCGCAGGGCAATACCAAAGTGATCCGGCTGAAATATGCCAAAGCAGCCAGCCTGGTAGAAGTGTTAACCGGCGTCAGCGCCAGCCTGCAAAACGAAAAGCCGTCCGCAGCCGGGGCTGCCGTTTCGGTGATTAAAAACGTCGTCATCAAAGCCGATGAACAGACCAACGCCTTGATTATCAGCGCGGCACCAGACGTCATGCGCGATCTGGAAGCGGTGATCGAGCAGTTGGATGTACGCCGGGCGCAGGTGCTGGTGGAGGCGGTGATTGTCGAAATGCAGGATGCCGACGGCCTTAACTTCGGTATTCAATGGGCCAATAAATACGCGGGTGGCACCCAGTTCGCCAACGCCCAGGCGCAGATTGCCCCCGGTTTTAAAGGCGGCATGAGCGAAGTCTTCAAAAACGCCAACGGGCTGGTGACCGGCTTTTACAGCGGCAACTGGGCAGGATTGCTGACGGCCATCAGCAGCACCAGCCAAAATAATATTCTGGCCACGCCAAGCATTGTCACACTGGATAATGAAGATGCCGAGTTCAGCGTCGGCCAGGATGTGCCGATCCTGACCGGTTCCCAAACCACCAACAGCGATAACGTGTTCAACACCGTTTCGCGCAAAACGGTGGGCATCAAACTCAAGGTCAAACCGCAGATCAACAAAGGCCAGTCGGTACTGTTGCAGATTGAGCAGGAAGTCTCCAGCGTGGCGGAAAACAGCTCGGTAAATAAAGACAATCTGGGGGCCACCTTCAACATCCGTACCGTCAATAACGCCGTGCTGGTTGAAAGTGGCGAAACGGTGGTGGTCGGCGGCCTGTTGGACAAATCACAGTCCGACAGCAAAAGCGCCGTGCCCTATTTGAGCCGTATCCCGCTGCTGGGTGCCCTATTCCGTTCTACCGCGCACAAAGACAACAAACGTAACCTGATCCTGTTTATCCGCCCGACCATCATCCGTTCTGCGGACGGTTACAGCCTGGAAAGCGCCCGCAAGGCACAACGCTTTCAGCAGGAGCATGACCAGGACCAGCCGTTAAAAGCGGAAATGCAAGACAAGCTGAGCAGCGTACGTTCGGCCAACACCGCGGCCTTCCAGCGGGCGAAGCAGCAAATTGCGGCCTTCTATGGGCAACAACAGCCATGAGTGAACTGCATATCCCGTTCAACTGGGCGCGCCAGCAGCAGGTGGTACTGGCTCAGGAACCAGACGGCCTGACTCTGTGGTGTACCCATGACGTTAATCCGCTGACGCTGGCGGAGCTTGCTCGTCTGCTGCCTGCCACCAGCCATTTGATCCCGCTCGATGCGGCGGCATTCGAGCAGAAACTGTTGCACAAGTACCAACAGCAAAGCGGCGATGCACAAAAGATGATGGAGAACCTGGGCTGCGAACTGGATTTCTACACCCTGGCGGAAGAGCTACCCGAGCAGCAAGATCTGCTGGATGAGCAGGATGATGCGCCGATCATTCGCCTGATCAACGCCATGTTGAGCGAGGCAATCAAGCAACGCGCCTCCGATATCCATATCGAAACCTATGAAAGTGAGCTGGTGATCCGCTTTCGTGTCGACGGCGTGTTGAAGAAAATCCTCACGCCGCAGCGCCAGTTAGCCGCTTTGTTGGTATCACGCATCAAGGTGATGTCGAAGCTGGATATTGCCGAAAAGCGTGTGCCGCAGGATGGACGCATCACGCTGAAAATTGGTGGCCGGGCGATCGACGTGCGGGTTTCCGTGATCCCGGCCAGTCATAGCGAGCGCGTGGTCATGCGTTTGCTGGATAAAGACAGCGTCAGCCTAGACTTGCCCCACCTGGGTATGGATCCGGACGCACTCTTGGCACTGCTGCGCCTGATCAACCTGCCGCACGGCATTCTCCTGGTCACCGGGCCGACCGGTTCCGGCAAAAGCACCACGCTCTATTCGCTGCTCAATCAGATTAATGATGCCAGCCGTAACATCATGACCATCGAAGATCCGGTGGAGTTTGAGCTCAGCGGTATCTCGCAAACTCAGGTCAACCCCAAGGTCGATATGACTTTTGCCCGTGGTTTACGCGCGCTGTTACGGCAGGATCCGGATGTGGTGCTGATCGGTGAGATCCGGGATGGCGAAACCGCACAAATCGCCGTGCAAGCCTCGCTGACCGGCCACCTGGTGCTGTCGACGCTGCATACCAATACCGCCATCGGGGCGATCACCCGTTTACGTGACATGGGGATCGAACCCTTTCTGCTCGCCAGTTCCCTGAGTGGCGTGCTGGCCCAGCGCCTGCTGCGCAAACTCTGCCGCCATTGCCGACAGCCTTATCCCCTCAACCAGGAACAATGTGCATTATTGCAGCTGTCGCAACAGGACTCACCCATCGCCTGGCGGCCCATGGGGTGCGAACGCTGCAACGAACAAGGCTACCGTGGCCGCCTGGCTATTCATGAGCTGTTACTGGTCAACGAAGCCGTGCGCACAGCGATCCATCAGGGCGATAGCGAACTGAATATTGCACTGTTGGCCGGTGAGCAGCGTACCTCCCTGCGCCAGGATGGCATCCGTAAAATGCTGGCTGGCGAGACCAGCCTGGAAGAAGTGTTACGCGCCACCGGGGATGAACAGCATGGCGAAGTTTAGCTACCGCGCCTGCGACAGCATGGGGAAAACCAGCAAAGGCACACTGGAGGCAGAATCGGTGCGCCGCGCTCGCCAACAGTTGCGTGAAAAGAAACTCACAGTGCTGGATATTGCGCCAACCCGGCCTGGTTTGCTGGCACGCCTTCAAGCCGGCGATCAGCGGCTACGCCTCAGCAGCAGCGATCTGGCCTTGGTCACCCGTCAGTTAGCCACCCTGATCGCCGCAGCCCTGCCGTTGGAAGAGGTGTTATTCGCGGTGGCCCGGCAATCGGAAAAGAAATCGGTCGCGGCCTTGACCATGCAGATCCGCAGCCGGGTGCTGGAGGGATTCCCGCTGGCGCAAACGCTGAGTCAGTATCCCGCCGTGTTCGACCGGCTGTTCTGCGCCATGGTGGCCGCTGGCGAAGCAACCGGTCAGTTGCCCCTGATCCTCACCCAGTTGGCCGACCACGTTGAGCAACGGCAACAAATCAAAAATAAAATGACCCAGGCCATGACCTACCCGGTGGTATTGACGCTGGTGGCCATTGCCGTGGTCAGCCTGCTGTTGACCGCCGTGGTGCCCAAAGTGATCGAGCAGTTCATGCATATGAAGCAGGCTTTGCCGGTGACCACCCGCATCCTGATTGCCTGTAGTGACTTTTTACGCCAATGGGGGCTGGCACTGTTGCTGACGATGGTGGTTGCCTGGCTGGGATGCAGGCAACTGCTGAAAAAACCGCATCTGCGGCTGGCCTGGGATCAACGCCTGCTGAAAATGCCCGTGCTCGGGCCGCTGTTTCTCACACTCAATACCGCACGCTATGCCCATACGCTCAGTATCTTGAACGCCAGCGCGGTGCCCTTAATCGACAGCATGAAAATCAGTGCTTCGGTGCTGGCCAATGAATATGCACGCGAGCAACTTCTCAACGCCATGGCGCGCGTGCGGGAAGGCGAGTCGCTGTATCAGACGTTGGAAAACACCGCGCTGTTCTCACCGATGATGCGCCACATGATCGCCTCCGGTGAGCGCAGTGGCGAACTGGATACCATGCTAAAGCGCGCCGCCGATATGCAGCAGGATGCGCTCAACCAGCGGATCACCCTGGCATTAAGCCTGTTCGAGCCGCTGCTGGTGGTGAGCATGGCCAGCGTCGTGCTGTTCATCATCCTGGCGATACTGCAACCCATCCTTCAACTCAACAGCCTGATTGGTTAACTCATGGAGAACACAATGCATTCAACCCAACCTTCACCACGGCAGGCAAAACAGCGTGGTTTCACCCTGCTGGAAATCATGGTGGTGATCGTCATCCTCGGCTTGCTGGCCAGCTTTATCGTGCCGAACCTGATGGGCAATAAAGACAAGGCCGACCGCCAAAAAGCCGTGAGCGATATCGTCGCACTGGAAAATGCGCTGGATATGTACCGGCTGGACAATGGCCGTTATCCCAATAATCAACAGGGCTTGGCTGCCCTGATTGCCAAGCCGACCACTCCGCCGACGCCACGCAATTATCCCGAAGAGGGCTATCTGCGTCGCCTGCCACAAGATCCGTGGGGCAACGATTACCAACTGCGTAATCCTGGAAAAACCAGCAAGATAGAGATTGTTTCCGCTGGCCAGGACGGCGAATTCGACACCGAAGACGATATTACCAATGGCACCTCAAACTGATCGCCGCCAGCGGGGCTTTACCTTGCTGGAAATGATGCTGGTCGTGGTGTTGATCGGCATCACCGGTACGCTGGCGCTTGGCCGTCTGTCCGCCGACCGGGGCCTGTTTACTCGCCCGGCGGCAACGCTGATGGCCACGTTGTACCATGCGCGCGAGCAGGCCACACAGCAAGAAGCGCTGTACGGTCTGGCCCTGGCGCATAACGGCTGGCAGTTGATGACCTATCGCGGCGATCGTTGGCACCAGGCTCAGCAGTCCGCCTTCAGCTTGCCAGAACAGATGGAGATGGCGCTGCAGATTGAGCAGCAGCCCATTTCCCTGCCAGCACGGCTGACCTCCTCATCTGAGCCCCAGCTATGGATCTTCCCAGGCGGTGAAACCAGCGTGTTTACCCTGAGCCTGTTACAGGGCCACTGTAGCCAACGCTTTACCGCCAACGGATTTATGACTTTTCAACGCGACGAGGTGCAGTGCGATGAAGAGTAAAACACAGCGCGGCATGACCTTGCTGGAAGTCCTGGTGGCATTAGTGGTATTTGCAATCGGCTGCATGACCGTGATGCGCACCACCGGCCAGCAAGTTCGCAGCCTGAGTGAGTTGGACAAGAAGATCCTCGCGGGCTGGGTGGCCGATAACCAATTGGCCTTACTGGCAATTAACGGTGTGCGCCCTTCAGCGCTGTGGCAGCAAGGCAGCGAGAAGATGGGCGATCGCGATTGGCTCTGGCGTTATCGCAGTCTGCAAACCACCGATCCCCAAGTCTATGCCGTGGATATCGAAGTCACCGATGATCCCGCGTTCAGACGTTCAACAGTACAGGTTCGCACATGGATGAAATAACCCCTCCTCACCCGCGGCAAAAGGGATTTACGCTGATTGAAATGATGCTGGCTATCGCAATTTTTGCGCTGCTTTCACTGATGGCAACGCAAATATTGCGCAGCATTTTGCAAACTCATCAAAGGGTGCAGGACAAGACCGCAGAGATGGCGCAGATTCAATTGGCCCTGGTGCAAATGGAACGGGATATCAGCCAGGCCGTGGTTCGGCCGGCCACCGATGAGTCCCGGCCAAATCTGGCCGATTTCATCGTGGTGAAAGGCGTGTCGGACGAAATTGAGCTGGTGCATCGCCACTGGGCAAATCCGGGGGCCATGCTTGCCCGCTCTTCGCTGGAGCGAGTCAAGTACCGTCTGAGGGATGGCCAGTTGCAGCGCTTGAGTTTCCCTACTCCCGGAGCCTCTCTCTCGCAAGCGCGGATGGTGCCTGTGCTTCAGGGCGTTGAAGGTTTTCAATTGCGATTCTCGCAAGGGGGAGCCTGGCAAAACGGATGGTATGCCAGCGCCGTGTTACCGCAGGCTATCGAGGTCACCGTTGAATTGCCGAAATATGGCAGCCTGCGCCGCATTATCTTATTGGCTGAGCAGGTGTTATGAAGCGAGAGCAAGGAGTCGCGCTGCTGATGGTGATGCTGCTACTGGCACTGATGGCAACAATCGCCGTGGGGATCAACCAATTCTGGTTCTCGGCGTTTAACCGAACCCTCAACCAGCAGTCGCGCATGCAGGCCAAATGGGCGTTGTTAGGCGGCGAAACCTTCGCCCGCCAGTGGCTGGCGGAAAGCCTGCAAAGCGAACCGGTGGTGCATCTTGGCCAACGCTGGGCCAGACCCGGCCAATCACTGCGCACCGAAGACGGCAACATCGCCATCACCTTCAGCGATGCTCAAGCCTGTTTTAATATCAATAGCTTGAACTACCGCATTCCCACGGTTGAGCTATCGGTTGAACAAGCGGCCCCCGCCACAGAGGACAGCTCCGCCCCCGTTTTCAAGCCCGATATCGCTCATCAAGTATTCAATGCCTTATTAGTCAATCTTGGCTTTAGCGAAGCCGAAGCCCGGCAGCTAAGCGACAGCATCAAGGCACAATTAGCGCCCGGCTCGGTGGCATTTGCTGACATTTCCGAACTTCGCCCAATGCCGGGCGTTGAGCACGAACGCTTGTTGCAGCTTTCGCCCCTGCTTTGCGCACTGCCGGAGCAAAAACCGGGGATCAATATCAATACCTTAGGCAACCAGCAGTTGCCGCTATTACAGGCACTTTTTCTCAATCAGGCTTCCCGCAATACGCTACAGCAGTTGCTGGCAGCCCGGCCGGTGAATGGTTGGAACAGCGTCAGCGATCCCGCGTTTCAACAAACCCTGCAAGCGCTACGCCTCCCCTCGCTGGAGGGTGAAAAACTGTTGGCCACCCGTAGTCACTACTTTTACGCCCATCTGACAACTGAAGGCGAAAAGGGTGACTACCGGTTACAGAGTTTTTTGCGTTATGAACGGAAAAAAATAAGTGTGATCGAACGTCAGTTAAGATTTGGAAGGAAGCAGCCATGAGCATGGAAACCAAGCGGTTGATACTGTCACTGGGAGGAGCACAAGAACCGATCCTGTGGTGTTGGGGCAACCTGACCAACGACGATTGTCAGCGACAAGGCCAGCTATCTACGGGAGAAACCTTGCCGGAGGAAGTCCGACAAAGCCCGGCGACCGTACTGGTCCCTGGGCAGCATGTGGTATTGCGCACCGCACAATGCCACGGTTCGTCCCGGCTAGCCACGGCACAGACGCTGGCATTTCAGTGTGAGGATGAATTACTTGAGGAGGTGGAGGAGCTGCATTGGGTGATCCTGGGCCACGAGGGAGCCAGTTATGCCTTAGCCGGTTATCGCCGAGCGGACATGCAAAACTGGCTGGCATTGCTGGCCTCGTTGGCTATTCGCCCCACCGTTATGCTGCCGGACGTACTGGCTTTCCCCTATGCCGGTCTTCCTACGCGGCAACAGCTGCGCCAGCATGCATTGTGGCGAACGGGCAAGTGGTCTGGCTATTGCCTGCCCCAACACTGGTCTTTGCCACAGCTGGATATCGGCCAACAACAACAGACCGTTACCGATGCCTCGGCACTGTGGCGGTGCGCCACAACCGAAATCGATAACGGTACCACCTTACTCAAAGGCGAATTTGCCCCTGGAGCTCAATGGCGAACTTCTGGCTCCTGGCGTTATTGGGCCTTGAACGCGGGTTTGGCGCTGGTCCTGAGCGCATTAGCCATGGGATGTTTCCATCACTATGAGCAGGCAAAAACCCTGCGCCAGCAGATTGCTGAAGCCCATGTGCAGCTTTTCTCCGGGGAGAAAATTCCGGCACAACCATTGGCAGCGATAAAAAATCGTATCAGGCTCCTGCAACACCACCAACAGCAGCCGCAGTTTTTCGAGCTGGCGCAACAGTTGCGCCAGGCACTACCTGCACAGTACCAAAACAGTCTCCAACGGCTGAAATTTGATAGCGATAATGCCCAATTGTCGCTCACTCTCAATGCCACAGCGGCTCAACCTTTCAGCCGCGTGAATGAGCAAAGCAACCAGATTTCACTGCAACCCATCGCCGGGGAAAACTCAGCAATATTCACCGTCAAGGAGGATCTATGATCCCGCATCTCCGGCCCTATGGCACAAAGCTTGCCTTTGCCTGCGTCGCTTTATTGGGGCTTGGCCTGCTGGTGAGTTTTTACTACCAACAGGCTCAGGCACGGCAGGCCGCGGCCGATCTCCTCGAACTGCAACACCATGCACAATGTCTGGCTCGCTTACAATCGGCCCAGCCCAGCGTGGCAAGCCTCTCGTTGCCGCTAACCACGGTGATTGAGCAATCGATATTACGCCACCAGTTTACTCTGCTATCCATGCAACCCGAGGAGGATGAGATCAGCCTTGCCCTGGCCCCAATGCCTTTCGACCGCCTCATTGTCTGGCTGGCGGAGTTACAACGCGAGCATGCTATCAGGGTACAAACCTTAGAAGTGACGCCCCTCTCCACTCCGGGAGCCGTCCACATTGAGACATTGCGTTTGCAACGTCTGTTCCACGCAGAGGTGACAGGTATCCCGTATGTTATTTGAACTCGATATGCCCGGTTGGCCTATGCTGGCTGGTCTGTTTGGCCTGTGCATTGGTAGTCTGTTAAATGTGGTGATCTACCGTTTACCGCTGATGATACAGCAACAGGATATTCACTCTGCCAGCCAGCTTGTGCCAAAGAGTGCCATCGCTCCGGCACGCTTCAACCTGTTCTTACCACACTCACACTGTACAGCGTGCAAAACACCGATTGCCTGTTATGACAATATTCCTCTGGTTAGTTGGATCATATTGCGCGGGCGCTGCCGTCATTGCCAATCATTGATTTCCTGGCGTTACCCCATTATCGAAATGATTATGATGTTGACTGCCTTTGTTCTAGCCTGTTATTTCCCGGCGGGTAGCCATTGGTTATTGCTATTTACTTTTAGCGCATTATTAATCACGCTGGCAATGATCGACTTTGATTGTCAATTATTGCCCGATGCGCTGACTTACCCGCTATTATGGTCCGGTTTAATTTGGCATTGTTTCCACGATCGTGATTTTCTGCCAACCGCCATTTTTGGCACCATCGCTGGATATATGACGCTATGGTTGATCTTTTGGGGTGGCAAATTACTGACTGGCCGGGAAGGATTGGGTTACGGTGATTTTAAACTGCTGGCGGCACTGGGGGCCTGGTTTGGCTGGCAACAGCTGCCTGAAATTTTGCTGATTGCGGCCTCCGCGACGCTATTGACCCAACTCCCTTACTGGCGCCATGCACAACAGGTTTGGTTACGGCCATTACCTTTTGGCCCAGGGCTGGCGATGGCGGGGTTCTGGATGATGATTGTGCGAATTATTAGCTAAATAGCGACATTTAATACCGCTACACCCGAAGCTTGAGACAGGGGGGAGTCATTGCAGGTTAGCCGACCGTTGAGCGCATGAATGCGCGATTGCGAGCCCCCAGGGACGGGTTCACGGCGTGTCGGCGTTCTGCATGGCTCTCTCCTGGGTCATGTATTCAATGTGT
>NZ_AYMQ01000072.1 GCF_000633355.1 Serratia sp. H1w
ACACATTGAATACATGACCGATGTGTTGGTCTATTTGAATAATAACTATCATGAAAAGATCACGCTTGAACAATTAGCAAAAAAGTTCCGCGCCAGCGTCAGTTATATCTGTCATGAGTTTGCCAGGGAATATCATATCTCCCCGATTAACTACGTAATTCAGCGCCGGATCACCGAGGCCAAATTTGCGCTGACGAATACCGATAACAGCCTTAATGAGATCGCCTGGCGGGTTGGGTACGAAAACGTCGATCATTTTGCCAAGTTATTTATGCGCCATGTGGGTTGCTCCCCAAGTGTTTATCGTAAGCAATTCAATAACAGCTTGGCGGAACAGGAGTATTTATTAGGGTAAACCGGCTTTAACTTGCGCCAGGATGCAGGTTGTATCCTGGCGCTTTATGATCTTATTTGCTCTGGTAGTCTTTCAGGGTCTGGCGGCCTGCAATGTAAATCATGATTTCATCGGTGCCGCCGCCAATCCTTTCGCAGCGTACGTCGCGCCAGAAGCGGGAAACTCGTGCCTCATCCGTATAGCCCAGCCCACCCATAATCTGGATTGCATCATCAATCACTTCCATTGCCGTACGGGCGCAGTGGAGCTTACACAGGGCGGCACTGGTAGGCAGTGACTGCTTCTGATCCGCCTGCCAGGCCACTTTCATCACCATGTTGCGCATGTTGTCGACTTTGATCGCCATCAGTGCCAGCTTTTCCTGGATCATCTGGTTATGGCCGATCGGTTTGCCAAAGGCGATACGCTGGTTGGCGTAACGGGCAGCGTCCTCAAATGCGCACTCGGCGAAACCGGCGCTGCGCGCGGCGTTGATCAGGCGTTCCATCTCAAAGTTGTACATCACATTGAGGAAACCCATGCCTTCTTCGCCGACCATATCGCTTTCATCCACCTCAACGTTATCGAGGTAAACTTCGCAGGTGCTCAGCATATGCCAGCCGATCTTGTGCAGCGGATTGACCTTGATGCCCGGCTTGTTGGATTCCATCCACCACAAGGTGAAGGCCTTTTTCGGATCTTTTGGCTCCGGATCGCGCGCCAGTACCAGCATATACGGGTATTCTTTGGCGCCGGTGATAAAGGTTTTTTGCCCGTTCAGATACACTTTGCCATTTTTACGGGTGTAGGTGGTGGTGGCGGCGCTGTTGTCCGAGCCTGCGCCCGGTTCGGTCAGAGCCAGCGCATACGCCGGATCGCCGGTTTCCAGCGTACTTTCTGCCGTTTTGCGCAGCTGCTCGGCAGAGCCGAAACGGCGCATGCTGTGAATACATTGGCCGTTAGTGATCAGGAACGCCGGTGCGCCGCATTTGGAGACTTCCATCAACGCCAGCATCTGGGTGACATAGTCAGCCGGAATGCCGCCGAACTCTTCTGGCACGCCCAACAGCGAAATACCGCTATCGGCGAGTGCGCGCATAAACTCGGTAGGGTAGGTTGAGGTCTGATCGCAGGTGCGGAAATATTCCTCCGAAAAGTTATTGCCGATCAGTTCCCGAATACTGGCAAGCAACAGTTCCTGCTCTTCGGTTAAAGAAAAATCCATAGCCTTACTCCTTTTAATATACTGCTTCAGGTAAAGTGAAACCCATTACGCCGTCGATAAACAATCTTTCGTCCATCAGTTTTAGCTGCGGAGAAATAACCGGGGCGAAATCCATTTTTGCCAGGATGTCGGTTTCCAGATCGACGCCGGGGGCAATTTCAATCAGGTGCAGGCCATCTTCTTTCAGCGTAAAGACGGCACGTTCGGTGATATAACGCACGTCCAATCCCCGCTCGAGCGCGATTTTTCCGCTAAAGGTGATTTCGGGTAATTGCTTGATGAATTTTTTGACGCGGCCTTCCTGCACAATATTCAGCTTACCGTCGTCGATCGTGGTTTTTAAGCTGCCAGCGGTGAGCGTGCCACAGAAAACGATCTTTTTCGATGTGGCGCTGATATCGATAAAACCACCGGTACCCATGATTTTGCCGTTGAATTTATGCACACCGACGTTGCCCTGTTGGTCCACCTCGGCAAAGCTCAGGTAACAAACATCCAGGCCACCGCCGTGGTAGAAATCGAACTGAGAGGTCATATCCAGTACGGCACGGGTGTTGACGTTCGCGCCGAAGGCGACGCCCTGCGAGGTAATGCCGCCGATGGGGCCAGTTTCGACCGTCAGCACGAAATCATCGGCACAGCCTTCTTCACGGGCAACCAGGCCGATGCCGTCGGCAATACCTACCCCGACGTTGCCTACCGCTCCTTTACGCATCTCAAAGAGCGCACGTCGCGCCACCAGTTTGCGTTGATTAAGGAGAAGGGCGATTTGGGTGCTGTCATCAAGCACGAAATCGCCGGAGATAAAGCGGTTTACCGGGGCACCGCCGTACAACTGCGTCTGCTGTGGATCGACCACGACAATATCTACCAGATAGCCAGGGATGCGCACCGCTTTAGGGTGCAGCGTGGCCTTCTTGACCATCTTTTGCACCTGCATCATCACGATGCCGCCGTTGTTATGCACCGCCTGGGCAATCACCAACGCGTCCAGATACATCACCTCATCTTCGAATGAGGCATAGCCTTCGCTGTCGCAGGTGGTGGCGCGAATAAAGGCAACGTTGGGCGCTATGGCCTTGTAGTAGAGGTATTCCTGGTTATCGATCTCAACCAGCTTGATCAGGTCTTCCTTGGTCACCTCATTGAGTTTGCCGCCTTGTTGGCGCGGATCGACGAAGGTGCCAATACCGATATCGGTTAAAATCCCCGGCTGATGTGCCGCTGCGGCCCGTAGGGTCTGGGTTAACACGCCCTGAGGATAGTTGTAAGCCGCAATCAGATTCTGCTCGGCGAGATCGGAGATACGTGGAGATTGCCCCCAATGCCCGCACAGTGCCCACTTCACCAGCCCAACCTGTGCCAGCGGGCTGATACCGCGATCGGCCCGGTCGCCTAATCCTGTCGGGCTGATTAATGACAGGTCGCGCGGGGTTTGCGTGGTTTGATATTTTTCTGCCAGCGCGGTAATTAAGGTAGTGGCTTCCAGAATACCGCCACCGGCACCTAATACGCACAAGGTGGCTTCGTCAGGAATATAATTCACGGCCTCTTGTGCCGATAATACTGGCACTCTACCATTGATTCTTTTCGGTTTTACCAGATCCATAATAACTCCAGTTGATGACCTAGATATTTAATTTATTAATGTGTATTTCCCCTCACCCCATCCCTCTCCCACAGGGAGAGGGAGCTAGTCCAGCGCAGAAATTAGGTGCAGGAGCTCATATATAGCACGTTCAATCCCCTCTCCCTGTGGGAGAGGGTTAGGGTGAGGGGTATTCTTTGTTATTTAAGTGGGAATGATATTATTCCCGCCGAGTGTTATTTCAGTACGCGACGCAATTAATGCAGTATGTTTAATATGGCACGTAAATCCGTGACAGAAATTTGCCCTGGTGCGGAGGCTTTCTTTACCGCGCCAAAAGTGGCCGCCGAGCCAAAAGTTTCACCCGCTAACCGGGAGATAATGCCGGTTTTGGCCATCGACATGGTGATTATTGGGCCGTGGGCATGTTGCTGGTGCATTTCCAGCGTCGCGGCCAGCAGCGTTAATACATCACCGTTGCTTTGCGGCATCAGGGCGATTTTCGGGATATCGGCACCCAACTCCTGCATTTTGCACAGGCGCTTGACGATTTCGGCCTGCGGCGGCGTCTGGTGGAAATCATGATTCGACATGATGACTTTGACGTTGTTGGCATGGGCGTGCGCCACGGCATCTTTGACCAGTTCATCACCGGTATACAGTTCCAGATCGATCATATCGACCAGGCCACTGTCCACCAACGCCAGATTGAGCGCGATGTAGGCCTGTGGCGAGAGCTCTTGCTCGCCGCCTTCCTTGGCGCTGCGGAAGGTAAACAGCAGCGGTTTATCGGCAATGATCGCTTTGATCTGGCGCGCGGCGGCTATCACGTTGCTGAGCGTGGCGACATCCGCAAAATGATCGACGCGCCACTCCAGAATATCGAAATCGGCCTGACGATAATCCTGTGCTTCGGCGATGACGCCAGGGATATCTTTACCCATCAGCGAAACAATGATTTTTGGCGCGCCTTCGCCGAACACAATATTTTTTACGGTTATGGTTTTCATTTTTACCTGTTACCTGCTCTTTTGCCGTAATCATTAAGGTGGTGACTTCAGCTGGCCACCACGCTCTACGGGAATATTACGCCGCGAATCCCATCACCTGCTTCACGTATTCCAATGGGAAATCTTTGCCAGTCCACAGTTTGAACTGTTCGGCACCCTGCCATAACAACATGCCGTAACCATCCACCGTTTGGCAACCTGCCTGTTGGGCCATTTGCAGCAATTTGGTCATGTGTGGGTTATAAACGCACTCCGTTACCAGCAGCTCAGGGCGCAGCATAGTGATATCGCTGACGATGCTCTCATTCTCTAGCGGCTTCATCCCCACTTTGGTGCCGTTGGTCAGGATATCTGCGCTGGCGATGGCGCTGGCAAAGGCCTCCTGGTCTGCCAAATCGGTCACGGTGACCTTACAGCTAGTGTTGTCGTTGACGCGCTTGGCAAAGGCGACCGCCTGATCAAAGAACTCGTCCTTACGATTAAACAGCTTGATCTCTTTCATGCCTTCAACGGCAGCCTGCGCGCCGATGGCGGTAGAAGCGCCGCCTGCGCCGACCAGTACCATGGTTTTGCCCTTGATATCAAAACCGGTTTCCTTGATGGCCCGAATATGCCCGGTCCCGTCGGTGTTGTAACCGCGCAGGTAGCCGTTATCGTTGACAATGGTGTTGATGGCACCGACCAGTTTGGCGGCAGGCGTCAATTCATCAACATATTGGCAGGCAAACTGCTTGTTAGGCATGGAGACGCCGGTGCCGCGCATTTTTAACGCTTTAAGCCCTTCAATCGCGCTGGCGAAGGTGGTGTTGTCGACTTCGAAAGCCATATAGGTAAAAGGTAGCCCGACTTTTTCCAGCGCTTTATTCTGCATCTCTGGCGATAAGCTGTGTCTGATCGGATAAGCCATCAGTCCGATCAGCTCATATTTTGCAGTAACATCCATTCTAAACTCCTTGTCTAACCATGATCGTGTGGGGCGCAAGCCCGCGTGGGTTATTGGAAAAAGCGCTCGCCCAATCGCAGGTCACTTTGCGGGACTTTGAATACTCGGTAATAGCGGATGAAGACGATGATGGCGGTAATAAAGGCCAGCAGGGCAAAGGCAATATCCAGCAGGATGATGTATTGCAAGCCAATGTTAGAGAGATAACCGGTAATTAATGGGATCAAGAAGTTGGCTAACCCTCCCATCATCATATAAACGCTGGTGACCTTGGCTTTGCTTTTCGGGAAGAACTCCGACATCACCGAGACGCCAAGCTGCAATATCCCTCCGGCGGCAGAGAAACCAATGGCAAAGGCACCCAGCTTGCAGACCAGCGGTGAGGGATACAGATAAATAATGGTTGCCGCGATCACCGAGACACCGGCGTTAAACACGTTGGCCCAGACCGGGCGTACGGTGCTTTTTAACAGCAGCGCGAAGATAAACACGCACATCAGTGAGCCAAAGCTGTACCAGGAGATGGTCTTGAGCGCATCGGCCTCGGCCATACCGGCAAATGCCATCGCGTATTTTGGCATCCAGACCACGTTCACATAGAAGGTAGAGAATGCGGCCACGCCGAAGATGACGGAAGAGGCACCTTCCAGCCAGGCGAGCGGTTTACTGTTCATTTGTGGCAAGTCTTTCGCCACGGCGGCATCGACCAACTGGCTGGGAAACTTGCTTCTGAGCAGTAACAGCGTGATCAGGACGAACAGGAGTCCCGGGATGACCATCGCATAGCCGTACCAGATATGGCTGACCAGCAAATAGCTGACTAACATCGGATAGAACATCTGACCGAAGGAGACCATGGCCTTGACTAGTATGACCGCCGAACCGGAGGTTTTGGGGTAGCACTCCATCAGGGCCGGATAGCCGCCGGTATCGAGCGCCGCATTGGCAACGCCCACGCAAACCGCCAGGCCAAAAGCGACGATCAGATTAGGGCTGGCCGGGATGCCAAAGAAGAACAGAATATACAGGGAGACGCCGATCAAAATGGCGGCGCGGCGGCCAAACTTATCCGATATCACGCCAAAGAATAGAATACTGACTAGCCGGCCCAGCCCGATGCCGGATATCAGGTAGGCAATGCCCGCATTATCGGTACCGAACTTCTCGGCCAGTGGCGTCATGTTTTGTGCCAGCGTAATGACGCTGGCACCGTGGAGAAAATAACTTAAATAGATACTGATGACCGCTAACAAAAATGGCGCTTTGAAGGCCTTGCTCTGGCTCATGCTGTTCTCCGCTTGTCGCTAATTTTTTACGTTATCTGGATCCAGGGGACGTGTTTTTTGATGGCCTTTCTTGTTAATGAATTATTTAAAGCAGCCTGAAACGTGTAGTGAGTATAAATAACGCCCGGAAGGATAAGTACGTAATATGCCGTTTTAGTTTTAAACTTTATTGCAGAGAAAAATGCAGGATGGTGTTGCCGAATTGTGTCAATTTTTTGCCTGGTTAATTATGCACAGATGGCTGCAATCCGGGGGTTACCGATTGGGTACGATGAATATCAAGGGCTATTAACAAGCTATTTACTTTATTGAGGTGTCAACGGTTAGCGGAATTCTGTCTCATATTGCATGCGACAAGAATAATATTGTAGGTGGCGCCGGATGGAGGGGGAAAGCCGGGTATCAACCGCCAAATAATACCCCTCACCCTAACCCTCTCCTTTTGGGAGAGGGTTAGGGTGATATAGCAAGAGGGGGGCAACACAACAGCGGAATTAACTCACCATCTGGGCGATCTTGAGGGAACTGTTAGCCTCCCTGTGACTACGATAGCCAATAAACAGCGCCAACAGGAAGCCACAGGCTGCGATACCGGTATCAAACCACATAATATTGGCGATACTGGTTTCGGAAATTTTGGCGGTAATCAACGGGATGGTGAACGTTGCCAGGCTACCGGCGCTGTAATAAATGCCGGTGGCTTTGCCTTTCGCGTGGGGAAGACGGGTTGCCATCAGCGTCAGCCCCAGCTGCATGACTCCACCGGCAGCAGAGAAGCCGATGATGAAGGCAAAAGCCATCACGACGTACCTATGGGGGTACAGGCAAACGGTGAGCAAGGCAATAAAGGATATAAAGGTATACAGCATCAGAAAGGTGGTTGATTTAAACCTTTTCTTTACCAGTCCGGCGGTAATGAACACGCACATCAAAGAGCCGGTGGTGTAGATGCTCAACAACTTGATCGACAGGGTATAGCTCATCCCCGCCACAAACTGACCATACTGCGCCAGCCATTGGCTGATGAGATAAAAGGTGGCCATGGCGACATAGCCGTAGAGCGTATAGCTGACCAGATCTACAATGGAACAACTGTGGTTGATATCTGCCTGACACTCGGGCTGGTTGGCCACGCGTCGCCCTGGGTGAGCGGGAAAGGGACAGCGCAGCAGAAACAGGCCGTTGAGCAGCATCATGCCCGCGGCGATCAGGAACGACCAGACAAACCAAACCTCAGCCCAAACCAGCAGGCTGATCACCATGGGCAACATAAACTGGCCGCCAGAGACAAAGGCTTTGATCAAGATATTGGCGGTGCCTGGCGACTTGGGGAATGCTTCCATCAGCGTAGGATAGGTGCCTGCGTCGAGAAAACTGTTGGCGACGCCAGCTAAAAAACCAAATACATAAGCGATAATAATGGTGTGGCTAAGCAGAATGCCGAAAAAGAATCCCAGATAGCAAACTATCCCCAGGAAAATAAAGGGACGGCGGCCAAAACGGTCGGATAACATGCCGGTAATTAATAACACACTCAGCCTGCCAATCCCTAAAGAAGAGATGACGATCGAGATACCAGCGGCATCGGTGTGCCACTGCTCTGCCAGATAAGGCATATTCAAGCTGATTAATATCACCCCCATACCGTGCACCAGATAATTCAGATACAGCCCCAAGGCCGTGGGTACATACTTGTTTTCCATGTTTTATTGCTCAAAAAATCGCTCAGTAATAAACAATTCGCGCCGCAATGACTGTGGGGCACGAAATTTTTACAGGTATTAACCTGCTTTTGGGGATGATGGTTAAGTAAAACGTACCGGCAGAGCTGTTGATAAGCAGCCCTTACAGAAAGCATAATCGTGTTGTTGATGAAGCGGATTTGTTAAACTATTAAGTCTGATTAATCATGTTTAACATAGCCGTTCCAGATCATTAGCATACAGCTGAGCGGCGACCGATTGATAAATCTTCCATTGCAGATAGTCCCCTTCGTTATAGACCGCCAGGAAGGAGGCATAATCCGGGAAAAAGCGCATGGTATTATTGCCAATGCGGCTATTGATCTTGTCGATGATCGCGTTGATATGTGCTTTTCTTTTTATAATCATTTGCTTGAATGTTTCAATAACCTCGGCCGGGATTTCTCCTTCGCCGCGTTCCCATTGCTGCCATGTAGCCAAATTGTTGTCATGAGAAATATAGGCCGAACTTTCTTCGACCGTCATAAAAAAAAGCTGACGTAGCGCCTGCAGTTCTAAATGATTCATGATTTCGCAGATCCACGTTAGAAAAATCCATGCAGCATAAATAGCATTATTAACTGATTGACGACTTGAACAGGGTCACACTATTTTGTGCAATATTATTTGTTGCCGGGGTGTGAATATATTGCCGCATTAGGTGTTACCGCTGCGCGAAATAAAACATATATGGAAATTCGAATGCGTTGTTGACATGAAAACCCTTAAGGGTATCATTTCAGCCACTACTGAGCGTGGAGATAGTGATGGCCCTGACTTCCTTGCAACTTTTCAAAATCCTCTCGGACGAAACCCGCTTGGGCATCGTGTTGCTGCTCAAACAGCTGGGCGAACTCTGCGTTTGCGATCTCTGCTCCGGGCTGGATGAGTCACAACCCAAGATCTCACGCCATCTGGCGATGCTTAGAGAGTGCGGATTGCTGATGGATCGCAAGCAGGGGAAGTGGGTGCATTATCGTCTTTCTCCTCATATCCCTGCATGGGCAGCCCTGGTTGTCGAACAAGCCTGGTTGAGCCAGCAGGATGAAGTCCAGTCAATGGCACGTAAGCTGGCAGCGGTGAACACTACCCGTGATGGCAAAGCGCTGTGTAGCTAAATTTTTTAGCTAAACACATATGAAAATTCATATATAAATGTTAAGGAACGCAAGTATGCTACTGGCTGGGGCGATATTTATCCTGACCATTGTGCTGGTGATCTGGCAACCAAAAGGTTTGGGGATTGGATGGAGCGCGGTGCTGGGCGCGGGGCTGGCCTTGAGCACCGGGGTGGTGCAGATCGCCGATATCCCAGCGGTTTGGCATATTGTCTGGAATGCCACTGCGACCTTCATTGCCGTGATCATCATTAGTCTGTTGCTCGATGAATCTGGCTTTTTTGAATGGGCGGCGCTGCATGTCTCGCGCTGGGGAAATGGGCGAGGGCGCCTGTTGTTTACTTATATCATTTTGCTCGGTGCGGCCGTGGCGACTTTGTTTGCCAACGATGGCGCAGCGCTGATCCTGACCCCTATCGTGATCGCCATGCTGCTGGCGCTGGGGTTCAGCAAAGGCACTACGCTGGCGTTTGTTATGGCTGCCGGGTTTATTGCCGATACCGCCAGCTTGCCGCTGATTGTGTCCAATCTGGTCAATATCGTCTCGGCAGACTTCTTTGATTTGGGGTTCACGCAGTATGCCTCGGTGATGGTTCCTGTCGATATCGCTGCGATTATCGCCACGCTGGTCATGCTGCACCTGTTCTTCCGCAAGGACATTCCGCCAACCTATGATCTTGCACGACTGAAACAACCGGTAAAAGCCATTAAGGATCCGGCAACGTTCAAAACCGGCTGGGTAGTTTTAATCCTGCTGTTGGTCGGTTTCTTTGTGCTGGAGCCGCTCGGCATTCCGGTCAGTGCTATTGCTGCCGTGGGCGCGGTGATCCTGTTTACGGTGGCCAAAAGGGGTCATGCCATTGACACCGGGAAGGTGCTGCGTGGCGCACCTTGGCAGATCGTGATTTTCTCGCTTGGCATGTATCTGGTGGTCTACGGTCTGCGCAACGCCGGGTTGACGGAATATCTCTCCGGCGTACTGAACCTGCTGGCGGGAAACGGCTTATGGGCTGCTACGCTGGGTACCGGCTTCCTGACCGCGTTCCTGTCATCCATGATGAACAATATGCCCACGGTGTTGATTGGCGCGTTGTCCATAGAGGGCAGTGCAGCGTCGGGAGTAATTAAGGAGGCCATGATTTACGCCAATATCATTGGCTGCGATCTGGGGCCAAAAATCACGCCAATTGGCAGCCTGGCGACCTTGCTTTGGTTGCATGTGTTAGCGCAGAAGAATATGAGTATTACCTGGGGCTACTACTTCCGCACCGGGATCATCATGACCGTGCCAGTGCTGTTGGTCACGCTGACGGCCCTGGCGTTACGCCTATCAATCACTTTGTAGCGGGGAACACCCATGATCACCATTTACCATAACCCGGCCTGCGGTACCTCGCGTAATACGCTGGAACTCATCCGCAATAGCGACACAGAGCCAACGATCGTCTATTACCTTGAGACTCCCCCGAGCCGCGATGAACTGAAGAAACTTATCGCCGATATGGGGATAAGCGTCCGGGCCTTACTGCGCAAAAACGTGGAACCTTACGAGCAACTGGGGCTAGCAGAAGAGGTGTACAGCGACGAGCAATTGATCGACTTTATGTTGCAGCAGCCGATCCTGATTAATCGCCCAATCGTTGTGACGCCGCTGGGGACTCGCTTATGCCGTCCGTCTGAAACGGTGCTTGATATCCTGCCCGATCCGCAAATGGGGGCATTGTCCAAAGAGGATGGTGAAAAGATTGTTGATGAGCTCGGCAAACGGATTAAGTAAATCAGGAGGCGGGTGAGCGCCTCTCATTTTACTGCGTTATCAACCCGCCTTGGCCGTATTAAACGGCGGCTTGGCGAACCACACCAGCAGGGTCAGCATCAAGAACACCCCCGCAGAGAGATAGAAAATATCGTTGGCCGACATCAGCAGGCTCTGCTGGGTAATCTGATCGTTAATGTAGGTGGCTGCTTGCTGCTGATCGAACCCCAGATGTTGCAGACCTTGATCCAGCTTGATCGCGGCCGGGTTGAATTGCGTCACCGACTGCGTCAACTGCGAGTGATGAAACGATTCCCGGTGGCTCCACAGTGTCATGGTCAGTGACGTACCGATCGAGCCGGATAGCGTACGGAAAAAGTTGCTCAGGCTGGTGGCTGCGGCAAATTTTTCTGGTGCTAGTCCTGACAACGAAATGGTCGTCAGCGGCAGGAAGAAGCAGGCTACGGCGAAGCCCTGCATCAGCTGTGGCAGCACCACAGCGGAAAAACCAATCGCCGGGTTAAACGTCATTGCGCGCCAGTAGTAACAAGCGGCATACACGATAAAGCTGAAGGTCACCAAGATCCGCATATCAACACGGTTGCCGTAGCGGCCAATCAAGGGGGCGATAAGCAGCGGCATCAGCCCGATAGGCGCATAGGCCAGCCCCGCCCACACCGACGTGTAGCCATACACAATCTGTAGCAGCTGCGGCATCAGCACAATCGCCCCGGCATAAATCAGATACGCGCAGCTGATGCACAGGATGCCGATACTGAAGTTACGCGAGCGGAACAGGCTCAGATCGATGATCGGGTTATCGTCGGTAGCTTCCCAGATGATCAACAAGATCAGCGCGACCACGGCGATCACGGCCAGCACAATCACGGTGGTAGAGTTAAACCAGTCGAGGTCTTTGCCCTTATCCAGCATGATTTGCAGGCTGCCGATGCCAAGCACCAGCAGGCTTAAGCCGATCAGATTGATTTTTACCGGCTCGGTTGGTGTTTCTCTGCCTTTCAGCTTCCAAGCGGTGATGGCAACCACCACGATACCGAGCGGGACGTTGATTAAAAAGATCCAGCCCCAGTCGAAGTTATCGCAAATATAGCCGCCAACGATCGGCCCAAATATCGGGGCGATAATCACCGTCATCGACCATAGCGCCAGTGCGATATTGCGCTTTTCCGGTGGGTAGTTACGTAACAGCAGGCTTTGTGAAAGGGGGATCAACGGGCCTGCTACCAATCCCTGAATGACGCGGAAAAAAATCAGCATGCTGAGATTGGTAGCAAGTCCGCAGCACAGCGACGCCAGTGCAAACAACGTCACCGAAGCTAAAAACAGCTTACGTTCGCCAAAGCGTTGCGCCAGACGCCCGGTAATCGGGATGGCGATCGCATTGGCAACGCCAAACGAGGTGATCACCCAGGTTCCTTCGTCCGTAGAGGCCCCCAGGAAGCCGGAAATGGTTGGGATGGCGACGTTGGAAATGGTGGAGTCCAACATTTGCATAAAGGTCGCCAGCGACAGCGACAGCGTCACCAGGATCAATGACCAGCCTTTTAGCGGCAGCAGGGTGTTGTTATTGTTCATCGATCACATCGCATTGGCTTTGATGATGGTGAGGATTTCTCCGTCGATGCTGGCGGTATCGAGCACCAATGCCTGGCTTTGATAGGCCGGTTTCTGGCGTTGGGTGGTAGACAAGGCTGGGCCGTTGGTGTTGTTTTCACGTAAGGTCACCGTGGTGGATAAGCCAATCCGCAGTGGGTAAGCCTTGATCTGATCGGCGTCCAACGTGATACGCACCGGGAGGCGTTGCACTACCTTGATCCAGTTGCCGGTGGCATTCTGTGCGGGCAGTACCGAAAACGCGCCGCCGGTCCCCATATTGATCCCTTCAATGACGCCGTCGAAAACCACATCGCTACCATACAGGTCGCTGACCACGCTCACCTTTTGCCCGATGCGTACGCCGCTGAGCTGGGTTTCTTTGAAGTTGGCGTCAATCCACAGCTGTTCGGCGGGGACGATGGATAATAAAGCCTGACCAGCGCTGAGCGTTTCACCAACCTGCACATTGCGCTGTGCGACATAGCCGGTGACCGGGCTGCGAATTTTAGTACGCTGTAGTGCCAGCCAGGCTTCACGCATCTGTTCTATTGCCAACAGGATGGCAGGCTGCTGTTCAAGCGTGGAGTTCTGGATCAGGATACGGTTGCCACGATATTGCTCAATGGCGACGTCCAGCGCTGCCTTGCTGCTGCTAACGGCATTGCGCGCATGTTGCAAATCTTCTTTTGAAAAGGCACCGGCGCCCATCAGTTGAGTTCGACGTTTAAAATCTGCCTGCGCCTGTTGATAAGCGATTTTAGCCTGGGCGATATTGGCGTTATATTGCGCGTCGGCGATATAAACCTGTTTGGTTTTTCTCACCGTTTCCGCCAGGTTATTTTTGGCTTTTTTAAAGCTGAGGTTGGCATCGGTATCATCCAATGTGATTAATACATCGCCTTGTTTAACCAAATCGGTATTGGTGTAATTCACGCTGACTACGCTGCCATTCACCTGCGAAGAAATAGTGACCTGATTGCCCATCACATAGGCATCATCGGTGCTTTGCACATTGCGTGAATTGAAATACCACCAGGCGGCGCTGCCCATGGCTGTAATCACCATCACCATGAGAAAAATGAGCAGCCATTGCTTTCTTTTTTCTAATGGCGATTTAACCGGGTGACTGTCTGATGGTGGTAATTGTGGCATGGCAAAACCCTTGCTGGTCTGATTAGGAGCAATAGCAAGCCATCGCGCTGCCTGTGGGCAATAAGCGCAGAGCGTGAATGATTAATTGAATGGCTTGGTCATCACCTTCAGCTTAAAACGGCCTGGAATGTGAGAGGCCATGCTGAAAGTTCGCAGTGATGATAAGGCAGGGCAGTCGCCTAACACAGCAGAGACATCGGAAACATTTGCAGGCCGCGTCCTACACGTGAAGTCCAATAGATTTATCAGGGTAAAATTATTTAGCGGAAACAGCGGATTAGGACTATAAAGAGGGTAGGGTATAGGCTTGTCGAGTCGGTGGGTAAGGTACATACTGAAGGCATGGACCTAGCAAAAAGGTTTATCGGCCGTGTTGACGCTCGCCGGTGTTGTTTGTTCGATTTGACCAGGAAACGAGCATGGGTGAAGCCAAATCTTTGAGTGCTGTAATTGTTGACGATCATCCTCTGGCCCGCATGGCGATCAAAAACCTGCTGGAAAGTGAAGGGATTAGCGTTATTGGCGAGGCGGGGGACGGCGCCGAAGCGTTTTTACAGGTAGCGCAACATCAGCCAGATGTGGTGATTGTTGACGTGGATATCCCGATCATGAGCGGCATTGAGGTGGTGGAAAAGCTCAGAAAGCAGCAGTTCAGCCAAATCATCATTGTGGTCTCTGCCAAAAACGATCTGTTCTACGGCAAGCGCAGCGCGGATGCCGGGGCCAATGCCTTTATCAGTAAAAAAGAGGGCATGACCAATATCATCGCTGCGGTGCATGCCGCCCAGAATGGCTATAGCTATTTTCCATTCTCACTGAACGGTTTTGTCGGCAGCCTGTCTTCGGAGCAGGAAATGCTGACGTCGCTCTCCAGTCAGGAGATCAAGGTGATGCGTGCCATCCTCAGCGGTGCGGATAACATGCAGATTGCGGCAACCATGTTTATCAGCAATAAAACGGTCAGTACCTATAAAAGCCGTTTAATGGAGAAGCTCGGTTGCAGTTCGTTGGCCGATCTGTTTGCGTTTGCCAACCGCAATAAAATTGGGTGACAGCATGTTAAGGCTGGCGGTGAGGGCTTGGCTGGTTATGCTGGTGTTGCTGCCGCCTGCACAGGCGGTGAGTAACGGGCCGATAACGTTGGTGCTGACGAGTAATCACATAGTCACGCCCTCGACTACCGCTCTCGGCTACGGCGATCTGGCCTGGCTGGCGCAAAAGCACAATCTTACCGTCGCCGTGTATGGCATTGAATCCCCGCCGTTAAGTATCAATAGCGCCACCGGTCGTTATCGCGGAATGAATGCGGATTATCTGGCGCTGCTGGGAAAGGCCCTGCATACCAATGTGATCGTCAAACTTTATGTCGATGAGCAACAGGCATTGGCTGCGTTGCAAGCAGGCAGTGTCGATCTCGTGCTCAGCGCCCCATCCGGGGTAAGCCAGCTAAAAGCTCCCTTTATTACCAGCTTGCCGCTGGTGCAAGGGTATCCAACCCTGGTGACGCGACAGGCCGAAGTGATGAAGCCGTTTCACGATAATAGCGATAATATCAAGGTGGCGATCACGCAAGGTTTTCCGCCTGAATCATTTATCAAACAATCATTTCCCAACGCCAGCATCGCTTCTTTTACCAATGAAAATCAGGCGTTGGCTTCGGTAGCCAGTAAGCAGAGCGACTATTTTTTCGGCAATAACCTCACCACCAGTTTTATTATCGCCCGCGATTACTACCAGACGCTGGGTATGGTGAAATTCTGGCGAGAGCCACAAAGCGGTAACGTGCTTATTGCACTCGCTAGCCAGCGACAGTTAGTCAACATCGTAGATAACTTTATCAAATCGTTGACCGAGCCGTTACATAGCCAGATTGTTCAATCGTGGATTGATATGGGCAATCTGGCCTTTTTATCCAAAGAGCTGGTTTTGACCCCGCAAGAGGAGCGCTGGCTGGAAAAACATCCTAAATTGCGTGTGTTGATTAATCCCTATTACGCCCCGTTCAGTATGGTGGATGAAAACCAGGAAATACGTGGGTTGGTTGGCGATATCCTTAACCTGATCCAGCTGCAAACCGGCTTGACCTTTGAACCGGTGGTCGCCAATTCTAATGAACAGATGGTCAGTATTATGCGTAAGGGGGATTGGGATACCCTGCCCTCGGCAACCTACAGCCCTGAACGGGAAGAGCAGATCGCTTTTACCCATCCATTCCTGGCGACTCCTTTTGTGATCGTCACCCGCGTTTCAGACAACCAGGCCGCAGAGATGAAGCCTGGCATGAAAGTGGCCATTCCTGCTTACCACACGTTATTGGCAAAGTTGAAAACCAAATATCCTGGTGTGCAATGGGTCAAGGTAGAGAACACCAGCGTGGCGTTGAGCATGCTGGATCAGGGGGAAGTTGACGCGGTGGTTGCTACCCAGCTCGCCTCGCGCTACATCATCGATCATTATTACCCCAACCGGTTGGCCTATTACCGCATTCCCGACGAACGCACCGCCCAGATCTCCTTTGCCATTCCGCGCGGATCGCCAGAATTACAAAGCATTCTGAATAAGGCACTGGATGACATTCCGCCCAAAGAGCTCTTGAATCTGGTCGGGAAGTGGGTAAAAACCCCCGAAGTGAAAATTGACACCTGGAACCTATATAACCGGCCTTTCTATTGGGTGATCCTTCTGGCTACGCTGCTGGTTGTCAGCAGTTTGCTGTGGGGAGCCTATTTGCTGCGGGCCATCCGTAAGAGCAAAGCAGCACAGGCTGCGCTGGAGTATCAGCTCGGTTTCCGTCAGACCTTATTCAACTCGATCCCCGTGCCGGTATACGTTATCTCGTTGGAAGGCGTGCTCGAAAGCTACAACAGTGCCTTCGGGAACTTCTTCAGTCCCGAGTTACATGGCGCGATGCAGCATTCGCTATTTGATCGCCGTCATCCGCTGGCAGACATTTTCGCTGCGGTGCAACCAGATATCCAGCGAGGGCTGCAAGTCAACCAGGTTATTCCTCAACAACTGGTGCTGAATAATGGCACGGAAGAACGTCTGATTTTACACTGGTTAACGCTGTGCCAACTGCCCGCCAACACGTCACCCACGCTGATTTGCGGCTGGCAGGATATTACCGAATCCAGGCAATTGATGCGGGAATTGCAGCTGGAGAAAGACAAGGCCATCGATGCCAACCGGGCCAAAAGTACCTTCCTGGCCAGTATGAGCCATGAAATACGCACGCCGGTAAGTGCGATTATGGGGTTCCTGGAGTTGCTTGCCACCCATAGCCAAAGCCCGGCAGAGGAGAAAGAATCCGTCCAGCTGGCCTATGCCACCGCGCAGTCATTGCTGGGCCTGATTGGCGATGTGCTGGATATGGAGAAAATTGAGTCTGGCAACTTTGAACTGACACCGGAATGGGTGGATCTGGCGTCGCTGCTAGCTGCGACGGTCAGCAGTTTTGAAGGGATAGCTGCGCTAAAAAATCTGCGGCTGTCGGTAGATTACCGCCTTGGGACAGCGCAGGCGCTGTGGCTTGATCCGCAGGCGGTGAAGCAGGTGCTGGCCAATCTGCTCAGTAACGCCATCAAATTTACCGTTGAGGGCGGGGTCGAGGTGATTGCGCAAACGCACGCACAGGGTGCTGACCAGACTCGGCTAACGCTGAGCGTGAAAGATAGCGGAGCAGGGATTAGCCCGCAGGAGCAGCAACACCTGTTTAAGCCCTTTAGCCAGACCAAAGGCGGCAAACAACATACTGGCTCGGGCCTGGGTCTGACGATCTGCCGTGAGTTGGTTGAACGCATGGCTGGCAGCCTAGAGATGACAAGCCAACCGGGCAGGGGAACCACCATGACGGTGACGCTCACCACCGCGGTTGCGGATCTGGATAAGGTTGCCGCCGTTTCGTTTACGCCCAAAGCGCCGGTTAGTGGCGCCAAAGCGCTGAAGATTGTGATTGCGGACGATCACCCTACCAACCGGCTGCTGCTGCGCCGTCAGTTGGATACGCTCGGTTATCGGGTTGATGAGGCTACTGATGGTGTGGAAGCCCTGGCGATGCTCGAGGCCAAGCCATACGATCTGTTGATCACCGATCTCAATATGCCCAATATGGATGGGATGACGCTGACTCGTCGGGTGCGTGAATTCAATCAGCACATCATTATCTGGGGGCTGACCGCAAATGCCCAGGCCGAAGAGAAAGAGCGCTGCCTGGCGATGGGCATGAACCTTTGCCTGTTTAAACCGATAGATTTACCGCAGTTGGAAGCGGCGCTGCAAGGTGTTGCAGCACCTTCGACGGTTGAACCACTCAGCGAGTTTGTCGATATGGCTACGTTACAGAAGCTGAGCCTGGGTGATAACGTTCTGATGCGCCAGATGCTCGAACAGTCCCGTCAGGAAAATGACAAAGACCTGCTGGCGGCCAGACAGGCGCTCGAATTACAGGATTGGCCAACTCTGCAACGCCATTTACACCGTATTAATGGCACGGCTCAATTGCTGGGGGCCACGTCATTACAGCGGCTTAGCGAAGAGCTGGAAAATGCGCTGGCGACACAGCAGCATGGGGCAGTGATCGATGAGGGCATGCGCAACCTGGAGCAGTTGCTTCAGGGATTGAATGCGGCCATTGCGGCATTTTCCCGTAATTAAATCAGCCAGATACTGAGGTTGCTTACAAACCCTCATCGCTCCCACTACGTAGGGGCGCTGCATGCTGCGCCCGTCTGGATAATCAGGGTCGAACATGTTCGCCCCTACAAATTCAGCAACATTGCTATTTTGTCATCAATCTGATACCTCCCTTATTCCTACGCTTGTAGTCCATCGCCTACAGTAATTACCAATTGCTCCCATATCCTTGCGACATCGCTTAATTTAATATCATCACCAGTTTTTCAGACTACGAGGCATTTAAATAAAAACATTATTTAAATGCGGCGTCGCATAACGAATTTATTTTTTAATTATTATCTTACAAGGCTATTACTATGAATAAGTCAGCGAACACTCCAGCTTATAATGAAAATGATGATGTTTACGCATCAGTCGATTTATCCGGTGCATTACCGAAATCCACTTTCCCCATGGCCGAGCGCAATCCGCGTAACGTGTTTAATGCCATCCGCGATGAACTGATGCTGGACGGTAATTCACGTCAGAACCTGGCGACCTTCTGTCAGACCTGGGTGGATGATGAAATCCGCGAACTGATGGATTTATCTATCGACAAGAACATGATCGATAAAGATGAATATCCGCAAACTGCCGAAATTGAAGCCCGTTGCGTCAGAATGTTGGCCGACCTGTGGAATTCACCAACGCCGGAAACCACGCTTGGCTGTTCAACCATCGGCTCCTCTGAAGCCGCCATGCTGGGCGGGCTGGCGCTGAAATGGCAGTGGCGCAAAAAGCGTGCTGAGCAGGGGCTGCCTAGCGACAAGCCGAACCTGATTTGTGGCCCGGTCCAGATCTGCTGGCACAAGTTTGCTCGTTACTTCGACGTTGAACTGCGTGAAATCCCGCTGGAAGGCGACCGCCTGATCATGAATGCGGAAGAAGTGCTCAAGCGTGTCGATGAAAATACCATTGGCGTGGTGCCAACGCTGGGCGTGACGTTCACCTGCCAGTACGAGCCGGTGAAAGAGGTGAGCGATGCGCTTGATCGTCTGCAACAGGAAACCGGCCTGGATATCCCGATGCATATCGATGGCGCCAGCGGGGCTTTCCTGGCTCCCTTCTGCTCGCCAGAACTCGAGTGGGACTTCCGTCTGCCACGGGTGAAATCCATTAACTCGTCGGGTCATAAATTTGGTCTGGCACCGCTGGGGGCTGGCTGGGTGGTATGGCGCGAAGCGGCAGATTTGCCAGAAGAGCTGATTTTCAACGTCAACTACCTTGGCGGCAACATGCCGACTTTCGCGCTGAACTTCTCGCGCCCCGGTGGCCAGATTGTTGCACAGTATTACAACTTCCTGCGCCTTGGCCGCGAAGGCTACGCCAAAATCCACAACGCTTGCTACGCCACGGCTCAGCATTTGGCGGCAGAGATTGGCAAGCTGGGGCCGTTTGAAATTCTGTTTGATGGTGACAGCGATAAAGGCATCCCGGCGCTGGCATGGAAACTGAAAGACGGCGCGGCGATCGGGGGTTACACCCTTTACGATCTGGCGGAAAAGCTGCGTGCTCGCGGTTGGCAGGTGCCGGCTTATTCAATGCCGACGCACCGCGAAGATCTGGTGATCCAACGCATCCTGGTACGCCACGGCGTGAGCTACGACCTGGGTTGCCTGCTGATCGAAGATATCAAACGTGCGCTGATTGAATTCGAAAACCATCCGGTCGTTAACCCAGTATCCGCGCAGCAAGGCAGCGGATTCAACCACGGGTAATCACTCTGGTTTCTTATCGGGGCGGCGTTGATGCCAGCCCCGCTTTTTTCCCCACCAATATTCGCTGAAGAAGAGCAACCTCTTCCGGCAGGAGAATCGTTATGGCGAGCACCGAAAAAAGCGCCGCTCCAAAACAATTAACGTTGTTAGGCTTTTTTGCTATTACCGCATCAATGGTGATGGCGGTTTATGAATATCCGACCTTTGCAACATCAGGTTTTTCTCTGATTTTCTTCCTGCTGTTAGGCGGGTTCCTGTGGTTCATCCCCGTCGGCCTGTGCGCCGCCGAGATGGCGACGGTAAAAGGTTGGCAGGAAGGCGGCGTTTTCACCTGGGTGTCTAAAACCCTGGGTGAGAAATGGGGCTTTGCGGCCATCTCCTTTGGCTATCTGCAGATTGCCGTAGGTTTCATCCCTATGCTCTATTTTGTGCTGGGGGCGCTGTCTTATATCCTCAAGTGGCCTGAGCTGAATGAAGATCCGATCGTCAAAACTATCGCTGCACTGGTTATCTTGTGGGGCCTGGCTTTCACCCAGTTCGGCGGCACCAAAAATACCGCGCGCATTGCCAAGATAGGTTTTTTTGCCGGCATCCTGTTGCCTGCCGCTGTCCTGGTGATCCTGGCCGTCAGCTATCTGCATTCTGGTGCGCCGTTGGCCATCGAAATGAACGCTTCTACTTTCTTCCCAGACTTTACCCAGATGGGCACGCTGGTGGTGTTTGTGGCGTTTATCCTGAGCTATATGGGCGTTGAAGCCTCGGCGACTCACGTCAACGAGATGAAAAACCCAGGCCGGGACTACCCGCTTGCCATGCTGTTGCTGATGGTTGCGGCCATTTGTTTGAGTTCTGTTGGTGGGCTTTCTATCGCAGCGGTGATCCCTCGTGGTGAAATCAACCTGTCTGCAGGGGTGATGCAAACCTTCAGCGTGTTGATCTCGCACTTCGGTCCGCAGTTTGAATGGGCTGTCCGCGTTATTGCTGCACTGCTGCTGTTGGGCGTACTGGCAGAAATCGCTGCCTGGATTGTTGGGCCGTCTCGCGGCATGCTGGTTACCGCTCAGCAAGGGATCTTGCCTGCTCGCTTTGCCAAAATGAACAAGAATGGCGTGCCGGTCGCACTGGTGATTTCTCAGCTGGTGATTACCTCGATTGCGCTGATTGTTCTGACCAACACCGGGGGCGGCAATAACATGTCCTTCCTGATTGCGCTGGCGTTGACCGTGGTGATCTACCTGTGCAGCTATTTCCTGCTGTTCCTGGGCTACATCCAACTGGTACGCAAACAGCCGGAAAACGAACGCGTGTTCAATATTCCGGGTGGCAAGATGGTTAAACTGGCCGTGGCTTCGATTGGTTTGCTGACCTCTGTGGTTGCCTTTGTGGTCTCGTTCTTCCCGCCTTCAGGTCTGGCTGGGCTAGCAGCTGACCATATGTATGTGACTATGCTGGTGGTGTGCTTTGTGGTGGTGGTGGCTATTCCGTTCATTATCTATGCGCTGCATGATAAACGTTTGAAGGCGACCAACCTCAAGCTGGTACCGGTTAGTGCCGACTCAGCACCAGAAGGGCATTTCTTTATCCATCCGCGTGCACGCTCCGCGCACCATATTTATGTGGATGACAAGCAAGTGCATTAATCGATATTTGATCAAGCACTGAATCATCAGGCAGGTTGCGGCGGGGGAATAACCCACTGCAACCTGCTTTTTGCGTTTGAAGTTACCAAGTTCCCTCACCCTAACCCTCTCCCCCAGGAGAGGGAACCGATCGAGTTCGCTGATTTTTCTGCGTTTTACCTCACCACACTGTCTGGAATGGCACCGTTTTACCCACGACGCAGGACAACTCCCTCTCCCTGTGGGAGAGGGTTGGGGTGAGGGGCATCATTTTCGCCCAGCTTAACGCCCAGTCATTGACCAATGACAAAGCGGCACGGGTGTCAGCCTCTTTATAATCAGGCCCGTTTGTCTTCTCACTGGTGTGGACCCATGGCTTATCAACTGAATCTGAACTGGCCCGAGTTTTTAGAAAAATATTGGCAGAAACGACCCGTTGTATTAAAGAATGCCTTCCCGAACTTTGTCGATCCCATCACGCCGGACGAATTGGCCGGTCTGGCGATGGAGGTTGAGGTAGACAGCCGTCTGGTCAGCCAAACCAATGGCCAATGGCAGGCCAGCCACGGGCCGTTCGAGCATTTTGATAATCTGGGGGAGACCGGCTGGTCGTTGCTGGCCCAGGCGGTTAACCACTGGCATGCTCCGTCAGCCGAGCTGGTGACCCCGTTCCGCGTGCTGCCGGACTGGCGCTTAGACGATCTGATGATCTCGTTCTCGGTACCCGGTGGTGGTGTGGGGCCGCATATCGATCAGTACGATGTGTTTATCATCCAGGGGATGGGTAGCCGCCGCTGGCGCGTCGGTGACAAACTGCCGCTGAAGCAGTTTTGCCCGCATCCGGCGCTGCTGCACGTCGAGCCTTTCGCGCCAATCATCGATGAAGACCTGGAGCCGGGCGATATCTTGTATATTCCGCCGGGCTTCCCGCACGACGGCTTTACCCACCAAACCGCGCTTAACTACTCCGTTGGTTTCCGTGGCCCTAACGGCCGGGATTTGATCAGCAGCTTTGCGGACTATGCGCTGGAAAACGATCTCGGGGGCGAACATTACAGCGATCCCGATTTGACCTGCCGGGAACACCCGGGCCGGGTTGAAGAGTACGAACTGGATCGCCTGCGTACCATGATGACCGACATGATTAATCAGCCGGAAGATTTTAAACAGTGGTTTGGCCGTTTCATCACCACGCCGCGCCATGAGTTGGATATCGCTCCGGCTCAACCGCCTTACGAACAAGATGAAGTGATTGAAGCTCTGATGGACGGTGCCGTGCTGACACGCCTGAGTGGCTTACGAGTGCTGGAAGTTGGCGGCAGTTTCTTTATCAACAGTGAACGCCTGGATACGGTTGCCCCCAAGGCTGCCGATGCCCTGTGCCGTTACACCATTGTTGGCAAAACAGAACTGGGTGAGGCGCTGCAAAACCCGGCGTTTGTTGCCGAGTTGACCGGTTTGGTTAATCAGGGTTACTGGTTCTTCGACGAGTAACCGTTTTAGCTACCGCGGTTTCCCGAACTTATCTCGTGGAGGCCGCGCTTGAATTCATTCCATCTGGCACAGGCTTCGGCAAGTACTAACGCCAGGGTCAATATCTTGATGGAATGTTATTTATTGCCTTCAGAAAGCCTTTCTCCGTCACAATATAATCCCCGGTTTTTAGCTGTGCCAGGATTTTCATGATGCTGCTGCGCGAAAGAAAAGTCCGGCTCTTGATATAGGAGACGACACTGACGCTACTTCTGACTTCTTGCGTTTCGTTCATTAGCTCATAGAGCTGGTAGCAGATGATCTCATAGGAAGAAAGCGAAGAAATCTTGGTGCAATGGTCATATACCCTGCTGGCGGTATAAATTAACAGGGTCGATAAGCTTTGCCACAGATCTTCTCTGGCAATAATTTTGTTGGCTTCTGCAATCGAGATAACGCTGACCTCTGAGGACTCTTGAGTGCGGATATAGAGATAGTCAGACTCCAGCAGTTGCGTGCTGATGCCAAAGATGTAGGGGGCCGACTCTGAATTTAACACCATGCCATCAATGTTGCGATACAGCGTCACGCTGCCCTTGTGTAGCAAAAAACAGTGATGCTGCCCGCCTGCGGTGTAGTTAAGTGGCTGTCTGTTTTTTGTTTCTACCTTGTCGGCGTGTGGCGCGAGGTGCCCCAGGAGCAGTTCTATTTCGGCCAAGGGCTTTTTTTGTGTCATATTACAATCATATGTAATATAAGGTTTTATTGCGTGAGTCACCTTGATTCCCTCCGTGGTACACGCTCGCCTACACAGTAATGTGCAGACAGTTTTTCAGGGGGAATTATGCTAATTTTAATTAATTTTAAAAGATTTTTGAGGGTGTAAAATTACACTCAGAAAAAACTTGAATAAACCGTCTATTTAATATCAGAATAATCTCACTGTTTTTTAATTTGAATGTCTTTCTAATTAACTATATTTAGTCGATTTATTAGAATGAATTAATTAAAGGGTCTTGAAATTGAACGTTGTTTTTGACGATGAATATACTCTGTACCTCACTGGTATGGAGTGGTTACTGATGGATTTATTTGGGCGCACTGAAGATATTTATTTCAGTGAAATGGACAGTGACACAATCACTCAAGTTGATATTATCGTCAAGAGTTTTTCTGCCGGTGAACGTTTTCTCTGTCAGCCCATGATGAAAATGCGCCAACAAGGCAGCCTGGTTATTGGCATATATGATGGTAGTACCGCGCCAACCTGTGCTGGGCTTCCTTTATGTTTCTCTAACACGGTTTTTATCAATAGATCGGAGTCTCTGGATAAGATAAAGGAGCTTGTGTTTCTCGGTATGCAGCGTAGCCTGCTGGAGACACAACAACCATCTAAGCAAAACTGCCTGATGTGTAAACATCAGACGCTTACGCTGCAACAAGCTGGCGTCGCTACGCGTTTTTATCTGGGGGAGGAAACCCATGCCATCGCCAGAAAGATGAAGATCAGCGCTAAAACGGTGAGTTCGCATAAGTATGTCATTATGAAGAAATTTAATCTTGGTACCGATCAGGACCTGTTGACCTTGCTCAACTTGCTCAAAAGTCAGCTGATAAGCCCCAACATATTCAGAGAATATTTAAATCTCTGCTGCTGAGTCTGGGCGCCTGCGCAACCACTTGGCTACGTGACGACGTTATGTATCGTTGCGCGTAGCAGGTGTTGATATGCTAGATTAAAAGCAGTTAACTTTCTACGCTGACAGGTTTTATGAGCATACCAGATCACCCTGCTACCGATGACTTTGCTGCAACGGTTGAACTATTTGAACAACTGAGCCCTCACGTCACCTTTAACGTTGTCCCGCCCGGAACCCGACTTTACCTGTTTAAAGAGGGAGGCTCGTATTGCTATCTGATACGCAGCGGCATTTGTAAATTGCATCATGGGCCTGATGAGATTTTGATCAACACCATGTATATACCAGGAATTATTGGGGTGGGTGGCGTTTTGGCGGCCAACCGCATGTTGTTTTTGCAAACGCACACCAGCGCTGAGATTGCGATTGCCAACACCCAGGAAATCAGGCAAATCATCGCTCGTCTCAATCTGTGGGAACTGTTATCCAGGCATATCTATCGGGTCACCAACCGCTTTTTCATGTTGAGCAGTTACCTCAACTCGCCGACTGCCTATGAAATCTTGCGTTTTCAGCTGTTGGAGTTGATGAGTGAACCCGTGGAGTTCAGAGAGAATATTTCCGCAGCACAGTATATTCAGCAAAAAACACGCCTTTCACGTAGCAGTATTATGAAAATCCTCTCCCAGCTTAAACAAGGGGGATTTGTCAGACTGGAAAACGGTACTCTGAAGGAAATCTGCCACTTGCCGCTTAAGTATTAATACAGGGTTAACTATTTCATCATTCAAAATTCGCGCCGATTTGATCGTTGCGCAAGTCTATCTTTGACAGCATTACTCCCCGCTGCTGTTTCTCCATCATTAAATGATAACTATTTTTATCTACCTGTTGATAATGATTGTAATGCCATGATTTTCATCATGTAATTATTTTATTTATAAGTTGTGGTTTTATTTTAAGCATTGAGGGTGAGTGTAAAATTACACCAATAAATGCCTTGAGGAGTTTTTCGATTTGCCCGAGAATGTTCCTAGGCGATAACGGAGTGGAGTCATTAATAGCGGCCTCGCACCATGAGCCTGAATGTTACGCCTAGCTGGGAAAGAAGCATTTTCTTGGTCAGGTATTATCTATTGTTAGCTATACCCGTGATCATTGAAGA
>NZ_AYMQ01000073.1 GCF_000633355.1 Serratia sp. H1w
GACACTGCCAGGCATCAATTAAACGTTATCAGTATGACATCTGGTAATGTGCAAAATCACCAAGGTGGTTTTGCCCGCATCGAAAGATGCAACGTTAGAAGAACCGGTGGAGCGGTAGTTCAGTTGGTTAGAATACCTGCCTGTCACGCAGGGGGTCGCGGGTTCGAGCCCCGTCCGTTCCGCCACTTATTTAAATTATGCCTGCTAATCTTAGCAGGCATAATGTTAAGCGTAATTTAGGGGCGTAGCTCAGTTGGTAGAGCACCGGTCTCCAAAACCGGGTGTCGCGAGTTCGAGTCTCTCCGCCCCTGCCATATTAGAACCCTTTGCGAAAGCGAAGGGTTTTTTTTGCTTTCTATTCTCCCAAATTCCCCCTCCCACAAGCCAATTCGTACAAAATCCCTGCCGAAACCGTTCCCAATTTAGACTTTTCTTGCTGTATCTATGCACAAAATGGTTGTAATCCCGCGCTGTGATATCGCTCATCATTCCTGCCTGCATTTCAACTACACCTTATAAGCCCCGGGAGTTTTCCGGGCACTCTCGATTAAAGCGAATACACCCATAGCCATCTCTGCCTGAAAAGTTTAGGCAGCGCGAGGAGAAAAACATGTATAAGCGTTTACTGTTAGCGGCCGCCGTAAGCGGCGTGTTGATGGGTGCGGCGCAGGCCGCCCCCTTGGTTGTCGGCTTCTCTCAGATTGGTTCTGAATCAGGGTGGCGCTCGGCAGAAACCAAAGTGGCCAAGCAGGAGGCAGAAAAACGCGGTATTACGCTGAAAATCGCCGATGCGCAGCAAAAGCAGGAGAATCAGATCAAGGCGGTGAGATCCTTCATTGCCCAGGGCGTTGATGCCATCTTTATTGCGCCAGTGGTGGCAACCGGTTGGACTCCGGTCTTGCAGGAAGCGAAAGAAGCCAAAATCCCGGTATTCCTGCTCGATCGCATGATCGAAGTGAACGACCCTTCGCTGTATACCGCCGCCGTTGCTTCTGACAGCGTTCATGAAGGGAAGGTGGCAGGGGAATGGCTGGTAAAAGAAGTGGCAGGCAAACCTTGTAACGTGGTGGAACTGCAAGGCACCGTCGGGGCCAGCGTAGCGATCAACCGTAAGAAAGGCTTTGCGGACGGCATTGCCTCTGCCGATAACGTCAAAATCATCCGTTCGCAGTCCGGCGACTTTACTCGCAGCAAGGGTAAAGAAGTGATGGAAAGCTTTATCAAGGCCGAGCAGAACGGCAAAAACATCTGTGCCGTGTATGCACATAACGACGATATGGCCATTGGTGCCATTCAGGCGATTAAAGAAGCTGGCCTCAAACCAGGATCGCAAATCAAGGTGATCTCCATTGACGGCGTGCCGGATATCTTTAAAGCCATGATGAACGGTGAAGCCAACGCCACGGTTGAACTGACGCCAAACATGGCAGGCCCCGCATTTGATGCCCTGATTGCCTTGAAAAAAGACGGCACTCAGCCACAGAAATTTATCCAGACCGAGTCGAAACTGCTGCAGCCCGATACCGCGAAGCAGGAATTTGAGATGAAGAAAAGCATGGGATATTGATCGTTCACGGGCGGAGCAGATGATGGCCACACCTCAGACAGCATTGTTGACGATAAGCGGTTTATCCGTTGAGTTTCCAGGTGTAAAAGCGCTGGAGCAGGTTGATTTCACACTACAGCGCGGTGAGGTGGTGGCGCTTCTCGGAGAAAATGGTGCGGGCAAGTCCACGCTGATCAAGGCATTGACCGGCGTTTACCAACGCTCCGCCGGTGAGATCTGGTTAGAAGGCACCGCGATTGCGCCGCAGAATACGGCCCAGGCGCAATCGTTGGGGATAGGCACCGTCTATCAGGAAGTTAACCTGCTGCCTAATATCTCGGTGGCCGCCAATCTGTTTATCGGCCGGGAGCCGACCCGCTTTGGTCTGGTCGATCAAAAAACCCTGTTACGTAATGCCCGTAAGCTGCTGGAAGGCTATGGCTTGCCGCTGGATGTCAGTCAGCCGCTGGGCAATTACTCGATCGCGATCCAGCAAATTGTCGCGATTGCCCGTGCCGTCGATCTCTCCGCCAAGGTGCTGATCCTGGATGAACCCACCGCCAGCCTGGATGCCAAGGAAGTCAGCATGCTGCTGGATATTCTCAGCCAACTGCGATCGCAGGGAATGGGGATGATCTTTGTCACCCACTTTCTTGAGCAGGTTTACCGCATCAGCGATCGTATTACCGTGCTGCGCAATGGCAAGCTGGTTGGGACTCGGGTCACTGCCGAGCTGCCACGGTTGGAGTTGGTGCAGATGATGCTTGGCCACAGCTTTGATGAAACGCTGCTCAAGCGTAGCGAACATCAGGCCGTACAGGCTCCGCCGTTGGTGGAGTTTAGCGGTTATGGCCGACGCGGGATGGTTGAGCCCTTCGATCTGGCGCTGCGGCCTGGGGAAATTGTCGGTCTGGCGGGTTTATTGGGTTCAGGGCGTACCGAGACCGCACAGCTGATCTTCGGCATCAAGGCTCGCGATAAGGGCACCGCCAAGGTTGAGGGCAAAGCGGTGGCGATCCCAACGCCCCGTAAAGCGGCCAGCCTGGGATTTGGTTATTGCCCGGAAGATCGCAAAACCGACGGTATTGTCGGCGCCGCCACGGTAAGGGAAAACATCATTCTGGCATTGCAGGCACAGCGCGGTTGGTTGCGGCCAATCCCGCTGCGTGAGCAAACCCGCATTGCCGAAGAGTTTATCAAACTGCTGGGGATCCGCACGCCAGGGCCAGAGCAGCAAATCCAGTATCTCTCTGGCGGCAATCAACAGAAGGTGCTGCTTTCGCGTTGGCTGGCGACCAAACCCCGCTTCCTGATCCTGGATGAGCCCACTCGCGGCATTGACGTGGGGGCTCATGCGGAGATTATCCGCCTGATTGAACGACTCTGTGATGAAGGATTGGCACTGCTGGTGATCTCCTCAGAACTGGAGGAGCTGGCAGGTTATGCCGATCGTATCGTGGTATTACGCGATAGAAAACACGTGGCGCAGCTTGAACATGATGCCATTACGGTTCCCGCCATCATGCAGGCCATTGCCGTGCAACAGGGGGCAGCATGAACCACAGGAGTTTTCCCATGACCGGTGGACCACGCAAAGTCAGGTGGGTGATGCCCGCAGGGGCGACACAACTGGGGGCGCTGGCGGTCATTTTGCTTATTGATAGCCTGGTCGCCCCCCATTTCTTCTCCATCCATATTCAGGATGGTCGGCTGTTCGGCAGCGTGATTGATATTTTTAACCGTGGTGCTCCCGTCGCATTGCTTGCATTGGGCATGGCGCTCGTCATCGCTACCGGCGGGATCGATCTCTCTGTCGGTGCGGTGATGGCGATTGCCGGGGCGACCGCTGCCACCATGACCAGCGCTGGCTACCCTTTGGTTTACATACTGGGAGCGGCGCTAGCCGTGGGGGCGCTGTGTGGTCTGTGGAATGGGTTCCTGGTCGCGGTGCTGCAAATCCAGCCCATCGTTGCCACCCTGATGCTGATGGTAGCTGGGCGAGGTATTGCGCAACTGATTACCGAGGGGCAAATCGTCACCTTTGAGAATGAAGGGCTGGCCAAGCTCGGTAGCGGGGCGCTGATGTATTTGCCGATGCCGGTGATCATTGCCGCCATCATGCTGTTGCTGATTTGGTTACTGACGCGCAAAACCGCATTGGGGCTGTTTATTGAAGCGGTCGGCATCAATTTGCGTTCGGCACGTAATGCTGGCGTCAGCACGCGCTGGGTGATCATTGCGGTGTATATCATTTGCGGCCTGTGCGCAGCGGTGGCAGGGGTTATTGTCACGGCGGATATCCGAGGTGCCGATGCCAACAATGCGGGCCTGTGGCTCGAACTGGATGCAATCCTGGCCGTGGTGATTGGCGGTGGATCACTGCTAGGCGGGCGTTTTAATCTGCTGCTCTCCGTCGTTGGGGCGTTAATCATTCAGGGAATGAATACTGGGATCCTGCTCTCGGGTTATAAGCCAGAGTTTAACCTGGTGCTGAAAGCGGTAGTGGTATTAGCCGTTTTGCTGGTGCAATCCCCGAGTGTTTCGATACACCGGCTGTGGCGGAGGCGCAAACCATGATGAAACGTAACCTTCCCTTGTTGATCACTATCGCCGTTTTCCTGTTGGGCTATGCCTTTTGCCTTAGCCAATTCCCCAGCTTTGCTTCTACCCGCGTCTGGTGCGATCTGCTGACCGACAACGCCTTTCTCGGCATTGTGGCGGTGGGCATGACTTTTGTGATCCTCTCAGGGGGGATCGATCTTTCGGTGGGGTCGGTGATCGCCTTTACCGGCGTACTGCTGGCCAAGCTGATTGGCACTTATGGTATTGCTCCAGGTTATGCGTTTGTCATTGCCTTGCTGATGGGAGCCTCGTTTGGCGCGCTGATGGGCTGGATCATTGATGTGCTGAAATTGCCCGCCTTTATCATCACGCTGGCTGGGATGTTCTTCGTGCGCGGCATGAGCTTTATCGTGTCAGAAGAGTCGCTGCCGATCGACCACCCGCTGTATGCCACGCTGGCAAACTATGCCTGGAAAGTCCCGGGAGGCGGGCGCTTTACTTTGCTGGCATTGGTGATGTTACTGGTCGTAGCGCTAGGTATGATCTTGGCGCATCGCACCCGATTTGGCCATAACGTCTATGCCATCGGCGGCAATCCGGTCTCCGCTGCGCTGATGGGCGTGCCGGTGCGGCGTACTACCATCCAGATTTACATGCTTTCCAGCACGTTGGCGGCTCTCTCCGGCATTATTTTCTCGCTCTACACTTCAGCCGGTTACGCGCTGGCTGCCAGCGGTGTCGAACTGGATGCCATTGCGGCGGTGGTTATTGGAGGAACCTTGCTGACCGGCGGTGTCGGTACCATCTTGGGTACCTTGTTTGGCGTGCTGATCCAGGGCCTAATCCAGAGTTACATCACTTTCGATGGTTCACTCAGCTCCTGGTGGACCAAAATCGTCATCGGCATCCTGCTGTTCTGCTTTATCGGCCTCCAGAAGGCGATGAGCGCCTTTTGGCAGACCAGACGGGACAAACCCCGCCATCCACGCCTGAAGCCGTCATAGCGGCTCAGGTTGCGGTATTTAAAGGTATTTTCAGCAGTTGGCGGATTAGCGGCTGCTGGTCACTGTTTTGCAGCCAGACGGCGTAAAGCGGGCGAATAATCGGCTGAACCTCTGCAACGGCGATCAACTGAGGAAACTCTTTCTCCCACTGGCTTGGGAGAAAAGCACAGCCTCCGGTCGTCTCCAGCAATTGGCGCGTCAGATGGGCCGACGTGGTGGTCAGCACGGGCATGCTGTCGCCCTCGAGCATGCGGGCTTCCTGTTGGTGAAAATCCGCCCCCCATTCCAGTTTGATGTAAGGCATTGGGGCTGACTTGTCGCGTGACGCGGAGGAAAACAGGCGTAGCGAGAAGTTACCCAACAGCTGGCTGGCCAGCTCATCCATCTTTGGCGGTTCGGTGGTGATTAGCAAATCGAGCTGTCTTTCATGTAGCTGTTTCACCAATGAATGGCGCAATGCCACCCTGGCTTCAAGCTGCAACGCTTCCCGCTGCTGGTAAAGCGATTGCAACCAAGGTGTCAGGTAAGCCTCCCATAACGAGGCGGTAGCACCGATGGAAAGTTCGCTGTGTTGTAGCGATCTCACCACCTCTTTCTTGGCCAGTTGCCAGGTGTTCATCAGGCTCTCGGCATAGGGCAACAGCCGCTCTCCTGCGGGGGTCAGGCGGATGTTGTTGCGGTGGCGGGTGAATAAATTCGCCCCTAATTGAGTTTCAAGCTGGCGGATACGAAAACTCACCGCAGACTGCGTTAAGTACAGGGATTCCGCTGCGCGGCCAAAATGTCGCGTTCTACTGACCTCCAAAAAGGTTTTCAGTAATTCGGTGTCCACACCTATCTCCAAAATTTTTTATCGTTAAGATTTAAATGTTTTGTTTTACACGATGTCAAGCCTATCTAATACTCCGCGCCATAAACAGCACGGCCATGAGAGAATTAGGAGCGTGTCAGATGGCGGATAGCTTCACCACCAATAGTCGTTTTTTTGATAATAAAAACTATCCTCGCGGGTTCTCCCGTCACGGCGATTTCACCATTAAAGAAGCGCAATTGCTAGAGCGTTTCGGCTATGCCTTCAACGAGTTGGATGCCGGCAAACGCCAGCCAGCCACTGAAGAAGAACAGCTGTTCGTTGCAGTGTGCCGCGGTGAACGTGAACCGGTGACCGAGCAAGAAAAAGTATGGTCTAAATATCTGGCGCGCACCCGCCGCCCGAAAAAATTCCATACGCTGTCAGGCGGCAAGCCGCAGGCAGATGCGGTAGAAGACTACACTGAAAGCGACGATTGATCATCATGGGGCCGTTTGGCCCCATTTTCTATTCCAGGCTGCGGTGTAACTGTAGCAGTAAGCGATCCATACTGCGGTAGCTAAGCGCTTCGCTGAGATGGTGTTTCCCGATCTGTTTTTCCCCCGCCAAATCGGCCAGCGTGCGTGCCACTTTCAGGATGCGATGCCAGGCTCGAACCGATAATCCCAGTTTACTCAGCGTTTTTTCCAAAAAATCCGCCTCTGCCGCAGGCAAATGACAATCCCGATCTACTTCGCGGTTACTCAACAACGCATTTACCTTGCCTGCCCGCACTAGCTGCCGCTCACGTGCTTCCAGCACCCGTTGCCGTACCTGTTGGCTGCTTTCCCCCGCATGATGCTGCTTGGCCAGCACGCCCGGTGGCAACAGTGGCACCTCAATCGACAGATCAAATCGATCGAGAAACGGGCCGGAGAGCCTGCCGAGGTAGCGCAAGATTTGCTGAGGTGGAGTGCGATTGTGTATTCCCTGATAGTGGCCGGTCGGGCTAGGGTTCATCGCTGCAATCAGTTGCACCCGGGCAGGAAAGCGTACCTTGGCGCTGGCGCGTGAGATGACGATTTCCCCAGACTCCAGTGGCTCACGCAGCGCATCCAACACACGCCGTTCAAACTCGGGTAGTTCATCAAGAAACAGCACGCCGTTGTGCGCCAAGGATATTTCCCCCGGCCGTGGCAAGGAGCCACCGCCGACCAGAGCGGCCATAGAAGCGCTGTGGTGCGGGGCGCGAAAGGGGCGCTGCCGCCATGGCAGGGTTTCATCTGGATGATGCAGCAGGCTGGCAACGGCAACGCTTTCCAACGCTTCTTGATCGCTTAGCGGCGGCAGTAAGCCATTGAGGCGGCTGGCCAGCATGGTTTTACCGGTTCCCGGTGGGCCAAGCAGCAACAGGTTATGGCCCCCGGCAGCGGCAATCTCCAACGCGCGTTTTGCCTGCTCCTGGCCGATGACCTCTTGCAGATCGGCGGTTTCCGTTGTAGCGGCAGCAGCGGGCGGGGCTACAGCGATCGGCAGCTCTCCTTTGCCCTGCAAAAAGGCACAAACCTCCAGCAAATGTTGCGCGACCCGGGTGGTACTGTGGGGCAGTAGCCCCGCCTCCTTGCCATTGGCCTCCGCCAGGATCAGCTCACGCTTGGCCTCGGCTGCTGCGATTGCTGCCGGAATGGCACCATGTACCGCTCTCAAGGCGCCGGAAAGCGCCAACTCGCCAAGGAACTCATAGTGCGCCAGCTTATCTGCGGGCAGCTGTTCCGAGGCCGCCAGAATGGCCAGTGCGATGGGTAAATCGTAGCGCCCCCCTTCTTTAGGCAGGTCGGCGGGTGCCAGATTGACGGTGATGCGTTTGGCCGGAAAGGTAAAGCCGTTGTTGATCAGTGCGCTGCGCACCCGGTCGCGGGCTTCTTTCACCGTCGTTTCAGGCAGGCCGACCAGCGTAAGGCCGGGTAACCCGTTGCTGATATGGACTTCAACCATGACCGACGGTGCCTGCACGCCGATCGTGGCCCGGGTATAGATTACCGCCAGTGACATATTGCTCTCCTTGCTGAAGGCCACATGATGCGGGATGTGCCTGATGACTGCGCTTGCCAGCGTCTTAACTTGCGTAGTGCTGCGAAATGAAAATTACTCTATTTCATAAGGTTAAGTTCGTTTTTCGAGCTGGTACGCAATTTGTTGTAATACTCATTAACAATTACGGTAAGGCTGAAACACATTAGCAAGCTAAGTAATTTGCATGCGCAGGGCTAATGGGTGTATTTAACAATTGTTTAAAATAAAAAATCACTTCCTTAACAAAGCCCCGACCGCTTCCGCACTTGCTGCGGCCGCCGCTAAACCTTATGACCTCGTACTCTACGGTAGGGATGACACTATGTTTGGTTGGACTCCGCTGCAACGCAATGCGGCAATTGCCAGCTTTTCAAGCTGGACGCTCGATGCTTTTGATTTCTTTGTGCTGGTCTTCCTGCTCAGCGATATTGCACAGGCTTTTCAGGTGGGGATGGAAGAAGTCACCCTGGCTATCCTGCTGACGTTGGCGGTGCGCCCGATTGGTGCGCTGATCTTTGGCCGGGCGGCGGAAAAGTACGGCCGTAAGCCGATTCTGATGCTGAACATCGTGTTTTTCTCGGTATTTGAGCTGCTGTCTGCGGCGGCCCCTTCTTTGACGGTATTCTTGTTGCTGCGCGTACTTTATGGTGTAGCAATGGGGGGCATCTGGGGCGTGGCTTCTTCACTGGCGATGGAAAGCATCCCGGACCGTTCGCGCGGTCTGATGTCCGGTATCTTCCAGGCAGGGTATCCGTTTGGCTATCTATTGGCTGCGGTGGCTTATGGCCTGCTGTTTGAAGTGGTCGGCTGGCGCGGCATGTTCGTGATCGGGGCCGCGCCGATCCTGTTGCTGCCCTTTATCTACTTCTGCGTGGAAGAATCACCGGTATGGCTGGCGGCGCGGGCACGTAAAGAAAGCTCGGCCTTGCTGCCGGTGCTGAAGAGCCATTGGAAGCTGTGCCTTTACCTGGTGCTGCTGATGGCGGCGTTTAATTTCTTCTCCCACGGTACGCAGGATATGTACCCGGCCTTCCTGAAGATCCAGCATGGTTTCGATCCTAAAACCGTCAGTATCATCGCCATTAGCTACAATATTGCGTCCATTATCGGCGGGATCTTCTTTGGCGCTCTGTCGGAAAAAATTGGCCGTAAGAAAGCCATTATCATTGCGGCACTGCTGGCGCTGCCAGTGATCCCGCTGTGGGCTTTCGCCAGTGGCTCGCTGATGTTGGGGCTGGGGGCGTTCATGATGCAGTTCATGGTGCAGGGCGCGTGGGGGGTGATCCCGACCTATCTCAACGAACTGGTGCCGGCCAATACGCGCGCAGTGTTGCCGGGGTTTGTGTATCAGTTGGGTAACCTGATTGCGTCGGTGAATGCCACTTTACAGGCCGCGATTGCCGAACATCATGGGCAAAACTACGGCCTGGCAATGGCGATTATCGCCGGGACGGTGGCGATCGTGATCGCGGTGCTGGTGTATTTTGGCAAGGATACGCGCGGTAAAACGATTGCGGTAGCAAGCAAAACACCCGCTGCCCACGTTAACGTTTGAATTTAGTGCGATTTGTTACAGTTATGACCAGGCAGCGGCGAATAATAACGCAAAAAAAGTGTTGTCATGTCACCTGCTGCTATGGTAACTCTGTAGGTATTAGTTCGAAACGAGCACAGTGAACAACCCTATTATGAAAGCCCTAGCCCAAGTGATTAGCCTAGTCGTGATTAGCGTGGTGGTGATTATTATCCCACCGTGCGGGGCTGCACTTGGACGAAGAAAGGCTTAGAAAACAAGCCAGAATCGCAAGATAACCCCCGCACCTAAAAGGTCCGGGGGTTTTTTTATGCCAAGAAAAAGTGAACAAGGAGCAGAGTATGACCAACAGCATAAAATCCTGCACTTCCCGCAGCAAGGCGGGGAAATAAACCATGAATGGTGCTCAATGGGTAGTTCAAGCGTTGCGTGCGCAGGGAGTAGATACGGTATTCGGCTATCCTGGTGGTGCGATCATGCCGGTTTACGATGCGTTGTATGATGGCGGAGTAGAACATCTGCTGTGCCGTCATGAGCAGGGAGCGGCAATTGCGGCCATTGGCTATGCTCGTTCCAGCGGTAAGGTGGGTGTCTGTATCGCCACCTCGGGTCCCGGCGCGACCAACCTGATCACCGGATTGGCGGATGCGTTGCTGGATTCGGTGCCGGTGGTCGCGATCACCGGTCAGGTAGGCTCTGCGCTTATCGGTACCGATGCTTTTCAGGAGATCGATGTTCTGGGCCTGTCTCTGGCCTGTACCAAACACAGTTTCCTGGTGGAGTCACTGGAAGCGCTGCCAGGGATCATGGCAGAGGCTTTTGCCATCGCCACCAGCGGCCGTCCAGGCCCGGTACTGATTGATATCCCGAAAGACATCCAACTGGCGCAAGGCGATCTACCCCCTCATCTGATGCCGGTAGAAGACCAGTTTGAACATTCTACCGCAGAGTTGGCGACGGCAGCGCAGCTGCTGGCGCAGGCGAAAAAGCCGATGCTGTACGTCGGTGGTGGCGTGGGGATGGCGCAGGCCGTCCCGGCATTACGGGAATTTGTCGAAGTGACGCAGATCCCAACCGTAGCGACCTTGAAAGGATTGGGCGCACCAGATGCCGAGCATCCGTATTATCTCGGTATGTTGGGTATGCACGGCACCAAAGCTGCCAACTACGCGGTGCAGGAGTGCGATTTGCTGATCGCCGTGGGTGCGCGTTTTGACGACCGGGTAACCGGCAAGCTGAACGCCTTTGCGCCGCAGGCCAAGGTGATCCACATGGATATCGATCCGGCGGAAATGAACAAGCTGCGTCAGACGCACGTTGCCCTGCAAGGCGATCTGAAAACGTTGCTGCCAGCGCTGCAACAGCCGATGCAGATCGCCCCTTGGCTGCAGCGGGTGGCAGAGCTGAAAGAAACCCACCCTTGGCGTTACGACCATCCAGGCCAACCGATCTATGCGCCGCTGTTGCTCAAGCAACTGTCGGAACGCAAGCCGGCCAATACCGTAGTCACCACCGACGTGGGCCAGCACCAGATGTGGACTGCGCAGCACATGAGCTTTGAACGCCCAGAGAACTTCATCACCTCCAGCGGGCTGGGGACGATGGGCTTTGGTGTTCCCGCCGCGGTAGGGGCACAGATGGCGCGTCCGGAGGACATGGTGATCTGTGTGTCCGGGGATGGCTCCTTCATGATGAACGTGCAGGAATTGGGCACCATCAAACGCAAACAGTTACCGCTGAAGATCGTATTACTGGATAACCAGCGTTTAGGGATGGTTCGCCAGTGGCAACAACTGTTCTTTGACGGTCGTTACAGCGAAACCAACCTCTCCGATAACCCCGATTTCCTGATATTGGCCAGCGCCTTCGGCATCCCCGGCCAACGTATTACCCGCAAAGACCAGGTCGCAGACGCGCTCAATACCTTGCTCAACAGCGAAGGGCCTTATCTGCTGCAGGTTTCCATTGATGAACTCGAGAACGTCTGGCCGCTGGTGCCGCCGGGCGCAGGCAACGAAACCATGTTGGAGAAAGTATCATGATGCAGCATCAACTCTCGATCCAGGCCCGCTTCCGCCCTGAAATGTTAGAGCGCGTATTACGCGTTGTCCGCCACCGTGGCTTCCAGGTCTGTGCTATGAATATGGCTTCGGGCAGCAATTGCGACGATATTAATATTGAATTGACCGTTGCCAGCCAGCGCCCTGTGGATTTACTGTCATCTCAGTTAAGCAAACTGATGGACGTCTCCAGCGTTGAGATCCAGCAACAATCATCACAACAAATCAGCGCCTGATGGCGCACAAGGAATATAATAATGACGAAGAAAGCTGATTACATTTGGTTCAATGGTGAGATGGTTCCATGGGCCGATGCCAAGGTTCACGTGATGTCGCACGCGCTACACTACGGGACCTCGGTATTTGAAGGCGTGCGTTGCTATGACTCCCATAAAGGCCCGGTCGTATTCCGCCACCGTGAACATATGCAGCGTCTGCATGATTCGGCCAAAATCTACCGCATGCCGGTGACGCAAAGCGTCGATGAGCTGATGGAAGCCTGCCGTGCCACGCTGCGTAAAAACAATCTGGTCAGCGCTTATATTCGTCCTTTGGTATTTGTTGGTGATGTTGGCATGGGCGTTAACCCACCGGCTGGCTATAAAACCGACGTGATTATCGCGGCGTTTCCTTGGGGCGCGTATCTGGGTGAAGAAGCGCTGGACCAAGGTATCGATGCGATGGTCTCTTCCTGGCACCGTGTGGCACCAAACACCATTCCTACCGCGGCGAAAGCCGGTGGTAACTATCTTTCCTCCCTGCTGGTGGGCAGCGAAGCACGCCGCCATGGCTATCAGGAAGGTATTGCACTGGACGTGCATGGCTATATCTCCGAAGGCGCAGGTGAGAACCTGTTTGAAGTGAAAGACGGCGTGTTGTTCACCCCACCGTTCACCTCTTCCGCTCTACCGGGCATTACGCGCGACGCGATCATCAAGCTGGCAAAAGACATGGGCTTCGAAGTGCGCGAGCAGGTGCTTTCCCGTGAATCGCTATACCTGGCGGACGAAGTGTTTATGTCCGGCACCGCGGCGGAAATCACGCCGGTGCGCAGCGTGGATGGCATTCAGGTGGGGATCGGCAAGTGTGGCCCAATCACCAAGCAGATCCAACAGGCGTTCTTTGGCCTGTTCAGCGGCAAGACCGAAGACAAATATGGGTGGCTGGATCCGGTTAATCCATAAATAACAGCGACAGACAAGACTAAACGGGCGGTTCGTTCGCCGTCCGTAATATGACAATTTTTGGAGTGAAGAGCATGCCTAAGTACCGTTCCGCTACCACCACCCACGGCCGCAACATGGCGGGTGCCCGCGCATTATGGCGCGCGACCGGGATGACCGACGACGATTTCGGCAAACCGATTATTGCGGTGGTCAACTCATTCACCCAGTTTGTGCCGGGCCATGTGCATCTGCGCGACCTGGGTAAGCTGGTTGCAGAACAAATCGAAGCCTCTGGCGGCGTAGCCAAAGAGTTCAACACCATCGCGGTGGATGACGGTATCGCCATGGGCCACGGCGGCATGCTCTATTCTCTGCCGTCGCGCGAACTGATCGCCGACTCGGTGGAATACATGGTGAATGCCCACTGCGCCGATGCGATGGTGTGTATCTCCAACTGCGACAAGATCACCCCAGGGATGCTGATGGCGTCACTGCGCCTGAATATTCCGGTGATTTTCGTCTCCGGCGGCCCGATGGAAGCCGGTAAAACCAAGCTTTCTGACAAAATCATCAAGCTGGACCTGATCGACGCAATGATCCAGGGTGCCAACCCGAACGTCAGCGACGCCGACAGCGCGCAGATCGAGCGTTCCGCTTGCCCAACCTGCGGTTCTTGTTCCGGGATGTTTACCGCCAACTCCATGAACTGTCTGACCGAAGCGTTGGGCCTGTCCCAGCCAGGCAACGGCTCGCTGCTGGCGACTCACGCCGATCGTAAAGACCTGTTCCTGAACGCCGGTAAGCGCATTGTCGAACTGACCAAACGTTACTATGAGCAGGATGATGAGAGCGCACTGCCACGCAGCATCGCCAACAAGGCGGCGTTCGAAAACGCCATGACGCTGGACATCGCGATGGGCGGCTCCACCAATACCGTATTGCACCTGCTGGCGGCTGCGCAGGAAGGCGAGATCGACTTCGCCATGGCGGATATCGATCGCCTGTCCCGCAAGGTTCCACACCTGTGCAAAGTGGCACCAAGCACCCAGAAATACCATATGGAAGACGTGCACCGTGCCGGTGGTGTCCTGGCCATTCTTGGCGAGCTGGATCGCGCCGGGCTGATGAACCGCGATGTGGATAACATCCTGGGGATGAAGCTGCCAGAGACGCTGGAAAAATACGACATCATGCTGACTCAGGATGAAGCCGTGAAGAAAATGTTCCGTGCAGGTCCGGCGGGCATCCGCACCACCCAGGCCTTCTCGCAGGACTGCCGTTGGGACACGCTGGACAACGATCGCGCCGATGGTTGTATCCGCTCATTGGAAAACGCCTTCAGCCTGGAAGGTGGCCTGGCGGTACTGTATGGCAACATGGCGGAAGACGGCAGCATCGTTAAAACCGCCGGTGTGGATAAAGACAACCTGACCTTCCGTGGACCAGCCAAAGTTTATGAGAGCCAGGATACGGCGGTTGAAGCCATCCTGGGTGGCAAGGTAGTGGCAGGCGACGTGGTGGTGATCCGCTACGAAGGGCCAAAAGGCGGGCCGGGCATGCAAGAAATGCTCTACCCAACCACCTACCTGAAATCCATGGGGCTGGGTAAAGCCTGTGCGTTGATCACCGATGGTCGCTTCTCTGGCGGCACGTCTGGTTTGTCGATTGGTCACGTTTCTCCGGAAGCGGCCAGCGGTGGCCTGATTGCGCTGGTGGAAGAAGGGGACATGATCGATATCGATATCCCGCAACGCAGCATGGTGCTGGACGTGCCGGAGAGCGTACTGGCAGCCCGCCGTGAAGCGGAACTGGCACGCGGTGACGCAGCCTGGACACCGAAAGCGCGTGAGCGTCAGGTCTCTTATGCGTTGCGTGCTTATGCCACGTTGGCCACCAGTGCTGATAAAGGCGCAGTGCGGGACAAGAGCAAGCTGGGAGGCTAACTACCATGGCGGTATCACAACCCCTACCCGACGCCCCCTGCGGCGCGGAATATTTGCGAGCGGTGCTCCGTTCGCCAGTTTACGAGGTGGCTCAGGTCACCCCGTTACAGGCCATGGACAAGATCTCTGCGCGCCTCGGCAATACCATTCTGGTGAAGCGCGAAGATCGCCAGCCGGTGCACAGCTTCAAGCTGCGTGGGGCTTACGCGATGATTGCCAGCCTGGATGAAGAACAGCGGGCGCGTGGCGTGGTGACGGCCTCTGCGGGCAACCATGCGCAGGGCGTCGCCTTCTCCGGCAACCGTTTGGGGATCAAAACCCTGATCGTAATGCCGGTATCGACCGCGGATATCAAGGTTGATGCGGTGCGCGGCTTCGGCGGTGAAGTGTTACTGCACGGTGCCAACTTCGACGAAGCCAAGGTCAAGGCGATTGAGCTTTCGCAGCAGCGGGGCATGACCTTTGTGCCTCCATTCGACCACCCGGCGGTGATTGCCGGGCAAGGCACTTTAGCGATGGAGCTGTTGCAGCAGGACGCACACCTGGATCGGGTGTTTGTCCCGGTTGGCGGCGGTGGCCTGGCTGCCGGAGTCGCGGTGCTGATCAAGCAGTTGATGCCACAAATCAAGGTGATTGGCGTGGAGGCTGAGGATTCAGCCTGCCTGCGTGCGGCGCTGGACGCCGGGCAACCGGTCGATCTGGCGCGCGTCGGGCTGTTTGCCGAAGGCGTGGCGGTGAAGCGCATCGGTGATGAAACCTTCCGCCTATGCCGTGAATATCTCGATGACGTGATCACCGTCGATAGCGATGCGATCTGTGCTGCGGTGAAAGATCTGTTCGAAGACGTGCGGGCGATTGCCGAACCTTCCGGCGCACTGGCGCTGGCGGGGCTGAAAAAATACGTGCAGCAGCACAATATTCAGGGTGAACGGCTGGCCCACGTGCTGTCGGGTGCCAACGTGAATTTCCACGGTCTACGCTACGTTTCCGAACGCTGCGAGCTGGGTGAACAACGTGAAGCACTGCTGGCGGTAACCATTCCAGAGCAAAAGGGCAGCTTCCTGAAGTTCTGCCAACTACTGGGTGGCCGCGCGGTTACCGAGTTCAACTACCGCTATGCCGATGCAGACAACGCCTGCATCTTCGTGGGTGTCCGCTTGACCCGAGGTCATGCCGAGCGGCTGGAGATCATCGATGAGCTGAACCGCGATGGCTATCAGGTGGTGGATCTGTCCGACGATGAGATGGCGAAACTGCACGTGCGCTACATGGTCGGCGGGCGGCCTTCAAAACCGTTGCGTGAGCGTCTGTACAGCTTTGAGTTCCCAGAGTCCCCAGGCGCATTGCTCAAGTTCCTGCAAACGCTGGGTACTCACTGGAATATTTCGCTGTTCCACTACCGTAGCCACGGTACTGACTTTGGTCGCGTGCTGGCAGGGTTTGAGCTTTCCCAAACCGAGCCAGAGTTTGAACAGCACTTGCAGGCCTTGGGCTACGACTGTCATGACGAAACCGACAACCCGGCCTTCCGTTTCTTCCTACAAGGCTAAGCTGGACGACAAGGATTGCGTATGACCCAAGAGTTCACCGGATTCAGCCAGCAAGGGCTGGATTTCCTGCAACAGGTGCGGATCGAGAACGACAAAGAGTGGTTTGACGCCAATCGCGGCGTGTATGACCGTGAGCTGTTAACGCCGTTCCGTTCGCTGGTGGATGCGCTGAGTCCGGCGATGCTGATGATTGACCCGCAATTCGAAACACGCCCGGCCATTGGTAAAACGCTGTCGCGTATTCATCGCGACACGCGTTTTTCCCATGATAAATCCCGCTACCGTAGCCGCATGTGGCTGACCTTCAAGCGGCCAAGCAAAGACTGGAAGCTGGCTCCGGTGTATTTCTTCGAACTGGGGCCGGACATGCTGCGTTATGGCCTGGGTTATTACAGCGCCGACAAAGCGACGATGGATCTGTTTCGCCATACCTTGCTGCGCAGGCCACAGCCGTTTTTGGAAGTGGCCGAGTGTTGCCGTGCGCCATTCGAGCTGGTGGGGGAAAGCTACAAACGCCCGTTGGTGAAAGAGCAGGCGGCGGAGATTGCCACCTGGTACAACCGCAAATCCTTTGCGGTGATGGTCACCGACAATCAGGTAGAAAAACTGTTCAGCGCCGATTTGATCGCCATTCTGACACAGGGTTTCCAACAGTTGGAACCGCTGTACCAGTGGCTGATGCAGGTAGAAACGATGAAGCAAATCGATCCACAGGATTTATGACAGCAAGCGCCAGAACGCCTCAATCAGCGGTTCGTTGAGGCGTTTTTTCGGCACGCAGACGCCCAGTTCAAACGGTTCGACCATCGAGATATTTTCCAGCTGAGAAATACGGTTGCGCACCGGTTCCGGGCTATTGTCCACCACCACGCTGGGGATCAATGCGATACCGCAGCCTAAGGCTACCATCGACACAATCGCCTCATGCCCGCCAACGGTGGCGTAGATCAGTGGATTGGTGATGTGCTGGCGGCGGAACCACAGCTCGATACGCTTTCGTGATGGGCCATGTTCCGGCAGGATAAACGGCATATTGGCCCAGTCTGGCTGCTCGGCAAAGGCCTGAGTGCGCACCGCACAGGGCAGAGCAGGCGCAATCAGGACCAGTGGGATCTCACCAATTTGGGTAAAAGCGACGCTGGTGGGCAGTGTTTCTGGTCGCCCAGCGATACCGAGATCGGCTTCATTGGACTGCACCTTGTCCACCGCATCGGCGGCATCGCCGGTGGTCAGCTTGATTTCCACCAAGGGATGTTGGGCACGGAAGCGGTCGAGGATCGGCGGCAGATGGCTATAAGCGGCGGTGACCGAGCAGAACAGCCGTAGTTCGCCGCTCAGTGAAGGGCCGTGCTGGCCAAGCGCATGCTTCAACTGCTGGTATTGCAGCAGCGTTTGTTGGGCAAACACTTTCAGTTGTTCGCCGGCATCGGTCAACTGTACGGTGCGGTTATCACGCAGAAACAGCGGCTGCCCAAGCGTTTCTTCCAGCCGCTGGATCTGGCGGGAAAGCGTGGAGGGGCTGACGTGCATCGCCTTGGCAGAGCGGCCAAAGTGATGGCTTTCAGCCAGGTGCAGGAACAGCTTGAGATCACGTAAATCCATATTCAGTACGCTCGCAGCGGGGTGTTGCAGAAATTGCAACGTCACGTTCGTAATATATCAATTTAAGCAATGCAATTCCTGTTATACATTGGTTTCAACGGATCCCGTACCGACAGGGCGGGGATGAAAATAATAGTGCAACACAACATCTGACTGGAGTACCACCATGGCTAACTATTTCAACACATTGAACCTGCGTCAGCAGTTGGCGCAATTGGGTAAGTGCCGTTTCATGGCGCGTGACGAATTTGCCGATGAAGCTGGCTACCTGAAAGGGAAAAAAGTGGTGATTGTCGGCTGTGGTGCTCAGGGCCTGAACCAGGGTCTGAACATGCGCGATTCCGGCCTGGACGTGGCTTATGCGCTGCGTAAAGAAGCGATTGCAGAGAAGCGTGCTTCATGGCGTAAAGCCACCGAGAACGGCTTCAAGGTTGGTACCTACGAAGATCTGATCCCACAAGCGGGTCTGGTGGTTAACCTGACTCCAGACAAGCAACACACCTCCGTAGTTCGCGCAGTACAGCCGCTGATGAAAGACGGTGCAGCACTGGGCTACTCCCATGGCTTCAACATCGTTGAAGTGGGCGAGCAGGTGCGTAAAGACATCACCGTAGTTATGGTTGCACCTAAGTGCCCAGGTACCGAAGTTCGTGAAGAATACAAACGTGGTTTTGGTGTGCCGACGCTGATCGCGGTTCACCCGGAAAACGATCCAAAAGGCGAAGGCATGGCGATTGCCAAGGCATGGGCGGCAGCGACCGGCGGCCACCGTGCAGGCGTGTTGGAATCTTCCTTCGTCGCAGAAGTGAAATCTGACCTGATGGGCGAGCAGACCATCCTGTGTGGTATGTTGCAGGCGGGCTCTCTGCTGTGCTTCGACAAGCTGGTGTCTGAAGGTACCGACGCGGCTTACGCAGAAAAACTGATCCAGTTCGGCTGGGAAACTATCACCGAAGCGCTGAAGCAGGGTGGCATCACCCTGATGATGGATCGCCTGTCCAACCCGGCGAAACTGCGTGCCTATGCGCTGTCTGAGCAGCTGAAAGGCATCATGGCTCCACTGTTCCAGAAACACATGGATGACATCATCTCTGGCGAATTCTCCAGCGGCATGATGGCAGACTGGGCCGCCGACGATGTGAAACTGCTGACCTGGCGTGAAGAGACCGGTAAAACCGCTTTCGAAACTGCTCCGCAGTTTGAAGGCAAAATCAGCGAGCAGGAATACTTCGACAATGGCGTGCTGATGGTTGCAATGGTGAAAGCGGGCGTTGAGTTGGCCTTCGAAACCATGGTGGATTCAGGCATCATCGAAGAGTCTGCCTACTACGAATCACTGCACGAGCTGCCGCTGATCGCCAACACCATCGCTCGTAAGCGTCTGTATGAAATGAACGTGGTGATCTCGGATACGGCGGAATACGGCAACTACCTGTTCTCCTATGCAGCAGTGCCATTGCTGAAAGAGTTCATGACCACCCTGCAAGCGGGCGATCTGGGTAAATCCGTTGCTGGCACCACCGTTGACAACGCGCAGCTGCGTGACGTAAACGAAGCGGTTCGCAACCACCCGATCGAATCCGTTGGCCGCAAACTGCGTGGCTATATGACCGATATGAAACGTATCGCGGTAGCGGGCTAAATACCCATAGTTTTGAAGGGGCGCTGCACGCTGCGCCCGATCCGTACCCATTAAAAAGGCCAGCTTCGTTGCTGGCCTTTCGCATTTCTGGCGATCAGGAATTACTGCGGCATTGCCTCGCGTGGGATAATGGCCCCGCGATACTGGATCACCGTGCTGGCGGTCAGGTGGCCACGCTTGGCCGCGTTAACCGCATCACCACCGGTCAGGCGCACGGCCAGATAGCCTGCGCTGAAGGAGTCCCCGGCAGCGGTAGTATCGATTACCTTCTCTTTTGGCAGTTTCACCGCCGGTACGTCATGGGTTTCCCCATCGGCGCTGAACACCAGGCAAGAGTCTGCGCCACGCTTGATCACAATCTCGCTCACGCCAAAGTCACGCGTGCGGCTTACCACCTGCTCAACCGGCTGTTTACCCCACAGTAGGTCTTCATCATCCAGCGTCAGGAAGGCGATGTCGGTACAGGCCAGGATCTCGCGATAAGCCTGCTGGGTTTCTTGCTGGTTTTGCCACAGTCTTGGCCGGTAGTTGTTATCGAAGATCACTTTACCGCCGTTGGCTCGGCACTGACGCAGTAGGGTCAGCAATTTTTCACGGCTGGCCGGATTGAGGATGGCCACGCTGATACCGCTCAGATACAGATAATCAAACTGTGCCAACTGCGCACACAGGCTTTCTGCCTGCGGGCCATCCAGCCAGTAGCGGGCAGCCGCATCGTTGCGCCAGTAATAGAAGGTGCGCTCGCCGGTATCGTCGGTTTCTATCACGTACAGCCCCGGCAGCTTGTTATCCAATTGCTGGATCAGGTCGGTCTTCACCTGCTCCTGCTGCCAGGTTTGCAGCATTTCCCGGCTGAAGCTGTCGGTGCCCAGTGCGGTAACATAATGCACGTTCAGCGCTTGCTGCGGCACCTGACGGGCGATATACACGGCGGTATTGAGGGTGTCGCCGCCAAATCCACGGCTGAGATCTGCGCCTTTCTGCGACAGTTCGATCATGCATTCGCCGATCACGGCGAGATTTTTGCTGTTCATGAGGATCCCTGGCTTGATATTGAGTCTGGTTGCTGCGAATACGTCCAGTCTCAACGCTAGGGCCAGGCGAGTCAATAGGAATAAAACGGCGTTTTAATTAGTTTATGATCGCGATCGGGAAACGCGAGGTTTCCCGTCGTTGAGGAAGGAAAACTACTTGGCCGCCGCGCGCAGATCGGTGACGCTTTGGCCGCCAATCCCCCAGTTGTCGGTCTCCACTTCATCGATCACCACCACCGTGGTGGCCGGATTTTTGCCGAGCGTATCGACCAACAGTTGGGTCACACCGGCGATAAGCTGTTTTTTCTGTTCAGCGGTTGCACCCTCGCGGGTAATTTTGATATTTACGTAAGGCAATTTATTTTCCTTTTGTTATAGATGTATTGCAGGTAGGTAACGGCTTAATGTAGAGCGCTTTGGCATAGGCTTAAAGTTTTATTGTGCGCTGCCGATAACAAAATGGATGAATTACCGGCAACGTGATCGTTCCCATTCCCTAATGGCGAAAGTACCGATGATAATCAACATGATCTCTGGTCTACTGGCGCCATTGTTGGCCGCCTGGCAGCGTGCCAAGGTATTCCGTTACTGGCGGCAGTGTCGGCGTTTGTATACTTTTCAGCCCATTTATCGTACCAGTGGCAAACTGCTGGCGGTAGAGTTGCTGACGGCGGTGCATCATCCGGCAGCACCGGGCAAACCCGTGTCTCCGGAACACTATTTTGCCGCACTTGGGCTGCGCCAGCGCCTGGCGGTTATTCAGGAACAGCTCAATTTACTGCAACAATGGCAGGCCATGTTTACCCGTCATGCGTTGATGGTATCCATCAATATCGACGGTAAGGCCTTGCAAGCACTACAGCGGCATCCGGCGATGCAGCAGCAAATCAGTATCATGCCTTACCTGCGCTTTGAGCTGGTGGAGCAGGCAGATCAGGCGATGAATGGGCCATTGCAGCATATCTCCGGGGCCGATCGTCTGTGGCTGGATGACTTTGGTAGCGGCCTGGCAAACTTCTCTGCGGTCAGCAGCTGGCGTTATCAGCATATCAAGGTGGCGCGCGAACTGTTTATGCTGCTCAAGCAAAGCGATGAGGGTATCCAGCTGTTTTTCACGCTGGTGCGTCTGATGAGCCAGCACAGCGACGGGGTGATTGTCGAAGGGGTCGAAACCGAGCAGGAATGGCAACTGGTTCAGCGCTCTGGCGCGCTGGCAGCCCAAGGCTATTACCTCAGCCGCCCCGCGCATTTTGATCAACTGAAAACGCTACCTACGCGGTTTATTGCCCCTACCACCTGATCCATGATCCCCTGAAAGCGTGAACTCTGGTCTATCCTCGACTAGGCTTAGTTAGGCTGCTTATCACAGCTATCACTACAAGGGAGCCGTAATGACGAGAACAGGCAAAGCTTTCAGCTGGGTTGGCGGCATCGTGCTGCTCATCATCGTGGTGTTGGTGGTCTTCATTACCACCTTCGATTGGAACCGTCTCAAGCCCACCATCAATAGCAAAGTCTCTGCCGAGCTACAGCGGCCTTTTGCTATTCGTGGCGATCTGGGGGTTAACTGGGAACGCCACAAAGAAGAAGGCGGCTGGCGTGCTTGGGTGCCGTGGCCACATATCCATGCCGAAGATATTATGCTGGGCAACCCTGCCAAGATCCCGGGTGACGAGATGGTCACGCTGCAACGGGTCGATGCCTCGATAGCGCCGTTGGCGCTGTTGGGTAAAGAGGTGCTGATCCCACGCATCTGGTTGAAACAGCCGAATGCCTCGCTACAGCGCTTGGCGAACGGCGACAACAACTGGACCTTCAACCTGGCCAATAGTACCGAGAAAGACCCTAACCAGCCGCAGTCAGACTGGTCGGCCAGCATTCACGATATCGTATTCGATCGCGGCCAGATTGATTTTAAAGACGCCACGCTTAAGGCCGATTTTCAGGCGTTGATCGACCCACTCGGCAAGCCTCTGCCCTTTAGTGAAGTTGCGGGTAAACAGCCGGGGGATAAAGCGGCGACGCCGGATTATGTCTTCGGCTGGAAGGTCAAAGGAAAATACAACGGCGAAGCGCTGTCCGGCAGCGGCAAGATTGGCGGCATGCTGTCTCTGCAAAGCGCGGATATTCCGTTCCCGTTGCAGGCCGATGTGCGTTCTGGCAATACCCGGGTGCAGGTAGCAGGGACGTTGACCGATCCGCTGAACCTTGGCGGTCTGGACCTGCGGCTGAAATTCTCCGGTGATAGTCTGGGCAACTTGTATGCGCTGACAGGAGTGCTGTTACCCAACACGCCACCCTATTCCACCGACGGCCATCTTACCGCCAGATTGCACCAGGCAGGCGGTGCGGTATTCCAGTATCAGGGTTTTGACGGCAATATCGGCGACAGCGATATTCACGGCGATTTGAAATACGTCGCGAGCCACCCTCGGCCTAAGTTGAGTGGGGAAGTGCTCTCCAAACAGCTGCGTTTCGCCGATCTTGCGCCGTTAATCGGCGCGGACTCCAATCAGCAGAAAGCCAATCGTGGCGAGAAAACCCGTCAGCCGAGCGAAAAAGTGTTGCCGGTTGAGAAATTTGAAACCAAAAGCTGGGGAGTGATGGATGCCGACGTCAAATTTACCGCCAAACGTATTGAGCACGGTAGTTCGCTGCCGCTGAGCGATCTGAATACCCACCTCAAGCTGGATAATGCGGTGCTGCTGATGGATCCGCTGCGCTTCGGTGTGGCCGGGGGTAACCTGAATGCCACCGTACGACTCGACGGTAGCAAAAGCCCGATGCAGAGCCGGGTGGATCTACATGCACGCAAGTTCCAGCTGAAGCAGCTGCTGCCCAATGTAGAATCGATGAAGCGGAGTTTGGGTGAACTGAACGGTGATGCCAAATTGACCGGCAGCGGTAACTCGGTGGCCGATTTGCTGGCGACCAGCAGCGGCGATCTGCGTCTGCTGATCAATGACGGCGTGATCAGCCGCAGTCTGATGGAGATCCTGGGCCTGAACGTGGGTAACTACCTGGTGGCCCAACTGTTTGGTGATGATGAGGTGGGGATCAACTGTGCGGCGGCGGATGTTGGCATTCGCAGCGGGCTGGCGACGCCACGCCTGTTCGTGTTTGATACGGAAAACGCCATCATCAACATCAGTGGAACCACCAATTTCGCCACCGAGCGGCTGGATCTGTCCATCGACCCGGAAAGCAAAGGGATGCGAGTGTTGACCCTACGTTCGCCACTGTATGTCAAAGGGACGTTTAAACATCCAGATGCGGGCGTGAAAGCTGGGCCGCTGATTGCACGCGGGGTCGCTGCGGTGGCGTTGGGTGTGGTCGTGGCTCCGGCTGCCGCGTTGCTGGCTCTGGTTTCACCCAGTGACGGCGGCGAAGAGAACCAATGTGCGGCGATCCTGCAACGGATGAAGAATAAGAAGTAACGGATCGGTCCCATGGATTCCTGAATCTGACCTTAGCACGGGCGCAGCATGCAGCGCCCCTACGCAGTGTCACATAGCCTGCCGACGACGCTGAACTAGCTCCCTCTCCCTGTGGGAGAGGGTTGGGGTTAGGGGCGGTTTACTGCAATACCTGGCAGCTGTGATCCTGGATCTCTTCGGCTGAGGCCAGATTCAACTGCCAAACATTACGTTTCACGGCCAGCAACAGGAAATCCCCTCCGGGCAAGGCCGTCATCGCCATGCCGTAGCTACCCATATTTTCATCTGCTCCCTCAACCCCTTGAGTCAGCAAACGGAATGCCCCAAGCTGCTGGAGTTCGGTGGCGCTAGCGCGCCGGGCCAAATAATCATGTCCCTGCAATCCCCCTGGCAACGGTTGCCAACTTTCGCTGAAGTCTCCCTGTAACTGTGCCAACCGAACTTTTACCGCCGGTTGCAGACAGGAGATATGGATATGCAGTTGATTTTGCGTGCGGCCATATTCGGAGTTGATCGCCAACGAGATGTCAGCGTCTTCGATGGGTTTGCCGAATCTATCCGCCATAAAATGCCGGGTCTGCCAGGCTAAGGCGAAAAAGTTGGCGGTACTGGGCTGTAGCACCTGCGGACTTTCGATACCGGTGATTTTGGCACTCGGCATTAACAGATACTGCAACGGCCCGTTGCGGTCTTTCAGCACCACGAACCCTGCTTGCTCATCCACCTGCGCGCAGGGAGCCGGATCATGGTTTTGCTGCTGATTAGGCAAGCATTGCTGACTGACGATATGCCACAGCGCATCGGGGTGGGACGGTTTCAGCCAGAAATAGGCGGCAACGGTGATAATCACCAGCAACGCAACGGATAAACAGAGCCAACGGCGCAACGACATGGGCAAATTTCCTCAACCAAGGGAGGAATAGCATAGCCGGGTTTGATGACAACAAACAGACGGCCCCCATAGAGCGGGGGCCGGAAGAAGGTTACAGCGACGTGTGGCGGGTTTCTTTCATCAGCAGCAGGGCGATCAACGTCAGGCTGGCCATGGCTGCCAGGTACATGCCCACATAAAACAGCCCATAGTTGTTGGCCAACCAGGTTGCAATGTAAGGCGCTACCGAAGCACCCAGAATAGAAGCTACGTTATACGAGAACGAGGCTCCGGTGTAGCGTACTTCGGTCGGGAACAGTTCTGGCAGCAGTGCGCCCATCGGGCCAAAGGTCAGGCCCATGATGCTCAGCCCTAACAGCAGGAAGGCCATCACCAACACCTGATTGCCAGAGCCCAGCATGCTTGGGAACAGGAAGGCAAAGCCAATCATCAACAGGGTGATGACAATCATGGTTTTGCGGCGGCCAAAGGCATCGGCCAGCAAGCCAGCGATCGGCACCATCACGCCAAAACCGATGACCGCTACCATCAGCATCCACAGGAAGCTGTTGCGCGAATAGCCAAGTCCCAACGGCTCTGCAGCCGTGCCGTAAGTCATGGAGTACACGGTCATCAGGTAGAACAGCGTATAGGTGGCCAGCATGATAAAGGTACCCAGGATGGTGGCCTTTTTATGCTTGCTCAGCAGCGTACCGAGCGGCACCTTCACCTGTTTGCCCGCTTTGGCTACTTTGGCGAATACCGGCGTCTCATGCAGTGAAATACGCACATACAGACCCACCAGCACCAGCGCGGCAGAGAGGATAAACGGCACACGCCAGCCCCAGGTCATGAACTGTTCATCCGTCAGCAGCCAGGAGAGCAGCAGGAAGGTGCCATTGGCAAAGAAGAAGCCGATCGGTGCGCCCAACTGTGGGAAAGAGCCGTACAGCGCACGTTTGTGGGCTGGCGCATTCTCGGTGGCCAGCAGCGCGGCACCGCCCCATTCGCCACCCAGCCCCAGACCTTGACCAAAACGCGCCAGCGCCAGCAGGATCGGTGCAAAGATACCGATGGTGGCATAGCTTGGCAGCAGGCCGATCAGCACGGTGGAAACCCCCATGGTCAGCAGCGAGGCAACCAGCGTGACCTTACGCCCGACGCGATCGCCGAAGTGGCCGAACAGGGCAGAGCCGATTGGCCGCGCCACAAAGGCGATGGCAAATGTGGCGAGCGATTGTAGCGTGGCTGCGGCAGGATCGCCCTGTGGGAAGAAGATATGCGGGAAGACGATGACTGCGGCGGTAGCGTAAATATAGAAGTCAAAGAACTCGATGGCAGTACCGACCAGAGAGGCGACGATGACTTTTCCCCGGGAGTTAACCGGTGTGGGCGCCTGTTCGGCGTCCAGGGGGGTTGCGATGGTTGCTTGCATAGTTATTTCTTATATTTTGCATAGGTAAAAATTCATCTTAGTCATAGCAAAATGGCTTTTCAACGGGGAGGTTTTGTACTATCCGGCAAATAAACTGTTAAAAAGATTAATGTTTTAATGAGGCTATATTCTGTGGTCTTTAACGTGGTGAAGTGAGCATTATGCAGAGAGAACGACTGCAAAAGGCGCAAAGAAAAGTTATGAGGTAGTTTGTTATGCTGGTTTTCGAACTTCCATCGCCTTTGTTTTGGTGTTATTAACTGGATTTGTATCTAGTTGTTGGAATAAAAAACCAGTCGCAACCTTGCGACTGGCATGAATGCAATGCTGGCGGTGCAGATTCACTTGTCCTGCGGCAGGGTTTTATCTTCTTTGTACTGGGCCGTGGCAATCCAGGCGGCGCAAAACAGCGTCAGGCGGGCAAAGAAGTAGAAGAACGCCATCAGCCCGATCACCGAGCCAAAGGCGGCACCGGAAGGCGATTTAGCGACCTGCGGCAGCGTCATGGTCATCACAAACTTGATCGCTTCAAAGCCAATAGCGGCGATCAGCGTGCCGCGCAACAGCGCTTTCTTCTTCGGCTTATGACGCGGCAGCATCCAGAAGATCCACAGGAACAGCAGGTAGTTGGCAAAGATGGAAATCGACAGCGCGATCAGCGTCATTGCCGGCCGTAGCCATTCAATGTCATCCAGCCCCAGCGCATGCACGATGGCCGCCTGGGCTGACCCCGCAATCGAGGTTAACGACAGCGTGACGATCAGCGCCACCACCAGGCCGGTTAATGAAATAAAGTCTCGAGTGTAGCGGAAATAGATTTTCTCCTGATCCTGCGGATTGCGCTCCCAAACGTCACGGGACTGGGCGCGGATCGCCTCACGCAGGTTACCCATCCAACTGATGCCGGAATACAGCGCCAGCGCCAGACCGGTCAGACCCACGGTGGTGCGCTGCTGGATGGCGGTATTTACCGTATTTTTCAGGGTACTGGCCAGCGTAGGATCGCTGATGCTATTGACGATCTTATTGATCAGTTCGGCCAACAGGTCCGGGTTGGACGCCAGCACAAAGCCCACGGCGGCAAACGACACCATCAGGATCGGGATCAGTGAGAGAAACGAGAAGTAGGTAATGGCGGCGCCAAACTGGCTGCCAAGGCGGTCATTGAAGCGTTCGGTGGCTCGCAGCAGGTGAGCGACGCTGGGCCAGGCTTTAACGCGCTCGATCAGGCGAGCGAACCCTGAAAGGCCTTCATCCAGTTTGTGGTTGCCGGTTTTGATGGCGATCGTCGGTTTCTCAACGGCCTCAGGCTGCTCTGGAGCGGCTTTGTTGTGCATTACGTCACGGTATCCTTCAGCTAAAACAATGGGCATGTGCTTGATTATAGCCAAATATGCCTTGGATTTGGCCGTTTTGGGCGAGATTGGGTTAATTCTGATGATGGCCTCTGCCTTCAGCGGGCAACGAGATCGTGCGATTTTGTCCCGTTCACCACACAGCTGATTTTCAGCCATTTCCCGCAATTTTTATCTATCTCAGCGTCAGGAAGGCTTTTACTCATCTTATGGCGCGCGCTTTTTCACCCGGCATGCGCCTACTGCAGCCGTAGGGGCTGGAACGGTTATCACCTGAATCAATAGATAAAATGGAAGGTCTTATGAAATTATTCAATCATCCCACCTGCCGCCCGTTCACAGAGGCGGGCAACCTGTCACAACTTTTCGCTTATTACGAGGAAGATCGCCACATCATGTGGATGTTGCTGCGTGCAGAGCCGCGTCCTTGCTTCAATCAGGCGCTGATCGAAGACATTATGACGCTGGCGCAGGCGGCTAAGGAATCGACGTTACAGTTCGATTTTTGGGTTACCGGATCGCTGGTGCAAAACATGTTCAACGTCGGCGGGGACCTGAGCTTTTTCGCCGAAGCGATCAAAAACCGCAAGCGTGAGGCGATGATGGCGTACGCCCGGGCCTGTATTGACTGCGTACATGCGGCAGCACGCGGTTTTGATACCGGGGCGATAAGTATCGCCATGGTAGAGGGCAGCGCGTTAGGTGGTGGATTTGAGGCCGCATTGGCGCACCATTTCGTTTTGGCACAGAACAACGCGCGGATGGGATTCCCGGAAATCGCTTTCAACCTGTTTCCCGGAATGGGCGGTTACTCGTTGGTGGCCCGTAAGGCAGGCATGCGTTTGGCGGAAGAGCTGATCTGGAGCGGAGAGTCTCACACAGCCGAATGGTTCGAAAGCTACGGGCTGGTGGATCGGTTGTTTCAACCGGGCGACGCCTATATGGCGACGCGTACCTTCATTGATACCATCAGGCCCAAGCTGAACGGGATGCGTGCCATGTTGCGTGCGCGTCAGCGGGTGTTGCAGTTAACCCGTTCCGAACTGATGGACATTACCGAGGATTGGGTACACTCGGCCTTTACCATCGAGGAGAAGGATCGCCTGTACATTGAGCGGCTGGTGATGTTGCAGGATCGGCATACGGTTAACCAGCGCCGTGCCAGCTAAGCGTTAATTCCCGCCCGCATCACTGCGTGATTGCGGGCTATAGGTTTGCAGCCAGTTTTCCAACTGCTCGGGCAGCATTGGCCGGGCGAACAGGAATCCCTGTTTTTCATCGACCCCTACGCAGTCCAGGAAGCGATCTTCACTGTCCGTCTCAACGCCTTCGGCAATCACCTTGAACTGTAGCGCTGCGGCGACCGCGACGATGGCGCGTATCAGTGATTGTGAGACCGGAGCCAGATTGACGCCGCGCACAAAGCTTTGATCCAGCTTGATGGCGTCCAGCGGAATACGTGCCAGCTGCGCCAGAGAGGAGTAGCCGGTGCCAAAATCATCCAGATGTACCTGTGCACCCAAGGCCCGTAGCCGGGCGATCACCTCACACGCTCGGTTTTCATCTTCTATCAGGCAGCTCTCGGTCAGCTCAAAGTCCAGCGTGCAGGGATAAAGCTGATTTTCCCGCAGCACCTCAGCCAGATCGTTAACCACGCTGTCATCAATCAACTGCCTGGCGGAAAGGTTAATTGCGACGCGTAGGTTCAGCCCCTGCTGCTGCCAAATGGCTGCCTGTTTAGCGGCGGTTTGCAGCACCCAGCGGCCAAGTGGGGCAATCAGCCCGGATTCTTCGGCATAGGAGATAAACTGTAGCGGCGGGATCAGCCCGCGCTCCGGCGAATCCCAGCGCACCAAAGCCTCTACGCTGTGGACGGCTCCGTTAAGCGTCGCGATCTTGGGTTGGTAATACACCACCAGTTGCTCCTGCTCCAGCCCTTTACGCAGATTGGTATCCAGCCACATATATTCGGCAACGCGGCGGTTCATTTCCGGCGAGAAGACGATAAAGGTGCGTTTGCCATGCTCCTTGGCGACGTACATGGCGGTATCGGCGCTGCGGATCAGGCTGTCCAGATCGTGGCCATGTTGCGGACACAGCGCAATGCCGATCGAACAGCCGGTGTAGACCTCGATCAGGCCGATGCGGAAGGGCGTTTGCAGGCGTTCGATAATGCGCTGTGCCAGCTCTTGCAGCATGATTCGATCGGCCTGGGTGACCAGCACCAGAAATTCATCGCCCCCCAGACGGGCAAGCTTTTCCCCGTGATCCAGACAGCTGAGAATGGTGCGCGACACCTCGACCAACAGGCGATCGCCAAACATATGGCCATAGGCGTCGTTCACCTTTTTGAAGTTATCCAGATCGAGGTAGACCAGCCCGACGTGGCTGTCACCACGGTCGCTAATGGCCCGGTTGATATCGTCCTGGATGGCGTTGCGATTGGGCAGACCGGTGATGGTATCGGTATTGGCCAATAGCCGCAGGCGTTCCTGGGCGCGGCGCTCTTCGGTGATATCCGTACCGGAACAGATCAGGAATACCTCTTTTTTACCGCTGCCGCTGTGGACGAACTTGTTGCGGAACAAGAACAGCCGCTCGCCTTTGACCGTTTTGATCCAGCGCTCCACTTCATACGAGGCGCCGTTACGAAAGAATTGGGCAATATTGCGCCGTGATGCCGCCGCCTCTTCGGGGCTCATAAACAGCTTGAAGACGTTTTTGCCAATCACGTCCTGTTCCTGCAAGCCGGTGTACTCTTCGCTCAAGCGGTTAAAACGCTGAACGCGGCCGTGCTGATCAACGATGACGATGACGGAATTGGCCTCCGACACCACCTGTTCGGCAAACGACAGGCCATGTACCAAATCACGCGCTACGGCCTCGGTGTCGGTATAGGCCGAGGCGGTGCCGGCCCACTCAAACTTATTGACCCGGCGACCGACCAAATGCAGATGGATGGGCTGACCGCTGAGTTGGAGGGTCAGATCCAGGCTGGCGGTGACCCCGCTCAAGCGGCGGATTTTTGCTGCCTGCATTTCGTCCAGCGCCACGGCAAGGTGAGTTTTGCCTTTGATGGCCGTCAACTCCAGGGCGTTGCTGTCAAACGCCAGATGCCAGTAAGGGCTGCTGGTGCCAAAGTGGGTGGTCAGGAGCATCGGGCCTTGGTCTGCGAACATGATCATTCCTCAAAAAGGGACTGCCGGACCCTACGCTGCAGCTTGAAAGACGATGGGGATCGCGTGCACGGCGTCTGTATAGAGTGTAAAAGAGAACCGCGTACTGCGCGAAAATCAGTTTTTAGCCTCGTTGAGTCACGGTTGCGACTAGGGATGCTAAATTATTTCACAGCCGGAGCTGGACAAAAGTCACACTGATAATTACGCTTGGGCAATGTAACCTGCCAATTAACAGACACCTTCTCCATAATTTATTCATAATTGGTGGATATTGCCATTTTTGATTTTAAAAAATTTACACTCCCTCTCATTACTATATATTCAGGCGCATACTATTATTTCCGACGACGAGATAGTGAGCCTGTTAACGTACAGCGCTCCTGATGAAGAATAACTTTTAAGGAAATGATCATGCGTAAACTGACTGCTTTATTTGTCGCTTCAACTTTAGCCCTGGGTTCTGCATCAGCTGCCTTTGCTGCCGACGCAACCACCACCCCGGCAACCGCAGCTGCCACTACCGCAGCACCGGCGAAAATGATGCACCATAAAGGCCCAGGCAGAGAAGGCCCGTTTGCTGGCCTGAACCTGACCAAAGAACAGCGCCAGCAGATGCGCGATATCATGAAAGAGTCGCATCAAAAACGCGGCCCGGGTGCTAAAGATGAGCGCCAGGCATTGCACAGTATGGTCGCCTCAGACAGCTTCGACGAGGCCAAGGCCAAAGCACAGATCGATGTGATCAGCAAAGCGCAGTCTGAACACATGCTGGAACGCGCCAAAGCGGAAAACAAAATGTATAACCTGCTAACTCCAGAGCAGAAAAAACAATACAATGAGAATTATCAGAAACGTGAGCAGAAAATGATGGAGCATATGGAAAAAATGCGTAATCAACAGCCTGCTGCTGAATAATTAACATCGTTAGCATAATAAAAAATGCCGGGCTTATTGCCCGGCATTTTTATATTCTGATCACGCTTATTTAGCCGTTGCGGCAATAGCATTAAACTGTTCGATAATAACCGCGGCGAATCGGGGATCGTTGATATGGTACGGTACTTTGAGCAGCCGACGTTTTTCGGTCTGTACCAGCGTGCGTTCCAACGAGTGGACAAAGGCGCTCAACGCTTGCGGATCCCAGAAGGGCTGCCCTGGCGCATCCAGGGCCGAAAAGCCACCCAGCGGTATCACAAAGCAGATCTCCCCGGCACAGGCGTTCAGTTTGCCGCCAATCCAACGCCCCAACTGGGTATTCTCTTGCACCGTGGTGCGCATTAGCGTGACCAGACTATTGTGGCTATAAAACTGGCGATGGGTATAGCGGGCTGGAATGGTTTTAGGGTGACCGAAGTTGATCATATCCAAGCCTCCGCACGACATTACGCTAGGGATCTCGGTACGGGCAATCGCCCCAAAGCGATCTTCGTTGCAGGCCAACACGCCATCAAACAGATAGTCACACACCTCGGTGGTGGTCAGATCCAATACGGCGTTGAGCAAACGGCTGTCGATCAACTTTTCCATGGCCTGCCCACCGCTGCCGGTAGCGTGAAAGACCAGGCAGTCCCAGTCAGGCTCAATGGCATTGGTTACGGCCTTGATGCAAGGCGTGGTCACGCCGAACATGGTCAGCCCGGTGGCGGGTTTACTGTCGGCGTCATCATCGATATGAAAGCGGATAGCCCCGGCGATCTGGTTGGCTGCGTTGCTCAACACTTTGCGTGAAATACGGTTTAGCCCTGCGATATCGGTGACGGAATAGAGCATGGCTATGTCGCTGGAGCCAACATAGCCTGCCACATCACCTGCGGCCATACTTGATACCATCAGTTTCGGCAGGCCGATGGGCAATTGTTGCATGGCGGGAGTGATGATCGCGGTGCCACCAGACCCGCCCAAGCCGAGCAGTGCGGCAACATCATGGCGTGAGAGCATGAAGCGCTCAAACGCGATGGCCATGGCGGCAATCGCCTGCCCACGATTGGCACAGAAAACGGCCTGTTCGCCTTCCGGGTGGTAACCCGCGATCTCTTGCGCAGCAACGTCGGCGTGATACTGAGCAGGCTTACCGGAAGTGGAGAGATCGAGGGTGATGACGGGTAAATCGAGACTGGCGATCAGATGACGGACATATTCCAGTTCTTGTCCTTTAGTATCTGCTGTGGTAGCAATATAGACAAAACTCGGGGTGCTGCTCATCATCTGTTCCTGGAAAAGGTTCAGACAACTGTCTGAACAAATTGATTCTAAAGCTAATTATAGTTGTAGATTGGGAACCCTGGTGTCGGACAATCAACTGCTAGCGTTTATTTCTTGGCCATAATGAGACTGCCGTATCATTTTTGCAAGCATTAATTTGCTTAAAGTGAGACTTGTGTCCCGTTTTTGGCTATCTTAGCGGTAATTTTTTACGCTGCCGATGGGCCAGGATCTGTCGGTGAGGCTGGCTATCGTATTGATTCCAGGGCAGGAAAGTACGAAAGAAGTTCGAGGAAAACGTGCCAATATCCGCATTTCCCGCTCCGCGGGATGAATCTTTGACACATACCCGGGCCAAGACCCGCAGCTTGCTGTTGGTCTGTGCGATGGAACTCTACGATAGCGGTATTTTCCCTTCGATTACCGAGCTGGCGGCGCATGCGCAGGTTTCCCGTGCTACCGCTTATCGCTATTTCCCCACCCAAAGTGCCCTGATTTCCGCCGTTGTGGCGCAAAGCCTGGGGCCGATCCTTGAATGGCAGCCGCAGGATAACGATGCGCTCAAGCGTATTCATCAGCTGTTGGCGTTTGCCTATCCGCAGATGGAACGGCATGAAGGTGCGCTGCGTGCGGCGCTTCAGCTCTCACTCCAGCAATGGGCCAATGCGACGCCGGGCGAAAAGTTTGTGCGTGGCAATCGCAAGCGGCTGTTGACGTTGGCGGTGGAGCCCTTGCAAGGCAAGTTGCCTGCACCAGCTCTGCAACGCGTGATCCACGCTTTCTCGTTGATCTATGGCTCCGAAGTCTTTCTGGTGCTGAAGGACATTTGGGGTTTAGAGCTTGATGACATTCAGGATGTGACCCAGTGGATGGCCAAAGCCATCATTCGTCAGGCCGAAGAAGATGCCAGGGCCGGGGGAATTGATACCCAATAAAAAACCGGAACCCTTACGGGCTCCGGCTCAAGGAGGGGTGAAGCCATTAACTCTGCGGTTAAACTTGCTCAGCTTGCAACTACCGATGGTCAGGTGTTGGGGCCGGCTTAAAATTTCCCTGGTGTCGATCTGGTTATTACTGGGTTTACGTTTTACTATCATTTTTATAATTTATCACTTCTGATACCATGTTTGACTATAAAAGATGGTATGTCAAGCCAGCTATTAGGCTAAGATTGTATAGTATGCGAGATTTCGATAACGTTTTTTGCACGGGTAGGTGTCAAAGCGACTGAAAAATCAGCGAAAAATATCGAAGGATAAAATGTATAACAATCATCAAAAATTCGATTCGCAGTCGATTGCAGGCAAGGTCAGGGAGCTCTTTTTGCTACATGGGATCGGCAAGCGACAGCATGCCAAGGAGCTCAGCCGCATTCTGGATCTGAGTTTTTCCCATGCTCACCGTAAGCTGAAAGGCCAGAGCCCATGGACGCTGGAACAAATCAACAGCGTGGCACTGGCCTTGGGCGAAACGCCTGCGGCCATCGTCGATATTCTCCCCGACAGTGAGCCGGTGGGTTCCACAGTGGCACAGGATGCCATCTTTTTACTGGCGGGTGTGGCGTTACCTTGTGTGGCACACATTGGTTGCGAACTGGTGGGCGGTAAGCTGACCGAGTTTGTTGGTTTGCAACTGGATGGGCAATGGACCGTTTATCGTGCTGCCGACGCTCCGTTGGGCAAGCGTTTTGCTGTCGAATTAATTGAGATCCGTCCCGGCCATATCGAAGACGACCGCCTGAGCATTGCGGTACTGGACGATGCCCACCAGGCAGCCGATGAGCTGACCAAGTATCTCAATAGCCAAGGGTTTAATGCCGTAGCCTTCTATGACATTGGCAGTTTCTGCCATGCACTGAGTAAAAGCCCGTTCGATGGCTATGTGTTGGATTGGTTGATAGGTCAGGAGACCGCGCAGAGTTGCATTGAAACCATTCGCAATTCCGATCACGCGGATGCGCCGATCCTGGTGCTGACTGGCCAGTTGGGCACAGATCAGCGAGAGTCAGAGATTGCCAGAGCGATGCGAGATCATGACGTGCTTGGCCCGTATGAAAAGCCAGTGCGGCTCCATGTGATCGAAGCCGCACTGCAACGGTGCTTTAATCTGTAGCCACAAACAGCGACGTGAGTGAGGTGGACAGTACCTCCATGCGTACCGGTTTCATCAGATAGTCGTCAAACATGGCGCGTTGCTCGCTGGGCAGCAGCTCCGGGGTGTAGGCGCTGATGCCGATAATCGGGATATTACGATTCGGGCCGCGTTGCTCACGCAGCTGTTGGGCTACCGTCACACCATCGATGCCGGGCATTTGCAGATCGAGCAGCAAGGCATCGTAAGGCCGTCGCAACAGCTTTTGCAGCGCACGTTCCGACGAGTCACAAAGCTCATGCTGATAGCCCAACTTGTCGAGCAGGGCGATAAAGGCCATCCCTGCGGCAGGATTGTCGTCTACCACCAGGATTTGCTGCTCTTTCTTCAACCGTGTCGTCTCAACTCTTGGGACTTCATTCGGCAACGGCTCCTCCCCGATCTCAACGGGAATACTGACGATAAAGGTGCTGCCTTCCCCCACTTCGCTGTACACCGTGATGGTACCGTCGAGCAATTCAACCAGGCCGTGAACGATCGCCAAACCCATGCCAACCCCGCTGTACTGACGGGTGTTTGACTGATCGAGCTGGGTAAACGGTTCAAAAATCTGTGGTAGCTGGGCATTGTCGATACCGATGCCGGTATCTGTAACCTCGATGATCAACGAACTCCCGGCCGGTTGGCTGCGAAGGCAGCTGTGCAGCGTGATGGTGCCGCTTTCGGTATATTTAAAGGCGTTGGTCAGCAGGTTAACCACGATTTGCCGTAGCCGCTGCGGGTCGGAATAGACCAGCGCATGGGTAAATTCCACTTCGCGCACCAGTTTGACCGCAGGCTTGTGGGTCAGCATGGCAATTTCATCCGTGGTTTCGTCGATCATCTGCTGGGCATTAAAGGGCACAATGCGCAGTTCCATCATGCCGCTGTCCAGGCGGGCATAATCGGTGAGATCCTTCATTTGGCTTTCTATCTGCTCGGCGGCAGTTTCCAGCCGGTGGAAGGTATCCTTGTGCTCATGGGATACACGCGTGTTAGTCAGCACATCGATGGCGGACATAATGCTTTGCAGCGAGGTGCGTAGTTCATGGCCGATGGCCCCAAGGAAGGCGTTTTTGGTACGGATAGCCTTCTGTTCTGCGCGAATGGCCTTCGACTGCTGGCTGATGGTTTGGCGCTGCTGGCGGATCACGATCAGCGTAATGGCAATCAGCGCGATCACCGAGAACATGATGATCACCAGACCATAAAAGATGATGTGCCGTTTCTCGATAAAATCTTCGTAAGCCCCGGTGCGCTGCTTCACTTCAGCGTGGTCTGCCAGGTTGGCCATCATAATGGCAGAGGGTTTGATCTGCTGCATGGCCTGCGAAATCAGCCCCAGATCCACCTGAGGGCTGTTGACCAACTGATCCAGGTGGGTGATTTCAAGGCGCATCTGTTCAACCAGTTCGGGATAGCCAGGTTCGTGGTACAGCGGCAAGGTTGATTCCGACGGACGGGCAAGTACCGAATAGCGCGAATAGAGAATATCGAACCGCAGCCGCAGGTTGTCGATATCAACCTGAGCGGCGTTTTTTTGCTGTTCCACCGTGGTTTCGAATTCTGCCAGCTTGATGGCGAACTTGGCGATCGACCACGAGTAGTTCTCCTGCGTACCGGCAACGGCATACAGCCCTTTTTTCGACAGGGTGGCGCTGTAATAATACAGCGTCACCGTCGAGGCGAGCAGAAATAACGCGGCAAAGATGGCTGGAATAGCTAATCTGCCGCTGTCTTTAAACCGGACTGACTTCATTTAATGACGATCCTGTTGATCTGCCAGATAAAGCGCGAGTTATACAGAGGAGAATTGAGCTCCGCGCCCCCGGCATCGCGGGGATAGATCAGAAACAGCGGCCCGAAATCGCGCACCTTTAACATCTCCCCACCCATTTTATAGGCCAGGATCATATTGTATTTAGCCACGTCCGAGATGGGCACATCAATATAATAATCGTTAAGCGCGTACAGCGTCATCATGGTGCCTTCGGCACCGACTCTAGCCAAAATATCACCCAGCAATACGCCATCGAATTTTACTCTGGGCGTCCAAGAGGTGGTGGTAGTGATGCTGTGAACCGGCATGGCAAACAATTCCTTGTCGGTAAAGACGTAAGTCTTGTTCTCGGCGTCGGTGGTGTTTTTAATCTTGCCGCCGATCTCCAGGGTAAAGCTGAGCGCACTGGTTTGGGTGATCACCACAGCCAGCAGGGCAAAAACGGTATTTCTCATTGCGGTCAACAGCATCGGTAGTTCTCCAGACCGTGGATCATGCCCACGGCAATTCGTTTAGCTTCAGGGTAGTAAAGGCTAGTTCGACCCGTTCCAGGTCATGTTTTCTGGCGCTGGCTTGCACATTGTTCAGCTCGGGGAGAGCAAAATGTACTGGCTGACATAAAGGATAGTCTCGTACCCGCAATTCGGGAGCGATTGAGGTAAAGAAGGCGGTGGTCGGGACATCGTAGCCCGCGGCAATATGCACCGCTGCGGTATCCGATGTCAGCACGTAGCGGGCATGCTTCACCCAAGCCAGGAAATCCGCAGTAGCGCTGGAAAGTGGTTGAATATCCACGTAATGTGGATGATCTACCGCGCCGAACCCAATCACTGGGCAGGCAAATTTCTCCCACAGGGCATTCACCAGCGGTACATGGGCGCTGGCCGGGATACTGCGTAACGGCGTGCTGGCGGTGGGGCAAAACAGCACGTATGGCTTATGCTGCCAGCGCTCAGGTAATGGCGGTAGACACAGTTTCTGCATCCAGCGGTTGGCTTTCGCCGCAGCGGGGATCGCGGCAGGCTCAACGCCCAGCGCCTGCAAGAAGAAATCAATCATTGGCAACGTGGTGAAGGCTGGCCAGAACAGTTGGTTACCGGCATCGATGCACAGCTCTTGCTCCGGGATATGCTCCGCCTTCCAGGGGAGCCAACGCAGTTCCGCCACCACGCCCGCCGCCAGATGGTAAAGCTGATCGACATAGCCGGGCGCACGCCCTGGCCGGTAGATAATACTGCGCAGGCTGGGATTAAACTCACGCAGCGCCTCAATCGCGGTCAGGCCAATAATGGAATCGCCTAGCGTTACACCCATGCCATTAATGATGTGCACGACCGACTCATGGCAATAATCCACGCTGAAAGGGGAAGCGGCGGCGTTGCGAATACCTCGATGGCCCGCCAGGCTAAAATAGTCACCGGAAAAGCTCTCCTGCTGCTCAAGGTCCCATGATGCGACCATGATGCCGTCCTGAGTCAGTAAACTTCCCTGGTGATATAACACTTCATCCTTTGTTAACACTTCCATGATTTGTCCTGTCTACGAAGGCGCGGCTAAGGCTTGGGGGAATAGGCAAAAGAATGGCAGAAAATGCCGCCTTTTGCAGGTGTGAATAAGCGAAATAGCATTAAAAAGACTGGAGTGTGATCTTGCCTGCCGCTTGGCCGGATGATTATTTTTTTATGGGCAAAAAATGAGCCTTGAATCGGCCAGCATTTGGCCTTGATGGTGGCCGCATCGGCATTGTTTGATAGAGGGGTAAAGTAAACCAGGGGCCAGATAATGAAATCTAACTTTAAAAACGAAATACAGACGTTTGGGCGTTCCCTATTATTGCCGATTGCTGTTTTAGCCCCGGTGGGGATGCTAATGGGGATCTGTAGCGCGCTAGGCCAGGCGTATATGATCGACAAGCTGCCGTTTCTGGGAAATGCCTACTGTAAGGCGATCCTGTCCTCGGTGGGATTAATCAGTAGCGTAGTGTTCCAGAATATCCCATTGCTGTTTGCCATGGGGGTTGCTTATGGCATGTCAAAGAAGGAAAAGGGAATTGCAGTATTCGCTTCGGTGATCGCCTACCTGACCTTATTGATCTCAATGCACGTGCATCTGAAAGTGATGGATCAACTGGTGACGGAGAATATGGCGTTGGTCGGGCAGGGCATGGTGCTCGGCATCCACACGCTGAAAATCGAAGCGCTGGGAGGGATCATTGCCGGTTTGCTTGCCGCAAAAGTGACAGACAGGTTCTATCGGCTACAGCTGCCGCTGGCATTTGCCTTCTTCAGCGGTAAGAAATCGGTCGCCATCCTGTCGATTGCCTTCACCATCCCGGTCGGGCTACTTATTCCTTTCGTGTGGGATGTATTTACCTATGGGATGCGGAGTATTTCCACCGTGATGATGGCGCCGAACATCGGTGCCGGCATTTATATGACCTTAAACCGCTTGCTGATCCCGTTTGGCTTGCACCATGTCCTGAGTTCAACGGTGCGCTTTACCGAAGCGGGTGGCACCTATCTGATTGACGGGCAGACCTACGTTGGCATTCTGCCTGCCATGAACAAAATCCTGTTTGAACTGGGGCCAAACCATCCGGCCTGGAATGAGTTCATGCCAACGCTGTCCAGCTACCTGGCGTCGTCGCAGATGCTGACCACCCTGTTCCGTGTCCCGGCTATCGGGCTGGCGATGTATCACATGGCCTATTTCAAGAACAAGAAATTTGCCAAAGGGATGATCCTGACCGTGGTGCTGACGGCGGTCCTCGGTAATATCACCGAGCCGCTCGAGTTCTCCTTCCTGTTTATTGCGCCGCAGCTCTTTGTTATCTACGCGATATTGTGTGGCCTGCTGACCATTCCGCTGCAAATGTTGGAAGTTTCGATTGGCTATATTCGCGGCACGATATTTGACTTCGGCATCTTCGGGCTGATGTATGAAAACACCCACTGGGTAAACCTGTTGCTGCTGGGGGCGATTAACTTTGTGGTGTTCTATGGCGTGTTCCGCTATGCCATTGGCAAATTCGATATCAAAACCCCCGGCCGTGAAAACGAGATGGCGGACAGTGCGCTACTGAATAACAAAGAGTACGACAAGGTAGCTGAGCTGGTCGTCGAGGGGCTGGGCGGCAGGCAGAACATTAAGCGGGTGGAAAACTGTGTGTCGCGGCTGCGCATCGACCTGGGCGATCAGAAATTGATGAACATGGAGTTGCTGAAAGAAGCGGGGTCATTGGGGACGTTTATTGCCTCCAACAATCATATTCACGTTGTTTTCGGGCCACACGTTGAGTTTGTCCGTAACGCGGTAGACGACAATCTTGCTGGCATTCAGCAACGTTAACAGGAGAACGGCATGCGCGCACTTTATGATTCCAAGAGTAAAACCATCGATCATCAGGGCATGAAAGACCTGTTCACTCACGAGGCCAGAGTGCAATCGTGGCTCGACGTAGAGGGTGCTTTGGCGATAGCGCAGGCCAAGGTGGGGATGATCCCCGCTGCGGCGGCAGAAAACATCGCTGCCAACTGCCGGTTGGAGCGGATCGACCTGGCGGAGATCGATCGTTTAATGCGCCAGATCGGTCACGGTTTTGTGCCGGTGATCAAGGTGCTGGTCAAGGCTTGTGATGCGGAAAGTGGCAAGTACGTGCACTACGGCGTGACCACCCAAAACATTCAGCAAACGGCCCACCTGTTGATCGTACAGAAATTCCACCGTCATCTGATGAAGTTTGTTGATGCCACCTTGATCAATCTGGCCCGCTTGGCCAAGACCCATAAAAATACCCTGATGGCGGGGCGCACCCACGGTAAACACGCGCTGCCCATCACCTACGGCTATAAGGTTTCCGTGTGGATCTACGAATTACTGGCGGCGGTGGAACGCATGCAGGAAGCGGAAAAACGCGTTTTCACCGTAATGATGGGCGGTGCGGTAGGGGCTTTTCACGCCACGGGGGAAGAGGGCAGAACGGTGCAGGATCTGGTTGCCGAACAGCTTGGCATGCACTCCATGCTGGTGCCATCACGCAGTGCCAGAGTGTTTCGCGCCGAGTACATCAGCAACCTGTGTTTGCTGGCGACCACCCTGCATAAAATCGCCGAAGAGGTCTATCAGACGTCCAGCGAGGAGTTTGGTGAGGTCTCCGAGGCATTCACCAAAGGCACCGTGGGCAGCAGCACCATGCCGCAGAAGGTCAATCCCAAGCTGGCTAAGGGTATCATTGCCAACGCCCAGAAGCTGTATTCGGTGATGACGGCGGTGCTTTACGTCTGCCCTAGGCCATTCGAGGCGGACAGCTCGGCCTACTTTATCTTTGATGCCAGCCTACAGGAAAGCATCGAGCTGATGGCCGAGATCATCCTGCGTGCCGAGGAGTTGACGCGCACGCTGGTGATTAACCCTGAGCGGATGCACGACAACGTGATGCTGACGCACGGGCTTATCAACAGCGAGAAAATCATGATGAAGTTGGTGGATAAACTGGGTAAGGATCCGGCCCATGAGCTGGTTTACAACATGGCGATGCGCAGCACTCACGAACATCTAGAATACGGTGAAATTTTAAGTCAGGATCCGGTCATCGCGGATAACTTCACGGCACAAGAGATTGCAGAGTTGCTGGATCCCGGTGCCTATACCGGTCTGTGTGCCGTGTTGGCTGACGAACTGGCGGATCGGGTATTGGAGAGAAACCATGAATGACCAGCGCTCTGGGGTCATCAAATCCAACCGGATTGTTTTCCCCGACGGTATCAAGGCCGGTTATCTGCTGGTGGAGCAAGGGCAAATCAGTGGGTTCACCAGCCACTTTTCCGGTAGCTGCATCGACCATAGCGAGCGGATCGTCATGCCCGGCTTTGTCGATATTCACGTACACGGCTGGGGGAGGGGGTCGTTCGGCTACAAGGGCAATAAGGAATCGCTAAAGTGGATGAGCCATGATTTAGTCAAGGCTGGCGTCACCTCGTACCTGCCCACGTCTGGCACCATGCCTAATGATTTCCTTGAGGTATCGTTGGTGGAGGCCGCCGACTATATTGCCACGGCCACGCCAGCAGACGGGGCCGAAGCTATCGGCATCCATATGGAAGGCCCCTACATCAGCGAAAAACACCTTGGTATGCAGCGAGCCGATTGCCTGCAACGGCCAAGCGTAGAGGGATTCGAACGTTTTAATCGGCTGGCAGGTCATAACATCCGCCTGATGACGCTAGCGCCAGAGCTGGAAGGGGCGTTGGAGTTGATTCGTTATCTGCGGGCGCAGGGGATCACTGCGTCGGCAGGGCATACCGATGCCACCTTTGCCGAGGTTACGGCTGCGGTGGAGGCGGGGTTAAACCACTTCACCCACGCTTATAGCGGGATGCGTGGCTTCCATCACCGTGAGCTCGGGGTGGTTGGAGCGCTGATGTATTACCAGGATACTTATGCGGAAGTGGCCAAGCAGAGCGGTATCACCATCAAGCCGGAGGCATTTGATCTGCTCTACCGCCTGAAACGCGATCGGCGCATGGTGTTGATGAGCGACTGTATGGGCTATGTGGATTTCCCTGAAGGGTATGAGTTTCACCATTACCTGCGCAAAGAGACCTTCCGTATCAAACAGGGGCAGCTAGAGATTACTTCAGACGGCGGCGACACGCGGCACGTTTGCCCTTGTGACTATGATGAGGTGCAGCAGTTGGAGATGAATTTCCTGGATTCGGTTAAGAACATCGTCGATCGTCTGGATAATGGCCTGGTGTCGGTCGCCAGCATTGCTTGTGAAAATCCGGCGTTTCTGGCGGGAGCTCAAGACCGCAAAGGCTCACTGTGCCCGGGTAAAGATGCCGATATTCTGGTGCTGGATGAAGGGCTGGATTTGGTGGAAGTTTATTGCCGTGGTCTGTATCAGCCCCAGGGCGCAGCATGCAGCGCCCCTACCGAGAGACACGGTGGTTAAATTTGTAGGGGCGTAGCATGCTGCGCCACCGTTGTCAGATGAAATAATCCGGATATTCCCGCTCTAACAGGGCACGCAGTTGCTGGCGATCCAATCCTTCTACCTGTCGAATAAACTCCTCTGCCGGGATCTTCTTCTTCGCCCGGGAAAGCCCGTGCTGGCTGAGCAGCGAGATATCATCGCGCGTGAGATAGAAATTCACCTTGATGTAATCCAACTGATAATACTTCAGGTAGCTGGAGATCTTGTTGGTGAAGGTAATCAGCAAATCAAACGGGATCTGTTCGAGCGTGTGCAATTCATTGATATTAACGTAGCCAACAATCTCAATATGGAAGTGTGACTTTAGCACCTCCTTGAAGTAGCCCACCTTACTTTCAGAAGAGTTGGTCACGATGATCACGCGTTTTTTCTGCTCGCTGTGGACTCGGTTTTGCAGCTCGTATTTCTTCAGGATCAACACCAGCGTGGACAGGTGTACCGTCGAAAAGATGGTCCGATAGTGCTGCGCGATGGGCGCGGTGGCTTGGGTGACGCCTTGATAGAGCAGCGCGTACCGGGTCTGCATCTGATGCAGCTTTTTATCGTCAAAGTAGAGATTGAATTTGTTTTGTACGATGCTCGCATAGATGAACTGGTAGATCTCGGCGAAGAAGGGTGAGCGGTTGTGAATTTCTGCCCGCAGCAGTGGGGTGAGACATTCACATAGCTGGCCAACGAGCGCGATCAATGTCGGGTCATAGATATCGAACGGCCGCCAGGTATAGGTCAGGGATGAAATCAGCAGATCGAGAAAGCGATTTTCGTGCTCGTTTTCCAGCAAACCAAAGTCAGAGGACTGAATAAAGCTCAGGTTATCGCTGTGGGTGATGGTGTGCCCGCGCCGCATACGATGCAGCGCGATACTCATATACACCAGAAAGTATTTTTTGCTGTTATAACCCAGAGTGATCCGCTGGCTGAGCCGTTGTTGATACAGCTCGGCGGCGGAATTGATTTCCGCTTGGCATGTCTTTAAGAACTGCGTGGCAATGGAGCGATTGATTGGTTCGTTGGCTTTGTGTGGCACCAGCAGATGATCTTCGCCGATCTCAATGGTTTTCAGGATCGTCAGGCAGATGGCGATGCGTAGCAGAATTTCGTCGCCATCCAGGCGCGACCCTTGTTTAGGAATGGCGGTAACGGAAAGGTGGTTGGCCTGCAAAAATGCCGACAGTGCCTGATTATCATTTTTGAGCGTGGTCGGGCTGACGTTAAACTTGCGGTAATACTCGCTTTTGTTCACCACGTTTTGCAGGCACAGCGCCACGCTGAGATCTTTGACACGTTCTTCGGCGGTAGTGATATAGCGATTAAACGGGACCTGTTCGAGAAAGGCGATATATTCCCGGTAACTGATCGCCGTAACGATCGCTTGCCCGTCCAGATGCAGGTGGAAATCTGGCTCCAGGAACTCGTTGATTTCCTTCATTGAACGCTTTAGCGTCGACATGGTTTTGCCAAACCTGGCGGTGACATCCGCGATCGCGACAGGGCTGTGTTCCTGGAGATATTTTAACAATGACAGGTCAAAACTGTTCACTAGGGCTTCTCAACGTCTGGTCTGAAGTCTCGGGTAGTGAACAGTATCGAAAATGTAGATTTTTGTCTGTGAGCTGGGCGGGGAAGAAGAGTAACCGCTAGGAGGGATCATAGTGGTTCAACATGGCCAACCACCCGTGATATTTCCGGGAATTGAATTCTCAATTGCCGTTCGATATGGTCCACCGCATCGTGCACCGCTGAGATCGTCAAGTCCGGCAACGCCCGACAATGAAAATTCACAATCACGCCCTGCGATGTTTTTCTAGCCCGGATATCATGGATGTCTTGAACCAATCCGCTGTTTTCAGCCGATATCGTCAATGCCTGTTCAAACTTCGCCAGTTCGGCGTGCCCTACGTTCTGGCTGACCAGCCAATCCAGCATCTGCGGTTCCAGGTGGGTTTCAATCTCGGTATTTTCGCCCAAGGTCTGGCGTAAATCATCCTCCACGTCGCTGGCAATATCATGCGCCTGCTCTACGCTGGCATTGGCTGAAACCAACAGATCCATGCCGATCGCCACACGATCCGTCAATTGTTGAAGTGAGAGACTTTGCACCACCGCCCCATGGTTGGCGGCAAGCATGCGGATACGGGTGGCCAGATCTTCATCGCTTCTGGTTTGAGGGATAGCAATCACCCTCACTTCCGAGTTGGCATAGTGCTGTTCAAACTTGGTGGTTACGGCCTGCTTCAATGCCTTGATCCGCTCAAGCGGCAGTGACCGGCACACCCCGACGTTCACCTCGATAAACAACTTGGCTCCACCGTTACGTAGGCGAATATTCTCTGTAGACAACACCGCAGGGAAATCGTTAAGCATGATCGCGATTTCTTCCCGTGTGCCAGCAGGTGCGGTATCAATCAGGGAGTCAAATGAGCGTTTCCCCAGTTTCAATGCGGCAAGCAGGATAAAACAGGCCACTATCAGCGCCGCCAGCGCATCCGCACGGACAAAGCCAAATACGACAAAAACCATGCCCAACAGCACCACGCCGGAAGACAGCATATCTGAGAAGAAATGCAGCGCGTCGGCCTCCAGAGCCGCGCTGTTGGTGGCTTTGGCCACGCGGCTCAAGGCCCGGACACGGAAGAAGTCAACCACAATGGACACCACCAATACCGCAATCACTACTGGTGCAGCCACAATCTGGTTTGCCTCACCCATCAGGCTACTCACTGCTTCAAACATGATCCAGCCTGCGGCCGCCAATAGCAGCAGCATTTCAAACAGTGCGGCCAGATTCTCGACCTTGCCATGGCCGAAGTGATGATCGTCATCGGCCGGTTTATCACTGACGCGCACCGCCCACCAGGTGATACTAGTGGCAATAAAATCGGTAAATGAATGGATGCCTTCGGATATGGTAATGCCTCTAATTAGTTG
>NZ_AYMQ01000074.1 GCF_000633355.1 Serratia sp. H1w
CAGTATCAGTGTGCCACTATATCATGGCATCCTTACCCATCTGCGGTTTCTTCATGCAGTCTTTATCCATGCACTCTTTTTTCATTCCCTGTTTGGCCATCCCGTCGTTGGACATCTGGCTCATACCATCCTTTTTCATCGCGTCTTTGCTCATGCTATCGGCCGCGTTAGCCCCGGCCATACCCAACATCAGTGTGCTGCACATCATCATGGCGAATAACTTTTTCATGGTATTTCCTTTTCTCAGTGAACAGGCACCGTGGTGCCTTGAATTTGCTCTGGCAGCGTTCAGCTGCCGCCAAACCAGTTGTAGCCTTGGTCTTCCCAGTAACCACCAGGAAAGTGGTTGGTTACCTCAATCACCTGAATATGTTTCGGATTCTTGTAGCCCAGCTTGGTCGGCATACGCAGTTTCATCGGGTAACCGTATTGACGCGGCAATATCTGCCCGTCATAGGTCAGTGCCATAATGGTTTGCGGATGCAGCGCCGTGGCCATATCGATGCTGGTGTAATAGTCATCAGCACATTTAAAGCCGATATAACGAGCATTCAGATCTGCGCCAATCGCCTTTAGAAAGGCGGCAAACGGCACGCCGCCCCATTTACCGATAGCGCTCCAACCTTCTACGCAGATATGGCGTGTCACCTGGCTGATTTGTGCCATCTGGTGCAGCTGTGCCAGCGTCCAGGGCTGTTTGTGCAATACCATCCCGGCCACTTCCAGACGAAAATCATCCCCGTTGATATCGGGTGCCTGATCCTCGGCATAAAATGCGTTGAACGGGAATGGGCGAGTGATCATCGATTCGGCATATTCGGGAGCCAGATGATTGGCATTGAACAGCCAGCCCTGCACCCGATCGTTAAAGCGTGAAATGCGGCTCAAGGCCTGGTCTACCTGGCTGTTATCACTGAGATCGCAGCCGGTCAGCATTGCTACGCCTCCCAAGGTCAAGCCATTACGCAGGAAACGACGACGCGATGATGATGCCAATTGTTGCGCTAACAGGCGCTGTGCTTCCTTAACGATATCCTGGCTCTCGCTCAGGCTAACCGGGGTTTTTTCCGTTTTCATCGGCGTCTCCTTAGCGTCCGCGTAACATGGCCAACAGCGTGCGTGGTACTAAAACCACCATTGCCAGGTGGATCACCACAAAGCCAACCAGCCCCGTCATGGCAAAAAAGTGGATATAGCGAGCCATCTCATAACCACCAAGCAACGTACGTAACAGGGGAAACTGCACCGATTTCCATAACACCAGACCCGAAAGTACCATCAGCACGCAACCCGCCATCGCCAGGAGATAGAGCACCCGCTGTACCATGTTGTAGCGGCGTAGATCCGCGTGTTGCAGCTTGCCGCGCAGCGCGGCCCACAAATCGCTGATAAACAACCGGGGGCTGAGCGGCCAAAATTGCCGTTTGAAGCGGCCACTGAACAGGTTGAGCAGCAGGTAACACAGACCGTTGAGGCCAAACAGCCACATGCCGGCAAAATGCCATTGCAGCGCGCCCCCCAACCATCCCCCCAAGGTCAGCTCATTGATAAACGAGAAGTTAAACAGCGGGGAGGCGTTATAAATTCGCCAGCCGCTGGTGACCATAATCAGCATGGCAACGGCATTCAGCCAGTGTGTCAGCCTTAACCACAGCGGATGGATAAGCAGCGGTTTCTCCGGCGTTACGGTCATGTTCATCCCTTCTCTCCTGCCCGTCTCGATTCGATGGTTGGAGTATTCAACAGATTTGTTCCCCAAGACCTCACGCAAAGTTAAATAAAATGTGATAACTCCCCGGGTGGCGGTTGTGTAGACTTCAGTAAGGCCAGTCAACTACGGTGGAGAAAATGGATAAGGCAAAACGAATTTTGATCGTCGAAGATGATGGCCATATCGCCGAGCTGTTGCAGCTACATCTGCGCGATGAGGGCTATGACATCAGCCACGCCGCCGATGGCAATCTGGGCATGGAGATGCTCGAGCAGGGGGGATGGGACGCGCTGATCCTCGATCTAATGTTGCCAGGCATCGACGGGCTGGAAATCTGCCGCCGCGCCCGCAATATGACCCGCTATACGCCAATCATCATCACCAGCGCACGTTCCAGCGAAGTCCACCGGGTGCTGGGGCTGGAACTGGGGGCCGACGACTATCTGGCCAAGCCATTTTCCATGCTGGAACTGGTGGCCAGGGTCAAGGCACTGTTTCGCCGCCAGGAGGCAATGACCCGGAATCTGCGGATGGATGCAGGAACGCTAAGTTTTGATGGACTGGTGATCGATCCTATCGCCCGCGAGGTACGTATGCAGCAGCAACCGGTGGAGCTGACGCCGCGCGAATTCGATCTGCTGTACTTTTTCGCCCGCCACCCCGGTAAGGTGTTTTCCCGCCTCAGCCTGCTCAACCAGGTCTGGGGATATCAGCATGAGGGGTATGAACATACCGTCAATACCCACATCAACCGGCTACGGATCAAGATAGAACGCAACCCGGCAGAACCCGAGCACATCCTCACCGTATGGGGCATGGGTTATAAATTCGCGGCTTCGCCGCAAGAGTAAACTATGAAAAATCTATCGCTGACACAGCGCCTGACCCTGGTTTTCGCCCTATTGCTACTGATCTGCTGTTCCATCTCCGGCTGGTTGCAGGTACGCAGCAGTACGCAATACAGCCAGGCGGTGATCCAACGACTTTCCGCCAACCTGGCGCAACATATCGCCACCAGTAACCCGCTGCTGAACTCGAAAGGCTGGGATGACCAGTCGGTGCATACCTTGTTCGATCAGTTGATGGCGGTTAACCCGAGCGTGGAGGTCTATCTGCTGGACAAGCAGGGCAATATTGTCGGCAATGCGGCCCCTGCGGGGCATATGAAACGCCAGAAGGTCGATCTGTCACCAATCCAGGCGCTGCTGGATGGCGCGAAAATGCCAATCTATGGCGACGACCCGCGCAACCTGAATACCGGCAAGGTCTTTAGCGCCGCGCCACTGAAGATGAACGGCAATGTTGAAGGTTATCTGTACGTAGTGCTGTTGGGTGAGGATTATGATGCACTGGCCAATAGCGCCCAGCTCAACTCGGCGATTTACACCGCTCTGTGGTCGATGGGGTTAGTGGTGATGTTCGGCTTGTTGGCCGGATGGGTTGCCTTCCGCTGGGTGACGCGCCCGATCCGCCGCCTGACACAGCAGGTTAGTGCGCTGGACGGTGGCGGTATCGCTGCTCTGCAAGCCTATGCCAACACCCCTGCCGAAAACCAGCGCCGTGACGAAGTCGGCCAGTTGCAACAGGCATTCCGCCGCATGGCGCAGCGTATTACCGAACAGTGGCAAGCGCTGTCGCTACAAGACCAGCAACGGCGTGAGTTTATTGCTAATATTTCGCACGATTTGCGCACGCCGCTCACGTCACTGCACGGTTATTTAGAGACACTGTCGGTGAAATCTGCCAGCCTCGCGGAGGCCGATCGCCAACGCTATCTGGAGATTGCTCTGGCGCAGAGCCGCAAGGTAGGTCGGCTGGCGCAAGAGCTGTTCGAACTGGCACGCTTGGAATATGGGGTAGTCAAACCGCAAAAAGAAGCGTTCTCTCTCAGTGAGCTGGTGCAGGACGTGTTCCAAAAATTTGAACTGGCAGCTGAAGCTCGCCAGCAGCAATTGCGCGCCGACATTCAGCCTGGCATACCGCTGGTGAGTGCCGATCTCAGTATGATAGAGCGGGTGCTGACCAACCTGTTGGACAATGCCATTCGCCATACTCCGGCTGGAGGTGAGATCGAGGTACGCCTGTGGCCACAAGGCGCCAAGGTGATGGTTCAGATCAATGACAGCGGGCCGGGTATTCCCCAGGAACTGCGTTCCGATCTGTTTATCCGCCCGTCAATTGTTAACCATGCCCGCCGTCATGCGAGCGGCTTGGGGCTGATGATTGTCAAACGTATTCTACAGTTGCACGACAGCGATATTACGCTGGTGGAACAACAGCATAGCGGCGCCTGCTTCCGCTTCTCTGTTCCTGTGCATTAGCGTTACGACAAGGGCTGGATGCAGTAACGGGTTCTGAAGACCAGCAGCAGCTGCATAAAGCCAACCTGATTCACCCCCAGTTTGCGCATAATATTGAGCTTATGGGTACAAACGGTTTTATAGTTGCGGCCAATGACTTGAGCAGTATGCTGAGCATTGGCCCCAGAAACCATCAGCCCCAGGATACGCCATTCGCAACTCGATAATGACCGCGGCTTCTGCAACAACAGTTGCTGTATCACTGGGCTGCGATAACTGGCTGTAGGATGGGCCGCTGAAATCGCTGCCAGCAAGTAATTGATATCATCGCGTTTGGCCACCAAGGAGAGATGTTTTTGCGCGGCGAGCAGCGTCAGGATACCTGGGTGGCTAATATCGGTTAAAATGACCAGGCACGCCCTTGGCCAAATCTTACCGGCGGTCAACAGGAAACGCACCACCGAATAAATATCTTCGTTATGATGGTAGAGTTCCATAATCACCGTTTGCTGGTCATTATCATTGAGCAGCAGGGAAATATCGTTCAGGCTGGTTAAATGACTGACTCGTTTATTGCCCGGTTCGATTAACGCCTCCAGACCGACGCTCACCAAAGGATGGGGATCAAAGAGAATATAGTTATCGTTATAAAATGAAGCTGTCATTGGCTACCCCACTGAAAATATTTACAATTAAAACAGACACATCTAGCCGGCACCTCCTGTCGCTCGGTCATCTGGATCACTTAGCACTGAAGATCACCCCCAGCGGCTTCACTCTTGGCCACAATTTTTCGGTCCTGGATCTTGTGGCGGCCTAAACGCAGCTTTTATCCACGTTGATAAAGCTGTCGTTATAAATGATAAATTTTTGCCCTTGCAGTTTGATCCCCGGGTTTGAAAGCGTATCTCCCGGGCGCAAATACTCGGTGATCCCTTCTTCATCGGTGCTATTGCAGCCCGGTTTCAACAGGAATTTAAAAAAGGTATTGCCGGTGTTTTTGAGCGTGCCGCGTTGCTTGTCGAGCTGGTAGGCAAATTTAGTCTCACGCGGTCTGACGACCAGGATGGTGTCCATCACCACAATGGGCTCCAGGTTGGCTGCGGCTTGCTTGCCCTGCCCTGCCGCCAGCAGGCTGGTGGGCACCTCACGGAACGAGACGCGATAATAGCGTTCCTTGTTATCCTTCGGGCCGTGGTAATAGAATTTGTAATATTCCCCCTGTCGCGCCTGTAGAGTCAGTTGCTTGGGGGCAAACAGCAGTTCCCCATCTGCCGGGCGGCTGTGAACCTCCTGCTGCCCAGGCCGATCGATGGCACGGATGGCCACCTGATAAAACCGGGCGCTGGCGTTATTATTCAGCACCCGCTTGGCGACAAAAGACTGGTCCTGATCCATCGCGAACGTCATGGTGCCCACATTAATCGCTCCGGCAGTGACCGGCAGGCACAATAGCCACAGCAGCAGAGTTTTCACATCATCTCCTTAGTTGATATCACGCCAGGTCGCCTCGACGTGAATTTCGCCCGCGGCATGAACATCGCCATACCAGTCGTTACCCTCGACAGTTTTGCCTGACACCGGGTCGTTCATCGGGATGCTCAACTTGATCCGGGTTTTGTTCATCACCCCAACATCACCGGAAATATCGTTCCAGGGTGTGCTGCTCCACAGCGCATTGGTCATATCGTGCCAATTGCCTTCACAGCCCATGTACATCACCTGTTCCGCACCAAGGCTATTGGTAATGCTGAGTTGGGCCGGGAATGGCACCTGCGTGGTATTGTCCGACGACGAGAAAATACAATAATTGTTGCCGTTCACTAACCGCGTTGGGCCGATGACCTTTACTTTGACCTCATCGGCATTGGTCTTGGCGCTGGTGGTCACAATATAGCCAAACTCCAGCGGCGGCTCAGCGGGACCCACAAAGCCTTCCCGATGCGGGCTGTTATCGTAATCCTCGGAAATAATGCTGATGCTGAAATCACGCGGCTTGATGATCAATTGGTTTGAGGTTGAGAACTCATACCAGCCCGATTCCGGTGAAGTGGTATTCTGGAAGCGGAAGTTAATCAGATTATGCGTCCCGCCGTCGGTGATCCCCAGCTTGACCATCTGTTTGAAGAAGTTACTGGAAAAGAAGACATAAACGGCATTACTGCTCTTCAATTCATTAAACGTATATACCCAATAAACCTCAAG
>NZ_AYMQ01000075.1 GCF_000633355.1 Serratia sp. H1w
AACACATTGAATACTTGACCAACGAGTCCAGCGTGGGGCGCAGCGTTTTGCCCAAAGGGGTAATTTGATACTCCACCCGTGGTGGCACCTGGGCAAATACCTTACGGGTAACCAGGCCGCATTGTTCAAACTGGCGCAACTGACGCGTCAGCTCTTTTTGCGCGATGGGGGCAACCGCACGCTGCAACTCGCTAAAGCGTATCGGGTCGTCGATCACCATCAGGCGATACAGGATCGGGATCGCCCATTTACCCGACACCAGATTGACAAAGTTCACCATCGGGCACGGTTCCCCGGCAGGCGGTAACGGATAATTTTTTTCTGCCTTCCCCTTCACTGTTGACGCCATAGCATCCCACTTTGTCCTTTAGTATCCAAACGGTACCTACTATGCAAAAGGTACTAATACACCAATAATGGCGTAACTGAACAACGAGAGGAAGAGTTATGTCGCGATTAGCAGGTAAATTTGCGTTGATCACCGGGGGAACCAGCGGCATCGGGCTGGAGACGGCCCGGCAGTTTATTGCCGAAGGCGCAACGGTTGCGATCACTGGCCGCAGCAAAAGTGGACTACAGGCCGCGGGCGAAACCCTGGGCGAAGTGGTGCTGTTGCACAGCAATGCGGGAGATATCAGCCAACAACCGGTTCTGGCCGCACAACTGGCACGAAGCTGGCCCCGGCTGGATATTCTGTATATCAACGCCGGTGATGTCACGCACCTGCCGTTGCAGGAATGGGATGAGCAGCGCTATGACCAACTGATGAACACTAATCTCAAAGGCCCCTTCTTTTTAATTCAGGCCCTGTTGTCATTGTTGTCTAACCCCGCTTCGGTGATCCTGTGTGGTTCCGTCAGCGCCCATATTGGTCTGGCACAAAGCAGCGTCTATGCCGCCAGCAAAGCCGGGATCTTATCTTTAGCGCGTTCGCTGTCTGCCGAGCTGCACCCACGTGGTATTCGTGTCAACGGCCTCAGCCCTGGCCCTACGGCAACCCCGGCGCTGGGCAAGCTGGGTTTACCGGCACAGGCTGAACAAGCATTGCGTGAAGAGATCCACGCACTGGTGCCGATTGGTCGTATGGGGACCTCGCTGGAATTGGCTAAAGCCGCCGTGTTCCTCGCCTCTGACGAATCCGGCTACATGGTGGGCAGTGAATTACTGATCGACGGCGGCGTGGGAAATTTGCGGTGATGGCGGGCTGCGGCCCGCTTTTTCGCTTGAAGAAATATCGATAGAGAGCGAATCATTTCACGAGCAACAATTAAACATATCCCGAGCCATATCGCGGCCACTGTTTACAATAAGCCGCCTGCAATAGCCATCAGAAAGCCTAAAGTTAACCCATAGGGCAAACTGTAAATACCTCACCTCCAGCCATCACCCGCTGACCCTAAGCTATCCGGCCCTCAAACGTATTACTTGTTACCACCGCCATTGCATCAGGCTCGCTTTCTTGCAATGCACATGATTGGACGCTGATATCATGAAACTTCGAACCCTTGTCAATGCAACCCTGCTCTCTTTGCCACTGATGGCCTGCGGTCTCGCACAGGCTAGCGATCAGGTCATTCCGTGGGCCACCAACTCCGGTGGCGTAGAGTCAAATCACATCGCCAAGGTTGGTGAAAATCTGAACGCTCCCCATCAGCAGGTCACCAAGACTCAGGAAGGCGTTTGGGCCATGAATTCCGGCAGTATTGCCGATGATGAAAAAGCGCTCACCGCCGAGCCGAAGAGCTCTCAGCACTAAGCGTTTTACCGGCAGTTACAGACCGGATCTGTAACTGCTTGCCTCACACGCCTAGCGTCTCAGCAAAGCTTCCAGACTGGCTTTCACCTCAGACCACTCATCATCGATGATGCTGAACCTGACCGAATTACGTTTACGCCCGTCGGGCATGATCCGCTCGTGGCGGACGATCCCCTCCTGCTTGGCACCAATACGCAAAATTGCCGCGCGTGACTTGTCGTTCAGTTCATCGGTGGTGAACTGCACCCGTACCGCCTGCAAAACGTCAAAGGCATAGCCAAGCAGTAGGTATTTCGCTTCGGTATTCACTCCAGAACGCTGCACCGACTGGCTTAGCCAGGTGTGACCGATTTCCATTTTGCGATTGGTCCGATCGATCTTCCAAAAACGGGTGCTACCGACAATGCGCCCGCTGGCCCGTTGAACAATCACAAACGGCAGCATGGAGCCGGCATCACGGCCCGCCACTGCGGTGGCGATGTAGTTGTCGATGGTGCTGGCATTTGGCACTGCGGTGACCTTCAGGTTCCATAGCTCGCCGTCTGCGGCAGCGCTCAGCATTGCCTCACGATGCTCCGGCTGCAAGGGCCATAATTCGATATGGTCTCCGATTAAGGTTGGAGGTTCGAGCATGGATTGGCTAGTCATTTTTACCCTCTTGCAGCGATCGATGGATAGCCATCAGCATCGCAAGAAATGGGCAAGAAACCAACAAATTAAGAAGGATAAACACCGAGTCGGTTCGACTTAATTGTCGTATGTAATAAAGGGCTGATTTATTACCGGGCGGGATTAGAGTTAAAATTCGCATGGGTGCTCTGGACCTTTTTGTCCCGAGCATTGGCAAGGGATAAAAAGAGAAAGACCCCGAATCGATAACATCAACCCGAGGTCACTCTTTATGCATGAACACCATAAAGGTAGCCTCTTACCCGCCGAAAGGCAAGGACAAGGAGGCTATCATGCCGCAAAAGCTAGTCGTAATGGCCCTGGTTATTCTCTGTATCACCGTGCTGGTGTTTACTTGGATGACCAGGAAAAGACTCTGCGAAATCCGCATCCGTAGCGGAAACACGGAGGTTGCGGCCATGATGGCTTACGAATCCCTAAGGTAAGGCAACCCAACGGCGGGGCTTGCCCCGCCTGTTGGTTGTTTGAGCTGAAGATCCATGAGCACCCCTTGCTATATTATTAAAAAATCCCATGAAAAAAGGGGAAGCCTAAGCCTCCCCTCTATCAACTCCCCTACCTGAATCAGTTGTTACGGATGTATTCATCCATATCGGTTTTCAGGTTGTCGGATTTGGTACCAAAGATTGCCTGAACGCCAGAGCCTGCCACAACCACACCGGCAGCACCCAGTTTCTTCAGACCAGCCTGGTCAACCTTGGATACGTCGGCCACGCTAACGCGCAGACGGGTAATACAGGCATCGAGGTTGGTGATGTTTTCTTTACCGCCGAATGCCTGAACCAGCGCAGCAGACATTTCAGAACCACCCTGAGTCACCTGGTCGGTAGAGTTTTCTTCACGGCCAGGGGTTTTCAGATCCAGTTTGGCAATCAGCACACGGAAGATGGTGTAGTACACCAGACCGTAGATGACACCGACGATAGGGAACAGCCAGATTTTGCTGCTGTTACCGCTCAGTACGATGAAGTCGATCAGACCGTGTGAGAAGCTGGTACCGTCACGCATCCCCAACAGAATACAGATTGGGAACGCCAGACCGGCCAGGATCGCATGGATTGCGTACAGGATTGGTGCAACGAACATGAAGGAGAACTCGATCGGCTCGGTAATACCAGTCAGGAACGAGGTCAACGCGGCGGAGATCATGATACCGCCGACTTTGGCACGGTTTTCCGGCTTGGCAGAGTGCCAGATGGCAATCGCAGCAGCAGGCAGACCGTACATTTTGAACAGGAAACCACCGGACAGCATACCCGCTTTCGGGTCACCCGCCATATAGCGAGGGATGTCACCATGGAACACTTGACCCGCTGCGTTGGTGTATTCACCGATCTGCATTTGGAACGGTACGTTCCAGATATGGTGCAGACCAAACGGCACCAGAGCACGCTCAACAAAACCGTAGATACCAAACGCTACCACTGGGTTCTGATAAGCCGCCCATTGTGAGAAGGTCTGGATAGCCGTACCGATTGGAGGCCAGATGAAGGAGAGGATCACACCCAGAATGATTGCGGCCAGACCAGAGATGATCGGCACAAAACGCTTACCGGCAAAGAAGCCCAGGTATTCTGGCAACTGAATGCGGAAGAAGCGGTTAAACATGTAGGCAGCGATGGCGCCGGAGATAATCCCCCCTAGCACACCGGTATCCGCCAGGTGTTTAGCTGCAATCTCTTCGGCTGGCAAATGCAGCACCAGCGGCGCAACCACAGCCATGGTTTTCACCATGATGCCGTAAGCCACTACCGCAGCCAATGCAGATACGCCGTCGTTGTTAGTGAAGCCCAGGGCCACACCGATAGCGAAGATCAACGGCATATTGGCGAATACGGAACCGCCGGCTTCCGCCATCACGTGTGAGACTACCAGAGGTAGCCAGCTAAAGTTGGCGGAACCGACGCCCAGCAGGATACCTGCGATAGGCAATACGGAAACCGGCAGCATCAGCGATTTACCTACTTTTTGCAGGTTGGCAAATGCGTTCTTGAACATAGTTGAGTGTGCTCCTGAGTAATAGTGCTTTGCTACTTCTCGCGAATTTTCGCGTTGCAGAGGGGGGAGAGAAAAACCCCTGCATTTTCAGGGTGTCTGAGCACCCCTTTAATTTTTACGCAGAGTAAAATAAATACCCTGAACAATGTTTGATGACAGTCACGTTTCGATGAATCAGCTCGGTCATTTTTCTCAAATCGCCTACTTTTTGTAAGAAAAGATGAAAAAATACGCAAGCCTTGCCCTGAAACGGGTGGGAACATTACCCGTTTCGCGGATTAATTACGAGCTTAAAAAGAATTACCTTGGCCTCGCCGATTGGCTAAGCCTAGACGAAGGATCAGAGTTTAATGTGAAACAACCGTGAAAAGTTGGCGGTGGTTGCCTGCGCCAGCGCTTCCAGACTGATGCCCTTCAATACGGCGAGGTATTCCGCGACATCGCGGACATAGGCAGGCTGGTTTTCTTTGCCACGATGCGGCACTGGTGCCAGGTATGGCGAGTCGGTCTCCACCAGCATGCGATCCAGTGGCACATAACGGGCCACTTCGCGCAGCGGCTCAGCGTTACGGAAAGTAACTATGCCGGAAAACGAGATATAGAAGCCCAGATCGAGCAAGGCCTTGGCCGTTGGCAAATCTTCGGTGAAGCAATGCAGTACGCCGCCACAATCCTGGGCATTTTCTTCACGCAAAATGGCTAGAGTATCTTCACGTGCATCGCGGGTATGTACGATCACCGGTTTGTTGAGATCCCGGCCAATACGAATATGTTGGCGGAACGACTCTTGCTGCAACGGGATATTGTCTTGCTGATAGAAGTAATCCAGCCCGGTCTCTCCCATGGCAACCACCTGCTCTGCCGCTGCCAGACTGCGCAGCTCGGCATAGTCATAGCCGCCTTCCAGATTCAATGGATGAACGCCACAGGAGAAGGCGACATCATCACGTTGGCCAATCAACTGGGTCATAGCCTGATAACCGGGCAGCGTGGTGGCAACCGCCAGTACAAAGCCCACGTCCTGCGCTTTGGCTTTGGCCAGGGCATCGTCCACGCTGTGGTGCAAGGTGGCGAAATCCAGGCTGTCGAGATGGCAGTGAGAATCTACTAATAACATGATAATTAACTCTTTTACAACGAATGAGGGGGGGAGTAACCGGTAGCGCCGAGCATCTGCTCCCAACCGAGTAACTGTTCTGTCAGCAGCAGTTCGCGATTAACGCCAACCACGCTGAGTAACTGATGGCGGCAGTTAAGCCACTGCTGCATGATTTGTTGTAGCGAAACGCTGCTTAAACGGCTGGCCAACTGCTGGACTAGCGGCAGTTGATCCTGGTTCAGAGCATAGCTCGCGGCACCTTGCTGGTATTTCATTGCGTCCATCAACAACGCACATAGCCAGTGCAGCCTGTCGGCCACGTCGTTATGATTCAATGCGGGTAGCAGACCCAGCATATCGCACTGTGGCAAAGCGGCACTCAGAGCGCTGCACAGTGCCACACGCTGTTGCCAGCGCTCTGGTTGCAGCAGCTTTTCAGCAGCCAGCGGTGCGCCATCATGTAAACGTAACGCAGTCAGGCGATCTAGCGGATTACCTACGCCCTGGCGGTTCAGCCATTGCAAGCTGAGCTGTTCATCCGGGCTGGCCAGATGCCAGTAGAAACAGCGGCTACGCAGCGTCGCCAGCAGACGTGAGGGTTCACGGCAGCCTAACAGGAAGTAGGTATTGGCCGGGGGCTCTTCCAGGGTTTTCAGCAGGGCATTAGCGGCGGCTTCGGTCAGCAACTCCGCCTGCGACAGCCACACCACCTTGGCTCCCCCCTGCTGAGCATGGGAATAGAGGATTTCGATCACTTGGCGGATGGGTTCGATACCCAAACTGCTTTTGCCTTTTTCCGGTGCCAGCACGTGATAGTCCGGGTGGTTGCCTGCCAGCATCAACCGGCAACTGTGGCATTCACCACAACTCTTTTCACCATTGCGCTTCTGGCAAATCAGCCAGCGGCTTACGGCGTAGAGTAACTCCGCATCACCGTTACCCAGCGCCGCATGCAGCAGCAAGGCGTGATGGCCGCGCCCAGCCGCATACTGCCCCACCAAATGACGGTAGGGAGCGTTAAGCCACGGATACCAGTTCATTACGCCTCTTCCTGCTGTTGCAGCCACTGCGAAACTACCTGCCGAATATCGGCGGTGACCTGTTCCAACGATTGCGCCGCATCCACGGTAACGATGCTCGCATCCTCGGCCGCCAGTTCAAGATAGCGTGCGCGGGTACGTTCAAAGAACGGTAGTGCCTCTTGTTCGATACGATCCAGCTCCCCACGAGCTCGCGCTCTTTGCAGGCCAACCAGCGGCGGTAAATCGAGGTACAGGGTCAGGTCAGGGCGAAAATCACCCAGTACCGTGTCACGTAGTGAGGTCATCAAACGCTGGTCGACGCCTCGGCCACCGCCCTGATAGGCTTGCGAGGAGAGGTCATGACGATCGCCAACTACCCACGCCCCCCGCTCCAATGCCGGTTTAATCACGGTTTCCACCAGCTGTACGCGCGCGGCATACAGCATCAGGACTTCCGCTTTGATCGTAGGCAATTCGCCATCAGTGCCACGTTTAAACAAATCACGCAGCTTCTCGGCCAGTGGCGTACCGCCTGGTTCACGGGAAAAAACAATATCGTTAATGCCATGGTCATTAAGAATACTGACTACGGTATTGCGCGCGGTGGTTTTTCCCGCGCCTTCCAAGCCTTCAATGACGACAAATTTACTTTTCATTCTTTTCCTTTTGTACCTGCCGATAGGCACGCACCGCCGCATTATGGCTGGCCAGATTGGTGGTGAACGTATGCCCACCCTTGCCGTCGGCAACAAAATACAGATAATCGGTTTTAGCCGGGTTGGCAGCAGCCTCCAACGAGGCACGGCTCGGCATGGCAATTGGCGTTGGTGGCAGGCCACTGATCACATAAGTGTTATAGGGAGTTGGCGTTTCCAGATCCTTGCGGGTGATATTGCCGGTGTAATTCTCTCCCATGCCATAAATCACCGTAGGATCGGTCTGCAAACGCATGCCTAAACGCAGACGATTGATAAACACCGAAGCAACCTTGGTCCGCTCTTCGGCTACCGCAGTCTCTTTTTCGATGATCGAGGCCATCGTCAGCATCTCTTCCGGGGTTTTGTATGGCAAGCTGGTGTCTCGCGCGTGCCAGATATCCTGCAATGCCTTGTACATCCGCAGTTGCGAACGTTTCAGCAATGCCAGATCGGTCGTTCCCGCCGTGTAGAGATAGGTGTCTGGATACAAGCGCCCTTCCAGCGTGGTTCCTTCCGGCAAGCCCAGCGCCATGGCGATTTCCGCCTCGCTTTTACCCGCCAGGGTATGTTTGACATATTTGGACTCTTGCAGCACCTGCAACCAATCTTTCAGACGCGAACCTTCAATAAAGCGCGCGCTGAACTGGGCTTCTTTGCCGCTCGCCAGCAGTTTCAGCATCTGGCGCACCGTCATCCCCGGGGTCAAACGGTAGGTGCCAGCCTTGAATTCAGCCAGTTCCGGCTCCAGGCGCAATAGCCAGGGGAACCAGCGACCGTTGTGGATCAGTTTATCACGGACCAGCAGTCCTTCCAGTGCCACACGGCCAGTGCCTGCGGGCAGTTTGAAGTAGGTTTCCTGCCCAATCGCCAACGGGGTATCGGCAAAGCGTTCAATCCGCTGATGCCCCCAAAACAGCGAAGCCAACGCCAGCAGTAGCACCAGTAAAACAATCTTGAGCTTTTTTCTCTTCATCAATCAGCCATCATCAACAGTGTGGTCGCAAAAAATCATACAGTTGGCGCGCGGGGTAACGCCATGATTGTGCACTATTCACCGGCAGCAACGGCATCAGCGCGTTGCATACCAAAACTTCCTCCGCATCAGCCAGCGTGGTTATGGGCTCACTGACGTCATGCAGTAGATATTCACTGCCCTGCAAAAGTTCAATCACTCGGCGGCGCATCACTCCGGCGACACCGGCCTGATCGAGATTGGGCGTAAAGACGTTTTTTCCTTTGCGCCAGAATAAATTAGCGGCACAGCATTCCACCAGCATACCCGCAGTGTCAAGCACCAGCGCCTCATGGGCATCGGCCTGGTCAAGATGTGCGCGGATCAGCACCTGCTCCAGGCGGTTAAGGTGTTTCAAACCCGCCAGCAATGGATTACGCGCCAACGCTACCGGGCTAAGCGCCAGGGTGATCCCTTCATCACGCCATGACAGGTAGTGCGTGGGATAAGTGCTGCGCGTCACGATCCTGGTAGGCGCTGCGCATCCTTGTGGGCTGTAGCCACGCCCGCCACTGCCCCTGGTCAGTATCGCTTTGACCACACCAAGTTGAAGAGATACTGCCGCATGACTCATCTCGCGTTCCAATGCTGCCCAGTCCACCGCTGGCAACAGCAATCGTTGTGCCGCCTGCTGCATACGCTCAAGATGCCAAGGCAAGAGATCGATATTGCCATCCCTTACCCGGGCGGTGGTAAAGCAGCCATCGCCAAACTGCAAGCCGCGATCGCTGGCTGCCAGGGCGTCATGTTGTTGTCCGTTGATCCAGTACATGCGTTTCCCCACCGTGGTTTTCGCTACAGCATAACATTATGTATGGCGCATAAAAAAAGCCCGGTCAAAATGCACCGGGCCTCTATCAGCTTACATTGGCAATAACTATACGCGACGGAAAATCAGCGAGCCATTAGTGCCACCGAAGCCGAAGGAGTTACACAGAGTGAACTCCATATCTTTGGTCTGACGTGCTTCATGCGGCACGAAGTCCAGATCGCAACCTTCATCCGGGTTATCCAGATTGATGGTAGGCGGAACGGCCTGATCGCGCAGCGCCAACACGGTAAAGATCGACTCAATCGCGCCAGCGGCACCCAGCAGGTGGCCGGTCATCGATTTGGTGGAGCTGACCATCACCCGCTTGGCATCGCTGCCAAATACGGACTTCACCGCCTGGGTTTCGGCTTTATCACCGGCCGGCGTCGAGGTGCCATGCGCGTTGATATAACCAATTTGTGACGTTGTCACACCTGCGTCACGCAGCGCATTGTCCATCGCCAAGGCCGCACCGGCACCGTTTTCTGGTGGCGATGTCATGTGGTAGGCATCGCTGCTCATCCCAAACCCGACAACTTCAGCGTAAATTTTCGCACCGCGGCGTTTCGCGTGTTCGTACTCTTCCAGCACCATCATCCCCGCGCCATCGCCCAGCACAAAACCATCACGGTCTTTGTCCCAAGGGCGGCTTGCGGCCTGTGGGTTGTCATTGCGGGTTGAGAGCGCACGAGCCGCCCCAAAGCCGCCGACACCCAGAGGGGTACTGGCTTTTTCTGCACCACCGGCCAGCATCACATCGGCATCATTGTAAGCAATGATACGTGCAGCATGGCCGATGTTATGGACACCCGACGTACAGGCGGTGGCGATGGAGATACTTGGGCCACGCATGCCGTACATAATGGTCAGGTGACCGGCAATCATGTTCACAATGGTCGAAGGCACAAAAAACGGACTGATTTTCCGTGGGCCACCGTTAACCAGTGAACTATGGTTCTCTTCAATCAACCCCAGGCCGCCGATACCGGAGCCGATGGCGGCACCAATACGATTGGCATTTGCCTCGTTGATATCCAGCCCCGCGTCCTGCATGGCTTGCATGCCGGCGACGATGCCGTATTGAATGAAGGCATCCATCTTGCGCGCATCTTTGCGCGAGATGAAATCTTCACAGTTAAAATTCTTTACCAAGCCAGCAAAACGCGTTGCATAGGCAGTAGTATCGAAATGGTCGATCAGGCTGATGCCACTCTGACCGGCAAGCAGGGCATTCCATGTGGACTCTACCGTATTGCCGACAGGAGACAACATGCCCAGTCCGGTCACAACTACTCGACGCTTAGACACGTTTGTCCTCCAAGGAGGGAAAATATGACGCTAGGGATAAAAAAAACTTAGGCGGTCGAGTGACCGCCTAGATATGTTCGCTTACTGCTGGCTAGCGTTGATGAAATCAATAGCTGCTTGCACAGTAGTGATTTTCTCTGCTTCTTCGTCTGGAATCTCGGTGTCGAATTCTTCTTCCAGAGCCATTACCAGCTCAACGGTGTCAAGAGAATCAGCGCCCAGGTCTTCAACGAAAGAAGCGTTGTTCAATACTTCTTCCTGCTTAACACCCAGTTGCTCAACAATGATTTTCTTAACGCGTTCTTCGATAGTGCTCATACTCTTAAATTTCCTATCAAAACTCGCTTTCGCGATGGTTTTCGTAGTGTATAAAATGTTGAAAAAGATGCAACTAAATCCCGGCTGGTCAAACCACGATTTTACGCTATTTTGCGGTTTTTACCTCAAATAACGCAAATAGTTTTCACATTTTTTAAATCATGTACATGCCGCCATTGACATGTAACGTTTCACCGGTGATGTAGCTGGCCTCGTCAGAGGCTAAAAATGCAACAGCGCTGGCGATTTCTTTAGCTTCCCCAAGCCGGCTAGCCGGAACCTGAGTCAAAATGCCTGCGCGTTGATCTTCTGTCAACGCCCGTGTCATGTCCGTCTCAATAAAGCCAGGAGCCACGACGTTGACCGTAATGCCACGTGAAGCGATCTCACGTGCCAAAGACTTACTAAAACCAATCAGACCGGCTTTAGCCGCCGCGTAGTTAGCCTGCCCTGCATTCCCCATGGTGCCAACAACGGAACCGATAGAGATGATACGGCCAAACCGCTTTTTCATCATAGCTCGCATTACCGCTTTTGACAGACGGAATACGGAAGTCAGATTGGTGTCCAGGATATCCTGCCACTCATCATCCTTCATTCGCATCAGCAGGTTATCACGCGTAATCCCGGCATTATTCACTAAAATGTCGATTTCGCCAAATTCCGCACGAATCGAGGTCAAAACGTGTTCGATAGATTGCGCATCAACCACGTTCAGCATATAGCCTTTGCCGTTCTCACCCAGATAGCTGCTGATGGCTTCAGCACCGCTCTCGCTGGTAGCGGTGCCGATAACCTTGGCGCCACGTGCAACAAACATCTCTGCAATAGCCCGGCCAATACCGCGGCTTGCGCCGGTGACCAGGACAATTTTCCCTTCGAAGCTCATGGTGATCCTCTTTTACTGTTCCAACGCCGCAGACAGGCTGGCAGTATCGTTCACTGCCGCCGCCGTCAGGGTGTCTACAATGCGTTTGGTCAGGCCGGTCAGCACTTTGCCTGGGCCCACTTCCAACAGCAGAGAAACACCCTCTGCTGCCATAAATTCTACGCTTTCCGTCCAGCGCACCGGGCTGTACAGCTGGCGAACCAACGCACTGCGGATAGCTTCTGGCGCGGTTTCTGCGCGTACATCAACGTTATTGACCACTGGGACCAACGGCGCGTTGAAGGTAATGTCTTGCAGCGCGACAGCCAGCTTATCGGCAGCCGGTTTCATCAGTGCGCAATGCGAAGGCACGCTTACCGGCAACGGCAGCGCACGTTTGGCACCCGCCGCCTTGCAAGCGGCACCAGCACGCTCTACCGCTTCTTTGCTGCCCGCGATAACCACCTGCCCCGGGGAGTTAAAGTTCACCGGTGACACGACCTGGCCCTGAGCAGACTCCTCACAGGCTTTGGCGATGGAGGCATTATCCAGGCCGATGATGGCGTACATGGCACCAGTACCTTCCGGTACCGCTTCCTGCATCAGCTTGCCGCGCAACTCTACCAAACGGATGGCCGCAGCGAAATCCAGCACACCGGCACACACCAGCGCCGAGTATTCACCCAGACTGTGGCCTGCCATCATCACAGGCATGTTACCGCCCTGCTGCTGCCAGACACGGAAGATGGCAACCGAGGCCGCCAACAGCGCTGGCTGTGTCTGCCAGGTCTTGTTCAGCTCTTCTGCCGGGCCAGCCTGCACCAACTGCCACAGATCGTAACCCAAAGCCGCAGAAGCTTCGCTAAAAGTTTGTTCCACAATGGGAAACTGTGCGGCCAAATCGGCCAGCATGCCAACGGTTTGTGAACCCTGGCCTGGAAAAACAAAAGCAGTTTGCGTCATTTTTTTGTTCCTGTTGAATCAAAAACGAACCAGCGCCGAGCCCCAGGTAAAGCCACCGCCGAATGCTTCCAGCAACACCAACTGACCACGCTGGATGCGACCGTCGCGTACGGCTTCGTCGAGCGCCGCAGGTACCGAGGCGGCAGAGGTGTTACCGTGACGATCGAGCGTCACCACCACTTTATCCATCCCCATACCCAATTTTTTTGCCGTTGCGCTGATGATGCGCAGGTTGGCCTGGTGCGGAACCAGCCAATCCAGTTCGCTGCGGTCAAGATCGTTGGCCTTCAGCGTTTCATCAACGATATGTGCCAGTTCGGTAACTGCCACTTTAAACACTTCGTTACCCGCCATGGTGACGTAGGCAGGTTGATCCGGGTTCTGACGATCTTTATTCGGCAGCGCCAGCAGATTGCCGTAACGGCCATCCGCATGCAGATGGGTAGAAATAATGCCCGGCTCCTCAGAAGCCCCCAGCACTACCGCGCCGGCACCGTCGCCAAACAGGATGATCGTGCCACGATCTTCTGGATCGAGCGTGCGTGACAACGCATCGGAGCCGATCACCAGCGCATGTTTGACCGCGCCGTTCTTCACGTACTGGTCGGCCACGCTCAAGGCGTAGGTAAAGCCAGCACAGGCCGCCGCGATATCAAACGCCGCGCAGTCCTGAATGCCCAGCATCTGCTGCACCTGGCAGGCAGAACTTGGGAACGCATGGCTTGAGGTGGTGGTAGCTACCACGATCAGGCCGATATCTTCTTTAGCCACACCGGCCATTTCCAGCGCGTGAGACGCAGCGTGGAAGCTCATGGTTGCCACGGTTTCATCAGGGGCAGCGATACGACGTTCACGAATACCGGTGCGAGTCACAATCCACTCGTCAGACGTATCCACCATTTTTTCTAAGTCAGCGTTGGTGCGCACTTGTGCGGGCAAGTAACTCCCCGTACCGAGAATCTTTGTATACATGAACGATCAGTCACTCTTGGGTAATACAGCTTCAAGGCGCGCAGCAATCCTGTCCGGGACTTGCCGCTGCACCGCCTGTACAGCCTGTTCGATTGCCACTGCAAACGCGTTTTGGTTCGCGGCGCCGTGGCTCTTGATCACGGTTCCCCGCAATCCTAACAGACATGCACCATTATACTGGTCGGGGTTCAGGTGGCCAAAACGCCTGGCGACCCTTTTTTGTAACCAACGACCCAACAATTTTAACCACCACGCCTGCTTCCCCCCTTCGGAGGATGACTTGAGTAGTGACAAGAACAGTCTTATCACACCTTCCATGGTTTTCAGAGTGACGTTTCCAACAAAGCCGTCGCAGACCATCACATCGGTTTTACCGGTGAGCAGGTCATTGCCTTCCAGATAACCAATATAGTTGATTGCCTGAGTTTTTTTAAGCACGGCGGAAGCTTCGCGGATATTATCCAGACCTTTGGTTTCTTCTTCGCCGATATTGAGCAGCGCCACACGTGGCTGCGCAATGCCCAATACCTCTTCTGCCATCACCGCGCCCATCACCGCGAACTGCACCAGCATCGTGCTATCGCACTCTACGTTGGCCCCCAGATCCAGCACCACGGTTTTCCCGCGCTGTTGGTTAGGGATCACGGTCATCAACGCCGGGCGCTCAATGCCGTCCAGCGGTTTGATCAGCAGCTTGGCCAGCCCCATCAACGCCCCGGTATTCCCCGCACTGACACAAGCCTGTGCCTCACCGCTTTTAATCAACTCCAGCGCAATACGCATGGAGGTACCTCGGCTGGCCCGGATCGCTTGTGAAGGCTTGGCGTCACCGGCAATCACCGATTCGGCAGGTACGACTTGCAAGCGTTCCAGTACAGACGGATCGGCTTTGGCAAGTAACGGAGAGATGATGTCGGGATCGCCGACTAGCAGGAGATGAAGCTGTAAATTAGAGGCCAGTGCCTGCAATGAAGCAGGCACTGTGACGCAGGGACCGAAATCCCCGCCCATAGCATCTAACGCCAGGGTTAGACGAGTCAAAGTATCGCTGACTTAGCCGATAACCTTGCGACCGCGGTAGAAACCGTCGGCAGTGATGTGGTGACGACGATGAGTTTCACCGGAAGTCGCATCTACAGACAAGGTGGTGGTGGTCAGGGCGTCATGTGAACGACGCATGCCACGTTTGGAACGGGTTGGTTTATTTTGTTGTACGGCCATGGACCTTACTCCTCGATTACTTACGCTTTAAACTGGCTAATACGGCAAATGGATTTGGTTTCTCCGCCTCTGGAGGCAGTTTGCCAAACACCATGTCCGCTTCGGACACTTCACAGTGTTCAGATTCATGTACCGGAACGACAGGCAGTGAAAGAATAATTTCATCTTCAATCATTGCCAACAGATCGACTTCGCCAAACTCGTCAACTTCGATCGGTTCGTACGCTTCCGGTAATGCCTCAGCCTGCTCATCATTGACGACCGGGCTAAAACAATATGTTGTGTGGACCTGATGTGCAAACGGGACACCACAGCGTTGGCACATCAGCGTTACCGCGACGTCCGCCTGCCCTGTTATCACCGCGAGGCGCTGGTTATCGATATCAAACGACAACTGCACTTCAACATCACTGTCCACACTGACCACGGAGTCGGCAACACGTGTAACCAACTCAGGCGCATAGGAACCAACATAGTCCAGGCGTTTCTGAGCGGTACGTACCGCATCAATGGTCAAGGGTAATTTTACCTTTTGCATAGGGCGCGCATATTAACTTTGTAACGTCATAGAGTCAAAGAAAAAGGCCCTAAAACGGCACCTTTCACCAATATTCGCTTCCAGAGCGGCCGACAGTTTAAGATGGTCGACATATTTACGCTATGGTTTGTGGAAAAAATTATGCAAAGACTGTTACTCGCCTCAACGTCGGTTTACCGCCAGCAGCTGTTGGAAAAGCTGCATCTGCCGTTTATTTGTGCTGCACCGCAGACCGATGAAACGCCACTGGCCGGTGAAACTGCCGAAGCTCTGGTGCTGCGCCTGGCGGCGGCCAAGGCTCAGGCGCTGGCTATGGCCTACCCGGATCATCTGATTATCGGTTCCGACCAGGTCTGCGTGATCGACGGTGAGATCACCGGTAAGCCTCATAGCGAAGAGAACGCCTGTAAGCAGTTGCAGAGGGCCAGTGGCAAGCAGGTAACCTTCTATACCGGTTTGGCGCTCTATAATAGCCATAGCCAACGCCTACAGGTGGTGTGTGAACCTTTCCACGTACATTTCCGTACTCTGAGCGAGAAGGAGATTGCAACCTACGTACGTCTTGAGCAGCCGCTAAACTGTGCGGGCAGCTTTAAGAGTGAAGGTTTGGGGATTGCGCTGTTTGAAAGGTTGGAGGGCCGCGACCCGAATGCGTTGATTGGCCTGCCACTGATCGCGTTGCTGGAAATGTTGCGGGCTGAAGGGATCAACCCGCTGGTTTAAGTAGGCGCCCCTACGGTCGAATGTGGCGCTTATTTTTTGGCTGCGACTGCACGTTGCCGTAATACTTGCAGGCAATGACGCAGCTCATCATCCATCGGCGCTTCGATACGCATCGTTTCGCCGGTGGCGGGATGTTCAAAACGCAACGCCGCCGCATGCAGGAACAGACGCTTCAGGCCGGTGCCCGCCAGTTGGCGATCGAATTCCCGGTCACCATAACGATCGTCAAAGGCGATCGGATGCCCGGCATGCAGGGTATGCACGCGGATTTGGTGGGTACGCCCGGTGATCGGGCTGGCCTTCACCAGCGTCGCGTGCTCAAAGCGCTCTTCGATCTTGAAGCGGGTTTCCGAAGGTTTGCCTTCGCTGTTGACGCGTACGATCCGCTCGCCGCTCTGCAAAATATTTTTCAGCAGTGGAGCCTGCACTGCCTTGCAGTGTGACTGCCACTCGCCGCGCACCAACGCCATATAATCCTTCTGCATCCCCTTAAGCCGCAGTTGTTCATGCAGCGAACGCAGCGCAGAACGCTTCTTGGCCACCATCAACACGCCGGAGGTATCGCGGTCCAGACGGTGCACCAACTCCAGGAAACGCGCTTCCGGACGCAATGCCCGCAGCCCTTCGATCACGCCGAAGCTCAGGCCGCTACCGCCATGCACTGCCGTACCCGAAGGCTTATTCAGCAGCAGCAGGTGATCGTCCTCATAAAGGATGCAGTTGGCCAAGGCGGCCACTTTATCCAGCTTGGCAGAAACCGGCGCGTCTTCACGCTCGGCGACCCGCACCGGAGGAATACGCACCACATCGCCCGGTGCCAGTTTATATTCCGCCTTGATGCGGCCTTTATTGACCCGCACCTCACCTTTACGCACGATGCGATAAATCATGCTCTTCGGCACGCCTTTCAGGCGGGCAAGCAAGAAATTGTCGATTCTCTGACCGGCTTCGTCGTCAGAAATCGTCACTAATTGTACTGCGGGAATGTTCGTTTTCATGGTGCGGGATTCTAAATACAGCGAGTCAATAGCGCCACCTCTTTTTATGTGCTTAACTGTCTCTCAGACTGCAAGAGAAACGGCGGCGAACAATAAGGCAGCAAGCCAGGTTGAACGTTTGCGGTTTCAACGACAGTTTCAGCAAAGTCACCTTGCTATAACGGTGTCAGCAATGGAATAATGCTGTAACTTTCCGTGCCGATCCCCTTGAAACAGGGAGAATTGCGGAATTATACAGTTTGTCTGGTTACACAAAAACGCAGCAATGGCGTAAGACGTAATGTGAAATCAAACAATTAGCGGGCTGCGGGTTGCAGCTTGGCCGGTAAACGGAATCAGCTCTGTCAACCAATTCCAGAGGCTATTCCCTGAGTGAAAAGCGCTGTGCTTCACAAAGAAACACAGGCTTACCGAGATAATGCGCCCCTATGCAGGCGACAACCGTGAGGTTGACGGCTTTGCGAGAAGACACGGGGTTTTCGGTTTTAACCCGGCCATGAGGTTATTTTGCCCGCAGCTTTGTCGATAATGTAAAAAAAACGAGTAAGTTAAGATGAAAAGAATGTTGATTAACGCAACTCAGCAGGAAGAGTTGCGTGTTGCCCTTGTAGATGGACAGCGGCTGTACGATCTGGATATTGAAAGCCTTGGTCATGAGCAGAAAAAAGCGAATATTTACAAAGGCAAAATCACTCGTATTGAACCTAGTCTCGAAGCCGCATTTGTTGATTACGGCGCTGAACGACATGGTTTCCTCCCGCTAAAAGAAATCGCTCGCGAATACTTCCCAAGCAATTACTCCTCCCATGGTCGCCCGAACATCAAAGATGTGCTGCGTGAAGGCCAGGAAGTCATCGTTCAGGTGGATAAAGAAGAACGTGGTAATAAAGGCGCCGCCTTGACCACCTTCATCAGCCTGGCCGGTAGCTATCTGGTGCTGATGCCGAACAATCCGCGTGCCGGTGGTATCTCCCGCCGTATCGAAGGTGACGACCGTACCGAACTGAAAGAAGCGCTCTCCTCGCTGCAATTGCCAGACGGCATGGGTCTGATTGTCCGCACCGCTGGCGTTGGCAAATCTGCCGATGCACTGCAATGGGACCTGTCATTCCGCCTCAAGCACTGGGAAGCGATTAAGAAAGCCGCCGAAGGCCGCCCTGCTCCGTTCCTGATCCACCAGGAAAGCAACGTGATCGTGCGAGCATTCCGCGACTACCTGCGCCCGGACATCGGCGAAATCCTGATCGACAACCCGAAGGTACTCGATCTGGCCAAGGAGCACATCGCTGCCCTGGGTCGCCCGGATTTCAGCAGCAAGATCAAACTGTACAGTGGCGAAATCCCGCTGTTCAGCCATTACCAAATCGAATCACAGATCGAATCCGCGTTCCAACGTGAAGTGCGTCTGCCTTCCGGTGGTTCCATCGTGATCGACACCACCGAAGCGCTGACCGCTATCGACATCAACTCCGCGCGTGCAACCCGCGGTGGCGATATCGAAGAAACTGCATTCAACACCAACCTGGAAGCCGCGGATGAAATTGCTCGTCAATTACGCCTGCGTGACCTGGGTGGCCTGATCGTTATCGACTTTATCGATATGACCCCGGTGCGCCACCAGCGTGAAGTGGAAAACCGTCTGCGCGACGCCGTCCGTCAGGATCGTGCCCGCATTCAGATTGGCCGTATTTCCCGCTTCGGTCTGTTGGAAATGTCCCGCCAGCGCCTCAGCCCATCACTGGGTGAGTCCAGCCATCACGTGTGCCCACGCTGTACTGGTACCGGCACCATCCGTGATAACGAATCGCTGGCGCTGTCTATTCTGCGTCTGATCGAAGAAGAAGCGCTGAAAGAGAACACCAAAGAAGTTCACGCCATCGTACCGGTTCAGGTTGCCTCCTACCTGCTGAACGAAAAGCGTGACTCTGTCAGCGCGATCGAGAAGCGCCAGGGTGGTGTGAAAGCCATCATCGTGCCAAACGATCAGATGCAGACCCCGCATTACTCCGTGCTGCGTGTGCGTAAGGGCGAAGAAACACCAACCCTGAGCTACCTGCTGCCGAAGCTGCATGAAGAAGAAATGGCCCAGCCGCAGGAAGATGCACCGATTGAACGCAAACGCGAACAACCGGCACTGGCTTCCTTCTCTCTGGCGCAAGATGCTCCACCGCAGGAAGAAGAAGCGGCGGTTAGCAAACCTGCCGTTGCTGCCAAACCGGCCACGGCACCAGCCGCAGCGGTTGAAGCCAAACCAGGCCTGTTGAGCCGTCTGTTCGGTGGCCTGAAGTCACTGTTCGCCGGTGAAGAAACGCCGGTGGTAGCAGCTAAACCTGCCGAAGTTGAGAAAACGGAAGACAGCGACAACCGTCGCCAGGATCGTCGTGGCCAACGCCGCCATGGCTCTGCCCGTAAAGGTGAACGTGGCGAGCGTAAAGATCGTGGTGAAGGGCGTGACAACCGCGAACGTGATAACCGCGAACCACGCGAAAATCGCGAGAACCGTGAACCCCGTGAGCCACGCGAAAACCGTGACGATCAGCGCCGCAACAACCGTCGTAACGCACAACAGCAGACCGCACCAGCAGTTGCCAATGCCGAAGTGCAGACTGAAGAAGCAGCCAAGGTACAGCGCGAAGATCAGCAACAGCGTCGTGAGCAACGTGCCGAGCGTCAGCGCCGTCGTCAGGAAGAGAAACGCCAGGCGCCGCAAGACGTCAAAGTGCCGGACACTGCTGAAGTCGTCGTCGCCAGCCATAGCAATGACGAAGATGAAGACCGTCATCAGCAGCCGACTCAGCGTCGTCAACGCCGTCCACTCGCGCAGAAAGTTCGCGTCCTGTCGGCGGAAGAAGAACTGCATCGTGCCGCTGAAGAGCTGCTAGCGCCTAAAGCGCCGGTTGCCAAGGTTGAAGAAAACCAGGCTCCGGTTGTGGATGAGAACGTGAAACTGTTGCCACAGACCCTTGAGGCCCAGTCTGACGATGAAGCACAAGCCGACAACCGTGGTAACGGTGAAAACGGGATGCCACGTCGCTCTCGTCGTTCTCCACGCCATCTGCGCGTCAGCGGCCAACGTCGTCGTCGCTATCGTGACGAGCGTTATCCGAACCAGTCGCCAATGCCGTTGGCCGGGGCTTTTGCCTCACCAGAAATGGCATCAGGCAAGGTTTGGGTCAGCTATCCTGTGGCACACGCGGCAGCCTACGTTGAACACGAGGAAGCTCAAGCGCCAGTGGCAAATGAAACCGTTGCAGCACCAATTGCGGTTGAAGTTGCTCCAGTGCAGCCAGCAGTCGTCAACGAAGCGCCAAGCGTAGTCGTTGAAGAAGTGGCACCACAGGCAGTAGCAGCAGAGCCAGTGGCTGTTGAAGCCGCGGTAGAAGCTCCTGTAGCAACTGCGCCTGTTGAAGCCGTCGCTGACGTGGCCGTTGTTGCCGAGCCAGTGGTTGAAACCGTAGCGACTGAAGTTGTGGCTGAACCGGTTATCGTAGAACCCGTGGCACAAGAGCCAGTGGTTGAAGCAGAGGAAGTGACCGCAGCAGAACCTGTGGTAGCCGCAGCTGAGCCGGAAGTGATTCCAGCAGCACAACCAGAGGCTGCTCCAGCTTCTGTGCAGGCCGCCCCGGTTGTCGCACAACCGCGGCCAGTGCTGTACAAGCATATCGCTACCGCACCAATGACCAAAGCGCCAGCCCCGGATTACCAACCGGAAGCAGCACAAGTCAGCGAGTGGCAGCGCCCTTCCTTCAACTTTGATGGGAAAGGCTCTGCTGGCGGTCACGCAGCGGCAAATCAGGCCACTGCGCCAGCAACCAAACCGCAGCCGGTTAACGACTAAGTTAATCCCTGCCATAAAAAATCTATGGTCACC
>NZ_AYMQ01000076.1 GCF_000633355.1 Serratia sp. H1w
TACACATTGAATACATGACCGGATTGGTAATAAAAATGCTCAGCATGGAAATCGTTCCCCATACCAACATCAATAAGGCGATAACCTTTCGCGCACCATACTTGCTCAGTAAGATATTACTGGGCACACCCGCAATAATATAACCAATGAAAAATACACCGGCACCGAGACCATAAACCGCCTCGGCCATAGACACGTTACCCTGCAGAATATCGGGCATCATCTGGAATTTTGAAAATGATATCCCCACCCGATCAAGATAACCGACAATATAACTAATCAGTAAAATCGGCATAATTCGCCAGGCTATTTTACGGTAAAGCTTAGTCTTGTCGGGACTGGCCAGAATAGTTTGATCAATCGCAGCATTATTGGTCGCCATATTAGATCTCCTTGGTCGGCATCCTGCCATTTCAGTTTTTTATTTACGTGTAATGTTGATAACTGCCCCTAGTCATAAAAAGGGGCAGATGTGAACGCCAACAACAGTTATTCATTGTTATGTTATAAATACTCCACATTTATTTTGGCGATAATATCCCGGCATATTGGATCAATATGCCAAAACATCCCTTAAAGGCCTCATTGGGCTAACGTGGTTTAACGTTGTCCCACGGAATGATATTCTCAACCAACACCGCCAACAGCACGCCAATCAGCAGACCATTGCTAAACAGCGGTCTGATAGTTATCGGCACGCCCTGCCAGAAAGATGAGGGCATACTCATCAGGAAAACGCCCAGGAACAGCGGCAGTGCCAGCCGATAAATGTTCCGACTATTGAGTTCAATCTTGTTGATAAACAGCACCGAAGAGAACAGCAGCGGTAGGTAAGAAGCCAGCATCACGGCGCTGCTGACCGTGAGCGGGATACTGCAGAAGAACTGCGCCAGCGGCGTCATTACCCCCACCAGCAGAAATATCACGCTACCGATAATAAACGAGCGCTGGCTGCTGTCTTGTGTCTGGGTCAACAGACCAATCGAAGACACAAAGGGCGAAAATGGCACAATGCCCAGAGGAGCCGCCAGGCAGGTCAACCCGCCAGAGACCACAAAGCTGCGCCGAAACAGGCTTCTGCCCGCGGGGCCATCCGCATAAAAAATATCGGTGCCATGAATAGCGGCAAAGTTATTCGATACGTTGACCAACCCGGTCAGAACGGCGCTAATCACGATCCCCCAATGCAATTCCTGCGGCCAACCTAACGGAAACAGCACCCAGTCGCTGCCATTGATTAGCTCGCCGCTTGGCGCAAACCACCAGCTGTAAACGCCCCAGCCAATCAGCGTACCAATCAGCAGCGCATATTTACCGATCGCCCGTGGTAAAAAGGCAATGGTGCCGATAATCAGCAGCAACACCGTCAGAGCCCAGAAAAAGGCCGGGTAATTAATGGTCACCACGCCGGTATAAACGCCGAAAGGCAGCCCCAACATCCCTTTCATAAAGATGGTGATTAACTGCGCCCCCAGCAAAAACATAAACGTGGCCATCACCGCCGGGCGGAACAGCCGCGCCAGGCGAAAACCCAACCCGCTCACGCCGATCAGTATCGTCAAAATGCCAGAGATCAGAATACCCACGGCAAGGCTGCCGCCAATTTCTGCTAGCGGCGTACCGTTGGCCGACTCAGCCAAGGTCAGGGTCAAGATAGTCACCCACCACAACCCCGTTGGCCCTTCCATAATCGCCCGCCGATGACCAAAAAATACCTGTGCCAGGCAAGCCAACGCGGTTGAGATAAAGGTGTACTGGGTAATGCAGAAGGTCACGCCCGGGGAGAGGTTAAAGGCGGATTGCAGGGTCGGCGGGATTACCACCGTATTGCAGAAAATGAAAAAGAACCACTGAAGGCCCGATAACCCACTGCTGCGACTGAAACTGAACCCATTCATGGCGCTTCCTCATCCCTTATGCATGCGCTCGCCTTGCGTCGAGCGCTGATTGCCAATGTTATTGCTGATGTTTAAGCACAAACTTGCCCAGCGGACGCACGCCAAAACCCGCTTTGATATCGTAAATCACTTCACCGCGCAGGATGGTTTTAGTCACCCGTGCGTTGATTTTGCGCCCCACATACGGGCTGACTTTATGGCGATACTCCAGATCGCCGGTAGCTAGCACGTAACTGCTGTTCGGTTGAATGAACACCAGATCAGCATCTTTGCCAACGGCAATGCGCCCTTTATGCTTGAGACCAAAAATATCGGCGGCGTTGGTCGCCATTAATTTGGCAAACACCGGCAGCGCCATTCCTCTTTTCTGCACCGCTTCATCGAACATGATATCGACGCAGTTTTGGATCCCGGCAATCCCGCCCCAGGCCTGCATGATATTGCCCGCTTTCATATCGGGTGGGCACGGTGAGTGATCGGACACCAGGCAGTCGATTTCGCCGTTAAACAGCTTATCCCACAGCCCCTGCTGATTCTGCGCATCGCGGATCGGCGGCGAACACTTGGCCAAGGTGCCGATTTCTGCAAACTGGTCGGTATCCAGCACGAAATAGTGCGGGCAGGATTCACAGGTAACCTGCTGCCCTTCCTGACGTGCGCGAGTCACCTCCGCTACCCCTTCCGGGCTGCTGACGTGGCAAATATGCAGGCGACAACCGGCCACCTTCGCCAGATACAGCACCCGGCGGATCGCTTCCACCTCGGTAAATACCGGGCGAGAGGCCACGTAATCATGTGCCGTCACGCGCCCTTCCGCCTTGGCCTCTTCCCCTAACGCATCGCAAATCAGGGCGTTTTCTGCATGTACCGCCACCAACTGATCCAGCTTGGCCAGGGTCTGCAAGCCTTTGAAGTATTCGAAATCATTCACGTCGCGGAAGTCATTACTTACGCTGCGATCGCCGCAGGTCGCCACAAAACACTTATAGGCCACCACGCCGATCTCATCGAGTTCATGCAGCCGATCCAGATTGTAGGAAACCAGGCCGCCAAACTGGGCCGCGTCGATGGTGAGCTTGCCTTCTGCCGCCGAGAACTTCATTTCTATCGAGGCCCGGTCTACAGTGGCCGGAAGTTGGTTCAGCGGCATTTCGATCATGGTGGTGATGCCACCTTTAGCCGCCGCACGTGTACCGGTTTCATACCCTTCCCAATGGGTACGCCCCGGTTCGGACATGTGCGCATGGGCATCGATCATCCCCGGAGCCACGACCATTCCGCTGGCATCGATCTCCGTTTTAGCCCCGGTGAGACCATTGCCAATGGCAGCTATTTTGCCGTCCTTGACCGCAATATCGCTAATGATGGCATCGTGTTCAAAAACAACCTTGCCATTTTTAATAATCAAATCGTATGACATATCCTTCTCCTTCGTGAAATAAAATTAGCATATTTTTACTTGAGGGTAATTAACTTTGTTATCATATTCACTTCAGGTATATTCTTGCCGATTCACTACTGCTCTACTCTTGATTAGCGCATATAAACAGAATGCGCTGATAACGCCAACAAACCAGGAAACCCGCGATAAAGGCTCGAGGATTTCAATAAACTTGCCACCCAAAGACAACAAGACAGCAAACAGAGTCACAATAAATGCCACCGTATTAAAGCCGTTATCGTAGTATTTATAATTGCCAGGTTCGGTATATAACGTATCGAGATCGATCTCGCTGCGCATGACGATAAAATAGTGTGCCATCATCACGCCAATCACCGGTCCTAAAATCCCGCCGATCACATCCAAGAACAGGTAAATACTTTCCTGATTCTCCATCAGTTTCCACGGGCAGATAAGCAGGCTGATAATGCTGGCAATCACCACGCCATTTTTATAGGTGAGTTTTTTCGGCGCTATGGCGGCAATCTGATAACCCGCAGGGATGATGTTACCGGTCGCATTGGTTGAGATAGTGGTCATCAGGATCACCAGTACCGCAAACACCGAAGCAAAAATACTGTCCCACTTTTGCACGATGTCCAACACGTTCCAGGTATCAACACCGTAATGAATACTGGCCCCGGCCAGGATACAGACGCTGGCGACCGCAAACAGCAGATAACCTACCACCAATCCCAATGTTTGCCCCCAGGCCTGCTGGCGGAAACTGCTGGCATTCTGGGTAAAGTCCGAAGCGCTGACCGCCGGGGCTGCCCATACCGCCACCACCGCATTGATCACCACCAGGAACATGAAGCCGCCGTTGTTGCTTGTCACAGCATTGGCTGGAACATAAGCGATGATGTTATCCAGACCGGCAATTGAGATGGCCCAAATAGCCATGCCGCCAAACACTACGTAAATGCACGGGTTGAGGATTGCGGTAAACTTATTGAGGATACTGCCACCACCCAGACCAATCGCCACGTTCACTGCCCAGAAAATCAGGAAAGCGATCAGCCCAGGCAGGCCGATCCCCAGCAGGTTAAAGTCCCCGCCCAAGGTCAGAAACTGCGGCCACAGTTTGCCAATCAGGATCAGAAAGGCCAGCGAACCGGCGTAGCATTGCAAGCCAAACCACATAATGGCGGCCACACAACCTCTGAGGATCCCTGGAAACAGCGCGCCACGCACGCCATAGGAAGCACGCAGGATCATGGCAAACGGAATACCGTATTTCGAGCCCGCTGCGCCGTTCATTACCATCACAAAGGCAATAATAAATGCGCTGAGAATAATGGCGGCCATAATGCTTAAGGTGGAAAGCCCCAAAATAAAGAAGCCCCCGACGGCCACATAGTTGGGAACGTTATGTACCGAACCCATCCACAAGGTAAAATAGTTAATTCCCTTCCAGGTTTTCTTATCTGCTTCTTTAGGTAATAAATCTTCATGATAACCGCGCTGCTGGTAAATCTCTCGTTGCTGATTACTGATAGATTCCATGACAAGTCCTTCTTATTACCCGTCGTCTTTCAAGCTGCAGCGTTGTTACCTGCACTATCTCACCCCAGTCACTTACAAAAGTAAGCTCCTGGGGATGAGATAGCTTGTCGCCTAGCTGCAGCTTGAAATCCATAGGGTATACATTAAATAAGAAAATAGCGTAGGTAGACTTTATTTATTATCACCACAACACATTGGTGTTCTGATGTTTATATTAAAAAACCAAGACAGACAGGAAAATAACCATTAACGCAATACGATAACCAGAATTAAAGTTGCAGGCAGGCAGGCAGTGCCTGCAACTTATTGGACCAGACTCTTTAACCAGCCACTTTATGGTTGGCCATAATTTCCAATGCCTGTACCAGCGCCGAATGGTCGAGATCTTTTCCGCCATTGGCAGCACAAAGATTGAACAGCTCCTGGCAAGTGGCGGTATTAGGTAAACTGAGCGCCAGCGACTTCGCCCCTTGTAGCGCCAAATTCAGATCCTTTTGATGCAGGGAGATACGGAAACCGGGTTCGAACGTCCGTTTGATCATCCGCTCGCCGTGGACCTCCAGAATGCGCGATGAGGCAAACCCGCCCATCAGCGCCTCACGGACCCGCGCCGGATCGGCCCCCGCTTTGGAAGCAAATATCAGCGCCTCGGAAACCGCTTCGATGGTCAGGGCCACAATAATCTGGTTGGCGACTTTACAGGTCTGGCCATCGCCATTACCGCCGACCAGCGTAATGTTTTTCCCCATCAACGCCAGTAACGGTTTGACTCGCCCAAAGATGGCTTCGTCACCGCCGACCATAATGGTCAGGCTGCCCTGTTTGGCCCCCACTTCACCTCCGGAGACCGGCGCATCCAGATAATCGGCCCCCAACTGGTTGATGCGCTTGGCAAACTCTTTGGTTTCCAGCGGTGAAATGGAACTCATATCCACCAGGATCTTGTTCTTGAGCTGCGCTTCGGCACAGCCATTGGCGGCAAACAACACCTCTTCCACCTGCGGCGTATCTGGCACCATGATAAAAATCACGTCAGCCTGCTCGGCGACCTGTTTAGGGGTGGCACAAGCAATGGCCCCTTTTGCCACCAGCTCTGGTGGAACCTGATTCAAGGTGTTGGCATACAGCTGATGGCCACCTGCGATCAGCTTTTCAGCCATTGGCGTGCCCATGATCCCTAAACCGATAAAGCCTACTTTCATGATATGTCCCTCAATGTTGATATTGCTTGATCCATGACAGACCGGCAGTCGTCGTGGTGGCAGGTTTGTATTCGCAACCGATCCAACCGCGATACCCCATCTTGTCCAGCGCGCGGAACAGGTAGTCGTAGTTGATTTCCCCGGTACCAGGCTCATGACGCCCCGGGTTATCGGCAACCTGAATATGGGCAATTTTGCTCAGCAGATTTTCCATGGTCTGGGCGAGTTCGCCCTCCATGCGCTGCATATGGTAGATATCGTATTGAATAAACAGGTTAGGGCTGGCCACCCAGTCCATCAGTTCTAACGCCTGGCGAGTGGTTTGCAGATAGAAGGCTGGCATATCGTATTTATTGATCGGTTCGACCAATAGACGGATATTGGCATTGGCCAGCTCTCTTGCCGCATAGCTCAGGTTGGCGACCACGATCTCATCGGTCTTATGCTGAGCAATGGACTTGTCCGGGTTACCGATCAGGCAGTTGATCTGCGCACACCCCAGCGCACGGGCATATTCCACCGCCATGCCTACGCCATCACGAAACTCGGACTCGCGTCCAGGTAAACAAGCGATCCCACGTTCCCCCGCAGCCCAATCCCCAGCAGGCAGGTTTTGTAATACCTGGGTAAGTTGATTATCTTCCAGTGCGCCTTTCAACGCCTGCACGGAATAATCGTAGGGAAACATATATTCAATCGCCGTGAATCCCTGCTCTTTGGCACAGCGAAAGCGCTGCATAAAATCGACTTCATTAAACAGCATCGATAAGTTGGCTGAAAACTTTGGCATGAACCTGCTCCCTACTGATAGTTGAAGTAGCTGACCGCAGTCGGTGCATCTTCTGGCGACTCGGCAACCGGTTCGAACTCATTGACGTTATCCAGTTCGGTGCCCATTGAGATGTTGGTGACTCGCTCGAGGATAATCTCCACCACCACCGGAACCTGATGCTGACGCATTAGCTCCTGCGCCTGCTGGAAGGCCGGAGCGATATCTTCCGGTTTCACCACGCGGATCGCCTTGCATCCCAGCCCTTCGACCACCTTGACGTGATCGACACCGTATTCACCCACTTCCGGGTTGTTGATGTTTTCGTAGGACAGTTGGACGCAGTAGTCCATATCGAAACCACGCTGCGACTGGCGGATCAGCCCCAGATAGGCGTTGTTGACCACCACGTGGATATACGGCAGCTTGAATTGTGCCCCCACGGCCAGCTCTTCGATCATGAACTGGAAGTCGTAGTCGCCCGATAGCGCGATCACTTTACGCTGCGGATCGGCGGCACAGACCCCCAAAGCCGAAGGAAGTGTCCAGCCTAATGGGCCAGCCTGTCCGGCGTTTATCCAATGGCGTGGTTTAAACACGTGCAGCATCTGCGCCGCCGCGATCTGTGAAAGTCCAATGGTGGTGACATAGCAGGCATCTCGCCCAAACGCCCGGTTCATCTCTTCGTATACGCGCTGAGGTTTGACCGGCACATTATCGAAGTGCGTTTTACGCAACAGGGTCCGTTTGCGCTGCAAGCAGGTTTCCACCCACTGCGAGCGATCTGGCAACGTCCCTTGGTCCGCACGTTCGCGCGCTCTTGCCACCAACATTTGCAGAGCGATTTTGGCATCGGAAACAATGCCCAGATCCGGACAGATCACGCGGCCAAGCTGGGTCGGTTCGATATCGATGTGGATCACCTTGCGACCGGCGGTGTATTTATCTACCGAGCCGGTATGGCGGTTGGCCCAACGGTTGCCGATACCAAACACCAAATCCGAATCCAGCAGGTTGGCGTTACCGTAACGATGCGAAGTTTGCAATCCAGCCATCCCTGCCATCAGCGGGTGATCGTCCGGGATGCAGCCCCAACCCATCAGCGTTGGGATCACCGGCACGTTGCAGGTTTCCGCCAGCTCTTGCAGCAGATCCGCCGCATCGGCGTTAAAGATGCCACCACCTGCAATGATCAGCGGCTTGCTTGCCGCACACAGCATATCCAGGGCCTTGTCGATTTGCGCCTGCGTGGCTGCAGGCTTGTAGGCACCCAGCGAGGAATAGGTCTCTGGATCAAACTCAATCTCGGCCATCTGCACGTCATAAGGCAAATCAACCAGTACCGGACCTGGACGCCCGGAACGCATCAGATGGAAGGCCTGCTGTAGCACACGAGGTACCAGCGCCGGCTCCATGACCGTCACCGCCATTTTGGTGACCGGCTTGGCGATCGATTCAATATCTACCGCCTGAAAATCTTCCTTATGCAACCGCGCCCGAGGGGCCTGGCCTGTGATGCACAAAATCGGGATGGAATCGGCAGAGGCGGAATACAGTGCGGTGATCATATCCGTTCCCGCTGGCCCTGAAGTACCAAGGCACACACCGATATTGCCTGCTTTGGCCCTGGTGTAGCCTTCCGCCATGTGGGAAGCACCTTCAACATGGCGCGCCAGATAGTGCTTGATGCCGCCGTGTTGACGCATAGCGTTATAGAAAGGGTTGATCGCCGCGCCTGGCACGCCGAATGCGGTCGTCACGCCTTCCTTTTCCAACACGTACATTGCCGCATCTACTGCTCGCATAATTGCCATCTAACTATTCTCCTAAATTTTTGGAAAAATTTTCCAAACTTAAAGTGAGTTCAAAAAAACCCGTTTAAGGGATAAACGGGGAGATGTTCTATCCTGCAACCGCGATCGCGGCTACAGGCCTTGCCTTAAACGTGGTCTTTTTTACTACGCGACTCACCTAATGCGGTGCTGATATCGTTGGCCACATCACGCACCAACTCCCCCAACTCCTTGAATCGATCGCTGCTGACTCGCGAACTGGGCCCCGAAATGGAGATGGCCGCAATCACGTTGTTGCTGCGGTCAAAGATCGCCGAGGCTAAGCAATTCAGGCCAAGTGCATGCTCTTCAGCATCAACGGTGTAGCCCTGTTCCAGCGATTGCGCTAAATCCTTGCGTAACAGGTTGACGCTGGTCAGGGTCTTCGGGGTAAACGAATGCAGCCCCGAACGGACGAACAAATCCAGCATCTCCTCTTCCGCCAGCGGATACAGCAGCGCTTTACCCGCCCCAGAAGCGTGCAACGGTAAGCGGCTGCCAAGTGGAGCACACATCCGCACCATGGCCTGACACTCACATTGGCGGATCAACACGGCGTCAAAATTATTCCTGATGGCCAGATTGGCGGTTTCGCCTGACAGCAGCATCAACCGCCGCATATAAGGCCCGGCCACCGAAACCACGTCCCGGTCATTCATATAGGCCGCGCCGACGGTAAATGACTGGATGCCGATATGCCACCAACCAAGCTGAGGATCCTGAAAAACGAACTCCGATTTTTCTAATACTTTCAATAATCTGAAAGTCGTTGATAGCGGTAATTCCAACTTCTCGGATAGCACGGAAACGGACGAACTTCCCCCGGCATTGGCCAGAAATTGCAGGATCTCCAACCCACGATCCAACGCCTGCGCGCCTTTCGTCGCCCCTGCTTCTGTCGTTGGCCTTCCCTTTCTGCGTACTTCGTTCATTCAGGCTTTCCTTTATTTAGCTCAAGGTTTCCCCGCTATAATAAACAGCCTGTGCGCTTGGGGACAGCGCTATCCAAGCACCACCCGGTAAGTCTCCGGCAAATTCTTGACGATACAGTTATCGGCACCGCCGCGATCGACCGTGAAAAAATCGGTGATCGCGCCATAAGCAAACAACGGGTGGTGCCAAACGTTGCGGTGATAATTCACCCCCTGCTTGCCGTTGGTTATAAAGGCGCGCAAGGTGTGCAACGGAATTTCGTCCCCCTCGCCGGCTTCAGCGACAATCACCACAAAGCGTTCCCCCCGCATAGGCATAAAAGCTTGCGAAGACAAAGGATGTTTCTCCAGAACTGAGAACTCCAACGGAAGCGCACAGGGTTCAGATCGGTTGATGCTGACCAGCACCCGGTGATCATCGGCCACTTCTACTTTAGCAAGGTCATGGTATCGCTCTGTTTTTCCATCATTAATATGAAAGAAAGGCGCGCCCTCGATCTGCAACACGTTGCCATAGGGGGCAAAGGCTTCAGGCGTTAACTCAACGGCAATCAGGTCCATCAGTTTCTCCAGGATCGTTTCAAAAAGGAACATTACTGAATGCGCTAACTCTAATCAGGTAGCTGAAAATTTAAAAGCTAATATTGGAAAAATTTTCCACAACAAGATCGACCGCACATTTTTTGTGCCACAGATAAAATATTGCATTAATAATCAACAGATTAAAAAACACACCAGCGCGATACAGTTTGTTAACAGAGTTGTCACTTTCGCCGGAATTCGGCAGGGGAAAGGCAATAAAATGTGAGTGTGATCACGGGAAGCGGCTTTATGACTAACCCATGCCGACTAAGGTAAGTAAATTCTTTTGCAACGTTAGGGGAACGATGGCCGCACCGGTTAAGGAAGCGCTATGCTGGATCACGAAACAATTCGATCGTTTATCAAAGTCGCGGAATGTCAGAGCTTTTCCCGCGCCGCCGAATTACTGCACAAGACCACCGCCACCATCAGTTACCGCATTAAAACGCTGGAAGAAAGCATTGGCACCCAGCTTTTCATCCGCACCACCCGCAGCGTGAACCTGACGCCAGCCGGTGAATACCTGCTGGAACGTTGCCGCCAATGGCACGGCTGGCTCGACTCCATGCCCGATGAGCTGCGCCAGATCAACGACGGTGTGGAGCATCAGGTCAATATCGTGATCAACAACCTGCTGTATAACCCCGTGAGCGTCGCCCGGCTGTTGGCCTACCTGCAACAACGCTATCCCTTCACGCAGTTTCACATCTCACGTCAGGTCTATATGGGAGTATGGGATTCGTTGTTACATGGGGATTTTCAACTGGCGATTGGCACCACCGGCTCTGAATCACTGGCTAATGACGTCAGCGTATTGAAATTGGGGGGGATTAGCTGGGTGTTTGTGGTCACGCCAGATCATCCGCTCGCGGCCTGCCAGGACACGGCGCTGCATGAGGATCGGCTACGCAGTTACCCGGCGATCAACGTGGAAGATACTTCACGTAACCTGACCAAACGCGTTGCCTGGCTGCTACCCGGCCAAAAAGAGATCAAGGTGCCAGACCTGCGCAGTAAACTCGAATGCCATCTACAGGGATTAGGCGTAGGTTTCTTGCCGAAAAAGCTGTGCCAGCCCTATCTGGATAACGGCCAGTTGATCACCCGCGAAGTCGTCAATCAGCGGCAACCTTCACCGCTCTCCCTCGCCTGGCGCAACGACTGCGGTAAAGCCGTGGAAGAAATTGTCATGCTGTTCCAACGGCGTGATGAACTTATCAGCGGCTTTCTACAAGATATTGATTTGCCCGTTTAATGCGGTTGTTTTATTGCTTCTGGGCCGCTACCTGGGCCCGAAGTTTCTTGATCGGCGGCGAAGGCTCCCGCTTCAGCACGTGCAGGAATTCATACGCCTTCTCATTGGTGACGTATTCTGCCGGGACGCCAAAGTCCTGGATCATCATCCAGCGCTGAAACAACTCCGGATCGGACTCTTTGATAAACCACAGCATTTTGACTGCCGTCGTGGCGATGGCCGGGATCGAGGTTACGGTACCATTCACCCATTTATTCAAGGTACTGCGCTGCACCCCCAACAGGATGCACAGTGCGGGCTGTTCAATGCCTAATCGTTCCAGATAGCTTTTAAACTCTGCTTGATTTTCCACCTTGCGGTTCCCTATTTCCTTCCACAGACTAGCCGCAGTTTAGCACATTAATACCGTCCCCCACAGCTACGGAAAACCCGCTTCCCCCAGTCATTAAGCGCCCATTACTGGAGCTAATAGCTACAGGTAAATTGATTTTAAGAAACATTATCAGTAGCTGATAAAATTGACATCCGTCAAAATAATGGCTAAAACGTGAGGAATATCTAAGAAAATTCTGTAACATAGAGACGCAAAGCCAGGCCTAACAAGGGCTTTACTACGTAGCTATTAGGTTCGCAAAAATAGTCAAAAATTAATGCATGAGCACCACGATGTCATCGTGACGAACCCAAAAAATAATCGAGCCAGGTCCCCTTTCTGCTGCCGTTGTTGAGTCATGGTCAGTAAGTCGACACCGCCAAAGGATAACAATCTTGAAAAAGAGCCAAACCGACAGATTCAAACATTTGCCCGAGATGCAGCAATTCGTTTGTCTCAAAGCACTTCAGCATATCGAACAAACCGCCCTGCAGTCCGGCGTGCTCGGCATGGCGGTCAGCGTATTGCTGACTGACGGCCATACGGTGACGCTCAGCAAGTTCAACGCGGCTCCAGAAGAAGTGTCCATCATGACGTCCTGGCAGCAATAGGTTCTTCGTGCCGAGTAAAGTATGCAGAAACACCCCGCTCACGGTGAAATCCGGCGGTTTTCTGCAAAAAATGGGCTTATCCTTGCGATGCATTAGGCAATCCCCCTGGCGCTAGCGTAATATCTAGCAATATGTCTGACAGGAGGTTGTGCCATGTTTACCATTATTCCTATCGTGATCGTTGTCGCGTTGATTGTCGTCTTCTCGAGCATCAAGATTGTGCCGCAGGGCTACCAATGGACGGTAGAACGCTTCGGCCGTTATACCAAAACGCTCATGCCGGGTTTAAACCTGGTGGTGCCTTTCATGGATCGTATTGGTCGCAAGATCAATATGATGGAGCAGGTGCTGGATATCCCTTCCCAGGAGATTATCTCGCGCGATAACGCCAACGTGGCGATCGATGCCGTCTGCTTTATCCAGGTGGTCGATCCGGCCCGTGCCGCTTATGAAGTCAGTAACCTCGAGCAGGCGATCGTTAACCTGACCATGACCAACTTCCGTACCGTGCTTGGTTCCATGGAGCTCGACGAAATGCTGTCGCAGCGCGATAGCATCAACAGCCGCCTGCTGCATATCGTCGATGAGGCCACCAATCCTTGGGGCGTCAAAATCACCCGTATCGAAATTCGTGATGTTCGCCCACCGGCCGAGCTGATTGTGGCGATGAACGCCCAGATGAAGGCCGAACGTACCAAACGTGCCGATATTCTGGAAGCGGAAGGGGTGCGTCAAGCCGCGATCCTCCGCGCCGAAGGGGATAAGCAATCGCAGATCCTGAAAGCCGAAGGGGAGCGCCAGTCGGCGTTCTTGCAGGCAGAAGCGCGTGAGCGTGCTGCCGAAGCGGAAGCGCGGGCCACCCAGCTGGTTTCTGACGCTATCGCCAGCGGGAACATCCAGGCGGTTAACTACTTCGTGGCGCAGAAATATACCGATGCGCTGCAAAAGATCGGTTCTGCCAATAACAGCAAAGTGATCATGATGCCGCTGGATGCCAGCAGCCTGCTGGGGTCTATCGGCGGTATTACCGAATTGCTGAAAGACAGCAAAGGCAAGTAATTATGGTGGAACAGATCGCAGCAAACCCACAATGGTTCTGGATCTCGCTAGGCGGGCTGTTGTTGGCCGCGGAAATGCTCGGTGCCAGCGGCTATCTGCTGTGGAGCGGTGTCTCTGCGGTGATCGTCGGAGTGGTTGTCTGGTTGTTGCCGGAGTTGAGTTGGGAGTGGCAAGGTTCTCTGTTTGCCGTGATGACCATTGCCGTGGCCTACCTGTGGTGGTACTGGCTGCGCAAGCGGCCAACGGCCACCAGCGGTTCGCCCGTGCTCAACCAGCGTAACCGCCAGTTGATCGGCACCCGCGCCACGCTGACCGAGGCGATGCATAACGGCCATGGCCGCATCAATATCGCCGACAGCAGCTGGCGCGCGCAAGCCAATGAGGATCTGCCGATCGGCACCGAAGTTGAAGTCGTGGCGGTCGAAGGCACGACCTTGGTGATCCGCGCCATTATCCGCTAGCGTTGGTGGCAGCAGCCTGCCAGGTTATTAATGATCGGGCAGTCTGCACCTTCATCGCCAGGGCATTGATCCGCCAGCGCCAACAGCCGTTGGCGCATTTCCCCCAGTTCGCTGATGTGCTTTTCGATATCGGCAACTTTCTGCAGCGTGCGGGCTTTGACATCGGCACTGTGCCGCGCCGGATCGTTAAACAACGCGACCAGTTCACGGCACTCATCAAGATTGAACCCCACCTGGCGAGCCTGACGCAACAGCGTCAGTTCTTCAATATGCCGGGTGCTGTAGCTACGGTAACCGTTGTCCGTGCGGATCGGGGCGGTGACTACCCCTTTCTCTTCATAAAAACGGATGGCTTTGCTGGTCAGACCGGTTTTTTTGGCAACGTCGCTGATATTCATTGGTTCCCCCTTGACCTTACCCTTGCTGGAAGGTTTAAGCTCATTCTTAGTGAAAAAAACCAGGCGGTCAACCGCCATTATTTTGCGAGGAACACCATCATGTCACAAACTACCGTGCTAGCGTTGCAGGGATTATCCTGCATGAACTGCGCGCAAAAGGTGAAAAAAGCCTTGGAAAGCCGTGCAGATGTCGAACAGGCCAACGTCAACGTCCACTACGCCAAAGTCACCGGTGCAGCCCCGGCAGCCGAGCTGATCGACAGCGTCGTTGCGGCCGGCTACCAGGCCGAGATCGCCCAACAGGCAGACACCGAGCTACAACTCTCTGGCTTATCCTGCATGCATTGCGTGGGCAGCACCCGCAAAGCGCTGGAAGCGGTACCGGGCGTGATTGCCGCAGACGTCACTATCGAGGGGGCCAAAATCTATGGCGATGCGACTCCAGAGCAACTTATCGCTGCGGTGGAAGATGCGGGCTATCACGCCAGCCAGGCAGGAGCCAATAACCACCCAAAAACTGAGCCGCTGACTGAATCTGCTCCAAGCTTGCCGGAAACCCAGGCAGCGGCCCCCTCTTCCCTTCCGGTCACCGAGAACGACGACGACAGCATCCAGCTGTTGCTGAATGGCATGACCTGCGCCAGCTGCGTCAATAAGGTCCAGACGGCGTTACAGAACGTCCCCGGCGTTGAGCTGGCACGGGTAAACCTGGCAGAGCGCAGCGCGCTGATCACCGGTAAAGCTACGCCGCAGGCATTGGTTGCGGCGGTAGAAAAGGCCGGTTATGGCGCTGAGATGATCCAGGACGAAACCAAGCGCCGCGAACGCCAACAGCAAACCGCCCAGGCCAACATGAAACGCTTCCGCTGGCAGGCCGCATTGGGCTTGGCGTTAGGCGTACCGTTGATGGCCTGGGGCGTGTTTGGTGGCAGCATGTCGCTGACGCCAGAAACCCAACGGCCATGGCTGATAGTGGGCATCATCACCCTGGCGGTAATGGTGTTTGCCGGTGGCCACTTCTACCGCAATGCCTGGCGCTCGCTGATGAACGGCAGCGCCACCATGGATACGCTGGTCGCCCTGGGTACCGGTGCCGCCTGGCTGTACTCCATCAGCGTCAACCTGTGGCCAGACTTCTTCCCGATGGAAGCACGGCATCTCTATTACGAAGCCAGTGCGATGATCATCGGCCTGATCAACCTTGGCCATGCCATGGAGCAACGCGCACGCCAGCGTTCTTCCCAGGCGCTGGAGAGGCTGCTGGATCTGACTCCCCCCACCGCCAGACTAGTGACTGAATCTGGTGAGCAAAGTATCCCACTGGCAGAGGTGCAATTGGGTATGACATTGCGCCTGACGACGGGCGGTCGTATCCCGGTTGACGGTGAGATCGTGCAAGGCGAAGTGTGGATCGATGAAGCCATGCTTACCGGCGAAGCGCTGCCACAGCAAAAAAGCGTCGGTGATACCGTGCATGCCGGTACGGTGGTGGATGACGGCAGCGTGCTGTTCCGCGCGGCGGCCATTGGTACCCAAACCACGCTGGCACGCATTATCAAGCTGGTACGTCAGGCGCAAAGCAGTAAACCGGAAATTGGTAAGCTGGCAGACCGCATCTCGGCGGTATTTGTCCCCACCGTGGTCGCTATTGCTCTGTTCAGCGCCGCCATCTGGTACTTTTTTGGCCCGCAACCGCAGTTGGTCTACACGCTGGTGATCGCTACCACGGTGTTGATCATCGCCTGCCCTTGCGCCCTGGGGCTGGCCACGCCGATGTCTATCATCTCTGGCGTTGGCCGGGCCGCAGAGTTTGGGGTACTGGTACGTGATGCCGATGCTCTGCAACAGGCCAGCAATCTCGATACGCTGGTGTTTGATAAAACCGGTACGCTGACGGAGGGCCAACCGCGAGTGGTGGAAATCCTCACCTTTAACCAGGTGGACGAGCAGCAGGCATTACGCTGGGCCGCCGCACTGGAACAAGGAGCTAGCCATCCACTGGCACGCGCCATCGTCGATCGTGCCGAAGGGCAGCCCTTACCTGCGGTGGAGCAGTTCAGAACCTTGCGCGGCTCCGGCGTCAGCGGTGAAGTTGAAGGTGTGCAGCTGTTGTTAGGCAACGCCAAGCTGTTGCAAGAAAATCAGATCGCAACCGATGAACTCACGCAGCAGATACAGCAGCAGGCCGAACGCGGTATCACACCAGTGCTGTTGGCAGCCAATGGCAAACCGGCCGCCTTGTTCGCCATCCGCGATCCGTTACGCGGCGACAGCGTCAGTGCGTTGCAGCGTCTGCATCAACAAGGCTACCAACTGGTGATGTTAACGGGGGATAACCCGGTAACCGCCAACGCGATTGCCAAAGAAGCCGGTATCGACCGCGTGATTGCTGGCGTCTTGCCAGACGGTAAGGCCGCAGCGATCAAACAGTTGCAGGCGCAGGGCCACCGGGTAGCGATGGTCGGTGACGGCATCAACGACGCCCCGGCGCTGGCCCAGGCCGATGTCGGGATCGCCATGGGCGGCGGCAGTGATATTGCCATTGAAACCGCCGCCATCACGCTGATGCGCCATAGCCTGAACGGTGTAGCGGATGCGTTGGCCTTGTCGAAGGCAACGCTGCGCAATATGAAGCAGAACCTGCTCGGGGCCTTTATCTACAACGCGCTCGGCATCCCCATTGCCGCCGGTGTGCTGTACCCACTGACGGGCACCCTGCTCAGCCCGGTGGTCGCCGGTGCGGCAATGGCGCTCTCCTCGATTACCGTGGTCAGCAACGCCAACCGATTACTGCGTTTTAAACCCAAGCAGTAACCCTCAACCGGAGCGCAACCCAGCGCGCTCCGGCCTTTTGAGATAATTCCTCTGCCCTCAGGCTTTATTGTCAGCCACTTAGCGTTTAGCATGGGGAAAAGCCAGCGGCTATCCTGCCAGTTGGTGAGAAAGATCAGGAGCCACGCTGTATGGGTCAACTGTTACGCCGCATTGCCGCCTTTCTCGGTATTATTTCCCCACAGAGCTACACCTACCCGGCTTTGGACATCAGGCTTAGCGGCAATCGCCAGCTGCATCTGGTCGGCAGCATTCATATGGGCACCGTCGATATGTCGCCTCTGCCTGCCCGATTGGCAGCACGCCTGCGCCAGGCCGACGCATTGATCGTCGAGGCCGATATTACCGGCTCCTCTTCCCCCTTTGGCCACGCTGAGCCTCAGCTCGAACTCGAACACCGTCTTGGCGAGGAACAATTTCAACGGTTGCGGGTGCTATGTCAGGAGCTGGGAGCGGACGTAGCAGGCTTCTCGACCCTTCCAGGCTGGCAGGTTGCGCTGATGATGCAGGCACGACAGGCTCAGCGGCTGGGATTACGCGCCGAATACGGGATTGATTACCAACTGCTGCAAGCCGCTAAAGTGCAACAGACGCCGGTGATCGAACTGGAAGGGGCCGAGGAACAACTGGCCATGTTGGAGCAACTGCCAGAAGGCGGCATAGCGCTGCTGCACGATACGCTGGAGCACTGGCATACCAATGCCCGTTTGCTGCAAACCATGGTGAGCTGGTGGCTGGATGCCAAGCCAAACGCCACGCTGGAAACACTCCCCTCCACCTTCAGCGCCGAGCTGTATGACGTTCTGATGCAGCGCCGCAATCGCCACTGGCAGCAAAAACTGGAAGCGTTACCGCCGGGTAACTATGTGGTGGCCGTCGGGGCTTTGCATCTGTATGGCGAGGACAATTTACCCACCATGCTGCAGACGCGATAAAAAAAGTGGCCAATATCGCTATTGGCCAGTCAAAGAGGAATTTTTCATATTTTAGTTATACGCATAGTAACCGTGTTAACGATTACAATAGACAGGGTAGCAACCTGACGAACCTATTGGCAACTGCCTTTCATCATCCTAGGCACAGGTTGCTCATTTGCTTCCATTTTTGTAATTTTGTTGCCACCGGTTGCAACTTCCCTCTGTTTTGGAAAATACACTATGACACCCGCAGTGGTTCTGCTTGAAAAACAAAAGGTGGCCTTCACCCTCCACGCTTATCACCACGATAGCGAAGAAACCAACTTTGGCGACGAGGTGGTAAAAAAGCTGGGGCTGAACGCCGAACAGGTCTACAAAACGCTGTTGGTGTCACTCAACGGCGATGCCAAAAATCTGGCCGTGGCGGTGACGCCGGTGGCGACCCAGTTGGACTTGAAGAAGGTAGCGAAAGCGCTCGGAGCCAAGAAGGCCGAAATGGCCGATCCGACAATCGCACAGCGGGTAACGGGTTATCTGGTCGGTGGGATCAGCCCGCTCGGGCAAAAGAAACGCCTACCGACGGTGATCGACGCCCCAGCGCAGCAGTTCGCCACCATTTTCGTTTCCGGCGGCAAGCGCGGGCTGGATATCGAACTGGCGGCAAGCGATTTGTGCCGTCTGCTATCCGCTAGCTTTGCCGAGATCGCCAAGCGAGACTAGGGACCTCTTTTTCCCGCACTCAGTCAACACTGGATCCGAAACTGCCATCGTTTACTGAGCAATCCGCAGGTGTTGGCTTTACGCTTGCTGTGACTGCGATTGGCTGTTGGCTTATGAGCAGCCGCTGCCTACCCCTTCCGCTGTCATAATTGCCGCTGTACGCTATCGCCAAGGCAAAGATCTCCCCCACCTATGCCAGTTTAAAATCGCCAACACGATGTGTTCTATATGGCAGCATATAGATAAAGTGAAAACATTAAATATGTAAATATAAGGATAATCTTTCCTCCAATCAATTGCATAACATTGATTAATAAGGAAAGAAAATTTCGATAACATTATATGTTGTCTAACATTGACTCTGGGCGCTAACCTACCCAGTTTTAGACATTTAATCAGTCTAATCCCCCGTAAAAAAGCCACACAACCAATTGAAATAAAGCCACATCTTAAACAAATCCATGTAATTAACATTGCTATAGAACCAAACTAATGACTATGCATAAAAATGTCTAGCATCACACTTAGCAAAAATAATAATAAAGAAACTCTAATGTGTTCTAAGCTTAGATTGACCGTTGAATCGGGTTGTTTTTGACACTACTCATAAGGATTTATCAATGAAAAAATTACTTTGTATCTCTGCATGCGCAGCAATGTTATTGACAGGTTCGGCTTTCGCAGAAATGTCTCATGGCTCAGTGATGGTCGGCGGCGCAGCTATGATGCCATCTAAAAACATTGTTGAAAATGCAATGAATTCTAAAGATCACACCACGCTGGTAGCGGCCGTGAAAGCTGCCGGATTAGTCGATACTTTAGAAGGTAAAGGGCCATTCACTGTTTTTGCGCCTACCAACGAGGCATTCGCAAAGTTACCCGCAGGAACTGTTGATAACCTGATTAAACCAGAAAACAAAAAGCAGCTAACCAGCATCTTGACCTATCATGTTGTGCCCGGTACTTATGACATGAAAAAGCTCAATATGTTAATCAAGGAGGGTGGCGGAAAAGCGGAGCTTAAAACGGTGAATGGTGAAGCGTTGTGGGTAATGTCGAATGGACCACATAATATCCAAGTCAAAGATACAAAAGGTAACATCGCCAACATAACCACTTATGATGTTATGCAAAAAAATGGTGTTATTAATGTTATAGACACCGTTATGATGCCTTGAAACAGCATTTATGCAGCCGGGATTTATCCCGGCTCAATAATGGCCCCTGAGGTTCCTCTGTAGACTCGGTTTCACTTGGTGTCGGCCCTTCCCGGTCTTCCTGTTCTGTTATTTTATTTTGCTATTAAGTTGTTAATCTTAAAACCTTAAATCCTTGAAGCACATATATCAAGCTCGTGCTGCACCACCCGCAACAATTCCTTTTATCGCCAAGATCTAAACAATTCATTTTCAATCCCATAACATAAAAACTACATTTTATTGCGGGCTCAACGATTTTCAGATAAAGATTATCATTGCCGGTGGTTGCACCAAGCCCGTTCAAGTCATCAATTGCATTCCCTTTCTAACACTTTATAAAACCCTCAATAGACGATACGCCTACATCAGGATCGATTTGTGTTAACTGCTGCACGGTTACCACATCACCGGGGCGGCTACTAGAACTAATAAAATGCCCCATCATGACTATTGGTTTTTCGCTGGGGTGCTTGCCTAGGAAATACTGCACCGGAAGGGATGTCGATACGATGTCTTGGCTTGGTCATAAAAACCAGCCAATGACCGATAAATACAATGATGACAGGGTCAAAACAGGCGATTTTCTCTCGATGAGATAATTGAAAATCGCCTTAAATTTAGTTATTTATAAACAATCTCACCCTTCGGCTCATAGGCCGCTGCATCCAGTGGTGAGTGTTTCTCAATATACTGCTTCAGCACTTCCGCATCGATAAAGCCGGTATTAACATAGCTTGGCAGAGTGTCGATCTTCGGATAGCCATCGCCACCCAACGCATTGAAGTTCAGCGTCGCCAGACGATAGGTTTTGTCTGCCTGTAACGGCTCACCCTTGATTTTGACATCGCTGACGCCCTTACCGTCCGCCACCAGGCTGACGTTGGCGAACTGCGCATAGGCACCGGAATCCACCTTCATATTGGCTACCGCTGCCAGATATGGCTCAACTTCGCTGCCCTTCATATCGACATACACCAGCGTGTTGCCAAACGGCTGCACCTTGAGCACGTTTTTATAGGTGATATCACCGGCCTCGATCGAGTCACGCACGCCGCCACCGCTCATCACGGCAAAATCAGCGTTGGCACGTTCCATCTGTGCGGCCAACAACACGCGCGACAGGTTGGTCTGTACGAAGCGGACTTTACTGCGATCCCCTTCCAGTTTGCCATTGACGCTGCCTACCTTCACTTCCAGTTGCGCCTGCCCTTTATCCTGGAACGGCGTCAGCAGTTTCATCATTGCTGGATCTTCCTGGATCTGCTGGGTGTAATACACCCGCTCGCTGGTGCCGTCGGCCTTCTCTACCTTTTTCTTCAGGTTGACCGGGATCAGTTGGTAATGCACCAGTTTCAACTCACCATTGCGGAACTGGAAGTCGGCACGGCCTACGTATTTACCCCATTCGTGAGCCTGCACAATCCAGGTTCCATTCTGACGGTCCGGCGCACAAGGCGTGCCTGGCACGTAATCTACCTGTTTGTGGTTTTCACTCGCCATACACACCGGATTTTGCGAATGCCCGCCGACAATCATATCCAGGTAGCCCGCAGGCAGGCTACGCGCCATCTCCACGTCCCCCGGAGCGTTGGAGCCGTGATTACCATCGTCGTAGTGGCCCATATGGGTGGCGGCGATAATCACGTCCGGCTTCTCGTCTTTGCGCAACTGCTCCACGACCTGCTTGGCTTCTTGCGCCGGGACACGGAACTCGATATCGGTAAAGTATTCCGGGTTGCCGATTTTGGCCGTGTCATCGGTGGTCAGGCCGATCACCGCAATCTTGACCCCTTGCTTTTCAAACAGGGCATAAGGCTTGAACAGGCGTTGCTGGGTGCTTTTTTGATAGATATTGGCGGACAGCAACGGGAAAGAAGCCCATTTTTCCTGCTGGCGCAAGACGCTGAGCGGGTTGTCAAATTCGTGGTTGCCAATTGCCATCGCGTCGTAACCAATCAGCGTCATGCCACGGAAATCGGGTTCAGCATCCTGCAAGTCCGATTCTGGCACGCCGGTGTTGATGTCCCCACCGGACAGCAACAGCACGCTGCCGCCTTGCGCCGCCACTTCCTTGCGGATGCTGTCCACCAGCGTTTTTTGCGCCCCCAGGCCGTACTCACCGTGATCGTTCTGCCAGAAATGGCCGTGATGATCGTTGGTGTGCAGGATGGTGATGTCGTAGGTTTTATCCTTTTCCCAGGCACTGGCGGTTCCCGCGAACAACGTCAGGGAAACAGCCAACGCACATGCGGTGGTGTGAAGCGAAAAGCGCATGGCAGATCTCCATTGTTAATAATGGGTATTTTTGATGAGGACGAAATTGTAACGCGAATCAGCTGCAACTAATTTCAAATTTTTGCGACATACGTCAAATTATGTCGGAAAGGCACTGATGGGGGGAATGGCCTGTCGATCAATGCGCGCGCTCGATAGCACGTAATGATCGACGAGAATCGGCAACCCCGTTGTCGGACGAAAGATGAACGTTATAAGATGTCGCTCTATCCTCTCACTTACCAGGCTAATTATACTATGACTGACCGTAGTGAAACGGCTATTCCACCGGTAAAAAGCAGCGCGGTTAAGGGCACGGCGTTCTCTATTCTCGGTGCTATCAGCGTTTCTCACCTGCTCAACGATATGATCCAATCGCTGATCCTGGCGATTTACCCGATCCTGCAAGCCGACTTCAACCTCAGCTTTGTGCAGATCGGGATGATCACCCTGACCTATCAGCTCACCGCCTCGCTGCTCCAGCCGCTGATTGGTTATTATACCGATAAGCACCCGCAGCCTTATTCGCTGCCTATCGGCATGGGCTTTACCCTGTCAGGTTTGCTGCTGCTTTCGGTGGCCAACACCTTCCCTCTGGTGTTACTGGCGGCTGCTTTGGTAGGTACCGGTTCTTCCGTGTTCCATCCTGAGTCATCCCGCGTCGCACGCATGGCATCCGGTGGACGGCATGGCCTGGCCCAGTCGCTGTTCCAGGTGGGTGGCAACTTCGGCAGTTCCCTAGGTCCGCTATTGGCCGCGCTGATTATCGCCCCTTACGGCAAGGGCAATGTCGCCTGGTTCTCTCTGGCGGCGCTGCTGGCCATTGTGGTTCTGCTCCAGGTCAGTAAATGGTATCAGCAACAACATCGGGCGGCCCAAGGCAAGCCAAAAGCCGCTTCCCTGGTCAAACCGCTGCCAAAACGTACGGTGGTGTTCTCCCTAAGCATCCTGCTGGTCCTGATATTCTCCAAATACTTCTACTTGGCGAGCATTAGCAGCTATTACACCTTTTATCTAATGCATAAGTTCGGCGTTTCGATACAGAATGCCCAGATCCACCTGTTCGCCTTCCTGTTTGCCGTAGCGGCGGGAACCATCATTGGCGGGCCTCTGGGTGACAAGTTCGGGCGTAAATATGTTATTTGGGGCTCTATCCTGGGTGCCGCGCCGTTTACCCTGGCTTTACCCTATGCATCCCTCTACTGGACCGGGATTTTGACGGTGATCATCGGGGTTATTCTCGCCTCGGCTTTCTCGGCGATCCTGGTGTATGCACAAGAGCTGATCCCCGGCAAAGTGGGGATGGTTTCTGGGCTATTCTTCGGTTTTGCTTTCGGTATGGGCGGGTTAGGCGCGGCGGTTCTTGGTTATGTCGCCGATTTGACCAGTATCGAGCTGGTTTACCAAATCTGCGCATTCCTGCCGCTTATCGGCATTATCACGGCATTGCTACCAAATATGGATCATAACCAACAATAACCCTGACAGCACCCCGGCTTAGCGAAGTGATTAAGCCGGGTTATCTACTCCTTCCCCCCATTTAATCTGGCTAATTAAGCCATAATTCACCTTCCTCCTGCCAAAATAGACGATTAGTCTGGTTTTTTACACAAAAGGCTAAATTAGCTAAGCAATGCACGCACAAATGCAATAAACTAAATGTATCCTTTCGTAACACCCGTGAGCACAACCAGAGGAGTATGGATGCATAATTCAACACCCTTGATCACCACTATTGTTGGAGGGTTAGTACTCGCCTTCCTCTTCGGAATGCTGGCAAACCGCCTGCGCATCTCCCCGTTGGTAGGGTATCTGGCAGCAGGCGTACTTGCTGGCCCGTTTACCCCCGGTTTTGTCGCCGATACCTCATTGGCGCCGGAACTCGCGGAGATTGGGGTGATCCTGCTGATGTTCGGTGTTGGTCTCCATTTCTCGCTTAAAGATCTTCTCGCAGTAAAAAATATCGCTATCCCAGGGGCCATTGCCCAAATCGCCGTCGCGACGGTGCTCGGGATGGGATTGTCCAAACTGATGGGCTGGGATTTGGTTTCCGGCCTGGTGTTCGGCCTGTGTCTGTCCACCGCCAGTACCGTGGTACTGCTGCGCGCACTGGAAGAACGGCAACTGATCGATAGCCAGCGTGGGCAGATCGCCATCGGCTGGCTGATTGTCGAAGATTTGGCCATGGTTCTGGCCCTGGTACTGCTGCCGGCGTTTGCCAATATGATCGGCAGCAATAGCGCCAGCACCACACAATTGATCACCGAATTGGCCATCACCATTGGCAAGGTTATCGCCTTTATTGCGCTGATGATCGTCGTTGGTCGCCGGGTGGTGCCATGGATCCTGGCAAAAACCGCCAGTACCGGCTCACGCGAGCTGTTTACGCTGGCCGTGCTGGCACTGGCACTAGGCATTGCCTACGGCGCTGTCGGCCTGTTTGACGTCTCATTTGCCCTGGGTGCCTTCTTTGCCGGCATGGTGTTGAACGAGTCAGAGCTGAGTCACCGGGCGGCACACGATACGTTGCCGTTGCGCGACGCCTTTGCGGTGCTGTTCTTTGTCTCGGTCGGCATGCTGTTCGATCCGATGATCTTGCTGCACGAACCGCTGGCGGTTCTGGCTACCTTGGCAATCATTCTGTTTGGCAAGTCGGTAGCGGCCTTCGCGCTGGTCAAAATGTTCGGCCACTCCAAGCGTACCGCGCTGACCATTTCCGCCAGTCTGGCGCAGATCGGTGAGTTCGCCTTTATTCTGGCCGGTTTGGGCGTCACGCTGGGCATGATGGATCAGCATGGCCGCAATCTGGTGCTGGCCGGGGCGATCCTGTCAATCATGCTCAACCCGCTGCTGTTTACCCTATTGGAGCGCTATCTGGCCAAGACGGAAACCATCGAGGATCAGATCCTGGAAGAAGCGGTGGAGGAAGAGAAACAGATCCCAGTCGATATCTGCAACCACGCATTAGTGGTCGGCTATGGCCGGGTTGGCAGCCTGTTAGGGACCAAGCTGACGGAAGCAGGGATCTCGATGGTGGTGATAGAAAACTCCCGTCCTCGGGTTGAAGCGCTGCGTGCTCAGGGGATCAAGGCGGTGTTAGGCAATGCGGCTAATCCAGAGATTATGGAACTGGCACGGCTAGACTGCGCACGCTGGTTGCTGCTGACCATCCCCAACGGTTATGAGGCCGGTGAGATTGTCGCCTCGGCCCGTACCAAGCGCCCGACTCTGGAGATTATCGCCCGTGCTCATTACGACGACGAGGTTTCGTATATTTCCGACCGGGGTGCCGATCAGGTGGTGATGGGTGAACGCGAAATCGCCAACAGCATGTTGAATATTCTCAAGTTGGATACGCTGTCGGAAGAAGAGAAGATGGCCGCCTGCCCAATCTGACGCCCCTCACCCTAACCCTCTCCCACAGGGAGAGGGGACCGTACGTGCCACAGTTTAACTCCTGCATCTGACCTTAACACGGGCGCAGCAGCGCCCCTTGTATGTTTAGAGGGCCGGATGAATACTGTCCTTGTACTTTACTCATCTGG
>NZ_AYMQ01000077.1 GCF_000633355.1 Serratia sp. H1w
TCTTGAGGTTTATTGGGTATATGTTCGAGAGAGCGGTACGGCGATCCGATTTGCAGTTTTGCATAAGTTAGATAATTTGATGAAGCCAGGCGATATCAACGCTACTATCAACCAGTCCGCGCCGGTGGCATTCACAGCTGATCCAGCATTTAAAAAGAACTGCGATTTAATCTGCATTCATCACCTCGACAAGCTTGCCGAATTCAAAAACTACGAAGAACAGATTTTTGAAATCGAAGAAGATCCCCATTTCTACAAAAAATACGTGCTTTACTATAGCGACACCGAAGTTGAAGCAATTAAGGGGCTGAACTTCGCCAAGCTAAACGAATTGATCTCAGACAAAAAACAATTCGATACTTACAAAAATGAACCCACAGCGGCCACTATGTACAGTGCAGCTGCAAAAATTTTCATTAAGCTGCCTTTTTTGGCAATTAATATCAACAAAGTGGAGTTAGTACCACTCCGTCTACAAATTGAAGATGCTGTAGCAGAATCCGACCTTACCAAGACGTATGAATCGATACAAAAACATGACCAATTAAATACAGAAGACTTGACCAAGGAACTTATTAGCGATGAACTGGAAAATTTCAAAAATTGAGGTTTCAAGCTTTAAAGCTTTCAAAAAAATTCATCTGGATTTCGGTGACTCATCACTTTTGACATTGGATGGTCCAAACGGATTCGGAAAAACGAGTATATTCGATGCTATTGAGTTATTGCTTACTGGCAGTATAAAACGAATTTGTCACCTATTCACCACGTTAATGATGGGTAAAAAAACGAATTATGATGACAATCTCCTTTGGAATAATCGTTCTGGCAATAAAGATTTAACTATTAAAATAGAGTTTATCAATGGTTCACGCAAGCTTACTCTAGCAAGGCATACTCCCGCAGCAAACTTTGACGAAAAATCAAACAATCGAGCAGACCAATTTATCCACCTTAAGCTTTACGAGCTACCTGAATTCTCTTCAAGCGATTATTTTGCAGAAAACTTTCGCAACGAAAACTTCATTGAGGAGCTTTTTGGCGAAAATTTCAAAGAAAACTTTTCTTATTTGAATTATTTGGAGCAGGGCCAAAACCAGCTCCTGCACACGCGAGTAGACAAACGTAAAGAGGCGTTAAACAACCTTTTCAATATTAGTGATGTAAAAGCCGAAACTGATAGCTGTAAGGCTATCGCTTTGCGGCTTACAAAGTTCATTGGCGATCCTAAGCGTGCTGCAGATTTATTAAAGTTAGAAACTGAGGCTGGCTTACTCAAGGGAATGATTAAATCTGGCCTAGGAGAAATTGAATATAAAAAAATTTCCACTGCAGAGCTACAACCTGGCTGGGATAAAGAGAGCCCCTTCCCCATCTACTCTGAGGAAATTCATAGAGAATACCTTGAGAATATCCAGAGCCTTCAAAGACTGGCTCTACTAAAAAATGCAATACAGATCAGAGATAAAAATGACTCGATTGAAAATTTTATAGAACTTAACAAGGACTCCATAAAAATCCTGGCGCGTTTTGGCAATGATTTGAACAAGCTGGATGGCCTCGATGCCGCCAAAAAAGAATTGAACGAGTTGTTCAAACGTGGAGGGATTATCAAACGTGGCGCAACAGTCATCAAGGCCGATGAGGCCAAGAGCCTTACTGGATGGCCCCAAGGGCGTTTGGAATGGTTCCTTGAACAAATAGTTACTCGTGATTCGCTTCAGAAAAAGAGCAGCTCTAATAACAACGCTGTAGCCGAGCTGAATCGTCTAAAAACAGAGCTGGTGACTGAGCACGCTAAACTTTATCCTAATGATTGGCATTGCCCACTGTGTGGGGCGGACTGGCAATCCCATGACGCTATGCTGCAAAAGATTGAGCTCCGATCTACGCAGATCAATGACGTACTAAACGCTGATGGCCAGACCTTGATAAATCTCACTGGGCTGATGGCTACAGATCTGGCTCAAATTGACGCTCAGATACAAGGCCGGGTAACGCAGCTATCCGTTGGCTATAACAGTGCCCTACACAGTTCCTTGCTCCGTGATAAAGCTCGGTTGCCAGCGATTAACCAACTCGCCTCTCGGCTTCAAGACTTAGGGGTACAACTAAACCATTCGTTCTCCGAAAATGATGAAGAGGTAGACACTCGAACTCAGACTCTGATAGCTTTCATCAGAAGCCAGAAAGCAGCTGAGACAGAACCTCTGCCGCAAGATTGGAGAAATGTCACCACATTTGCCTTCAAAGAGCTGCAGGACTTTTATATCGTTGAGCTTCAGAAGTTGAAAGACAAAGAGCTATATATCGCAGCTAAAGCAAACGAGGCCCAGAGCGGAAGGCTCAAGCAGTGCCTTGATGAACTACAGGTCATTCAACGTGAAACCAAGGCAGCACAGATTGCTAAAGGTAAGGTTACTCGCCTAAAGGCTACTTTGGAGAAAACAGAACGCCGCTACTCGGAACAAACGATTTCTGAAATTGAGCTGATTTTCCATATTTATAGCGGAAGGCTTATCCAAAACTATCAGCGTGGTTTGGGTCTGTTTATTGAAAGCAAAGATGGTAAAGAGCTCAGGTTTCTTACAGCCGAGAAGTCTGAATATGATGCGATTCTGTCGATGAGTTCTGGGCAGGTGTCGGCGCTCAGCCTAGGATTTTTCCTCGCGCTGAATAGAGTTTACTCAAATGTACCGCTGATCCTGATCGATGATCCGTCCCAGTCACTGGATGAGGTGAATATCGCCTCTTTAACTGATCTTCTTCGGTGCGAGTTCAGCAATCGCCAGTTGATCGTTTCCTCGCACGAGGATGATATCTCCTCGTATATGCGCTATCGGTTCGCCAGGGCCGGTCTGAGCACCCGATCGTTAAACATGCAACGCTTAGCTAAGGAAGCTCTAGTCGCCACGGGCTGAGCCATCATGACAGGGGCATATGGAGCGTGCCCCTTCGTTTAAGGATAGAGCTGCTTCGACCCGTTGAACTCACAGCTCAAAGCCGACTGTCAGATAAGATTGTGTTTTATCCACGGAAACACAGTCAGTTCAGGCCTGAGCTAATCTAATTAAGCGCAATTATAAGTTGGCTGAAGTTAACAGCGTCAGTAGCATCACTAGCACTGTTAATATATTCTATCATTGTTGATTGACTTTTCGCTTAAGGTGTGGTGTAGGGATAATTTGCTAATCTGGTAGGGGGCGCATGTTTTATATTTGATATAATCAACTTCCATTCGCTTGCTTAATGACAAAACCAGCCCAATCTTCCATCATTGGCCGACGTTGCTCCAACAAATCAGTACGATGATACGCTGCTTCAACCTTGTTTTGCACCGTATGAGCTAGGGCTCTTTCAGCTAGATCTCTAGGATAGCCTTTCTCACTGCACCAATCTCTGAAGCTAGAGCGGAAACCGTGGGCAGTTGCCACACGTCCAGGCGTATCACTGTGTGCTTCGACGCGGCGCAAGAAAGAAGTTAACACCATATCGGACAGTAATGATTGGTTGCGGGGGGAAGGGAACACCAACTCGTCATGTAATCCTTGCATACCCTCCAGGATCTCAATGGCTCTTGGTACCAACGGAACCCGATGAATGATACCTGCTTTCATGCGTTCGGCAGAGATAGTCCATACCGCAGCTTTGAAATCAATTTCTGACCACTGAATTCCCCTTACCTCACCCGAACGACACGCTGTCAGGATGAGCAACTCTAATAGCGAACGGGTTAAATCAAAACGTCTGGCATTGCGTAGATGCACAGCGACAAAGTTCGGGATATCTCGCCAAGGCATTGCGGGTTGATGCTCTGTTCGAATCGCTTTACTAGGTTGTTGAGGCAAAAGATGAGTGACAACATCGACAGGGTTTGCCACGCAATGACCATGCGCCCACCCCCAAGCCATAACAGCATGCAAGCGCTGCTTAACTCGACTGGCTGTTTCTGGAATCGATAACCAGATAGGGCGTAAAACTTCAGCCATGTGCGCAGGCGTTATGGTATCCAACGGCAGCGAGCCGATAGAGGGGAAGGCGTGTTGCTCTAGAGTTGCTATCCACTGTTTCCCATGTTTGTCGTTTTTCCAGCCGGGAAGTAGATCAGTATGTACCTGGCGGGAGGCGATTTTGAATGTTGGAATAACTGGTTTGTTGGACTCTGATTTCTTGGCCTCTAACGGATCAATCCCGTTAGTAAGTTGCTCACGCATGGCATGCGCTTGTCTGCCTGCTTCGGCAATACTAACTTCGGGATAGCTACCTAACCCAGCATTACGTCGCTTTTTGGTTGCTGGGCTAACATAACGCAAAACCCATTTACCGTGACCTTTACTGGTGGAGGGGTGTAACGTCAGGCCGGTGATGCCACCGTGCGATAAGGGCTTATCATCCGGTTTAATGTTCCGGGCTTTGGTATCGGTGAGTAGTGCCATCTGCGAAGTCCTTGAGATGTCAGTATGCCATTGAGTATGCCATCAATGGTTGATTTAGGTTAGGGGTGGTTGTGCTGCTTTGATAGGAAATAAATATAACTGATTGTTTAATATTTAAATTTTAGGCGGCATTGCCTTGATTTGTGCAGTTGAGAAGCGGACTGTCCTTCCGCCAAATACTGACCCCAAGCTCGCAAGAGCTTGGGGTTTTTTGTTTGTGGTGATTTTGGAGCAGATAAAGAGAATATTCAGGCTTGCAGCCAGGCAAGGCCCGCGGCCTTCATTTCTATTTCCAATCTGCTGCCTCGGGTGGCAAAAACGCGTTTGACGGGGAAGCCACTTTTTTCCAGCATGTAGGCCAGCGCCGCATATTCACGCGGGTACTTGGCAACTACGGCGCTATCGATTTCCACCAACCCCATCGGGAAGGTGAAGGTTGCCATATCGTAGATACTTTGGCGGTGCAACAGCTTCCAGATGCCGTCCCGCTTCTCTACCCGATCGTAGAAGCGATTATGGCCCTCACAGCCGACATTCAGCTTGACATTCTCGCCGACGATCACCGCATTGGTTTCGACGATTGCCTTGGTGGCATCCTGGTTGAAACTTACCACTGGGGTACCAATCAGATGTTTGGTTCTGGCATCTGACGAGCCCATTCTCATCGATCCATCAATAAAGTCGCGGGCCAGGCCCTCAAACCAGGTCACTTCAATGGTGCCGTCGGGATGAAATAGCTGACGCAAAGCTTCCCATTGCCCCAAATCGCGGTGGATCCAACCGGTCATAAGGTCGGTTATCTGGAGACGATCTTCAATATGATGTTGCATGGTTGATTCCTTGAGAGAAAGGCACCTGACAGTGCTGATGGGATTGAGCATCCTCTCTATGGTTGATAAAATCCAATGCATTGATATGACTGATCAATCATTATAATTGATTAATGAGGTTGAAATGGAGCTGCGTCACCTAAGGTATTTTCTGGCCGTGGCAGAAGAGAAGCATTTTGGTCGCGCCGCTGAGCGGCTGAATATCGTACAGCCAGCGCTGAGTATGCAAATCCGTGCGTTGGAGGAGGAGTTGGGAGGGCCGCTGTTTGTGCGAACCAGTCGCCGTGTAGAACTGACCGAAGCGGGTAACCTACTGCTCACTCAGGCACGTAATACCCTTGCTCAGGCCGAACATGCCAAATTTATCGTACAACGTTCCCTACGCGGCGAAATGGGCTGCGTGCGGGTGGGGTTTGCCGGTAATGCGGTGTTTAGCGGCAAGCTGATGCGCGATCTGCGCGCTTTCCATCGAGCTTATCCGGATGTTGAATTGATCGTGCAGGAGCTCCCTCCGCAGTTACAAGCGGACGCTATCCTGGCTGGACAGTTGGATATTGGCTATACGCCCGACCATCAAAAACTACACGCTCCGGCTCTGGTCGCTGAGCAGATTGGCTATTGGGAAAGGCGAGTGGCGATGTCAGACGACCATCCTTTAGCCACACAATCGCGGCTGAAAGTTGCCATGCTGGCGACAGAACCCCTGATTTTCTACGACGCACATGATGCTGATGAGCATCTGCTCAACATGCTCATCCAAATGCTGGGTCATCAACCCAATATTGCCCATCGCACTGCCAGCACTCTGAGCGTATTGGCATTAGCTGCGGCTGGGTTGGGGGTTGCCTTGATTCCTGAACCCTTGGCGCAGGTACCTATCCCAGGATTGGTATACCGTGTCCTGGATGAGCCTGAGCTGGCCGCTAACCTGATGCTGGTTAGCCGAACCGGGGAAACTAACGGTGCCGCGTGTGCCTTTCTCGCGTTGGCTCGAAATGAAGAGGCCATCGTTTGATGGCCTGAGATTGCTCTAACCGGTTTTTAACGTAGGGTTGCTTGGATCATCAGTGGTTTCGCAAATGCTTTTTGCTGCCTAACAATGCCCAGCCACTAAGCAATGCCATCATCATCAGGTAATAGCTTGGTGCGAGGCTGGTCCCGGTCGCGGTGATCAGCAAGGTACAAATCAGCGGTGCAAAGCCACCGAATACCGTGACGGCCACGTTGTAACTGATCGCCATACCGCTGGCGCGGGTGGCCATCGGGAACAGATCGGCCATCACCGAAGGCACCGTCGAGAAGTAGATGGATTTCAACAAGGCCAGCCAACCAACCATCAACATCAGCATCATGGGCGAGGTGTGGTTCACTACCAGCAGGAATGCCGGGTAAATCGTCAGCAGCAACAGCAGCAGCGAGCCCCACATTAGCGGCAGTCGGCCAACTTTTTCCGCCCACAATCCCATTATCGGCGTCACGACCGTTAAAATCACGCCGGCCAGCAGGGTGGCGCTAAACGCGGCAGATCCTGACAGGTTCAGGTTTTTGGTGGCATAGGTGGGCACATAATTGAGCATGTAATTGATGGCGGTGGAAATCACCATCAGCCCGATAGCCAGCAATAGCAGGTTTTTCTGCTTACCGACCAACATCTTCAGCGGTGCTGTGGGCTTCTGTTGCTGCACAAAACTGGCTGGCTCATGGACATGACGGCGGATATACAGACCTACCGGGCCAATCAGCAACCCGAAAGCAAACGGAATACGCCATCCCCAGTCCTGGATTTGTGTTTCAGTCAGCCATTGAGTCATGCCTAACCCGAAAGCCGAGGCCATCAGCGTGCTGGCTCCCTGCGTGGCGAACTGCCAACTGGCGATAAACGCCTTGCGCTCCGGGAAGTGTTCGACCAGAAAAGCGGTTGAACTGCCAAATTCTCCTCCGGCGGAAAACCCCTGAATCAACCGGGCAACCAGGATCATCAACGGAGCCGCCAGCCCAATGGTGGCGTAGGAGGGCATAAAGGTGATAATCGCGCCACCGAGTAGCATCAGGCTGATGGACATTAATAAGGCTTTTTTGCGGCCGACGCGATCGGCGTAGGCTCCGAGCACCACGGCACCCAATGGGCGGATCAAGAATGAGACGCCAAAGCTGCCGAAGGTCAGCAGCAACGAAACGGCCGGATCTTCCGTTGGGAAGAAAGCATGGGCGATATAGCTGGCGAAAAAGCCATAAACCGCGATATCGAACCATTCCAGCGCGTTGCCGATGCAGGTGGCGAACAGCGTCTTATACAAATTGGGCTTGGCCGCTATGCTGTCCTGTTGGGTTATCGCACTCATGAGTTATCTCCTGCCTGGCGTTGTGCCAGGATGGAGTTGGCACTTTCTTCTCCTAGTTCCTAGAACAGGCGAGTCATGATCTGCAACCCTTCGCGGGCGATGGATTTCAGCATATGTTCATTAACCCCGTGTTGACCACATGCCGGGTAGGAATGGGGGATCCACAGCGTTGGTAATCCTAGAGTATCGGCGAAAACGTCATTTGGCAGCGAACCGCCCAGGTTGGGCAGCAAAGCGGGTTTTTTGCCGCTGGTTTGTTGCAGGATCTCCAGCGCCCAAGGAACCAGCGGATCCTGTGGGTTGAGCCTGGTGGCCGGTGAGCCGTGCAGCCACTCCACCTCGACATTGCCAAAACCGTGCAGTTGCAGATGTTGTTGGATATGGCTGACCAGATTTTGCCAGTCGGTGCCTACCACAAAGCGCAACTGGCACACCGCCGTTGCGTTGCCAGGGATGGCGTTCATTGGCCGGGCTGGATTACCGGTTTGGTAAGCGAGCACTTCAAGCGTATTCCAGCCATACAACCGCTCACTTGGGGTCAGACCGGCTTCCCCCCAGTTTTCATCGATCTCTGGATCACCCGTTTGGCCACCCACGCTGAGTTCGCGCAAGATGGATCGCAGATTGTCGTCCAGAGGCGCGGGTTTCAGTGCTGCAACTTGCAGTTGCCCATGTTGATTGACCAGTGAGGTGATAGCGTTAGCCAGTTGGGTTCCGGGGTTGCTGAGCAGTCCTCCCCAGTTTCCCGAGTGGTAGGCGTTATCCCTGGCGTGGATACTAAGACGGAAATTGATACAGCCGCGTGAGCCGAGGAACAGCGTAAGCTGTGTGGCGTTAAGCCGTGGGCCATCGGAGGCGATAAACAGGTCGGCTTGCAGTAATTCACGGTGCTGCTGGCAGATGGCCGCCAGCCCTGGGGAACTGATCTCTTCACCCATTTCGAATATCAGCTTGCAGTTGAACCCCAGCTTGCCACCGCGTGCCTGGAATACCTGCTCCAGCGCCGCCAGATTGATACTGTGCTGCCCCTTGTTATCCGCGCTGCCACGGCCATACCAACGGTCGCCTTCTTCGCTCAGCTCCCAGGGCGAAAGACCAGGACGCCAGTTTTCGTCGTCACCGAAGACCACATCGCCGTGGCCATAGCTCAGCAGGGTGGGTAATGAAGGATCTTCAATACGCACGGCAATCAGAAATGGGCGGTTGGTCGCTTCCGGGTTATCGAACAGCTGTAGTTCGAAACCCAGCGCTCGTAGCGGCGGCATGATTTCTTGCTCGAGGTAAAGCAAAATGGCGGCATCGTCCTCATGCCGTTGGCTTTCCGTGGCCAGAGCTATACGGCGTGCCAATATTCGGCGGAATTCGCCACTGTCAAAATACGCTGTCGCCAAAGCGACGGCCTGTTCACCCGTCATGAGTATTTTCCCCGTTGTGTTTGCATTGTGTTGTTTTACTTGTTGTGTTGGTTATCTAAGCTAAAATCGGGGTTTGTCACAATTGTCCATTTAACAAACAAGCCTTGCTTTAAAAGCAATGCTTATTTGCTCTGATGCGAAGCAATGCACCAAGGAGAGGCACCGTATGTTGAGCAGCGAAGTTCGCTTTTTTCTGGTGGTCGCCAGCTGTGGTTCACTCAGCGCGGCCAGCGAACAACTATTTGTGGCGGTATCGGCGATCAGCCGACAGATACAGCGTTTGGAAACGCAGATTGGGACACCATTATTTGAACGCCACGCGCGGGGGATGGTGCTGACCGAGGCCGGACAGATTTTTGAAAATCACATCCGTAAGAGCCTGTTGAATATTGAGCAGGCGGTGGCCGAGATCAAAGGATTGAAGGCCGTACGGCGTACCGCGTTGCGTATCGCTTGCAGCAACGGGGTCGCTTTTATGCTGATGCCCCAATTGATGGCGAATTTTCGTGCCTTGCATCCAGCCGTCACCTTCACGCTGACGGTGGCAGATACTAAAACCCTGGCGCGGTTGGTACGCAATGGTGAATGTGACATGGTGTTGCAGTTTAGCTTGCACCCAGAGCGGGGGGTTGAGGTAGCGGCTTCATGGCCAGCGCCGGTCTTGCTGTTGATGAGAAAGGATCACCCATTAGCCGACAGGCAGGTGGTTCTGACCGATCTTTGTCAGTATCCGGTGTGTTTACCTGAACCGAGTTCCACGGTACGCCAGCTGTTTGATATCTCTTGTCAGATGAACGGCACCTTTATTGAGCCAGTGCTGACCTGCGATAATTTCTCCACGTTGTACTATTTTTTACAGGGCTCTCCGCTGGCGGTCACCATCTGTAGCCAATTTACCGCAATGCCGCTGTTACAGCCGCAAGGCCTGATCCTCAAATCTTTTGCTGTTGAGCAGCTCAGCCAGCGTACCTTACAGCTGCAATTGCCTCTGGGGCGGCAGCGGAGCACGGCTTTGGAGCTGTTTGTGGACTTTATTGGTCAGGTGTTAAGCCTTGAAGAACAAGCCATTGATGAGAAAGTCGGCACATAAGCTGTTTTTTAATCAACGGGATAAATAATCTGTTGATTACGCTTGATTGTTCCCGGTTGGCTGTATTATATTGCGCTCCACGGAAACAGTACCTGTTCCGACAGATTTCGCCGGCTTAGCTCAGTAGGTAGAGCAACTGACTTGTAATCAGTAGGTCACCAGTTCGATTCCGGTAGCCGGCACCATATAAGAAACCCCAGTAGAAATGCTGGGGTTTTTTGTCTTTGGGCATTTACGCTGCGGCGCAGCGTATGTACTGCGCCTTGGCCTTTTATATATCGGTGGCCAGCCATTGGTCAGACTCTTCGAACATCTCTTCCAGCATACGGTTTAGCTTCTCGCGGTCACTTTTGCTGGCGTCCGAGTTGAGGCCGTTGGCCTGCATCGGTTTTACCTTCACCTCGGCATCCGGGAAGATGCGATGCACCCGCTTGGTCAGCTCGGCCTTGATGATTTCATCGGCACCCGGGATCCCTGCGACATTGCGCTTATCAAACACCAATTCAACGAACATAGCCCAACCCTAACGTTACTGTTTATGTATACAGTTATTCTGACCGAAGGGACGGGGTAAGTGCAAGAGGGCAGGCGGAAAATTTTAGCGTGGCCTATGCTGGTGAGTGTGTGCTCAATCATTGCCACACACTATTTGTCAAGGTATGAACCATTGGTATTTATTATGCGTACTGATCTATGCACGTCTGTTTGAATACACCCATCATAATTGCGTGCAAAGATGCTTGGTTGTTCAATACTTCTTTTTACATGTCATAAGGTTATTATTTAATCTGCCCTATTTAAACTTTTTCAAAATGGAATTAAAACCGTGAAAAAATCACTACTCTTGTTAGGTGCGTTATCGGTTGGTTACATTGGCGTGGTGACTTCAGCACTGGCACAAGACGCGGATAAAAAAAATGCACTAAAGCCGCTGGTGAAACTGGAAGAACTGTTTGCTGAAAAATCCAATCTTTGGACGGATTACCCACAAAATGACGCCTATGTTTTTGATCGCTCTGAAGAAAGCTATGTTGTTGCAGCTAAGCGAGCGGATGGTGTGGTTGCACTGGTCAATAAGCAGGAGAGCTACACGACGCCAGGGAAAATGGTGTTAATGGGCACGTATTTTAACTGCAATAAAATGACCGATGCGACTTTATATGTCGAAGATGTCAGTGTCGATGATATAGCTAAGCAACTTGCCGATCCGGCTATTGATGATCCAGAAAGAGTGCGTGGTTTTGATGCGAGTATGCCTGTCCACGATCTGTATCTGGTTGCATGCCCACAGAGTTGAGTTTGTTGGCTAATCATTGCTACGGGGTTTTTGGCCGGCGATATGATTGCCAAACTTCAGGCATAAAAAAACCAACCATAAATGGTTGGTTTCTCTATCGAATATTGGTCGGCATGAGAGGATTCGAACCTCCGACCCCCGACACCCCATGACGGTGCGCTACCAGGCTGCGCTACATGCCGACGCAGAACCCTATACTACCCATTTCAGATGCAAATTCAAGCAGCTACCTTGCCGATTGCTTCAGATTTAAGCAGTTAGTTGGCAATAAAGCGTTTTACATCGGTCAGCACCTGCAACAGCAAGGCCAACTGGGGTTTCTCGTCCTTAAGTTCGTTATCATCCTGATCGTAGGCACGATAGTTGCCGTTGCCATCCAACGTCAGCGTCTGGGTTGGCGTGGTGATCACCAACTGGCTGCCGGTACCGGTGGCGAGCCAATTGTTCTTACGCTGTGCGGCAAACAAATCTTCGCCCTGCGAGTAGTCGTTAGCCGGTGTTTTCACATGCAGCAGACGTTGCATCAGCGTACGCATCACATCGTTGTGATTGGTCAGCTTGTTGATGGTTTGTGCTGGTGTGCCCGGCCAGTGAATGACCAACGGAACCTGCAACTGGCTACGGTTAAAGCTGGTACCCGCACCCCAGTGGCCTTTGCCCGTATCGTTGAACTCGATACCGTGCTCGGCGGTGATCACCACCACGGTTTTATCCAGCATGCCTTTCTCTTTCAGCGTGGCCAGCACCTGCTCGATCTGCGCATCGACGTCTTTAGCACCGCTACGATAGCGTTGGGTGAAGGCCTCCGGCGAAAGCTTATTATTATCGCCCTCAGGCAATTTGGCTCCGCTGAAATTGATATAGGAGAACCAAGGGCTATTGCCGCTCTGGGTGGCCAACCAATTCTGCCACTGTTGAGTGGTGGTGGCGTCGCTCTGCACGAAGGGTTCCGGCGGTAGCGAGAAATCGGTCAATAGCGCCTGGCGGTAAAGCGTGGCGTTGAAACCGTCTGAAGAGAACAGGCCGAACTGATAGCCTTGATCGCTCAGCGCGCTAATCAACGCGGCGGGTTTGCGCCCGGCCAGGATCCCATCCAGATAGGTAGGCGAAATGCCGTAGAACAGGCCAAACAAACCGGTATCGGCGTGATTGCCGGAGCTGTAATGATCGCTGAAGCGGATGTTTTCCTCGGCAAAACGGCTGAGACCCGGCATGTCTTGCAACATATCCTGAGTACGAACACCGTTCACGACGATCATCAGCAGGTTATAGCCGCTGCCTTTATCGCTGTAGTTCAGACTGTTGAGCGGGTATTCAACGGCTGCCGCTTCTGGATTGCCCTGTTGCATCAGACGGCGTTCATATTCCTGTGGATCGAGCAGGCCGTGTTTTTCCAGGAACTTACGCGCGGTCATCGGGTAAGAGAGTGGAAGATTGGCGCGCTGCATGGTGATCGGCCGATAGAAATTGGCGTCCGCCCAGATATAAATCAGATGCGAAGCAAAGAACGAACAGATGAACAGCACCGCCAGCGGCTTGCCGAAATTGCGCCGGTTCAGGCTGCGTAGCTTCTGCCAACTCCAGGTGGCAAACAGCATTTCGACCAGGAATATCACCGGCACGGCGATAAACACCAGCTGCCAGTCGCGCGCCAGCTCGCTCTGGTCCGGGTTGACGACCAGCTCCCACACCACCGGATTAAGGTGCAGGTGGAAGTGGGTAAAGACTTCGCTGTCGACCAGCAGCAACGTCAGCCCGGCGGTGGCCAACGTCGCGGAAATAAATCGCAGCAGGCGCTGCGACATCACCACAAAGGTGAGCGGGAAGATGATCAGCAGGTAGGCGGCAAAGACAATAAAGCTGAACTGCCCGAGCAGGCTGACCAGCGCATAGACGCGCCCCAACAAAGAGGACGGCCAGTCGGTAACAAACAGGTAGCGGCTGCCCAACCCGATACTGAGCAGAATATTAAATAAGGCGAACCAGTGCCCCCAACCAATCATCTGGGAGACTTTTTCACGATAACGCTGACGGTTTGTCACCATAAGTAATTATTAATGCGCTTTATCTTCACGGATAGAAGCCTGTAGGGCTTCAGCAAAGGATCTGGCCAGTGTCTTCCGCTGGGCGGGAGCGATACTGGTGTTGATCAAATTGGTTACCATGTTGCCCAACACCATCAAAGAGAGATCGGTGGGAGTATGGTGTTTTTCTAAAACATTGACCAGCTCAGAGAGCAGTTGTTCAACGTGTTCGTCACTGTAACGAGATGATTGTGGCATAAAGATTGTGCTCAAAGCTCGACAAAGTCCCATATCTTACCGTATAGAGCCGTGATTTTCCGCTCTTTTATAGCGTGAAGATCGTTAAGGGATTGCCATGCCCGTTGTCTTTCGGCTTCTTCAGTGCTTGAATACGCGCTCAAAGAACAGGAGGAATGATCATGAGTGTGGATATCGAGCAGATAGCACTGCACCAGTTGGTAAAACGCGATGAGCAGACGCTGGAAGTGGTGCTGCGCGATTCCCTTCTTACCACCAATGCGGCGGTGGAAGAGATGATGGCAGAACTGCATCGCGTATACAGCGCCAAGAGCAAGGCTTACGGCCTGTTCAACGAGCAGAGCGAACTGGCGGATGCGTTGCGTAACTGTCGTAAGGGTGATGAAGACTTCCTCGCATTTAGCCGTGCCGCTACGGGTCGTCTGCGTGACGAGCTGGCCAAATACCCGTTTGCCGATGGTGGCGTCGTGCTGTTCGCTCATTACCGCTATCTGGCGGTGGAATACTTGCTGATTACCGTGCTGAACAGCTGCAACAGCACGCGCGTCAATGAAGAGCTGGATATCCGTACCACCCACTATCTGGATATCAACCACGCGGACATTGTGGCACGTATCGATCTGACCGAATGGGAAACCAACCCAGAATCGACCCGTTACCTGACGTTCCTTAAAGGGCGGGTAGGGCGCAAGGTTTCCGATTTCTTTATGGACTTCCTGGCGGCATCGGAAGGGCTGGATACCAAGGCGCAAAACCGTGGACTGTTACAGGCGGTGGATGATTACTGTGCCGATGCCCAATTAGGCAAGCACGAACGCCAGAACGTTCGCCAGCAGGTTTACACCTACTGCAATGAGCAGTTGCAGGCGGGGGAAGAGATCGAGTTGCAGGAACTGTCGAAAGAGATCGCTCCAGTGGGCGAGAAGGATTTCCTGCAGTTTTCCAGCGAACAGGGCTACGAGCTGGAGGATAGCTTCCCGGCCGATCGCGGCACGTTACGCCAACTGACCAAATTTGCCGGCAGCGGTGGCGGTATCAGCCTGAACTTTGATGCGATGCTGTTGGGTGAGCGTATTTTCTGGGATGCGGCCACTGATACCCTGACGATCAGAGGTACGCCACCGAACCTGCGCGATCAACTGCAACGTCGTACGGGCGGTAAATAAGCTGTTGCCGAATCGCAACCAATAAAAAACGCCGCAATTGCGGCGTTTTTCACTTCGGCGTCCCGAAAATCGATAACGTGGCGATTAAACGCGAACGAAGTCGATGTGAGCCAATTTTGGCTTGAACGGGTGACGCTGTACAGCCTGAACCTTAACTTTGGTTTCTTTACCGTCGACAACCAGAGTTACTGCTTCGCTGTAGAATTCTGGTTTAACTTCCATGTTCTTGACAGAATCATGGTCTAGTTCGATAGCAATCGCAGCTTCTTCGCCACCATAGATGATAGCTGGGAATTTGTTTGCTGCACGCAGGCGGCGGCTCGCACCCTTACCCTGGTCTTTACGTACTTGTACGTTGATAGTGAACATTGTTTTTTCTCTTGAAAGAAAATTTACCCTGCTACAGGCGACCCAGTAACAGGCTCGATAACCTGCTTTCACACTGGGCGAACCCAGGTAAAGCGGGCGGCATTTTAACGGAAAGCCGCTCCGTGGGCAATCAAAACCTGCCGCGCAGGCCTAATACAACTCATTGGCACGGCGAAAGCGGCCCTGATAATCAAAAACTTTTTCGCGTATCTGCCAGAACTGGCCGCGTTTGCGGGCGACGACGAAGTCTGGATGGCGCAATAGCGCCTGCTGAGCCAGCACGTCTGCCGCGTTTTGCCAACCGAAGGGGATGCCTGGTGCCCGTTGGTGAGGGCGTAGGAACAGCATCTCGAAGGCCTTGCGTTGCGCGGGCGTATGCAGGCGAAAACGTTCGCTGGTGCTGGTGCCATCTTCGTCATAATAGGTGGCCTTCAGCCACTCGCCTTTATCGTCCTTACCGCTTTGCAGCTCCATTCCACCGCAGCGTAATACCAGCGCGTCTTTCAGCTTCAGCGCCGCCTTCAGCATGTCATCCGGATCGACCAATACTTCCTGGCATTGATGGCAGCGACGTGCCGCAATATCGTTCTCCGCGCCGCAGTGCGGGCAGCATTTGAAACGGAAGCGATAGTCACACTGCTCGCGATGCCCCTCGTCATCCTCCAGCCAGCCCTGACAACGGCGGCCGTAGTGCTCGATGATGTCGCCGTTCTCGGTGCATTTACCCCAAAACAGGTTGGCAAAGCCGCAGGCGGGGCAAAATACCTGCACCGGTTGGCTGTCTGAATGAGGTTTGCTGACGCCCACTTCCGGCGTGAACAAATCGTGGGGATTGCCGGCGTAGTCCAGGATCAGGCAGTCGGTCTTGCCCGGCGCCAGGCGTAAACCGCGCCCAACGATTTGCTGATACAGGCTGACGGACTCGGTAGGCCGTAAAATCGCGATCAGATCGACATGGGGCGCATCGAAGCCGGTTGTCAGTACCGCTACGTTAACCAGGTAGCGCAACTGCTGTTGCTTAAAGGCTTCGATCAGCGCGTCACGTTCACCTGGCGGCGTTTCAGCACTCACCAGCGCCGCTTCTCCACTTGGCAGCAGGCCATAAACTTCGCGGGCGTGCTCCACCGTTGAGGCAAAAATCATCACGCCTTTGCGGGTTTCAGCGTATTCGACGATCTGGCTGATGATGTGCGGCGTAATGCGGTTTTGCTGCTTCAGTTCACGGTTGAGATCGACTTCGCTGAACAGGCCGTTGCTCCTGGCCTCCAGGCGGCTGAAATCGTACTGCACGATCGGCATATCCAGCCGTTCTGGCGGCACCAGAAAACCGTGTTTGATCATATAGCGCAACGGCAGTTCATAAATGCAGTCGCGGAACAGGCTGTTGCCGTCGCCGCGGGTGATGCCGTGGTAGTGATATTGATAAATCCAGCCTTTGCCCAGCCGGTAAGGGGTCGCAGTCAGGCCAAGCAGGCGCAGTTGCGGGTTGGTTTTTTGCAGATGTTGAATAATCTGCTGATATTGGCTGTCGTCATCATCGCTGATGCGGTGGCATTCATCGACGATCAGCAATGAAAATGCGCCGTCGAACAGCGGGAGATTGCGCGCCACCGATTGCACGCTGCCAAACACCACTTTGCCGCGGCTCTCTTTTTGCTGTAGCCCGGCGGCGAAGATGTCGGCTTCCAGGCCGTAAGCGCAGTATTTGCTGTGGTTTTGCGCCACCAGTTCCTTGACGTGGGCCAGCACTAACACCCGGCCACGGGCGCGCTTCGCCAGCTCGGCAATCACCAGGCTTTTGCCCGCACCGGTTGGCAGCACGATCAGGGCCGGTTCGGGATGCTGACGGAAATGCTTGATGGTGGCGTCAACGGCCTCAACCTGATAGGGGCGTAGGGTAAAAGCCATGGGTTAGTATCGCTCGCTGAAGTGGGCTGTGACATTCCACTGAAATTGTGACATTTTGCTCCTCAGACGGCGGAAAAATTTCTATTATTATGCCCTCTGTGGCTACGCAGTGCGAGAAGCATGGAAATTACCCCTGTTATGGCACCGTTTCCATCGCTATACTAAGCGGCTTCCCTACGCGAACATCCTCTTCGACCCTGTTCTTTGCACCTGATGCGGCAACGGGGCGTCATATTCAGCAATCAGATCAATGTGATCTTAACAACGACAGGCAAAGCAGATTCAATGCGACTGGACAAGTTTTTATCTCAGCAGTTGGGTATCAGCCGTGCGCTGGTAGCGCGTGAACTCCGTGCAAAACGTGTCACCATCGACGGTGAAGTGGTCAAAAGCGGGTCGCTCAAGCTGACTCCGGAACAGGAAGTGCGGTTTGATGGCAACGTGTTGTCACAGCTGAATGGGCCACGTTACTTTATGCTCAACAAGCCACAGGGCTACGTATGTTCTACCGACGATCCGGATCATCCGACCGTGCTCTATTTCCTGGAAGAACCCGTTGCGTACAAACTACACGCGGCAGGGCGCCTGGATATCGATACCACCGGCCTGGTACTGATGACCGATGACGGCCAGTGGTCGCACCGCATCACCTCACCGCGCCATCAGTGTGAGAAAACCTATCTGGTGACCTTGGAACATCCGTTGGCCGCCGATACCGCTCAGCAGTTTGAGCAAGGGGTGCAGCTGCATAACGAAAAAGATCTGACCAAGCCTGCGAAGTTGGAACAAATCGAAGCTACCCTGGTACGTCTCACCATCAGCGAAGGGCGTTACCATCAGGTGAAGCGCATGTTTGCCGCCGTGGGTAACCGGGTCATCGAATTGCACCGTGAACGTATTGGCGTCATTGTGCTGGATGATGATTTGGCCCCAGGTGAATACCGCCCGTTGACCGAAGAAGAGATTGCCAGCGTAGGCGCACCGCACCTGCTGGATTAATTATTGCGACCGACCAAGGAGTCGTTGAACGTGCAACAGAACCGGACCTCCCACCTCGGGTTGATCTTTATTCTGGGCCTGCTGTCCATGTTGATGCCGTTGGCGATCGACATGTACTTGCCCAGCATGCCGATAATCGCCCAGGAGTTCGGCGTGGAGTCGGGCCGTGTGCAAATGACGCTCAGTGCCTACATGCTGGGCTTTGCCGTTGGCCAACTGTTCTATGGCCCGATGTCCGACAGCATTGGCCGCAAGCCGGTGATCCTGTGGGGCACGCTGATTTTTGCTATCGCGGGTGGGGCCTGTGCGATGGCCCAATCGGTGGAGCAATTGATCAACCTGCGCTTCCTGCATGGGCTGGCCGCAGCGGCGGCAAGCGTGGTGATCAACGCCCTGATGCGTGACATGTTCACCAAGGACGAGTTCTCGCGCATGATGTCGTTCGTGATCCTGGTGATGACCATTGCGCCGTTGCTGGCGCCGATGATCGGTGGTGTGCTGCTGCTCTGGTTCAGTTGGCATGCCATTTTCTGGACGATGGGGGCGGCTGCGCTGTTGGGGTCGGTGCTGGTGGCGTTCTTTATCAAGGAGACGTTGCCCAAGGAGCGGCGGCAAAAATTCCATTTGCGCACTACGCTGAGGAATTTCGGCTCGCTGTTCCGCCACAAGCGCGTGCTGAGCTATATGCTGGCCAGTGCCTTCTCGTTTGCCGGGATGTTTTCTTTCCTCAGCGCCGGGCCGTTCGTCTACATCGAGCTGAATAACGTTTCACCGCAGCATTTTGGCTATTACTTTGCGCTGAACATCGTGTTTCTGTTCCTGACGACCCTGATTAACAGCCGCAACGTGCGTCGCCTGGGGGCGGTGAAGATGTTCCGCCTTGGGTTGTTTGTACAATTGACGATGGGCGTGTGGTTGCTGGCCGTCACCGCCAGCGGGTTGGGTTTCTGGGCATTGGTGCTGGGGGTTGCGGTTTACCTCGGTTGTATCGCCATGATCTCCTCGAACGCGATGGCGGTGATCCTGGACGATTTCCCTCATATGGCGGGCACGGCTTCTTCGCTGGCCGGAACGTTGCGCTTCAGCATTGGCGCGATGGTCGGGGCAATACTGTCTCTGGCTCCTGGCAAAAGTGCGTGGCCGATGGTTTCATCGATGGCGTTGTGCAGCATCGTTGCGGTGTTGTTCTATGTCTATGCCAGCCGTCCACGCAATAATCCTGTCTGAATTCCCCTCTCAGCCTAACCCTCTCCCAAAAGGAGAGGGGACCGAATGTACTTCCAATTGACTCCTGCATCTGATCTTGGCACGGGCGCAGTGTCACATAACCTATCCATGACGCTGAACTGGCTCCCTCTCACTATGGGAGAGGGGTCAGAGCTAGACTCCGCTTTCCCCTCTTGCAAGCTTAAGTTTGTTGCTAAATATATGCAGACTAACTAAACGTCAGCCAAACGAACTGTAGTTTTTTTGTTAAATATGACGGCGATTTTTTCCCCGGTAGCCAGAGGTGCAACCCGCTGGCTGATAGGGAATTTTCTGAATGGTTAATTGAGTTAATGTTGTTTTAAATCAATATATTATTGATTTACTCTGCATTGGGTATTGGGGCGATATGTTTGTACAATGTAAAATTAAACCGATTTTAAAGTAACTGCATTGCAAGAAAAAAATGTTGAGATCGCGGCTGGAAAGGGTTACATATAACGCAAAAATGCGAGCTGAGTAGCAAAACGCCGTGTGAGAAACTTTTACGGTGGAGAAAAAGTGAGTGATATCAGCAAGCGCAGGATGCGGTTAATTGTTTGTTGCAGATTTTACTTAAAAATAACATTTGTGGGCGGCAAAGTCGGGTGATCCCGGCTATAACTAAGTCATCCTGTGATGTAAAAAGTGTTTCATCTTTTCATACTAGGGATTTCATGTGGATAGTTTCCAGCTTTCGGTAGTGCATCGCTTGCCGCAAAGTTATCGTTGGCTATCAGGTTTTACCGGCAGCAAGGTTGAACCGATTCCGCTCAGCGGCATAGACGAAGATAACGATCTGATCGGCCTGAAGCTGCTCAGCCATGACGGGCGCGAAGCCTGGCGGGTCATGCAGCAACTCAACCTGTCTCTGCAAGAGATCCAGGTCAACTGCTCCATCGTCGAATGGGAAGGTGAGCCTTGCCTGTTCGTTCATCAATGCGATGAGAGTGCTGCCATGTGCCGCTTAAAAAACGTGGGTGCTGCGATTGCCGAGCAACTCAGCGCGCAGTACCCCTTCTGAATGATGCCGTTAATCAACCAACTGCAATAACTGCTGCGTGTAGGCAGCAGCAGGTGCGTTGAAAATCGTCTGGCAATCCCCCTGTTCCACGACTTCGCCCTGGCGCAGTACGATCACCTGATGGCACAGCGATCGCACCACCTGCAAATCGTGGCTGATAAACAGATAGGCCAACTGGTGGCGGCGCTGTAGCGATTTCAGCAGCGTCAGGATCTGCGCTTGTACCGATTTATCCAACGATGATGTCGGTTCGTCCAGGATCAATAGTTGCGGTTGCAGGATCAGCGCGCGGGCAATGGCGATACGCTGACGCTGTCCGCCGGAAAACTCCGTAGGGTAACGATAGCGCAGGGCCGGATCCAGGCCGACTTCTTCCAACGCTGCAATCACCCGCTGTTCGCGTTGCTCTGCGGTCAGCTGCTGGTGGACCTCCAATCCTTCGGCGATGATTTGCAGTACGTTCAGGCGTGGGTTCAGCGCGGAATAGGGGTCCTGAAACACGATCTGCATCCGGCTGCGGTAAGGCAACATCTGCTGGTTATTGAACTGATGCAGCGGCTGGCCTTCAAACCAGATGGTGCCTTGCGAGCTTAACAAACGCAGTAACGCCAGGCCGGTCGTGCTCTTGCCTGAACCCGATTCCCCCACCAAACCCACACTTTCCCCTGGCTGTATTTCAAAGCTCAGATCTTTCAGTGCGTAGTTCTGATCGACAACGCGCCGTAACAGGCCACGCTTGATCGGGAAACTGACTTGTAGATTTTCCACTTTCAGCAGCGGCATGGGCTTATCGCTGACCGGTAGTGGCAGAGGCTCACCCAGACTCTCCGCAGCCAGCAACTGGCGGGTATAGGCGTGTTGTGGGGCGCTAAACAGGCCGTCGCGGCTATTCTGCTCCACACATATTCCTTGGCGCATCACCGTTACGTTATCCGCCAACCGGCGCACGATATTCAGGTTGTGGGTGATAAACAGCAAGCCCATGCCCAGTTCCTGCTTTAACTCTTTCAGCAGCAGCAGGATCTGCGCTTGAATGGTCACGTCCAGTGCGGTGGTTGGTTCGTCGGCAATCAATAGTTTAGGTTTGGTCAGCACCGCCATGGCGATCATCACACGCTGACGTTCTCCGCCGGAGAGTTGATGAGGATAATCTTTCAGACGTCCCTTGGCATTGCGTATACCGACCCGATCCAGGCACTGAATGATTTCGGCGCGGGCGCTATCGCGGCGCATGCCCCGGTGGAGCATCAGCACTTCGGCCAGTTGTTTTTCAATGGTGTGCAAGGGATTGAGCGACACCATGGGTTCCTGGAAAATCATCGAGATCTGGTTGCCACGCACCTTGCGCAGTTCGGCTTCCGATGCGTGTAACAGCGAATTGCCGTTAAACAGGATATCCCCACCGGGATACACCACCGGAGGAGAAGGCAGCAGCCGTAACACGGACAGAGCGGTCACGCTTTTACCCGAGCCGGATTCACCCACCAAGGCCAGCGTTTCCCCTTGTTCAACCTGCAACGAGACGCCGTTGACCACCTGATTCAAGCTGCCCCCCTGGCGGAAGGCGATGCTGAGATCCTGAATTGCGAGCAGAGGAGTGGTCATATTAATGCGCCTTGCTAGGGTCGAAGGCGTCGCGCACCGCTTCGCCGATAAAGATTAACAGTGAGAGCAGCACTGCCAGCACCAGGAAGGCGGTGATGCCCAACCAAGGCGCTTGCAGGTTGTTTTTGCCCTGCAAGAGCAGTTCGCCCAACGAAGGCGACCCGATCGGCAAGCCGAAGCCGAGGAAGTCCAGAGAGGTGAGGGTAGTGATCGAGCCACACAGAATAAACGGCAGGAAGGTCAGCGTCGCCACCATGGCGTTAGGCAGCATATGGCGATACATAATTACCCGATCCGGTACGCCCATCGCTCTGGCCGCCCGAATGTAATCGTAATTGCGGGTACGCAGGAATTCGGCTCGTACCACGCCCACCAGGCTCATCCAGCCAAACAGGATGGTGATACCTAGCAACCACCAGAAATTGGGTTGGATGATGCTGGACAGCAGGATGATCAGAAACAGCGTAGGCATCCCCGACCAGACCTCGATCAGTCGTTGCCCCCAAAGATCGAAGCGACCGCCGTAATAACCTTGCGTCGCTCCTGCGCAGATACCAATCACGCTGGAACACAGCGTTAGCGCCAGCCCAAACAGCATCGAAATACGGAAACCATACAGCACCCGCGCCAACACATCGCTGCCGTTGCTGTCGGTGCCAAGCCAGTTCTGGCTCGACGGCGGCGATGGGAAGGGCACCTTGGTAGCGAAATTGATGGTGTTGTAGCTGAAACGGATCGGCGCCCAGACGGCCCAGCCGTGCTGCTCAATCTGCTTGATGACAAAGGGATCCTGAAAATCGGTGGTGGTATTCAATTCCCCGCCGAAGGTCGTTTCACTGTAGTTGACCATAAAGGGCACATACAGGCGGCCTTCATAGCGCACCAGCAGTGGCCTGTCGTTGGCGATCAGGTTGGCGGCCAGGCTGAGCACAAAGGCCACCAGGAAAATCCATAGCGACCAGTAACCACGGCGGTTGCTGCGAAAACGTGCCCAGCGGGCCTGATTGATGGGGCTTAAGCGGCTCATTGACGGGCCTCGAAATCAATGCGCGGATCGACCAGGGTATAGGTGATATCGCTGATGATATTCAGCAGCAGGCCGATCAGGGTAAATATATAGAGTGTGCCGAACATCACTGGATAGTCGCGTTGCAGCGTGGCGTCGTAGCCCAGCAGCCCAAGGCCGTTAAGCGAGAACATCACTTCGATCAGCAGCGAGCCGGTGAAAAACATGCTGATAAAGGTGGCCGGGAAACCGGCGATCACCAGCAGCATGGCGTTGCGGAACACGTGGCGGTAAAGGATTTTCTTCTCGTCCAGCCCTTTGGCGCGGGCAGTGACCACGTATTGTTTACGGATCTCATCCAGAAACGAGTTTTTGGTCAGCATGGTCAGGGTGGCAAAGCCACCGATCACCGTTGCCAGCACCGGTAGGGTAATATGCCAGAGATAATCGGTGATTTTACCGTACCACGGCAACGTATCGAAGTTGCTGGACACCAGCCCGCGTAGCGGGAACCAATCCAGATAGCTGCCACCGGCGAACAGCACGATCATCAGGATGGCGAACAGGAATGCCGGAATGGCATAGCCGATGATAATCAGCGTGCTGCTCCAGGTGTCAAAGGCGCTGCCGTTGTGGATGGCCTTGCGGATCCCCAGCGGGATCGACACCAGGTAGATGATCAGCGTGCTCCATAATCCCAGGGTTGCGGAAACGGGCAGGCTTTGGCCGATCAGTTGCATCACCGAAGCGCCACGGAACAGGCTGTCACCAAAGTCGAGACGCATATAATTCCACAGCATGGTGAAATAACGCTCGTGCAGCGGCTTGTCGAAACCGTAGCGTTTGGTGATCTCGGCGATCACTTCGGGATCCAGGCCGCGTGAGCCACGGTATTGCCCTTCGCCCACGTTGCCAGCGCCAGCTTTCATATGCCCTAAGCCTTCACCTGCGCCACCGCCGCCAAAGCCACTGCTTTGCCCCATCTCAATGGTGGCAATGGCCTGATCGACCGGCCCGCCCGGCGCGATTTGCACGATGAAAAAGTTAATCGTGATGATCGCCCACAGGGTAGGGATCACCAGCAGTAATCTGCGGATCAGATAAGCGGCCACCTACAGACTCCTTATTGCCGTTGCGCGGGCAAGCGTGCCGCTTTGTTGACGTCGAACCACCAGTTATCAAACCCAATGGCATAGGTTGGGCGCACTGCTGGCGAAGAGAATTTGTCCCAATAGGCGTAACGGTCGTGATTGGAGTACCACATCGGCAGCATATACATGTTCCAGGTCAGCACCCGGTCCAGCGCTCGGCCAAGGGATAGCAGCGCCTTCTCATCACCTTGATGTTCCATGATCTGTGCTATCAATGCATCGACAGCCGGATCGCTAACGCCAGGGCTGTTGTAGCTGGAGTCCAGGTATTCTGAGCCCCAGACAATCTGCAGATCGGCGCTGGGGAACGGCATGGCGGCATAGACCTTCGGCATCATATAAAAGTCACGTTCGCGCATACGGCGGGTGAATTGGCTGACGTCAATCTCCCGGATCTGCATATCGATGCCCAACCGCTTCAGGTTGTGCTGGAAGGGCAACACATATTGGAAATTGCTACCGCTTAACAGCATTAGCTCAAAGGTAAAGGGTTTACCGGTTTTGCTGTTAACCAACTGCTGGTTTTTTACTTCCCAGCCAGCTTGCTTCAGTAGCTCGGTGGCTTTCAGCAGGTTCGCGCGGTCATTACCGCTGCCGTCTGATGTTGGGGGCTGATAGATCGAGGTAAATACTTCTGCTGGCACTTTGCCTTTCAGCGGTGCCAGCCAGGCCAGTTCTGCGGCGTCTGGGTAGCCGGTGGCGGCGTATTCGGTATTCTGGAAATAGCTGTTGGCACGTTGGTAGGCATCGTAATACAGCGCTTTGTTCATCCAGTCGAAGTCAAAGGCCAGCGTAATGGCTTCCCGCACCCGACGGTCAGCGAAAATCGGGCGCTGGATATTAAATGCCAACCAGCGGGCATTCTGTGCCGCCTGATTGGTTTCATCCTGCTTGATGATAAAGTTGCGCGCGAAGTTACCGCCCTGATACTGGGTGGCCCAGCTTTTTGGTGAACCTTCTATGCGGAAATCGTAGGCCCCGGCCTTAAAGGCTTCCAGCGCTACCTTATCGTCCAGGTAATAGTCGTAACGCAGCGTATCGAAGTTATAGCGCCCTCGATTCACCGGCAGGTTGGCGGCCCAGTAGTCACGTACGCGCTCATAGGTAATGTACTGACCCAAACGATAGCTGCTGACTTTATACGGGCCACTGCCGAGGGGAGGCGTGCTTAGCGGTTCGTTGAGCTTGTGATCTTTCCAGAAGCTTTGGGGTAATACTCTGGTGCTCAGCAGGCTGAGCATTTTTTCTTTATCTGGTGCGGGTAGTTCAATGCGTACGGTCAGGCGCGAGAGGGCTTTGACGCTCACCCCTTTGTAATAAGAACGGTATTGTGGCACGCCCTCGGTCATAAATTTATTGAAGGTAAAGGCCACGTCGGCGGCGGTGATCGGGCTGCCATCCTGGAAACGAGCACGTGGATTGATATCCAGCTCCATCCAACGCATATCTGCTGGGTAGCGAGCCGATTCTGCAATCAGTGGGTAGTAGCTGGAAGGTTCATCGTCCGAACTGGTGAATAGCGTATCGTAGAGTTCCCCGGTTCTCTCACCGGGAACGCCGCGTGAGGCAAAACGGTTAAAGTTATCATAGGTGCCGATGGCTGCCAGCCGAACGTCGCCACCCTTGGGGGCCGCCGGGTTCACGTAGTCAAAATGGCTAAAGTCGGTGGAGTATTTCGGCTCACCGAGCGTGGCGAAAGCGTAGCTTTCATTAAGGGTTTCGGCCTGCATGCTAAAACTGAGTGCCGAAAGCACCAAGGCAGCAAAAATGCGCACGGACATCTCTACGGTAAGCTCCTGCTGTGTGGTCAATTTATCCAGCCCGCAGCATACCATTTCAGGCCGGTGTTCTGAGTAAAGAAGTTTAAATATCAGGGATTAACTACGGCCTGATGATCAAAAACGGCATTATTCTGGCAAAAGGCGACAAACGCCTCAATAGCCAGTGGCTTACTGAAATAATAGCCCTGCATAAAATTAACGTCGCGTTCTTGCAGGAAACTCACCTGTTCGGCGGTTTCCACTCCTTCAGCCACGGTCAGCATTTGTAGTTTTTTCGCCAGGGAAATCACGGCATCCAGGACGGGAGCCGTCGCCGTATCCTGGCCGATAGTGTTGACGAAACCCCGGTCGATTTTCAGGTAATCCAGCGTAAAGCGTTGGAGATAGATCAGGGCACTGTGGCCGGTACCGAAGTCATCCACTGCGATCTCAACGCCCTGGCGGTGCAGCCAGTCAAACTCTTCCAAGGCGTTTTGTTCCTCCACCATGCCGCGCTCGGTGATTTCAAACACCACCATGAAATGGTCGGTTGGCATATTGGCCAGCAGCTCGGTGATATCGTCATGGAACGAAGGCGCATTAAGGTGAGATGGGGCGAGGTTAATGCCCAGTTTGGCACCCCGTGGCAGAGCTTGCGTCAGTTGCGGGATATCTGCCTCGATCATACGGAACAGGTGGCGGGTCAATGCCACGATCAATCCTTCGCTTTCGGCGTAGGGAATAAATAAATCGGGCGGAATACGTCCCTCGCTGGGATGCTGCCAGCGGATCAATGCTTCCAGTCCGGCTATGGAGTTGGAGGCAGTGTGAAACACCGGTTGGTATTCAACAAAGAACTCATTGCGCTTGATGCCCCTGATCAGGGCGCGCTCAGGGCTTTGCCGCAGTATCTGCATGTAGTAATACAGTGCGCCTACCATCAGGGATAGCACCAGGCTGCCCAGCACGGTGAAACGGATATCATTGGCCGTCAGAGACTGATGATAGAAGATCAGGCTCAAGGGGTAGTTTGGCAGTGACATCTGGCTGGACTGGTTTTTGGGTAATTGCGCTACCGGCGTCAGGTTCGGGCTGAAGGTGGTTGCGGCCTGATCACCTATCACGATGGCAAATCCGGGCGCATTGCTATCGCGAGAGTTGAGCAACAGGTAGGGGGTCAGGGTGAGATCCAACGTGGCCAATACCCCAGTGTTGTTTGGCCCAGGCTGGCGAAGCCACACGGCCACCGCCGGCTTTTCCGGTACCATTGGCGTACCTTGCTGCAAGTCCATATCCAGTGGCTTATGCCAGTCGATGTTGGGGTAAAGTTGGGATGTTCCCAGCATCATATTTCCGGTCGCCGAAGAGCAGTAGGCAAAGTTATCCTTTACCAGCACAAAGGTGCGTACGCCGGTGGCGAAGGCGGCACGGTAGGTCAGATCGGCGAGCGCTTTTTCGCAGGGTTTGCCGGTAAGCGGCATGATCTGCTGCATGATTTCTTGCAGATGGTCGAGATAATTAACGGCAAATTTTTGTGTGCGGGCTTCGAGCTGGTGTTGATATTGCGAGCGTTGGTGATCGATGAAAAATAGCGTCACAGAGGTAAAAACGATAAAGAAAGACACGGCCACAATAATACTTTTAGTCAGGCTACGACGTGTGTTGGTCGCGTGGCGCGCGAATGCCCCCTTCAATCCCATAACATGCCCCCTGAGCACAGCGTAAAAATATTCTTGTTATAGTGTGGGTTAATAATATATCCCACCGATCCTGCCTGCGTCATTATTCGTTCGGCTTGAACCAGGGTTGGCTGTTTAGACACAGCGTAAAAAGCGCGTTACAAAATGGATTGTCACTTGACGATAATAGGCTACTTTTTCAACCGTTGCGTGGTTCCTTGCCCGGTGACGATCGAAAAGCGTGGCATACGCCTGTTTCTCTCTACAACTAGCTGCATGACCGCGAAAAAAAACGCTGCCCTGGGGCAGCGTTTTTCGTCTCGTTGGTTTGGCTTTCAGGACCAGATTCAGATACTACGCCGTTAGCTGGAACTTTTACCCAGTAACCGGCGGCCTTCACGATAACGTTTATCCCAATAGTTATCCGATAGGCTAGAAATTGTCACACCACTACTGGTAGAGGCATGCACGAATTTGTCATTACCCAGATAGATACCGACGTGGCGGCCAGTAGAGCCGGCGCGGAACAGCACTAAATCACCTGGGCGCAATTTAGCGCGCTGGATTTGCTTGCCCATATCTTCTTGCTCATAGGTTGAGCGGGGCAGATCCATACCAAACTGTTCGCGGAATGTCCGCTGCACAAACGCTGAGCAATCAATGCCGCGCTTGCTTTCACCACCTAAACGGTAACGCACGCCTTTCCAATCAGCATACTGGTCCATAATTTTTGACTTGACGTCAACGTTACGTACCATCGCTTCGAATTCATCCTGAGAGGCTTGCAGTAAAAGACCGTTTTTGTCATTAACTGCATGCATCTCAGTTTGTGATCTATCTAACTTCGAAGTATTTGTTGAGCTACAGGCGGAGAGCACCAAGGCTGCCGCAATTGCAGGTAATACCCGCAAAAAATATCTCAGAAAAGGTTGAGATTTGACCATTGTAATTGTTTTCCCTTGAAGTCCTTAACGACGCAAGTCGTTATCTGAAAAATACCAAACGGAACGAGACTAGTTGGCACCGGCAGGAAGGACAATCAGTTAGCATCAGAAATGTGCAGGAACGCACAGTTTTCGGAATTTTACCAATGAGCCAAGCTAAACCAGGCACAAACGCATCCGAGAGTACCGGAATGAGGTGAGGATTGCGAGCCTTTTTCCGACATTCTTTATATGAAATTGTGATGTAACATAATGTAAATCTTCATATAAAAAAACGCGATTGATCGATTATGTTGGATTGGCGTTAATTAATGGGGTAGGCATGTTAACGGTGTGGTTGTTGAGTAAACAGATTGCGGGGTTCAAATAACCGGGAAGCGCTGGCCCCCCGGCTATCATAATCAACACTTATGGCTGCGTTGGCCGATAGTTGCCGGGTAACCGGCAGTTCAGCCAGCGGATAACGATATCGCTGGCGGGGGTCATCAGCCACCAACTGGTGCCAACCAGCACCACCGACAGCGAGCCGACCGCAATATCGGTAAACCAGTGTGCGCCAATCATGATGCGCGGCAGGCAGAAGACCACGGTAATCAGCAGCGCGATGGCAAACGCCGTACGGTTAAAGTAGCGCAGCATAAAGCAGGAGAAAATCATCAGCATCATGCCATGATCGCCAGGGAAGCTGTCGCTGGAGGCGTCTTTGGTGGGGATGCCGGTCAGTTCGCTGACCCGATTGATATTCTCAAAGGTCAGGGTGGGGCTGGCATTTTTCACCGGTAGCAGGTGACCAAACTGATTGAGCACCACCCCGGTTAACAACATCACAACGCCGGTGATGATCAGACGGCGGCGGCCGAAGGCATCCTGCTTAAGGTAGAAGTAAAGGTACAACAACCCCATGGCGAGCAGCGAAATAACGTCAAAGATGCGATTGTTGGTGATGGCGACCATTTTCAGAAACCAGGCATCGCTGGCCAGATGTTGGTTGAAGAAGAAAAAGATTGCTGAATCAATCTTGAACCAGAACCAGTGATCCTTGGGTAAATACCAGGAAAAAAATAGCACGATGCCCAAGACGTTGAGCATGAGGATGAAGGGTAAATTACGGCGTGTCATGGCTAACCTGTGAAAATTTAAAAAACAATGCCAACGGTAAAAGCATTAACTTAAACGAATGTTAAACAAAGCCGATTGCAACGCATTCCAGTCGGCTTCGCCGCTGTGGATCAGTTCGATACGGCTGTCGAGTGGGGCGGTAGGGCGAGTTTCAATACTGAGATCCTGCCCTTGGCGGTTGATCAGCAGACTGCCTTCGGCAATGCGCACTACCGCCTTGGCCCGGTCAACCGGTGCCAGCCGGATCCACTCCATCATACCGACGGTATCAAAGACCGTTTCCCCATCAAAAATCCAGCCGCAGCTGGTATATTCCTGGCCTTGATTCAGGGCTCGGCGCCAGCGGGAGTTTTCCGGCAAACGCAGCGCAGCCAGTCCGCGGGTCTTGGCGTGGCTATGATGATGCTGTGCGTCCGGTAATTCTGTGCAATTGGTGCGTGGCTGCTCCAGCAGCTTGCTATCCATGCGTCCCTGTTCGATAGAAAAGACTGGGCGCTGATGGCCATGCTGCTGTTGCCAGTCTTCAAGTGCCTGCGCATCTTGCGGTTGCCAGGTATCCATTTTATTGGCGATGATGATGTCTGCTGCGGCCAATTGATCGCGGAAATTTTCATTTTCAGTGTAGCGAGGCTCGCTGAGTTGACGCGGGTCCAGTACGCAGATCGTCGCCTGTAAATCGATCCATCCGCCATAAGTTTCCTGGGTCAACAGCGCCAGGATCTGCTTTGGGTGGCCTAAACCGGTGGGTTCAATCAACAGCCGGTCGGGCTTGGCCTGTTGCAGCAACATATTCAAGCCAACCTGCATTGGTAGCCCGTTAACGCAGCACATACAGCCCCCGGGGATCTCTTTTAACACTGCGCCGCTGTCGGCCAGCAGGGCACCGTCGATACCGATCTCGCCAAACTCATTGACCAACACGGCCCAACGTTCATTTTCCGGTTTATTGGCCAGCAGATGCCGAATGGTGGTGGTTTTTCCGCTTCCCAGAAAACCGGTGATCAGGTTGGTTTTTGTCAATTTTATATCCTCATTAAAGGTATGGTTAGCTTTATCTGCCGATGTTCTGGAACGAAAATTTACTAATGAAAGTCACTTTTTTTTCACTTTTTCTTAACGTTTTTATTTTGCCTTTTGGTTGGGAGTTTTCCTAGTCATAACCAGAGGTTAGCAATGTCAATTGTGCCGTACCGTATTGTTTCCACGACCTTAATACACCGATTAACCATAAAAAAAACACCCTATCTTTGCGATTATTCCTAACAAAATGACCTATGTTTAAGTTGGCTTAACAAAAGTGAGGTTGCCATGAATAGCTTACGGTTATTTTTGATCGCAGGAGCGTTGTTTTCATGGATGGCAGCAAGTCATGCGGGTTCCACAGGTGTTATCAACTTTGTGGGTTCCATTGTCGAAGGTCCTTGTACGGTAAATGTGAGTAACTCAACGGCGAATACCCAATGTTATCGTAACGGACAAAACTATACGGGCACGCAAAAGTTGGCAAGTTTTGATGCCAGCAGTAAAGAACTTCCGCTGAATATCGGCACCACCGAAATGAGGTGGGTAGACCAGCAGAAAAAACTCGCAATTATGACGGTAGTTTATCGTTAAGTCCCAAGGTCATGCCGAGTGGGTCTCGGCATGACATCTAGCCAGATTTTGCACCTCGTTTCGCCACCCTGCCACCACACTTTTGATGGTTTAAGTGTTGACCAAGATTACGCATGGCAAACCGTTGCCAGGTTTTAAATTGAGATTTTTCCGACTTGAAATCTGTTTTTTGCGGCAATAAATTACTCGTCGCCGGAGAGGGTGGTGTCTAGCTAACTCAATGATTAATGACTAAAACTTCTCTAACTTGCGCTTAATCCAACAACTTTATTCAGGTTTGAATTGGCTTAATAACAAGTGAGGTGAACATGAAAAGTTTACGGTTGTTTTTGATCGCAGGGATGTTGTTTTCATGGCTGGCTGCTGGCGTGGCTAATGCAGCTACTGGTGGTGTGATCAACTTTTACGGTTCAATTGTAGAAGGCCCTTGCTCCGTCGAAGTGGCCGACTCAACGGCGAAAACACAATGCTATCGTGACGGAAAAAACTACACCAGCCAACATTCATTGGCGAATTGGGATGGCAGCAGCAAAGAATTGCCAAGAAAGCTCGGTAAGAGCGAAATCAAGTGGCTCGACGAGCAGAAAAAACTGGGCATTTTAACCCTGGAATACCGTTAATTCATTTACCGCGTCTTTCAGACCGTCATGCCCGAGAAGTTTTGGCATGACGGTTTCTACCGATTAGCCTAACTGAGTGCTAACCCAATCCTTTACCGTCTGGCAAGCTCCCCGATCGCGCAATGACAGATAGGCTCGTGTGACCTCTGACACAAAGGCTACATCTGTTGGCAGTTGCTCGCCAAACACGCTTTTCAATGCCAGCAAGGCAGCGACTCGGGGTTCACCGTCTTGCGAGGTGCTGACGACCTGTTGCAACGTGGCCAGCATTGGGTCACGAATATCAATCGGTTGCCCGGCATCATCTACCCCGCCGACATAACGCATCCAGCCTGCGACGCCAAGTGCCAGCCCCGTATGGCTGCCACCCTGTTGCCGGTGCCAGCGGATCGACTCCAGCAGGCGCTGAGGCAGCTTTTGCGTGCCATCCATGGCGATCTGCCAGGTGCGGTGTTGCAGTGCAGGGTTGCTGAAACGCTCGATCAACTGCTCGGCGTAGGCAGCCAGATCGATGCCTGCGACTTGCAACGTCGGAGCCTGTTCGTTCAGCATCAAATGGCGTGCAGCCTGACGATAGTTCTCATCAGCCATGCAGTCAAAAATGTACTGGTAACCCGCCAGATAGCCGAGATAGGCCAGGAAAGAGTGGCTGCCGTTGAGCATCCGCAGTTTCATCTGCTCGAACGGCAGAACATCGTCCACCAGTTGTACACCGACATCCTCCCATTGTGGGCGGCCCGCGACAAAATTATCTTCCACCACCCATTGGATAAAGGGTTCGCAGGCGATGGCGCATTCATCGCGCACGCCTCCCAGAGCGGTGGCAATTTCATCCAGCGTTTCTGGCGTTGCGGCCGGAACGATGCGATCGACCATGGTGCAAGGGAAGGTGACCTGTTGAGCGATCCATTCGGCCAGTTGCGGATCGCGTGCTTTAGCCAACCCGGTCACCGCATTGCGTACCACGTGGCCGTTCTCTGGAATATTGTCGCAGGACAATACGCTAAAGGCGGGCAGGTTACGTTCGCGGCGGCGGCGCAGCGCCTCCACCAGGATCCCCGGCACCGTAGTGGGTTGGGCGGGGTTAGCCAGATCGGCTTTGATTGCATCGTGCTGCAGATCCAACAGGCCGCTTCCAGGTTCAATGCAGTAACCTTTCTCCGTAATGGTCATTGAGACGATCGCCACCTGCGGTTCGGCCAACTTCTCCAGCACGGCGTCGATGCCTTCCAGCTTACGGTGCACGCTTTCGTGAACGGCTCCTACCACGATGGCCTGATTACCTGCGGCACCCTTTTCCAACACGGTATAGAGATGATCCTGAGCGCGCAGGGTCTGGAACAGCTTATCGCCGCCGAACAGGCTGATCTCGCAGATCCCCCAGTCGCCGCCGTTACGGTTGAGCACTCGGTCGGTCAGCAATGCCTGATGTGCGCGGTGAAAAGCACCAAACCCCAGGTGAACGATTCGGCTGCGCAGGCTTTGGCGATCGTATTGGGGCTGCTGTGTCTTGGCGGGCAACGGTGTGTTGGCGATAGTTTTCATTAAAGGCTCCGTAACGAGAACAAGGTTTGGTTGCTAGCTTGCTTAAAGCTATCAGACCAGTTGGCGCAGGTGAATGCCCGGCTCTCGCGTATCTGTTAACCACCGCCTGGCTAAGGCGGTAGAGAGGTGAATAAAATTGGTCTGTCCAAAATAGGCCAGAATCGTGAGTTGGATCAATCAATCGACGTTTCTGTTTTGACAGCATGCCGCTAATCAGTAAGGTTAAAGGTGAATGATATCTACTGCAATGTGGTATAACAGAATTGGTTTGATTTTGCGATCTACCTCACCACCGATGCATCTTCAACGATGAAAGAGCGACTTTTACAAGGATAAATCAATGGAACAAACATGGCGTTGGTATGGGCCGAACGATCCGGTTTCTCTGGATGATGTGCGGCAGGCAGGAGCTACTGGCGTAGTGACCGCGTTGCACCAAATTCCGAATGGCGAAGTGTGGCCAGTTGAACAGATCAAGGCGCGTCAGGCTCTGTTGGCGGAAAAAGGGCTGGTGTGGTCGGTGGTGGAAAGTATTCCGGTGCACGAGGAAATTAAAACCCATAGCGGCAACTATCAACGCCACATCGCCAACTATCAACAATCGCTGCGCAACCTGGCTGCCTGTGGTATTGATACCGTTTGCTACAACTTTATGCCAATCCTCGACTGGACGCGCACCGATCTGGAATACCTGCTGCCGGACGGTTCCAAGGCATTACGCTTTGATCAGATTGCCTTTGCGGCCTTCGATCTGCATATCCTGTGCCGCAACGGGGCGGAAAAAGATTATACCGCCGAAGAGCAGGCACAGGCGCAAAGCTATTTTAACGCCATGAGCGCAGCGGATATTGCCAAACTGACTGGCAACATCATTGCCGGGCTGCCAGGGGCGGAAGAGGGTTATACGCTCGATCAGTTCCGTGCCCGGCTGGCGGAATACGATCATATCAATAAGGCGCAACTGCGTGAGAATATGGCCGTCTTCCTGCGTGCTATCGTACCGGTAGCCGAAGAGGTGGGTGTCAGGCTGGCGGTGCATCCAGATGATCCACCGCGCCCGATCCTTGGCTTGCCACGCATTGTTTCCACCATCGAAGATATGCAGTGGCTGAAAGAGACGGTAGATAGCATCTATAACGGCTTCACCATGTGTACCGGTTCTTACGGCGTACGTGCGGATAACGATCTGGTGCGGATGATTGAAACCTTCGGCGATCGTATTCACTTTACCCACCTGCGTGCCACCTGCCGGGAGGAAAACCCAAAAACCTTCCACGAAGGGGCGCATTTGCAAGGCGACGTGGATATGGTGGCGGTGGTCGAAGCGATCCTGACCGAAGAACAGCGCCGTCATAAGGCAGGCGATCGGCGGCCAATCCCAATGCGGCCCGATCATGGGCACCAGATGCTGGACGATCTGAAAAAGAAAACCAATCCGGGCTATTCGGCCATCGGTCGTTTGAAAGGTTTGGCGGAGGTACGTGGGGTCGAGCTGGCGTTGAAGCGGCGGTTTTTCCCTGAGTTACTCTAGCAAAGCAGGGCGCAATCAGGTTGCGCCCCCTACCGTTGACTAGTCTGCGCGGCTCATATAGCGGCGTTCTGCAATATGAATGCGGATTTTGTCACCGCTGCTCAGATACTCAGGGACCAGAATGGTCAGGCCGGTCGCCATGGTGGCCGGTTTGTTACGCGCACTGGCAGAAGCGCCCTTGATGCCCGGTGCAGTTTCCACAATTTCCATATCCACGGTCTGTGGCAGTTCCAACGCCAGTACCTGACCATCCAGCGTCAGCACTTGCATACCTGGCAGGCCCGCCTCAGGGATGAACAGCAGCTCATCTTCGATCTGATCTTTCTTGAAGATATACGGGGTGTAGTCTTCATCGTCCATGAACACATACTCTTCGCCGTCAATATAAGAGAAGTTGACCTTGCGGCGGGACAGGCTGATGGTGTCCAGAATATCATCACCTTTAAAACGTTCTTCTACCTTCAGCCCGGTACGGACATCGGAGAAGCGCATTTTATACAGCGTGCTGGCACCACGGGCGCTTGGACTCTGGACATCGATGTCCTTCACCAGCAGCAGTTTGCCGTTGTAATTGATCGCCATACCGCGCTTGATTTCGTTCGCTCTTGCCATTGGATTACCCTGTCAAAATAGATTTTAGGAAGTTGCGACAAGTTACTCGCGCCGTGCTTTTCAGGCAATAGCCACGCGTAAAAAGACTGGGGAAAAGGGCGGTCATGGCCGCCCTGATACTGATGACATTGTAAACAGGACAATCGCGTAGGGTCGCTGCATGCTGCGACCGTGTGGTTCTGGCGATTATTTAAACACTGGCAGCAGATCTAACAACGTCAGCACGTGGGCTACGGCGTTGATCGCCCCAAACAGGATGATGAACAGGATCATGCCTTGGCCGCCGGGTGCACGATAGCCTGCCTGTGGGAAACGGCGGCGGCTGGCACGTGCCATCATGGCAGGGACGATCACTGCCCAAATGGTGGCAGCCAGGCCAGCAAAGCCGATGGCGTACAGGAAACCGTTCGGGAACAGTAACGCGGCTACGGTTGGCGGTACAAAGGTAACCAATGCCGATTTGGTACGGCCTGCCTGGTTATCCTTGAACTTGAAGAAGTCAGCGAGGAAATCGAACAGCCCCAGTGACACCCCCAGGAACGAACTGGCCAGCGCCATATAAGAGAAGGCGTTCAGCAGTTGGCCCACCGCATGGCTACTGGAAACGTTACCCATCTGTTTGAGCAGGCTGCCAATATTTCCTCCTTCGGCGATCACCTGCTTGAAGGCGTCACGGGCAATATTGCCCTGGATCACATACTGCCACAGGATATAGATCGCCAATGCCAGCAGGGTGCCATACACCAGGCTGCGCACCACGGCACCGCTGTCTTTTTGATAATACTTCACCAGGCCAGGCACGTTGCCGTGGTAGCCGAACGATGTCAGCAGGTAGGGCAGTGCTGCCAGCGCATATGGCAGGTAATTAGCGTCGCTATCGCCTTGGTTGAACAATACGGCAGGCTGCACGTGGGTAAACATATCGCCGACGGACAACACAAAGGTGATCACCATACCGCCAATCAGAATGGTGCTCAGGCGGTCAACGGCGCGGGTGGATAACCAGACGATAAAGGCCACGATAATGGCAAATACCAACCCGGACAGGGTTTGGTTGGCTCCGAAGACGCCTTCCAGCGTATGGGCAATGATCGAACCGCCCGCCGAGATATAGGCATAGGTCAGAATATAGAGGACGAAGGTGATCGACAGGCCGTTAAGGGTATTCCAGCCCTTGCCAAGCAGATCTTTGACCACGGTGTGGAAGCTGGCACCTGCCGGATAATTCATAGTGGCTTCCAGGATCATCAACCCGGAGATCAGCATACAGAACCAGGTATAAATCAGCAGTGCCACGGAGCCGCTGAACCACACGCCAGAAGTCACGATAGGGATGGAGAACATACCTGCACCTACAGCGGTGCCGGCAATGATCATCGCGCCACCGAGTACGCAAGGGCGGGAAAGCTTCTGGATGGTGTCCGCAGACATGATTGCTCCTGAATGGCCGTTGGCCTTGAGTTCTTTTGTACTAGCTCAATGGTACATGCGTGATGTGTGCATGTAAAGCGAAGATTTTGCTGGGTTGGTGCAGTATTCAGCGGTTAGGAGCATCACTTTATCTATTGTGATGTATGGCAGGGGATGATCACCATGGGAATGCAACTCATCGACAAAGTGATAAATCTTTTACGTAAGTGGTTGGTGACTGCCATGATATCCTGTCGCACGTTAAATAACCGGCATTCTTCAACTTATAGTCAACATAAAAAGAAATAGGTAAACTGATAACAAGTGAGATAAACATTAGATAAACTAAATATCGAGTAACGCCTTTGTCGTATTTTGGGCGTTTATTAAATATAAAATAATATATACCGCTAACCATTGCATATAATAGCAGTGGACAGGTGAGTAAACCTATAACAACGGAAGCGGAGAAAGTTATTTCATCCGCCATGAATACTAACGCTAGCATATACTGGCAGACCAATAGGGTTACAAATGAAAAGAATATTAAGAGCGCCGTTGCTAGCACTAATTTAGTATATTTATTATTCATAAGTGTCTTAACGTTAAAATGTTCAATAAACAACCGCCATAAAATCTGGCGGTTACTCACTAAATCAATAAACTTGCTCGTCCCAAATGCTATAACCCGAGGTGCCGGAAATATTATGCTGCCAATCAATGCTTTTATAAGATAATGAAATGATCTCGTAGGGTTGACCATCATTTTGTGTCAGCGCATTTGGGCAGTGCTGGGTTATGTCTGAGATATAGGCATCTTTAAGCTTGATGGTATAAAACACTTCTAAAGTCCCGGCCGGATTGACACGGTACATATACAATACAATTTGTAGTTTTTCATTGTTTGATATCGCCATGCCAAGCAAAGGCGATGACTTATCAATCGGCTTGGTTATTCTGACTGGTTGGTGGGAGACATTTTGCATTCTGGATATATTATGATCGAAAGCAAGAATGTAAACTTGATCCTCATGTCCTTTTTGACATCTATTACCGATGGAGTCAAGAGTCGAGCAACCAGCGGATATCAAGCCCTGTTTAATACCATTAATGCTTGCATAAATCAAATTGGCCATAAATCCCTCTATGTAATGGTAAATGTTATTTGCAAAGTGATAAATCTTTTACATACGTTATTGGCGACATCCAAGAAATTTTATCGCACGTTAAATAACCATCGTGTTTAAGTTTGTAGCCCACATACAAGGATACAGGCACACTAAAAAATAATGAAGTTAACGCTAGCATGATTAAATATTTACTGATTAAAATGTTATGTTTTGGCTGCCTGTCGTAAATAAAGAAAAAAACGGAGCAAGAAAAAGTATAAAGTATTATTGGTGATGCAAAAAAGCAAACAAATATAGAAGCTGAAAATGTTATTTCATCCTTCATTAATATCAATGAGGTGACGTAGCTGTAAATCAATAACGATAAGCAAATGAATGTAATCAGCAACGCTGTTGCCCCTAATACTTTCCAAAATCGATTGCTCACACTCATCTTCTTAACCCATTAAGAATGTATTGAAAGTTTGCTTCCGGGGTTCTTGGTTTTACCTTTATCCCTTCTTTCAATAACGCTATTAATTTGTTGCTTATTCCATAATGTTTATCGATGGCATCTAAACCGGCAACAATAAAAAAGCCAACAAAAAAACTATTGCGGCAACAGCAATAATGCTACCACCTACAGCTGCTGTTGCAGTTAAAAATACACCTAGTGCATAAGACGCAACCGTGGTAATGGCTAACTTAGCCATGTCCATAGTTATATTTCCTATAAAGTCTGCCAAAGTATAATCGTCTTTAAAGATGCTTTCTATAATTCTATAGCCTAAAGAAAAGACGATGCAGAACCTCACGCCTCTCATTATTCCAGCAGTAATACCTTGTTGCCCAATACCCATCGCTAACATTTGTGGATGATTGGCGGCATACCGTGTACCAGTGATAGTTCGTCTAAGCCCTGCATAGCCTGATATATGGATAAGGTTTACTCCATTTGCTCCTGTGAACACTGTGGCAGTTATTCCGAACCTTTTGAATTCACTAATAACATCATATAATCCGCGCATGTCATTGATATTTCCTGCATAAGTGGAAACAGGATCGGTAACTTTAAATACGGAGGATATGACATTTTTCGGCTCAAGGCCTCTGGAGAACGCATCGCCACGGCTGGTACTTTGTTGCTCAAAGCCCCTGGCGAATGCTTCTCCGCGGCCCGTACCTGGATTTTTAGGGCGGCGAGAGTCGATGTCTTCAAGGATACTTTTTGCCTCAGCAATCGTGAGGACGACGTGGTATTGCGTATTATCGCTTAAGGCTTTTTCCAGCCCGATGGAGTCAAGAAACTCATGCTGGGGCTTTAGCTGGTTGATCCCGACATTGCCCTTCAGGAAGTCCCCCATGTAGCCTTCCCAACTCGGGTTGAAATTTTTATCTGACATGAAATCACTCCATTGATAGTTCTAAGCTTGCCACTCCATGAAAAATAAACTCTAGCACCATTGGTAAGATTTGTGAATGAGTATAACTTAATGCGGCGTTCTGCTATTGTCTCGCCACATAATCAGCCCCGCCAAGAGAATCGTAGATGGACTGCCGTCCCGACTGTGGTGCCTGCTGTATCGCACCTTCGATTTCCAGCTCGATCCCTGGTATGCCTAACGGCAAACCGGCCAATACCCGTTGCATCCATCTGGACCAGCAACTACGCTGCGGGCTGTTTCATTCGCCGCTACGCCCCAAAGTCTGCGGCAGCCTCCAGGCCAGCCGTGAGATGTGTCACGACCGCCGTGACGAGGCGCTGATCTACCTGGCCAAGCTGGAGGTGGATACTGCGCCTTGAACGTCCTTCAGTCGCCACATGCACAGCACGGCACCTAGCACCATCGCCAGCGCGAAGTAAAATACCGCGTGATAGCTCCACATTTCAGCCACGATGCCGGCGATCGAACCGGCAATGATCCAGCCAACGCGGGTGGTATTGGTAAATAGCGTGGTGGCGGCACCGGCTTGCCCTGGCATCAGATCCTGGAAATAGAGCATACCAATCCCCGCCAGCACGCCGATAAACACCGCGTTCAGCAGTTGCAGGGCGATCAGTTGCCAGGTTCCGGTAATAAACAGCAACCCGGCATAGAACAGCACCCCGGCAATCACCGCACAACGCATCAGGAAACGCTTGCCAAAGCGTTGGGCCACCATGCCTGCCAGCAACATGGTCGGGATTTCCAGCCCGGCAGCGGTCCCCATCAGTATCCCCGCCAGCTTTTCCGGCAGGTGCAGTTCCCGCACCATATACAACGGCATATTGATCAAATACATGCTGTTGGCCGTCCACATGAATGTACAGGCCATAAACAGCAATAAAGTATCGCGGCGGTTCTGGCGTGGGGCTTCCAGCGCAGCTCCGCCGGTGCTCTGCACTTTTGGCATGGAGGGCAACATTTTCCATACCAGCGCTCCGCAAAGAATAAAGGCAGCGGCGGCGGCCAGGTACATCACCTTAAAACCAAACCCCAATGCCAGCGCAAAGGCGATCGGTGGGCCAATCACCCAGGCCAGTGACACCTGAGCACGCAAGATAGAGCTGAACATCACCGTTTCCCGCCCGGTGTGCTCGGCATGTTCCCGTGCCAGGGCAAACATCTGCGGGTTGGCGGTGGAGCCGAAGCTGCTCAACAGCACGCCGACGAACAGCAGCAGGTAATAGTTACGGTTCCAGGCGAACAGCGCGCAGGACAATGCGCCTAGCATGCAGCAGAGAAAGATCAGCGATTTGCGATCGCCCCTTTTATCTGAGCGGCTAGCAAGAAACTGGCTGACCAAAATGCCGATCACCGCGCTGCCAGTAAAGAACAACCCGACCATCGTTGGCCGCACGTTCACTTCGGTGGAAAGGAACAGACTCAGCGTGGGGGTCTGTAAGGCACCGGCAATCCCGGTGAGAAAAGCCACGACCAGAAATGCCAACGAAGTTAAATCGGGCAAGCGTCGCGTTGCCGCAGTTGAAGTACGCATAAAGGTGAATAACTAGCCAAAGAGAAAGGAGACGCGCGAATAATACGCTCGTTTAAAAAAAACAAAAACCGGTTTCAATCAAGGAAAGGGTAACTAGATTTTATCTTTCGGCAGGAAAAGAGCGGGGCGATGTCACCATCACCCCGCGCTGGGCTTGGCGGTTATGCGCCAGCAGGAACGTCGTGCGCGGTATTCTTCAGCACTTCGCCCCGATATTTCTCAATTTCCAATTGCGCCATCTGGCCGCAGTTGCCCTGTGCCAGGCTGGATGAGCCGATATCGAAAGTCAGGCAGTTGACGTTGCCGTTCTTACAGATCGACCCTGGCGTTGCCGGATCGGCCGGATCGTACCAGGCACCTTCGCTGATCCGCACCGCGCCTGGGCGCACATCTTCACTGACAATGGCACCTACCAGGATCTGCCCACGGTCGTTAAACGCCCGCACCAAGTCGCCGTTGGTGATGTTACGCGCTTTGGCATCTTCTGGATGGATCAGGATGGCTTCACGATCGGCTACCGCATACTTTTTACGCAGCGGCGTGTTGTCGAGCTGTGAGTGCAAGCGGTTGGTTGGGTGCGCGGTATTCAAGGACAGTGGATATTTGGCTGCCTCTGGGCCACGATACCATTCATGCGGCGGCATCCAGGTTGGGATGCCTTTGCAATCCAGGTATTCCATCTTCGAGATGGCATCGGAATAGATCTCAATCTTGCCGGATGGAGTACCCAACGGATTAAGCAGCGGGTTTTCACGATAATCGGCGAAACGCACCCATTGCTTGTTTTCCTGCGGGATCGGGAAGCGAATGTAGTTGTTCGACTCCCAGAACATGTCAAACGGCGGCAGGGCAACGCGAGCGCCACGTGCCTGCAATTTCATGTCGTCGTACATGCCTTTCAGCCACTGTGTCTCGTCCTTGCCTTCGGTAAAGGCATCTAGCACGCCAATTTTGGCAGCCAGGGCGGCGAAAATGTCGAAATCGCTGCGTGACTCATGCTGTGGTGGCACGCACTGGTGCATCGGGAAGACGTACAGCTGCGAATAGTCGCCGCCCATCTCCAGATCGTTACGTTCGTAGCTGGTGGTGGCCGGCAGCACGATATCGGCATGCTTGGCGGTGGCCGTCCAGTACGGTTCGTTGACCACGATGGTTTCCGGCCGCTGCCAGGCTTTCACCAGATTGTTGGTGTCCTGATGCTGGTGGAAGGTGTTACCACCGGCTACATATACCATTTTCACGTCTGGGTAGGTGACATCGGTCCCATTGAAGTGAATCGTCTTGCCTGGGTTGGACAAACATTCGGCAATACGTGCCACCGGGATTGGCGTCGGTGAGTTCTTCGGCGCATTGCCGGCAGAAATACCGGAGAGGATACCGCCTTTGGCCGTTGGGCTACCGCCGGAAGAGTAGTGATAGCTGAAGCCAAAACCGCCGCCTGGCAGGCCGATCTGGCCCAGCATTGCCGCCACGGTCACCAGCAACCAGTGCTGTTGTTCACCATGATGCTGACGCTGGATCCCCCAGCCGCCCATGATCATGGTGCGCTGCTTGGCTATATCGCGTGCCAGCTGGCGTAGCACTTCAGCATCGACACCGCTGATATCGGCAGCCCACTCGGCAGTTTTCGGCGTACCGTCGGTTTCACCCAGCAGATAGGCCTGGAACTTGTCAAAACCTACGGTATAGGTTTTCAGGAAGTCCGGGTTATGCAGCTTTTCGGTCAGCAGAGTGTGGGCGATACCGATCAGCATCGCGCTGTCGGTGTACGGACGTGGCGCGATCCACTGTGCGCCAACATATTTGGCGCTGTCGTTGTGCACCGGATCGATGCTGATGATGCGGGTGCCTTTCTTCTTCAGCGCCTCAAAGCCGGTCTGGCCGACGTGGTCGGGGACGTTCCAGCTGTTTTTCAGCGTGATCATCGGGTTACAGCCCCACAGGATCACCAGTTGGCTGTTGTCGATCACGTTTGGCCAGGCGGTCTGCTGTTCGTAAACCTCCATTGAGCCCATCACGTGTGACATGATCACCTGTGCGGCACCGGTAGAATAGTCACCGGCATAACCCAGGAAACCACCGCTCAGGTTCATCAGGCGTTGCAGCAGGGTACGGCTGTTGTGCAGCATACCCACGCTTTTCCAGCCGTAAGAACCGGCATAGATTGACTGCGGGCCGTGATCTTTCTGCAAGCGGACGATTTCATTACCGACCAGATCGATCGCTTTATCCCAGCTGACGCGCACCCATTCATCGTTGCCGCGCAGCTCGGTGCGGCTGCCTGGGCCGCCTTCCAACCAGCTTTTACGCACCATCGGGTACTTGATACGGTTTTCCGCATGGACCTGATGAGGGGCCATGGTGATCAGATCGTTCGGGTAAGGGTCGTCTTCAACCGGTTGAACGCCGATCATTTTCCCGTCTTGCACAATGGCTTCAAATGCACCCCAGTGTGCACCGGTCAGAATGCCTTTTTGTGCCTGGCGCAGAGCCACAAACTGCGGCAATGCCTGGCTGATGGCTTCTGCCAACGCCGATTTAGGCCACAGGCCAGCAAACAGCGGTACGGCAGCCAGAGCACTGGCACCGGTCAGGAAACGACGGCGGCTCATGGCCAAAGGTTGTTGTTGATACTTGCTCATTTCGCTTCTCCTTAATTCTTGGCCGCTGGGGCAGGTTGCATATCGCTGGCATGTTTCTGAACGTATTGGGTCAGAACGCGCAGCTGTTCCTGCGACAACGAGGTGCGAGGAGCCATACCTTTAATCACGCCGATCCACTGGTTGGCGTTGAAGCGATCGAGGGCGGTCAAGCCGTGGCAACCGGTACAGTTGGCGGACATCATATCGGCGGTATAACGCCAGATTTTCTGCTGGTCGTCGATCAGTTGCTTACGTGGCAACCAGACCTGCAGTGACACCTGATGCCAGACCAGGCCAGTTTCGGCATCGGTCATGGTGCTGGTGGTTTTCAGCAGTTTGCGCGCGTCTTCGCCCAGCAATACGCTGAGGATACGTTTACCCTGCGCGGCGTAGAACACTTCGCTGACGCCATCCTGTTGCCAGCCGCTGACGTCGACCAGCACCTTGTCACCTTCCTGCTTCACCACGTGCACTTCGGTGGAAGGCATCAGGTTACCGGCGTTATGGGTCTCGTCGGCTTTCAGGAAGAACGGTTCGGTGGCGATGGTGAACAGCGTAGTTGCGGTTGGTGACGTTTCCGCTGCCGCTTTCGCCAGCTCGGCAGCACCGGCCTGTGCGGCACCGCTCATATCCGGCAGGATATGCGCGACACCTTTATGGCAATCGATACAGGTTTCGCCCTGCTTGATGGCCACCGGGTGCTGAATACGCGCTTCAGGACGCTGGGCGGTGATATCCATGGCGTCGAAGCTATGGCAAGAACGGCAGGTTGCCGAATCGTTTTCTTTCAGCGTTTTCCACACCGATTGCGCCATGGCCAGCTTATGGGCTTCGTATTTTTCTGGGGTGTCGATTTTGCCGGTCATTTCGCCGTAGATATCTTTCACCGCGCGGATCTTGGTCCACAGGTAATCGAGTGGCTCATGAGGGACGTGGCAGTCGGCGCACTCGGCGCGGATACCTTTAGAGTTCTGGAAGTGGACGCTGCCTTGGTATTCGGCCAGAGGTTGTTGCATGGTGTGGCAGGAAACACAGAAGGCGGTATCACTGGTTTTGTGGAAGACGGTCGCGGTTCCCGCCAGCAGTGCGGCACCGAGAATAATCCCTATTACCAAAATCCATAGCCATCCCCACCGGCGTCGCTTTTCAAAGCCAGTTTGTTTTTTGCTCATATTGAACCCACTTATAGTTATGAAATACCAAGGAAAATCTTGCCAAAAAAAGTTCGACACCAGGCCGAATTATCCGAATAAGTATAGATATTTTCGCCAAATAAACCTAATACCTTAGGGGTATTTACAGTGAAAAATAGAGTAATTGAGCAATAAAATAGCGTTATATTTTGATTTATATAGCGCTATTTATTGACGGACAGGAGAAAATATAGAGAGGAATAACGTCAAAATACAGGCAGATACACCTGTTGGCTCAGCCAGAGGTGGATTGCCGTTCTGCTCGCCTCAAAATGGGGTTGCGGCAGATCGTTTGGGGAACACCAGCGCCATTCGGCACATTTTTCCGGCTCTTTTAACTCCGCTTCGCCTCCTGGATGCTGAACCAGCATACAGATCGACACCGTATGCTTTCCCTCTGCGCGCCAGGTTTGCAGATTATTGCTGACGCCAATAAAGGTCGGCGTGGCTATCTGCAAGCCGGTTTCTTCGGCGATTTCGCGCTGGGCGCACTGCTCAAAGGTTTCCCCGGCGTCCAGATGGCCCCCCGGGATCGACCAGAAAGGGGCGTGGGTCCCGCAGCGTTTGCCCAGCAGGATTTGCCCTTCAGCATTAACGATAATGACCCCAATACCGGTTGCGACCATTTTGGTTTTTCTCCTTCAGCTTTGTTTCAGCACAGTATGCCATTTTCTCCTGTACGTAGGGGTAACAGCGAGAAAAGTGTGCGTAAGTTCAAAAAACTATCACGTCAAGATTAAGAAAACTTGCTTTCGGTGATAGCAGCTTACACACTCATTGAAACGTTTCAGCGTTATCGATGGCTTGGTTAGGCGATGGGTAACGCTCCTTTTTCTTAACGTGGCTGAAACGATTCAATTCGGCAGGAGAGGAGAACCATGTTCCAGTTGTCACAGCAAGATATTCACCTGGGAGCTGCGGCTAGCGGCAAACAGGAAGCCATCCGGCAGGTAGCGGCAGCGCTCACCTCTGCCGGCTGCGTCAGCGCCGGTTATGTTGATGGCATGCTGCAGCGTGAGCTGCAAACATCGACCTATCTCGGCAACGGCATCGCCATTCCCCATGGGACTACCGATACCCGCGATCTGGTGCTGAATACCGGTGTGCAGGTATTCCAGTTTCCACAGGGCATCGAATGGGGCGAAGGCCAGACGGCCTATGTGGTGATCGGCATTGCCGCACGCTCCGATGAACACCTGGCGCTGCTGCGTCAGCTCACGCATGTGCTCAGTGATGACAGCGTTGCCGAACAACTGGCAAAAACGACGTCAACCGAAGAACTGCGCAGCCTGCTGATGGGCGAGAAGCTGGCGGCTGAATTCAAGTTTGATGCCTCACTGATTTCCCTCGATGTGGCTGCTGATTCCCTGATGACGTTACAGGCTTTGAACGCGGGCCGTCTGCAAAAAATCGGTGCGGTCAACGCCCAGTTTGTCAGCGATGTGATCACCCGTAAGCCGCTGAACCTGGGGCAGGGGATCTGGTTGAGTGACAGCACCGAAGGCAACCTGATCAGCGCTGCTACCGTCAGCCGCCCGGCGCAGGCGTTTGAAGAAGAAGGTGAAAAGGTCGCGCTGTTGCTGACCGTCTCCGTGGCCGATCAGCAACCGCTGACGGTGCTGAACTACTTAAGCGATCTGTTAGTCAGCCAAAAAGCTGAACGTTTGCTGAACGCCGATGCGGTTGGCGTGCTGGCATTACTCACCAGCGAAGTTGCTGAAGAGAGCGCGGTGCTGACTGCGGAATATGTAGTGCGTAACGAACATGGCCTGCATGCCCGCCCGGGCACGGCGCTGGTCAACGTGATCAAACAGTTTTCCAGTGACATTACCGTCACCAATCTCGACGGCAGCGGTAAACCGGCCAACGGTCGCAGCCTGATGAAGGTGGTGGCACTGGGTGTGAAAAAAGGCCATCACCTGCGCTTTACCGCCAGTGGTGACGATGCTGAAGCGGCGCTGAAAGCCATCGGTGAAGCAATCAGTGAAGGTCTTGGCGAGGGTGCAGCATGAGCAGAAGAGTAGCGACCATAACCTTGAACCCGGCTTACGATCTGGTGGGCTTTTGCCCGGAGATCGAACGGGGTGAGGTTAACCTGGTAAGAACCGCCGGTCTACATGCGGCAGGTAAAGGGATCAACGTTGCCAAGGTACTGAAAGATTTAGGTATCGATGTCACCGTTGGCGGTTTCCTTGGTAAAGACAACCAGGATGGTTTCCAGCTGTTGTTCAGCGATTTGGGTATTGCCAACCGTTTCCAGGTGGTTCCTGGGCGTACGCGTATCAACGTCAAGCTGACGGAAAAAGACGGTGAAGTGACCGACTTCAACTTCTCCGGTTTTGAAGTAACGCCGCAGGATTGGGAACGTTTTGTGACGGATTCCCTCAGCTGGCTGGGTCAGTTTGACATGGTTGCCGTCAGCGGCAGTTTGCCTGCCGGTGTTGCTCCGGAAGCCTTTACCGAGTGGATGACCCGCCTGCGTGCGCAGTGTCCGTGCATCATTTTTGACAGCAGCCGTGAAGCGCTGGTGGCCGGATTAAAAGCCTCTCCGTGGTTGGTCAAACCCAACCGCCGCGAACTGGAAATCTGGGCTGGCAAACCGTTGCCGAAGCTGGACGATGTGGTTGAAGCCGCTCACGCCCTGCGTGAACAGGGCATTGCCCATGTGGTGATTTCACTGGGTGCTGAAGGAGCGCTGTGGGTTAACGCCTCTGGTGCCTGGATCGCCAAACCGCCAGCCTGTGAAGTGGTCAGTACCGTCGGTGCCGGTGATTCCATGGTTGGCGGGTTGATCTACGGCCTGCTGATGCGTGAATCCAGTGAACATACCTTGCGCTTGGCGACTGCCGTGGCTGCTCTGGCCGTTAGCCAGAGCAACGTTGGCATCACCGATCGCCCGCAGTTGGCCGCGATGATGGCGCGTGTCGATCTGAAACCCTTTAATTAATCGCAGGAGGCAGAATGAAAACGCTGCTGATGATAGACAGTTCGCTCGGACAGGCTCGTAGCCACCTGGCGAAACGCATACTTGAGGCCGCTGCGGCCAAAACCGGCCTGACGCTGGTTAACTCGGTCAGCGAGGCTGAACTGGTCGTGGTGGCGGGTGCTTCCGCTCCTGCTGACGCCGAGCTGAACGGCAAACAGGTTTATATTGGTGATGTGGAACACGCGGTGCGTGAACCCGAAGCCTTCCTGACCGCGGCCCAGGCACAAGCCAAACCGTATCAGGCTCCGGCGCAGTCTGTGACCCTGGTAAAAACCGCCGGTCCGAAACGTATTGTTGCCGTCACTGCCTGTCCGACCGGTGTTGCGCATACCTTTATGGCAGCCGAAGCCATCGAGAGCGAAGCCAAGAAGCGTGGCTGGTGGGTGAAGGTGGAAACTCGTGGTTCCGTAGGTGCCGGGAATGCCATCACGCCAGAAGAAGTGGCGGCGGCCGATCTGGTGATCGTCGCGGCGGATATTGAAGTGGATCTGGACAAGTTTGCCGGTAAGCCGATGTACCGTACCTCGACCGGTTTGGCACTGAAGAAAACCGTGCAGGAACTGGATAAGGCGCAGGTTGAAGCCGAGATCTTCCAGCCGCAAAAAAGCGGTGGCACCGCGAACTCAGGCAAGAAGAAAGAGAGCGCCGGGCCTTATCGCCACCTGCTGACCGGCGTGTCTTACATGCTGCCGATGGTCGTGGCGGGCGGTCTGTGTATCGCGCTGTCGTTCGTGTTTGGTATCAAGGCGTTTGAAGTGAAGGGGACGTTGGCTGCGGCGCTGATGCAGATCGGTGGCGGTTCGGCCTTCGCGCTGATGGTGCCGGTTCTGGCGGGTTATATCGCGTTCTCCATTGCGGATCGTCCTGGCCTAACGCCCGGTCTGATCGGCGGGATGTTGGCGGTTAGCACCGGTGCCGGTTTCCTCGGCGGTATTATTGCCGGTTTCCTGGCGGGTTATGTGGCCAAGGCCATCAGCAGTAAGCTGCATCTGCCACAGAGTATGGAAGCGCTTAAGCCAATCCTGATTATTCCACTGGTTGCCAGCCTGATCACCGGTTTGATCATAATTTACGTGGTGGGTACTCCCGTCGCGAAAATCATGGAAGGCCTGACCAACTGGCTGCAATCGCTGGGCACCGCTAACGCGGTACTGCTGGGCGCTATTCTGGGTGCGATGATGTGTACCGACATGGGCGGCCCGGTGAATAAGGCGGCCTATGCCTTTGGCGTGGCGCTGTTGAGTTCTTCGGTCTACGCACCTATGGCGGCGATTATGGCGGCAGGTATGGTGCCACCGCTGGCGATGGGGCTGGCGACCATTCTGGCACGCCGCAAGTTCGAGAAATCCGAACAGGAAGGGGGCAAGGCTGCACTGGTGTTGGGGCTGTGCTTTATCACCGAAGGGGCAATCCCGTTTGCGGCTCGTGATCCAATGCGCGTTCTGCCGTGCTGTATCGCCGGTGGTGCCTTGACCGGCGCACTGTCGATGGCCTTCGGTGCAAAACTGATGGCACCACACGGTGGTCTGTTCGTACTGCTGATCCCTGGAGCAATCTCACCGGTACTGCTGTATCTGCTGGCGATTGTTGCGGGTACGCTGTTGGCGGGTGTGGCCTATGCGGTCATCAAACGCTCTGAAGTGCCGGTAGCCACGCTGGCCTAACGGTTACGCAAAACAAAAAAACCGGCATCTGAACCATGCCGGTTTTTTTTATCCCCACAGCAAGCTATTGCTGCGCTTTCAGCCAGGCAATCTCCTCGGCCCAGATATCCGGATTCACCGTCTCCAGGATCAGCGGGATCCCATCAAAACGCTCGTCGCGCATGATATAGCTGAATACGGTCTTACCGATATTGCCTTCGCCCAGACTGTGGTGGCGGTCAACCCGGCTGCCAAACTCGCTCTTGGCATCGTTAAGATGCATACCGCGCAGGTAGTTAAAGCCCACTACGTCGCCCAGTTCCTTAAACGTCTTTTGGCAATCTTCTTCGGTACGCAGATCGTAACCGGCGGCGAAAGCGTGGCAGGTATCAATGCAGACGCCGACGCGACTCTTGTCTTCCACACCGTCGATGATGGCTGCCAGGTGTTCAAACTTGAACCCCAGATTGCTGCCTTGCCCGGCGGTGTTTTCGATCACGGCGGTAACGCCCTGGGTTTTATCCAGCACGATGTTAATCGACTCGGCAATCCGTGCCAGGCACTTGTCTTCATCGATCTGCATCAAGTGGCTGCCTGGGTGGAAGTTCAGCAGCGTCAGCCCCAGTTGTTCGCAGCGTTGCATCTCATCAAGAAACGCCTCGCGGGATTTCTCCAATGCCTCTGTTACCGGATGGCCAAGGTTAATCAGATAGCTGTCGTGCGGCAGGATTTGCCCTGGGCCGTAGCCGTACTGTGCGCAGGCACTTTTAAATTTATCTATCACGTCGGCTGGCAGTGGGGCTGCTTTCCATTGACGCTGGTTTTTAGTGAACAGGGCGAATGCGGTCGCCTCTAATTCGTGTGCGCGGATCACGGCTTGATCCACACCACCTGAAGCGCTGACATGTGCACCGACAAACTTCATTTTCATTCTCCTCTGATATCGGCACCATTATGGCATTGATAAGCGAAGGATTGAATGGCGGTGAAATGAAGCGAGCCTGGAAACCCAGGCCCGCAGTAGAAGAAAGGTTAGATTACAGCAGGTGTTGCACCAGCAGGTTGATAGCGCCACCGCCGATCACCAGCCAGGCAAACAACAATGTCGCCAGTAGGATGGGCTTCACGCCAGCCTGACGCACTGCGCTGATGTGGGTAGTCAGGCCGAGCGCTGCCATCGCCATTGCCAGCATCCAGGTATCGATGGTGATCAGATGCTGCACCAGCGTAGTCGGGATCAGGTTGAACGAGTTCAGCCCGGCCACGGCAATAAACAACACGGCAAACCATGGAATGGTGATGGCCGATTTTTCGCTCTTGCTACCGCTCCCTGCCTTACGGCTGATGAAACCAGACAGCAACAACAGGAACGGCGCCAACATCATGACGCGGATCATCTTGGCGATCACTGCCGCGTTTTCCGCATCCGGGCCGATAGCGTGGCCAGCAGCCACTACCTGAGCTACCTCATGGATTGTTGAACCCGCGTAGATGCCGAAGGTTTCCTGTGTGAATGGCAGCCACTGGAAATGCTCATTCAACTGGTATAGCCATGGATAGGCAAAGATCGCCAGCGTACCAAATACCACCACGGTCGAGACGGCTACGGCCACCTTGCTGGAGTCGGCCTTCAGCACCGGCTCGGTGGCCATCACGGCAGCGGCCCCACAGATGCTGCTACCAGCACCGATCAACATGGTGGTTTGGCTGTCCAGGCCAAACACTTTTTTCCCCAACCAGCAGGCCAGGAAAAAGGTGCTGCTCAGAGTGAGGGCATCGATAATGATACCGCTGGCTCCCACGTCAGCAATTTGCTGGAAGGTCAAACGAAAGCCATAAAGGATGATCCCCAGGCGCAGCAGTCGTTGTTTGGCCAACTGTACGCCGCTATGGCAGCTAGGTTGCAGCCACGGATACAGCGTGTTGCCGACCAGAATGCCTAGCAGGATCGCCAACGTCAGGGCGCCTAATCCTAGCCCGGCAATCCAGGGAACATCCCCCGCCCAGACCGAAAACGCGGTCAGCGCGCCGGTCAGCAGTAAGCCTGGTATCAGCCGTGGTAGTCCAAACAGGGGAAAGCGCTGTTCGGGATAGGTATGAGTGCTGTCACTCGCCATGATGATTTTGTCCTCTGCTAAATTCCTGAACGCAATGATAAAAGCAGACGACCTAAAAGAGAAATTGATTATATATTTATAACTTATCGATATAAGTGGTTTAGCGTCTGTCGATTATCTTGAGCACCAGGCTAGGTGTCGTAAACGTGATAATCTTATAAGGCAGGGACGTTAACTTACCGATGCCCCCGTGGCTGATGTTTTGGTGTTTTTATTTAAATGGTTTGGTCTGATTTTTGGCTAACAATTCTCTTTATGTCGAGGCTGCTATGCATATCACTTTGCGCCAACTGGAAGTCTTTACTGAGGTACTGAAAAGCGGATCAACCACTCAGGCCTCAGTGGTATTGGCTTTATCACAATCGGCGGTCAGCGCGGCGCTGGCCGATCTGGAAGGGCAACTGAAAGTCTTGCTGTTCGATCGCGTGGGCAAACGCCTGGTGATCAACGAGCATGGTCGTTTGTTGTACCCCAAAGCGCTGGCTCTGTTGGAGCAGGCGGGGGAAATTGAACAGCTGTTTTTGCATGACAGCGGGGCGCTGCGTATCGCCGCCAGCAGCACCATCGGCAACTATATGCTGCCGGAGATGATTGCCCACTATCGGCAGGATTTTCCTGCGACTCCGCTGGAGTTGAATGTGGGAAACAGCCAGGAGGTGATTGTTGCGGTAGCCGATTTCCGTGTCGATCTGGGGTTGATCGAAGGACCATGCCACATGCCGGAACTGGTCACTCAGCCATGGCTGGAGGATGAGCTGGTGGTGTTTGCTGCGCCGGATAACCCGTTGACGCAGCAACCGGTGACGCTGGCAACACTGGCCAGCGCCCCTTGGATCCTGCGGGAACGGGGGTCTGGTACGCGAGAGGTGCTGGATCATCTGCTGTTGGCACATATGCCGAACTTCCAACTGGTGATGGAGTTAGGCAACTCGGAAGCGATCAAGCACGCGGTACGTCACGGCATCGGCATCAGTTGCCTGTCACGTCGCGTAGTGGAGGAGCAATTGGCCAGCGGGGTGTTGGTGGAGCTAAGTATCCCTCTGCCGCCGTTGATGCGTACGCTATACCTGATCCACCATCGGCAAAAGCATATTTCCAATGCGTTACAGCGTTTCCTGAGCTACTGCGTTGGGCCAAAGTCCGCTCAAGATCACACAAAGTAACCATTAGGGCCGTTGCTAATAATTGTCCCCGGATTATGAAGCTATCTTATATCAGGGCAATGTTACTAGTGCGCGGGCGGGTATTTGTTACAATCCGGCCCTCATTTTTGACGAGCAGATAGGGTAAGAATGGCTCAGCAGGATATAAAAACAGCGGGGCAGCAAGCACCCGGATTACGCCGCGAGCTGAAAGCGCGGCATTTAACCATGATTGCCATTGGCGGTTCCATTGGTACCGGCCTGTTTGTGGCCTCTGGTGCAACGGTTTCCCAGGCAGGGCCAGGTGGCGCACTACTCTCCTACGCATTGATCGGTCTGATGGTGTATTTCCTGATGACCAGCCTGGGTGAGCTGGCGGCGTTTATGCCGGTTTCAGGATCGTTTTCGACCTATGGTGCCAAGTATGTTGAAGAAGGCTTTGGCTTCGCGCTGGGCTGGAACTACTGGTACAACTGGGCGGTGACCATTGCGGTCGATCTGGTAGCATCGCAACTGGTGATGAACTACTGGTTCCCGGACACGCCGGGCTGGATCTGGAGCGCCTTGTTCCTGGGCCTGATGTTCTTGCTTAACTACATCTCGGTCAAAGGCTTCGGTGAAGCGGAATACTGGTTCTCACTGATCAAGGTGAGCACGGTGATTATCTTTATCGGCCTCGGCGTACTGATGATTTTCGGTATCCTGAAGGGCGGTGAAAACGCCGGTTGGCATAACTGGACGATCGGCGATGCGCCGTTTGCCGGTGGCTTCTCGGCCATGATAGGCGTGGCGATGATCGTCGGCTTCTCGTTCCAGGGTACTGAGTTGATCGGTATCGCTGCGGGTGAGTCGGAAGATCCAGGCAAGAACATTCCACGTGCGGTACGTCAGGTGTTCTGGCGTATTCTGTTGTTCTATATCTTCGCGATCCTGATCATCAGCCTGATCATTCCTTATACCGATCCAAGCCTGCTGCGTAATGACGTGAAAGACATCAGCGTCAGCCCGTTCACGCTGGTATTCGAACATGCTGGCCTGCTCTCTGCGGCGGCGGTGATGAACGCGGTGATCCTGACGGCGGTACTGTCTGCGGGTAACTCCGGGATGTATGCCTCCACCCGTATGCTGTTTACGTTGGCTTCGGAAGGTAAGGCACCACGTATTTTCGCCAAACTGTCGAAAGGCGGTGTACCGCGTAATGCGCTGTATGCGACCACCGTGGTGGCGGCGTTGTGCTTCCTGAGTTCGATGTTCGGCAACCAGTCCGTGTACCTGTGGCTGCTGAATACCTCGGGTATGACCGGCTTTATCGCCTGGTTGGGGATCGCTATCAGCCACTACCGCTTCCGTCGCGGCTATGTGATGCAAGGGCATAACCTGAACGATCTGCCGTATCAATCCGGTTTCTTCCCGTTGGGGCCAATGTTTGCCTTCGTGCTGTGCTTGATCATCACGCTGGGGCAGAACTATCAGGCCTTCCTGGCGGACCGCATTGACTGGTACGGCGTGACGGCAACTTACATCGGTATTCCACTGTTCCTGATTATCTGGTTCGGTTACAAGCTGACGCGCGGCACTAAAGTCGTGAAGTACAGCGAAATGGAATTCCCGAAGTGGAACCCAAATAAGTAAGTCATTAGCACTAAACGCGGCGGGCAACCGCCGCGTTATTTCTCCCCTCCAAAAAACAATCCCAGCTAAACTCTAACTTCAAAATACGATGGCAATAATGCCGGTCGGTCATTGGGCTATCAATTTTTTCCCTCACCCACAGTGCGAGAGAGCAGAGCGGTGTTGCGTAGGGGCGCCGCATGCTGCGCCCATGCAAAGGTCAGATGTGGGAGTCGAATTGTGGCACGGTAGGTCCCCTCTCCCTGTGGGAGAGGGGTAGGGTGAGGGGCGGTAATCAGAAGTTGTAAGTCATACCCACGGTGTAACGACGGCCATCCAACGTGGTGTTGTAGTGTTCGTAATCCACGGTTTTATCCAGAATGTTGTAAACCCCACCGCTGAGTTGCAGGTTTTTAAGTGCCTGATAACTCACCCCGGCATCAACAAAGGTATAGGATGGCGTGCTGACCGCCATAGAGGTACGGCTCAGGTATTCCGAGGTTTCGCTGCGGAAGTTAACGCGTGACCACAGGCCCAGATCCTCAGTAGCTTGCCAATCCAGCACGCCATTGATCATGTGCTTCGGCATCTGGTTCAGCGCCTTGCCCTGGAACTCGCCGCTCTTTTGTTCTGACTCGGTAAAGGTGTAGTTGGTGCTCAGCTTCCAGTCGTCGGTGATCTGCCAGCCGGTGGTCACTTCGATACCACGCATATTGGCTTTATCCACGTTGACGCGGTCGCTGACGAAATCATATGTCGTGTCACCGATGGTGCAAGCCGGATCGCTTGAACTGTTGCAGCGACGAACTTCGGTGATCTTGTCTTTGAAATCGGTGTTATACAGGGTGATACCTGCGTTCAGCCCCTCCTGGTTGTCCCACAGAATGCCAACTTCTTCACTGATGCTTTTCTCTGGCTTCAGATTTGGGTTACCCACGATGATGCCATTGCTCACACCGCCGCCGGTGATTTGGCCCCAGTTGGCAGAGGATTGACGCAGGTCCGGTGAGCGGTAGCCCGCTGACACGCCGCCTTTCACGGTCCACATCTCCGTCAGGTGCCATACGCCGTACATGCGTGGTGTCCAGTGGCTACCGTAGTTCTGATCGCGATCCATACGGATGCCGGTGGTCAGGCTGAAGTCGTTGGTCAGCGCCCATTCATCTTCGGCGAACAGCGCCCAGCTCCAGCGGGTCAACTGATCCAGGCCATCTGCTGCTTCGAGTTGGTTGCCGCCGTCACTCAGTTTCTCGTAACGGTATTGCCCGCCGAGGTTCAGCATGTGGTCGCCAAGATCAAACTGGGTCTGGGTGTTGAAGATGGTGTTGTACATCTTCATGTCGCGCCCTGGATTATTGGTTTCTTCGCGCTGAATGTAGCTGGTGCTGTTACCAAAGTCGTAAGTACCGTTATGCGTGATCGAGTAGTTATTACGGGTATACAGGTTGTCGCTGGAGGAGTTGGGTTTACAGACGCCTTTGCGGCAGTTTTCTGATGCCACGGACTTGCCCGGCGTGCTGTTGCGATCCTGTAGGGAGCGGCCGATTTCAAAATCAAAATCGTTCCGCTCGTCCGGCGTCAGGCTGAAGACTGCCGTGCCACTGCGCATCCGCTGTTCGTTAAAGCCGTTGACGAAGTGATCTTCCCCACGGTGGGAAAACAGGCCATTCACGCGTAGGCCAAGCAGTCCATCGATTAGCGGGCCAGCGGCGTAGGCGTTGGTCTGGTAGATATCGCCGGAGTTCCGGTCTTCCTGGATGGTGGCATCGCCTTGCAGAGAGCCGGTCCAGGCTTTAGTGGTGGAGGTTTTGCGCGTGATGATGTTGATCACCCCACCCATGGCGTCGGAACCATAAAGTGAAGACATTGGCCCGCGCACCACTTCAATACGTTCAATCGCCTGCAATGGGGGCAACCAACCCTGTTCGATACCGGCATTATCGCTGTTAGGGCGGGTGCCACGGGTATCGACGCGCTTACCGTCGATCAGGATCAGCGTGTATTTGGAGGACATGCCCCGGATGCTGATATCGCTGCTGCTGCCACCGCCGGTGACAACTACGCCCGGCACGTCTTTCAACGCATCGGTAACGTCGCGGTAGGCTCTGGTTTCCAGTTGTTGGCGAGGGATCACCGAAATGGTCGCTGGCGAGTCTTGGATTCTTTGCTGGAAACCGGAAGCGGTGACCACCATGGTATCCGCTGGTTGTGCCAGAACGCTGCCGCTGGCGAGTGATGCGAGGATTAACGCAGTCAAGGTGTTATAGCTTGGCTTTTCCATGAGAGAAATATTCCCGTCCCGAGGTCAACAGGTTTTCCTGTTAATTATTTGATTTAAAATGAATATATGTTACGCCGCCACGAGAAATGGTCGTTTCGTGAAGAAAGCGTCAGGCCATTGTAAGGAAATTGACAGGAATGTAAATGCAAATGATAACTCATATCATTTGTATATTTATTTATCTAATGGCTTGAAACCAGAGGAAAAGAAAGGGTATTGCCCGGCACAGCCTAGAGGTGCGCCGGGGTGATCAGCGTTTCTGGATGTAGGTGATCGCCAGTGCCAATGCCAGCACCAGTCCTTTAATGATATCCATTGCGTAATAGGGTACTGAGAGCATCACCAGTCCGTTTTGCAACACGCCCAGGATGATTGCGCCAACCAAGGTGCCCAGTGCGTTAGGTTTGCCGGAGCCAGCTAAAGAGAAGCCGATATAGGCCGCCGCCACCGCATCCATCAGGTAACCGCCGCCCGCATTGACCTGCGAGGAGCCAATACGTGACGCCAGCAGAATACCGCCAAGGCCCGCCAGCAGCGAAGAAAGTACGTAAGCAGTAACCCTGTAACGTACCGTGCGGATACCGGAAAGGCGGGCGGCCTCCGGGTTACCGCCGATGGCATACATCCGGCGGCCATGCTTGGTCAGCGACAGGAAAAGCTGCATGATCACCGTTACCGCCAGCATAATCAGCACGATCACCGGCACCTGGCCCAACGTGGAGAACACTTCAGGGATCATACCCTCGGCCATATCCCCATTCGGTAACACCATATTCTGGGTGATGGAGCCGCCGTAGCTATAGGTCATGGCTACGCCCTGGATCACGAACAGGCTGGCGAGCGTGGCCAACATATCGGGGATCTTCAGCACCACGATCAAAAAGGCATTGAACAGGCCGACTAACGTACACAGCAGCAGGGTCAACACGATGGCACCGGTGGTGCCGAAGCCGTACCAGGCAAACAGCGAGATCACCAACGCATTGGCAAGCGATGCCGTGGAGCCGACGGAGAGATCGAAACCGCCCACCGACAGTGAGATCGACACGCCAATCGCAATCACCGTCACGATGGCGATCGACCGCAGAATATTGATGATGTTATTGGGATCGAGGAAGTTGTCGGAAGCCAGGCCAAACAGCGCGATCAAGGCGACAACGGTGAGCAACATTCCCCATTTATACAAAAACTCAAACAGCTGGTGGTGCCAGGGCAGCACGCTTTTCAGGGATAATTCTTTACTCACGCAGGAGTTCCTCCGGTGGAATACAGTAACAGGGTTTCTTCATCAATCTCGGCAGCGTTCAACTCCGCCACTACGCGGCCATCCCACAGCACGCAAATGCGATCGCACAGGCCCACCAGTTCGGAAAACTCGCCAGAAGCATAGATAATGCCTTTGCCGTCACGTGCCAGGCCGTCGATCAGCCGGAACAGATCCTGCTTGGCCTTGATATCTACGCCTTTGGTGGGTTCGTCAAAGATCAGCACGTCGGCGTTGCCGCGTAACCATTTGCCAATCGCCACTTTTTGCTGATTACCGCCAGACAGGCGCGCCAGCTTGTGCTGTGGACCTGAGGCCCGCACGCCAAGCCGTTGCATGATCTCTTGTGCCCAACGCAGTTCCTGGCGGCGGCTGAACAGGCTCCAGCGGGAGAAGCTGTCATCGGCGCTGACGCTCAGGTTCATCGGAATGGCTTCGTTGATAAAAATGCCTTCCTTGCGGCGCTCTTCCGGTACCAGTGCCAAACCTTGTTCTACTGAAAGGTGCGGTGAACGCGGTGCCCAAGGTTTGCCGTACAGCTCTCCCTGCGTCAACTTGCTGGGGGTGGCACCGAACAGCGCTTTGCAAAGCTCGGTCTTGCCTGCACCAGCCAGCCCGGCGATGCCGAGGATCTCCCCTTGATTCAAAGTTAAAGAGACATCGCGCAGCTTATGGCGGTCATGCAATCCTGCTACCCGTAGTAACGGACGTGAGCCGTGGGGTGGACGAGGGGGCGGGAAGATATCATCCAACGTATGGCCCAGCATTTTCTCGACGATCTGCTCACCGCTCAGGCCCTGCATGCTGCCTTCACCGGCATGACGCCCATCGCGCAGCACCGTCAAATGGTCACAGACGGTTTTTAATTCATGAATGCGGTGGGAAATAAACACGATGCCGATCCCTTCGGCCCGCAGGCGGCGCACGATGTGGAACAGGCGTTCGCTCTCGGCGCTGTCTAGCGGGGCTGTCGGCTCATCAAGTACCAGAAAACGGCAGCGGTGTGATAGCGCCCGTGCCAGCAACACCTGTTGTTTCTCCGCCAACGTACAGGCTTCCAGGCGTTGGCGTGGGTTGATAGTCAGCCCAAGCTGCTGCAACAGCGCTGCGGCCTTGTGATGCAACTGCCGCCAGCTCAGCAAATGACCCGGCTCATTCAGCCAATCCAGCATGATATTTTCCGCCACGGACAGGGTGGGGATTAACGCGACATCCACCTCTTGCTGTACCACCTGGATCCCGTGTTGGCGGGCCTGTAGCGGCGAATGGATATCGACTTTCTGGCCGTCGATAAAAATATCGCCTTGGTAATGGTTGTGCGCGCCGGAAAGGATGCCCATCAGCGTGGATTTACCTGCGCCGTTGGCCCCCACCAGCGCATGGGTCGAACCACCATGCAGGGTGAAATCTACATTTTGCAATGCGTTAAACCCGGCAAAGGCGATGGAGATATTGCGCATCTCCAGGCGTGAAGCGGTGTTGGTTGGCATAATATGGTCGAAGACGCTGCGCCCCTTATCTTTCAAATCGCGGCATAGTGGCGGCAACGTGAAATGCATTTGGATGTATAGACGGCTAAAGAAACTCTTTTGTAACACGAAATGCCATTTTTGCAACATGCAAAATGGCATAAGTCAGATAAAAAGCGAGGTTAGAATCCTAAACGGTCACGCAGGGCGTAATAGGCGGCGCCAAGAGCGGTAAAAGGCACCTGCAAATGACGGCCACCGAAGAAGGGCAGATGGGGGAGTTTGGCAAAAGCATCAAAGCGTTCCGCGTCACCGCGCAGCACTTCGGCAATCAGTTTGCCCGCCAGATGCGTCAGGGTCACGCCGTGGCCGCTGTCACCTTGCAGGTAATAGACGTTATTTTCCAGCCTGCCGAACTGCGGCATACGCGAGAGGGTCAGCAGGAAATTGCCGGTCCAGCGGTAATCAATGCGCACCTTTTTCAACTGCGGGAAGGTCTTGAGCATCAATGGGCGGATCCTGGCGTCGATATCCGCCGGATCCTGCGCACCATAGATCACGCCGCCGCCGTATAACAGGCGGTTGTCTGCCGTCAGGCGGAAGTAATCCAGCAGGTAATTGCAGTCTTCAACGCAGTAGTTATCCGGTAGCAGGGAAAGGGCCATATCCGCAGTTAAAGGCTCGGTGGCAATGATTTGCGAGCCGCAAGGCATGCTCATCCGGCTGAGGCGGGGTTCCAGCTTCTCTCCCAGATAGGCGTTACCCGCCAGGATCACCAGGCTGGCGCTGACGCTACCTTGAGCCGTGTGCAGCAGGGCTGGCTGGCCATAATCAATATGGGTGACCGCCGATTGTTCAAACAGCCGCCCACCGTGGCGGCGTATCGCTTCGGCCTCGCCCAGTGCCAGATTTAACGGATGCAGATGGCCGCCCTGATGATCCAGCAAACCACCGACATAGCGTTCGCTGGCAACGGTGCGGCGCATGGTTTCTCCGTCCAGCAGTTCCAACTGTTGGTGGCCATAATGCTGCCAGTGCGCCATTTTTTCTTTTAACGCATTGAATTGTTTGCTGGTCAACGCCGCGGAAACCGCGCCGGGCCGATAGTCGCAGGCAATGGCGTAGCGATCGATACGCTGGCGAATGATCTCCGCGCCTTCAAACATCATGCTGCCGAGCATCGCTGCGGTCTGCTGGCCGTAGCGGGCCTCAATCACATCAATATCTCGACTGTAAGAGTTGACCACCTGCCCACCGTTGCGGCCACTGGCCCCCCAACCGATGCGGGCAGCTTCCAGCACCACCACGTCGTAACCGGCTTCGATCAGATGCAGGGCGCTGGAAAGGCCGCTAAAACCACCGCCGACGATACAGACGTCGCAGCGGATAGCCTCGTTCAATTGGGGATAAGGAGCGTGGGGGTTGGCGCTGGCGGCATAGTAGCTGGCAACATGTTCCATCATCACTCCTCCGGCCAATCTTGTCAGAAGGTAGTTGGGGTGTGCGCGCTGACGATCTTGCAAACGCGCGTTGAGGTATTATTGAAACTGTGGGGCATGCCGGTGTTGATGGCATAGCTCTGGCCAGCGGTCAGCAGATAGGTTTGGCCGTTGACCGTCAGCAGGATCTCCCCTTCAAGCAGCGTGCCAATCTCTTCGCCCTGATGCTTGATCTTCTCGCCGGTTGTGGTACCCGGTTGATAGGTCTCCAGCATCATGGCCAGGCTGCGGGTAGGGCTGCCGTTATGCACCAGCTTCATCGAAACGCCCTGGCTGCCGATCTCGATCAGATCGTCCGGTTCGATCACCACTTTAGGTTCATCTGGCCGTTCGGGTTCAGCAAAAAATTCAGACAGTGACAGCCCATAGACCTTCAGCAGTTTCTGTAGCGTACTAATGGCAGGGCTGACTTTGTCCTGCTCAATGGTGCTGATGGCGCTGTGGGTTAATCCGGACAGTTCGGCGACCCTGCGCTGCGACAGACCCAGGTGCTGACGGATCTGCGACAGGCGCTTGCCTGGTGCCAAGCTGACTTCGCTCATAGCGGTAGTTCCTTCTGGTAGGAGCGACAGGTTAGGATCACACCCGGAGCCGGGTACCTGTCTGAGTGATATCGAAACCACATGATATCGGTAGTTGGGTAGTGATTGGAAAATATATTGCCCATGTTTCCCCCTGTTGTGGCGGAAGAAATTCGCTACCAGCAAAGCGCAAACAACGCCTTTTCGGTCAATATTTTATCAATTTAGCAGCCCTTGGCGAATAATCAAACGCCATTGTAACATTTGCAAACTATTTCTGTTAAAGCTATGTTTCATATTATGGATGTTATTTTGAGCGCCCAGCGGCGGCGCAGTCTACAGAGAAATCAAACCATGTGTTGAGTCAATCGGCAAGCGGATGCGAAGGCATTCCCAAGAGCATAACGGCGGGTGATGTATGCAAACCAATAGCGCAGTAGTAGAAGATTTTGCACAGCATAATGAAGAAAGGCGAAGTAGCGCGTTCCAAAGTGAGGTTGCTCACTATCTGGAACGCCATCCTGCCACGCAGTATATCGATATCCTTCTCACCGATCTCAATGGTTCCTTCCGCGGTAAACGCATTCCCGTCTCCGGGTTGAAAAAAGTTGAAAAAGGCTGCTATTTCCCCGCCTCGGTATTCGCCATGGATATCTTGGGCAACGTGGTCGAAGAGGCCGGGTTGGGCCAGGAATTGGGCGAGCCGGATCGGATCTGTATGCCGGTGCTGGGTACGTTGACCCCGTCGGCGGCCGATCCGCAACATATTGGTCAGGTGCTGCTGACCATGCTGGATGAAGATGGTACTCCCTTTGACGTTGAACCCCGCAATGTGCTGAACCGACTATGGCAGGCGTTGCGCCAGCGTGGACTATTCCCGGTGGTAGCGGTAGAGCTGGAGTTTTATCTCATTGACCGACAGCGAGACTCGGCAGGCTATTTGCAACCGCCTTGTGCTCCGGGCACTCAGGAACGCAACGTACAGAGTCAGGTCTATTCACTGGATAACCTCAACCATTTTGCCGGAGTGCTTAACGACATCGACGCTTTGGCGCAGATGCAAGGGCTACCGGCGGATGGCGCGGTGGCGGAAGCCTCCCCCGGCCAGTTCGAAGTGAACCTGAATCACACCGATAACGTGCTGCAAGCCTGCGATCATGCGTTGGCGCTGAAACGATTGGTGCGTCAGGTGGCCGAACAGCATCATATGCATGCCACCTTTATGGCTAAACCTTATGAGGATTACGCGGGGAGCGGCATGCACGTCCATCTCAGCGTAGTGGACAGCGCGGGGAAAAACCTGTTTGCCGAAGCGGATGGCGGAGACTCGGCACTGCTTAAGCGGGCACTGGCCGGGATGATCACCTTGATGCCTGCATCGATGGCGGTGTTGGCACCCAACGTCAATGCTTTCCGCCGTTTCCAGCCGGGGATGTATGTGCCGATCCAGGCGTCCTGGGGGCATAACAACCGTACCGTGGCGTTGCGTATTCCCTGTGGCGATGCGCAGAACCACCGCGTGGAGTACCGCGTTGCCGGTGCCGATGCCAACCCCTATCTGGTGGTGGCGACGATCCTGGCAGGGATGTTATACGGATTAGATACCGAATTGCCGCTGCCTGAGCCGGTGACTGGCAACGGTTTAGAGCAGGAGGGGCTCCCCTTCCCGATCCGTCAAAGCGATGCGCTGTACGAATTCGAGCATCAACACGAGCTGACGCACTACCTCGGTGAACGCTTTTCAAGGGTATATCACGCCTGCAAAATGGGGGAACTGATGCAGTTTGAACGTCTGGTGACGGAAACCGAGATCGACTGGATGCTGAAAAATGCCTGACATCGCCATCCTTGAGGGCGATGAAGACGGTTTTTCCTGATATTAAGCAAAAGAATTTGTATTAGAAGGTTTCAGGATCTTGTCTTTCTGTGATCTTATGGCAAAATACGCGAAATGCAGATAGCCGACGTTTTAACGCGTCGGTTATTTTTTTTGCATTAGTTTTACCCAATGTGCGTTTCATACATCAAGCGAGGCCGGACATCGAGCCGGATAGATAAATAGGTTCGTCGCGATCAACCAAAACTTTATGGTCGTGACTCATGAGGATAAGAACGATGGGGCAATTTTTCACCTTGGCACCGGTGCCCGCCGGTTTCCGTTGCGGTCGCAGCGATTATGGAGCAACACAGGCTTTCGTGCCTAGTTATCCAGCTTCCCTCATCCCCCTTTTAGAATTCAGTCGCACGTTGCGAAGTTTCCCCGCAACCTTAAGTCTTGGCGTGTCTATTATCCGCAAGACTGAAGGTAAGGGGGGGCTGCGCGATGTCCGATAACATCATCACCGCCGCACCAGCCGGCCAACGCACCCAACTGCGTAAAACACTGACTTTAGTCCCGGTCGTCATGATGGGTCTGGCCTATTTGCAGCCAATGACCATCTTTGACACCTTTGGCATCGTCTCCGGCCTGACCGATGGTCACGTCGCGACCGCGTACGCCTTTGCTCTGCTGGCGATCCTGTTTACCGCCCTGAGCTACGGCAAGCTGGTGAAGAAATTCGCTTCCGCCGGTTCTGCCTATACCTATGCCCAGAAAGCCATCAGCCCTCACGTCGGCTTTATGGTGGGTTGGTCATCCCTGCTGGACTATCTGTTCATGCCGATGATCAACATCCTGTTGGCAAAAATCTACCTGGAAGCGATTTTCCCAGGCGTGCCTTCGTGGATCTTCGTCGCCGCCCTGGTGGGCCTGATGACGGCATTCAACCTGCGTGGCATCAAGCTGGTGGCCAACCTGAACTCCATTATCGTGGTTGTGCAGGTCGCGATCATGATCGTGTTCCTGGGTCTGGTGATTAACGGCATTTCCCACGGTGAAGGTGCCGGTACGCTGGTGAGCAGCCGTCCGTTCTGGTCTGACAACGCGCATGTGGTGCCGATGATCACCGGCGCGACCATCCTGTGCTTCTCGTTCCTCGGCTTTGACGGTATCAGCTCGCTGTCCGAAGAAACCAAAGATGCAGAAAACGTGATCCCGAAAGCCATCTTCCTGACGGCCTTGATCGGCGGCGTGATCTTTATTGTGGTGTCGTACTTCGTGCAGCTGTACTTCCCGGATATCACACGCTTCAAGGATCCTGACGCTTCACAGCCGGAAATCATGCTGTATGTGGCTGGCAAGTTCTTCCAGTCGGTGATCCTGGTGTTCTCCTGCGTAACCGTACTGGCTTCAGGTATGGCATCTCACGCGGGTGTTTCACGCCTGATGTACGTTATGGGTCGTGATGGCGTGTTCCCGGAGCGTTTCTTCGGTTATGTCCATCCAAAATGGCGTACCCCGGCGTTGAACGTGTTGCTGGTTGGCGTGATTGCGCTGTCTGCCGTGTCGTTCGATCTGGTTACGGCAACCGCGCTGATCAACTTTGGTGCGCTGATTGCGTTCACCTTCGTTAACCTGTCGGTGATCTCGCAGTTCTACATCCGTGAGAAACGCAACCGTACGCTGAAAGACAACTTCAACTACCTGATCCTGCCGGTGATGGGGGCGTTAACCGTCGGTGCGTTGTGGGTCAACTTGGAAGTCAGTTCGATGACGTTGGGCCTGGTCTGGGCGGCGATCGGCCTGTTGTATCTGACGTTTGTCACCCGCAGCTTCAGCCTGCCGGTGCCACAGGCAAGCGAAGACGTCGCGTAATCACTTCGTCCACCTCGCGATATCAAAAAGGGTTCCACATGTTGGAGCCCTTTTTATTTACTTAGAAAATGCTGTTCCCCTCACCCCAACCCTCTCCCACAGGGAGAGGGAGCTGTCCGGAGTCGTTGATTAGCTTGTGTTTGATGTGGAGTAAGAAGAACGAAGATGCGGTGTGACGCAGAAAAATCAGCGAGCTCGATCGGTCCCCTCTCCTTGGGGAGAGGGTTAGGGTGAGGGGCAAATAGCACAGTTTACCCCACCAACTGCTTACCATAATCAAACAACGCCTTCAGCAGCGCCATCTTCTCTTTATCCCCTTCATGCAGGTTATAGAGTGACTCTAACTGCAAGATATAACTTTGCACTCGTTCGGCACTCAACACCTCCTGGCGGTGTTGCAACCAGCGGCGCTGCTCGGCATCATCCAACGTATTCGGATAGTTACGGGCGCGGAAGCGGAACAGCAGTTCTTTCATCCTGCCATCGCTGAAGGTCAAATCCAGCGCGGGCAGATTCTGCGGTTTGGTCTGCTGAATGATCTTCATGGCGGCCTTATCGGCATCGCTGAAGAAACCGTCGTACAGTTTGGCATCTACATCATCGAGCGGGGTGAACGGGGCGGCTTCGGCAAAGATTGCCACCACTTTTTCACGGATTTCCGGGTGTTGGCGCAGTACCTTCAGATTTTCCAGGCAAGCCTGACGGTCGATACCCAGCCGTTCTGCGTTTTCTGGCAACAGCGTCTTGGCCGGAGCCAGCACCGGGCATTTATTGATATGCACCAGCTTGAGCGGAACAGGAGCCTGATCGGCAGCCAGTTGATCGCGGCGCGTGTAGAGACGTTCACGCAACTCATCGGCATTCAGCTCCAGCAACGGGGTAATATCCCCCGCCAGATCGCACATAATCACCGCGTTTTTATTGTCCGGGTGCCAGGCCAGTGGAGAAACCCAACTGGTGTTACCGCGTGCTGCACCAAACATGCCGGAAACGTGCATTAACGGCGTCATCTCCGCGATATCGATCAACGCATTGAGCTTGTGCTTGTTGCGGTGTTGCAACAGGTAATCAAACAGCCTTGGCTGCGCCTGTTTGACCAGCTTGGCCATGGCGATGGTGGCATGCACATCGGACATCGCATCGTGCGCGTGTTCGTGTTCCACGCCGTTGGCTCGCGTCAGGTGTTCCAGACGGAAACTGGGGAAGCCATCTTCGTTTTCTGGCCAGATGATGCCTTCGGGGCGCAGCGCGTAGCAGGCGCGCATTACGTCCAACAGATCCCAGCGTGAATTACCGTTTTGCCAACTATAGGCATAAGGGTCGTAGAAACTGCGGTAAAAGATGTTGCGGCTGACTTCATCGTCAAAGCGGATATTGTTGTAACCCAGAATGCAGGTGCCAGGAACGCTGAACGCTTCGTGGATACGGCGGGCAAACTCGGCCTCGTTCACGCCTTTGGCGAGCGCCTGCTGCGGCGTGATGCCGGTGATCATCACCGCTTCGGGATCGGGCAGATAGTCATCGGCTGGCGCACAGTAAAACACCTGCGGTTCTTCGATAATGTTGAAATCCATATCGGTACGCACCCCGGCAAACTGCGCCGGGCGGTCCATTGAAGGGCTTTTGCCGAAGGTTTCGTAGTCGTGGATGTAGAATGTATTCTGTTTAGCGTTGTCTTTCACTATCTATGTTTGTCCATAATTTGATGTAACTTACGGTTTTAGTTCTGTTTTTAGTTACCCGACACGGTAATGATAGTTATCGATTAACTGTTCGTGCATACAGTTGTTTTCGTTTGTCCATGTGCAATTGTGTACAGATATGGTACAAAAGACAAAACTCACTGTGTACAAAAAATTATTATGGCTATCAGCGATACGAAATTACGTTCCCTACATGGTAAACCATATACAGGCAGCCCCGAGGTTTCGGACGCCGATGGCCTCAGTGCGCGGATATCTCCCAAGGGAGTTATCAATTTTCAGTACCGTTACCGCTGGGACGGGAAAGCTCAACGCTTAGGGATCGGCCGTTACCCGGCGGTATCCTTGAAGGACGCCAGAAGCATCATAGCAGAACTGCGGGTGCTCTATGATAAGAAGATAGACCCGCGCACCTACTTTGAAGACGGCCAGGATAGCGGTAACCAGGTGACCGTTAAGGACTGCTTGGATTATTGGAAGGCGAACTATGTTGATGTTTCGCTGCGCGACAACACCAAAGCCTTGTATGAATCTACCGTTATCAAAATCATGAGCGAGGCATTTAAAGGGCGGCCGGTTGCGCAGATCACGATCAAGCAGTGGGTAGATCTGTTCACCGCCGAAGAGAAATTAAACAGCCGCCGTGCAAGACAATTGCTTGTACAACTGCGATCGGCTATTGGGTGGTGCATCCGCCGCCATTTCATCAATGATTGTGCGGTGATGCGAATAAACCCTCGTGACATCGGGAGTCGTGCTGAAACGGGAAGCCGGGTCTTAACGTATTACGAACTTGCTGAGATATGGGTCGCGATAGAACGGAGCCGGGCCGCAACCTCAAACAAGCTGTTGCACCAAATGTTGATGCTTTGGGGCGCCCGCGTATCCGAGCTACGGCTTGCCGAACGCAGCGAGTTTGACCTGCAGGCGATGGTCTGGACGGTACCCAAAGAGCACAGTAAAACCGGTAAAGAGATCAGAAGGCCGATCTTTAAACAGATCGTCCCCCTGTTAGAAAAGGCCATGCTGACCTACGATAACATTCTGTTTCCCGGCTATGAAATCAGTGAACCACTTACGATGGCTGCCGCGAATCGATACATAAAAAGGATCAGGGAAAATTTAGATATTGGGTATTGGCGAGCTCACGACTTTCGTCGAACGCTAGTCACTCGCCTTTCTGAGGAGGGTATTGCCCCGCATATTACAGAGAAAATGCTGGGGCATGAGCTGGGCGGGGTTATGGCTGTGTATAACAAGCATGATTGGATAGAAGGGCAAAAAGAAGGGTATGAAATCCATGCTGAAAAACTTCTGGATCATGTTAAGAAGTTACTTTCGGATTAACCCCTCCGTTTAATATCCATTTTACGACGGCTTCTTCTAGATAGGCTTTCGGGTGCGTTCTTATCGGCATTGGGAAACCAAATTTCTTTTGGTAAGTGTAAATTGTCTGCCGGGAAGATACTTTAAGACGCTGCATTACTTCTTTTTCTTCTATGAGATTTAATTGCTCGTTCATTACATGCCTCTCTTCTTCATTGCTTCAAGCAGGATGTCCTGCACTTCACGTTTAGAATTGCGCCGTTCCATCACCATTTCATCCATGGTGCCAACGGCAGTTATGTGGTGTATCCACACAGGGCGGTTATAACCGGCCTGGATCTGCCGGGTTGGCCCAATGCGCTCGATGATTTGTTGGTACTGCTCCAAGTCCCACCAGTGGGAGAAGAACACCAGAGTGTTTCCTCCGTCCTGCATATTCAGTCCGTGGCCTGCGCTTGCTGGGTGGGCGAACAGCACCGGGATTTTTCCCGCGTTCCAGTCACGTAGCGTTTGCGGATCGTCGTCCAGGTGGCGGCCTTTGGGAAACGCCTTCAACAACCGGGCAAGGTCGTGTTTCCAGTGGTAGGCGACCAGCACCGGCATTCCCCCCGATTCACTGATCACGCTTTCTAGCGCTTGTAGCTTCCCGTCATGTATTTCCTGCCAATTACCTTGGTCGTCTGTATAGATAGCGCCACTTGCCAACTGCAAACATTTCACCGTCTTGGCGGCCGCGTTCGGCGCTTCGATGTCATTACCTTCCAGCTCCAGAAACATTTCCTTTTCCATTGCCTGGTATTGCTGTCTAGCCTTGGCCGGTAGCTCAACGCGGATCACGTTGTGGATGGGCTCTTTGATATCGAACCAATCGGCGGCATCCAGGGAGATAGTCACATCAGCAAGCGCCGACTGTATTTGTTCCTGTGCAAACGGCCACGGTTCCAGCTTCGACCATTGCTGGCCGGGAAACTGAATGCTGTTGAACCAGCGCGACGTAAACGCGCCATATGTGCGGCCCAAACGTTCGCCCTGGTCAACGAACCAGGCTTGTCCCCATAAGTCGATCAGGCCGTTAGGGGCTGGTGTGCCGGTGAGATTGGCCCAGCGGTGGACATGCTTATGAGCCACTTTCGCCAGTGCTGCCGCACGCTTGCCCCCTTGCCGCAGCCGGAACGACTTTAGCCGGGTGCTCTCATCTGGGACCACGGTACCGAACGGCCAGCGGTTACCAAGCTGCTCAACCAGCCATACGAGGTTGTCATAGTTGATCGTGTACACGCTTGCGTTGCTGTTCTTAAGCGCGGCCAGTCGCTCATTTGCTGTGCCTACAATCGGTTGTACTTCTATGTTGCGTAGGTGGTCCCATTTGTCGGCCTCGTCGGGCCAAGTCGAACGGGCCACGCGCAACGGTGCCAGCACTAACGCCGGTTGAGTCTCGCTGCCTGCCATAAACAGATCTTCCAGCGCAGTGAGCGTCGCCACTGTTTTACCCATACCCATACCGGCCCAAACGTTCAAGCGGGGCGTGTCGTGAATGTGGGTGATAATCAGGTCTTGGTAGGGGCGGGGGGTAAATGTGCGTTGCACTTCGTTCTCCCTAATAAGAAGCCCCCGTACTTGGGGGCGGGTTGTTAGAACAGCTTATCGATATCTACGCCATACACGTCGATCCACGCTTGATGCGGGTAACACAAAGCCCGATCGTCGGTGTTAGGGTCATAGCAATAGGTGTCGAACAGATCGTTATCATCACACCAGCGCATTAAGCGACGATATCCGTACCATATGCCTGTTGCTCGCCAGACTGCGGCGGTAGAGGCCCATTCTTTGCTTGCGCCAAACCGAGCGGCCATTTCATCCCGTTCGCGGATTGCGCGATTGGCTATACGTTGATAGGTAGAATTACGTTGGCAGGCGGTAGCGGCTCGTCGGCTATCAATGTGTGCTTTAGTGCGAACTGCGTGATCACGCTCGTCAGTGAGCTGTAAGTTCTGGTCGGCTAAGTCTGCTGCTAACCTTAGAGCTTCGGCGAAGGATTGAGGTACCGGTGAGTTAACGGGTAACTGGTAGCCACCTGTCTGACGGATGGATGGTAGAACTTCTTCACACACCCAATCCTGCACTTTTTCAGCGGATGGTAATTTGCTTCGTAAAATGAGGCGGTAGAGATCTGGCTCTGTCAGAAGGATGATCCCTTTAGGGCGGTCGCCTAAACCTAATTCCTTACACTGTAGGAAATTGACTTTAATCAATGACTTACAATTATACTCTAACGCCTGGTGAGGTTTTTCGTAACCTAAAGCCTTTGCCACTTCGACGGCAAAGAACACTGGTTTACCTTCATGTAGCATGCCGCTGAGTGCAATATTAAGGCTGTCATTGCGAAAAACTACAGGCTTGGTTAAAGTGGTTTCTGACATATTTACTACTCCTTTGGTTAATGTGTTGCTGTAGACGCGCTGAAAGCTGCAACTTTCGGCGCGTTTTGCTTATTACTCCCACGGCTTACCCGCAGCTTCTTGTGCTGCCTGTTGTGCAAACTCAATCAAATCAAAAGCCAGTTGGTTGCCTGTATCTAGGGAGCTGAGAAGCCTTGCGGTTTCCAGCATATTCGCGATGTAGTTAAAGATATCAATGTGATGCAACTGCGTGATTTTGATCGCCATAACGTAACCCCTCAGTAGTTCTCACGGTGAGACTGAGTGTAGATTACTCACCGTGAGCAGTTGTTGTCAAGCACACCGTGAGGCATAATTTACTAATAGTGTTTTGAGGTGCGTTTATGAGCAGAGAAGATCCACAGTTACGAGTGCGTATTCCCGCTGCGCTCAAGGCTCAGTTAGAAAGCAAGGCGAAGGAAAATAGGAGAACATTCACTGCGGAAGTTATTGACCGTCTAGAAGAAACCGTTTACCAAGATAAATCTGTAGGGACTAGCGACGGTTTCGGTCGTTTAGTCGGTGATTACGAAGAACTACAAAAGTCATTCGACGAGTTGCAGGAAAAATACGACCGGGAGTATGGCCTGGAATGGGCCGATTCTAACAAAGATGAACTTCGTGAAGCTGTAGCAAAGCTTCAACAAGCCCTTAATCGGAAAGGGTAACCCCTTCGTCTTCTAGGCTTTTACGCAATCTTCGAATAACTTCGGCTGTGAACGTACGGTCATTCTTATTAGCTATAGTTTCGAGCGCATCCTTTAGCTCCTGGGGGATGCGTACTCTTAGTTGTGGCATTTCTCTTGCACCTTTCACAATATCCCCTCCATGTTTTTGCTATCGAGCACAACCACCGTAAAGCCCAAGGCCCGCAGCCGGTTGTGTTCGCGTACCTGATCCGGCCTTGGGGCTTCGCCAGGGGCTTTGCACTCAACGAAAACAGCACGGCCACCGGGTAACAGCACCAGCCTATCAGGAACGCTACGGTGTCCGGGGGAGGTGAATTTATACGCCGTACCGCCCGCCGCTTTTACCTGCTTCACCAGGTTGGATTCGATCACTGATTCACGGGTGTAGGCCATCTTTAAACTTTTCCCGCGCTATCTGAGCGATACAGAAATCAGAGCGGTTTTCGCTCCAAGCTTGGTTTTTGGTGTTACGTGATAGGCGACAGGCTTTAACCCATACCTTGGCTGCGCGGTGATAATCGCCGTCGCGCTCAATTTGGGCAGCCTCCCGCGCAGCCCGAAAATATAACGGGCTGTCATGGTTGCTAAATGTCATAGTGTTTTAAATTCCGTGGTTGGTATGAAACCCTCTTTCGACTTCCGCTTGTTTACGTGCATCTATAGCATCAGCTTTATCGGTAAAGGTTCCAAGATGAGTTTTATTTATTTGAGCGCACCATTTACCCGATGCACGATGAAAGTAAACGCCGGTTGTGCCAGAGCTATTATTTCGGCCCTTAGCGCAGTTTCTGAGGTTCTCTTGTTTTGTTACCAGTCTAAGATTTTCAATGCGATTATCTGACCGGTGATGATTAATATGATCAATTTGCTTTTCAGCAGATATTTCACCATTAAAGAGCACCCAGATGAGGCGATGCTTTAGATAGATTACGTTATCTAATTTCACTTGTTGGTACCCGTCAGGGTGCTTTGTCCCCGCCTTACGCCCCGCAAACCTACTATTTCGCATCAAACCGGTTCGCAGGCGCTTGAAGTGACTAGTAGGGCGAACTTTCCAGAATAAATCACCTTCTCGGTATTCAAAGCATTCATTGAGATACTTTCTTGTCATTTTCATGGCTAGTCCTTTCTATATCTCCCACCTTCAAAACCTCCAGCGTTTAAAGGCAAATTTTCCGCCCATGAGGGGACACTTGCTAGTAGTTCACTCAGGCATTCAGCAGAGTATTCGGGGGTATCGGGAGCCTCACATATAATTTCATCGTGGACTGTCAGCACAATGTCGTAGCCGGCAGCTTCAACGCCCGGCATGTTACCGGCCAGAACATCGCGGGCGGCTGCTTGCGTGACGTTCTCCACAAGTTTTCCGCCGTAGGTTTTAAGGCGCTGCCACTTACGACTGTAGGGATTGGTACCCATGTAAGAGATATTGCCGCCTTCGATGCCTATATCGGGGTAACAGACCGCCCGGCCAGACGGTAGGGCGATACGCAGCCAGGAGCCATCACGACGTACCTTAAGCCGCTGACATTGCAGCGTGACTTTGGGCGATGCTATCGCACGGCGCACGGTGTCTTCCAAGTCATACCAGAAAGGCACGGTAGCAATGTGAGCATTGCGCCACATGCGTTTAAGCGAATCGCAGGTAATGAAAACCCGTTCGTTTAGGCCGTAGGTTTTCTTCTGCTGGACAGAAGCACGCCACCAACTTTGCGCCTCACGCTGAATTGATAGCGGGATGCTCGGTAGGGCGGCGTCGGACAGTTCGTCAAGGTCAAGGCCATAGGTCAAGGCGAAGGTGACGAACGCCGCCACCCCACCGCCGTAGCCGAGGCCCAATTCCATCACCTTGCCGATCTGCCGCTGCCCCTTTGCCACATCATCTGGCGATATGTTGAAGGCTCGGGCATAGGCCAGTTTGTAGAGATCCGCGCCGGTACCAGCGTCGAAATCGCGGAACGCCTGCAGCTTCCATTCTTCCCCCGCAAGCCAGGCCAACACGCGCCCCTCAATGTTGCTTAGGTCAGACACAACAAGTTTTTTACCCTCGGGTGCCATGATGCAACCGCGTAGCGACGAGCTGACCACCTCCATTACGTTGGGGTACAGCAGATCAGCACATCCCATTTTGAGCGCCTCGATCCCCCGGTCTATTTGTTCCTGTTGGTCCGGTTCGCCTTGAGCGAACGTTGGGCGCGGGAGGTTTTGCGGCTGAAAGAGGCGACCAGCCCAGCGGCCTGTACGTGACGCGCCGCAAAACTGCAACGTACCGCGCAACCGGCCATCGCTGCTTACACCCTTGAGTAGCGTTTTGTACTTGCTGGTGCTGGTGGTACTGGACTGCAAGCGGATTGCCAGCAGTTCACGCAATGCCCCCGGTAAATCAGGATCAGCTATACGGCGCTCGAGCGTGCTTTTTTGCATGTCCGGTAGGTCCACCCCGAACGCGCTGGCGATATGCCTTAACATGGCGTCGCGCTGGGTTGCCGCCTGTACTTCGTCGTTGGTCATGTCCTGGGTACGCTTAGCCAGAATGGCTTGTTCCGCGTCAACGGTGCGTAGCGCTGCTTCTGCGAGTTCAATGTCCATACACACGCCACGATCATTGATACGCTGGTCAAAGTGCCAGAGATCTAACTCATTACCCTGGTAGTTCCATGTCGGCAGGCGTTTATGTACTTCACGCATGGCCTCTATATCGTTCCCTGCGTAGGCCACAAAGCGACGCCACTCTTCCGGGTGCGTTTTGCCGGTGGCGCGCCGCAGTTTGTTGTTTTTCGGACGTGGTTTGCAAAACAGTTGGATTAGCGCTTTGCCTTCTTTGTCTTTCGCCTTGTCCTGAGGGATATTGAGCACTTCACAGAGCGCGCCCAAGGCACCAGGCAGACCGTGCGCCAGCGCTTGTACCATTGTGTCGCGCCAACGTTCAATGGGCGGTAGAATATTAGGGAGGGCGTGCCGCATAACTGTACGGTCAAAGTGGGAGTTTTGCGCCCACACCTCGTAATTAGGATCGGCCAGCGCAGCGACAAAACGTTCGGGTAATGCGTCGCCGGCGGTAAGGTCGATAACCCGCACAGGCTCGTCGTCTATCGCCCATGCGATCAACATAACCTCAGCGCTTTCTGCATAAACGTGGGTACCGTTGCGTATCGGCACTTCGCAAAACGTTTCTTTATCAAGCCAGAGTTTTTGCATAGATAATGCCTCGTGGTAGTGTTTTGGGCAGCAGGCGCTTGCCCGCTCTCCAAAACACCCGGCACAAGGCCGGGTAGGGGGTTAGATCAATTCGGCGTCCGCGCCGTCGGCCACTTCATCGAAATCATCTTCACTGGCCACACCGCCACCGGCGAAGGCATCGCCATCTTTGAAGAACTGGACGCCACCCAGAGAGGCACTGATCCCTTTGCCCTTGTTCTCGTAGGCAAAGATGGTGATCGTTGCGTTGACGTAGCAGCCGGAGTAAGGGCGGCCATCGGCAGCAGTCAGCGGGGACTTGTCGCGGTCCAAAACCAGAGGGCGGGCCTTGTTGCTGGCGCGAATGTACATGCAGCCCTCATAACCGTCGTATTCCGGCTTTTCGATGCCATCGCGGTAGCCGTATTTCTGGTTGTTCCCCTTAATGGATGCGAGGATTGATTCGGCTTTCGCGCCCCATTTAGCCTTAGCCACGGAGAGGATCGCTGCCTCAATCTCTTTGTTGGCCGGGGCGCTTTTCGGGATCAGGAATGTGGCGGAGAATTTGAAATCACCTTCACCATCGAATTGCTTTGCTTCGAACAGATCAGGGAAGGCCAAACGGACGTTGGTTAATTTAACTTTCATGGGTAATTTCCTTAGATAAGAGACTCTGCATCCGCCTCGATGGCGGCTACATCTTCAAAGTCGTTTTCAGGGTTGATAATGACGGTCGGGCGGGGATCGCTTTCCGGCGCTACGGTGTTTTTGCCATCCGGGCGGGTGATTAACTTTTCCAGCTTGGACCACTGGCGCGGGTTGTCTTTCTTCAACAGCTTTTCGGCAGGGGCGGGGCCGATCAGTTTGAACGTGTAGCACTGTTCTTTCTTGAGGCGGAACGATTTCAACAAGGTTTCAGCTTCGGCTTCGCTACTCCACGCCCGGTTACCTTTCTTGCCTTCCACCAGTTTGAACCCTGGCACGCAGTGGCCGGTGTTCAGCTCGGCATCTACACGGGCGCGTAGTGCTTTGCAAAAGCCCTCGATGGAGTCAACCTGAGTGTAGAGGTCTGCCAGTTGTTTGGGGGTGAGTATGGCTATGCGGTTGGGGGTATCTTCGAGTTGTGGTGCCAGCGGCTGCGTGAGGTCAACAAAATCACCCGCGACAATATCAAGGTGGCTTTGCGCCTGAGCAGCACACCGACCGCCAGCCGCCTTACACCAGCGGCATTGTTTTCCGCCCGGTGTAAACACATCTGCTGGAAGCGTGTCGATGCCCTCACATTCGGCAATCGCCGCGGTAGTGATTGCGGCGGCTGCGGCCTCTTTGGCCCGCTCACCGAACGCCCGCAGGTCTTCCACGCTGATAGCCCATTCAGAACAGTGGTTGAGTCGTGGTTGGTGGATGAACACGCGCACGCTGTCAAAGTCCATTAGGATGCTGAACTGATCCAGTGCGCCAAGGGCGTAAAGCTGTAGCTGTTCGTTTTCCTCGGCATCCACTTTGACGCCGCGACCAAATTTCAGATCGTGGACTTGCAACTCGGTACCGGCAAAAATAACGCCATCCGCCGTGCCGAACTGCTCAGGGACCCCCACAACATCAGAGAAATCGACACGTTGCTCAACCAGCAGCGTATTGCCCTCCGCTAGGTTCCACACGGTATCAACATAGGTTTGAACGTGCTCCGCCATTTCCTCGGTGACTTGCGGGCCTGGGTCGGTTGCTGATAAATGCGAAAGGGGGTAGGTGCCAATGTAGTCGGCGGCGTGCTGGCCCCCTTGTATTACCTGCCCCGCAAGCGTCGGATCCAGGCGATTACGTAGAACGCATTCAGCCAGCGCGTGGGCGGCGGTACCTTCAACAGCAAACTCGGATCCGCTGTCTGCTATACCGGCCTCTAGCGCCAGGCTACCTATACACCTTAGCCAACGGTGGGCGGAGGATGGTGATAATCGAGCATGTTGGTCAGGCATTCATAACCTCCTGAATGTGTTTCTGCCTCGCGGCCTCAGCGAGTTGTTTGGTGGGAAAAAGCCCGAGGGATTTGAATTTGCCATTCACACGGCCATAGGCTTGCCAAGGATTTTTTCTTCCTTCACAGTACCGAACCCCAACCACCCCTGATTTGTTCTTACGGGTGTGGGAATTAGCCCTGTTCTGTGACACGGAAGCCCAGCGTAGGTTTAGCGCGCGGTTGTCATCACGTTGCCCGTTAATATGGTCAACTTCGGGACCTGCCCCAGGGGTGAATGCCGCGGCGACAAGACGATGAATTTTAACCGTTGTTTTTTTACCCGCTTTCCACAAATCTGTTATCAGATAACCATCGGCGTCTTTGCGGGGTTTAAGTGTTTTTCCCTTAAGAGGGTAAACGCAGCCAGAGCCCTTATTTAGTACGGTTCTATCCAAGCTTCTAAGGTTGCCAGCATCGGAAATCTGGTAAGTTCCCTCGAAGCCTGAAACATCTATCCAGGCTTCTGGCATGGTTAACCCTCCAGAGCTTTCTCGGCAGCAGCAATTACCGCCGGGAGGTCTTCGGGCTTAACCGCACCCAGGCGAGTAGCGCCGAAGTCGGCTAGGATCTTCACAGCTTCGCTACGGTAACCGCCTTTGGCCAGCGTCAGGATCAGTTGCTCGGCCTGGGCAAAGAGTGCTTTCGGGTCGGCGTCCGGTGTTTCGTCTTTCGGCTTGGTAGAAGCCTTTGGCTTGGCAGGTTTGACCTTGGCGCGGTCCTCTTTCGGTGTATCGAGCAGCAGATCGGCATAGGTGCGGCGTTCGGTGATACCCGGTAGCGCATCCCAATGTTCAAACATCTGCAGTGCGAGGTCGAACACCCCGGCGCCGTGCAGCTTGGTAGCACGGTCAATGCCCTTGAGTGCCATCGTCAGCGCGTCGATCTGCGCGTCACGTTCTTTGCCGTCTTCGGTTTCAGTGATGGCTATCGCTTCGGTGATCATTTCCTCGTTAAAGGAGCGCCCTTTTTCACCAAACAGGTAAGCCAGAGCTACTGCAACCGGCAATGGCTGGCTTTCGAGCGTTACCGGCTTGAATGTGGCCTTACTTGCTTCTTCTTGTAGCTGCAGGTATTCCACCTTGGTGATTTCGGTGTAGCCCTTTTCGATATGCGCTACCAACGTAGATTCGCTATCGACAATGCACGGTGCACCTTCCCCCTGGCGGATATAGAACGGCCCTTTACGTGGCTTTTTACTGCTGGTGGCTTCGCCTGCCTGGGTGGTACCCTCGGCTTTCGGTTGGTGTGGGGTGTCGGCGGTAAAGGTTTTTCCACCGGCTAGCGCCGCGATGAGTTGCCGCATTACTTCGGTGTTTTCTTTCAGTGCTAATTCCAGGCTCATTGTTATGCTCCAGCGAGATATAGGATGAAAGAGGCAATGCACAACGCTGTCAGCAGGGAGAGCAGGCCTCGGGTTTTTGGGGTGTGGAAATCCGCACCGGTAAGGCGATACCGGTGTTGTTGCTGTTTAAGGGAATTCATGGGGGTCACTCCTTTTTCTATCGGGGAGCGCACCCGCCGAGGTTAGCCGGATACGCTTTCAGATATAAAAAAGCCCCAGCGGATTGGGGCAAGGGAGAACTGCATAGTTTTATTGTTATGGGTGTTAATCTGTCAGGCGGCCAGGTGCCCGACATACCCCTACAGCGAGATTCTGTGGTAGCATTTTGTTACCCCTAAAGTTTTGTGAGTGATAAAAATGCCCGAATGGATTTCAGCATGGGTTGCCAAAATATTTGGCAGCGAGCCAGTGGTGAAGGTCATGTACGTATTAATCGTCTGGATCGGGTTAGTGCTTTTGTCACCGGAGAGCGCTACAAATGCGGTAGAGGATAAAGTCAAAATCCCCTATATAAGTTTGCTTATCATTTTCGCTATCGCCTTTGCCATAGTCGATGCTGCACAACGGGCGTTGACTGTGTGCCGTTCGTGTTTGGCAAAACGCGCTGAAGCTGCGGAACAAAAAACTCAGGCGGAGAAAGAGCATAGTGCTCTTATGTCTATGATCGAAAAACTGGACGAAGCAGAAAAATCGGTGCTTAAGCCCTTCGTTATGGAAGGTTGCAATACATTCTGGCTCGATCTTGACGATGTAGCTGTCACTAGCCTTTCTCAACAGCGGATACTCTGTTCTTCTCACCGTCGTCGTATTGTTGACCGAAAAACCCAAATAGCTTATCGCATTGACGCTGAGTATCGTCACGTTGTCGATGAGTATTTCAAAGACTCATAGTAAAAAGGTCGTTAAAATCCTACAGCCGAAATTAACAGTGGTTCTGTCACTTGAAAGCGGCGACTGAGTAGCACTCGTGCTTCATGTCATTGGTTGACAGAGTTCCGCCATAACTTTTGGCGCAATCAATATCGATATGTGAAACACGGTAGCCAACATAAAAACGACCATAGGACTCTGCGTGTTTGGTAGCGCCTGAAACGACCTTGCCTAACACGGTCCTTTTCGTTGTGTCTAGACGGCTGTTAATTACCAGCGCTGCGGTGTGAGCCTCAAAAATAGCGTTCCTTTCTACCATCTCAGCCAGGCGAGCTAGTTCGGCAGCAAGGTCTTTCTTCGACCACTCGTCACCGTTCCAATCATCCATATTGGCCTGCACGTAACCTTCGATAGCTTCCTGCATGTTGTTGTAGTATCCGCCCGCATTCTGCATATCTGAGCTGCATTCGCACTGAAAAGCGTTCGCCACGCTGTTGATAATCAACGCTGCCAGCGCGTCAGCATTGCGCCATTTACCCGCTTTACGAAAAGCCTTATCGGTGATGAAGCCAGTCAGGAAGCCAGAATCGCATTTTGCGATGTGAGCTGCTTTGGTCAGTGCGTTGATTGCTGTCTTGCTCATAGCGTTACCCTCAATTAGTGGTCTTGCCAAAGCCCTCGCGTGTTGCAAGGGCAGCGGTAAGTACACTTTGTTGTCTTTCACATGATCTGTTCCTCCTGTGGTTGAAAAAGAGCTGGTCCAGTCGGTCACCCTGCGTAGGTGGCTGTTCGGCGATTGCGTCGCTCGCTGAGGGGCGTTTAGCTGTATTGAACACATTTCGTGTTGATGATGAATATCACGTATTGTGTTTTGTAAGTCAACACGATTTGTGTTTTATTTTGCGTGAGGTAATAAAAAACCCGCCGAAGCGGGTTGAGAGAAGGGCTAGCCGAACTTGTAAATTTTTACCGTTTACGTCGGTGGATTCGATGCTCAACCATTGTTCCGATGATTTGGATCGGTTGTTGCTCGGAATCAATCGTCGGGTAATCAGGATTCAGCGGAAGTAGTTCAAAAGCACCGTTTGCCTTGGGCCGATACTTTTTGAATGTTGCTTCGTGGTCGCCATTTCTTGCAACAACGAACTCGCCGGGGTGAGGGGCTACCGCAGGATCGACGATTATCGTATCGCCTTCCTTAAATTCAGGCTCCATAGAGTCGCCTTTTATTCTTAGAGCAAACCCTAACTCCGATATGTTCTCGTCAAATACGATAGTGGTTTCTATATCCTCCGGGCAAAAAAGGCTATCGGCCTCTGTGAATGCACCTGCCTGTACATAGCTAACAAGGGGAAGGCTGCGGCCACGCTGGTTTATGAATACCGCGTTATCAGGGGTACCAAAAATCAGTTCGCCGGGGCTTACTTTTAATGCACTGGCGATCACTACGGCATCTTCTACGTTTACCTTCCTGCTATCTGTTTCATAGTTGCCAATGCGTGACTGTGAGGCCCAACCACACCGAGTGGCTAGCTCTGCTTGGCTAATACCCAGTGCTTCTCTTAGGCGTTTAATGCGCTGTCCAACAGTTTCCATTTTGTCTCAGCTCCTACACAACGTGATTAAGTTGAAGTATTTTTATCACGTTATGTGTTTTTTATCTCTCACGAGTTGTGTTTGACGATAATCACAATACGTGTTTAAATTCCTGAATTGGAGGTAACATATGAACAACATCTCTCTTGCTCGTAAAACTGCTGGGATTACCCAGCATCAGCTGGCCGAAGCGCTTGGTTGGAATCAGTCGCGGATAGGGAACTATGAAGCAGGTACACGAACCCCTGATTTGTATTCTTGCCGTCGGATCGTGGAAATACTGAACACTTTGGGGGCCGATTGCTCCTTAGATTCTGTATTTCCTCCCCATAATATTATGACAGAAGAAAAGGCATAGCCCATGACCCAGCAAGAACGTTGGGGGGCGACGCCCGAGGAATGGTTTCACTTCGACCTGATCCTGGGTCGAGGTGGTGACCTGCGGCCTGTTGTGTGTAACCCCTCCGCGAGCATTTCCCCTTTAAGCAAGATGAAAAAGCTAGGCAAGACGCCAAGCATTTACAACGGTAAGCGCCTGGTTGCCGGGATCAGCGATTGGGCGCAGCAGCCCCTCGCGAGTGATGCTGACCTCGAAAAGTGGATCCGTGAGCCTGATTACGGGATCTGCGTTCGTGCTGGCCGCGGCTGGCTGGCGCTTGATTGCGATGTTCTCGACGCCGATCAGCAGCAGGCCATTCGTGATCAGCTTATTGAGCACTTTGGCGAATTGCCGCCGCGCCGGTACCGGGAGAACAGCAACAAATGCCTGTACCTGCTGGCGGTCGAGGGTGATTACCGCAAACGTATTCACCGCCTGGAAGGTGAGGCCGGGATCGTTGAGCTATTGGCCGAAGGCCAGCAGTTTGTAGCCGCTGGCGTGCATGAGTCGGGCGCCCGCATTCAGTGGGACGGTGGTCTACCGTCTGATCCGCTTACGGTAACAGCCGACCAGCTCGAGGCGCTTTGGTCTGCCTTGGCCGATGTTCTCCCTGTGGTGTCTTCCACCGAGGCCGGGGTGGGGCGTTTGCGTGACCGTAGCCAGAGCACACCGGGTGCCACAGATGATGTGGCCGACTACCTGGACGCTAACGGCTGGACGTTGGATTTTGGCGCCAGTGGTGAGCGTTACATCCGCTGTCCGTTTGAAGACGGCCACAGCTCGGCTACCGATACCACATCAACGGTGTATTTCCCTGCGAGCACCGCCGGGTTTGAGCTGGGACATTTCAAATGTCTGCACGCCAGTTGCGCACACCGTAATGATGGCGATTTCCTTAATGCTATTGGTTTCCGTGATGGTGATTTTGAGGACCTGGTTGCCACCGAAGAAAAGCCCCAGGGGTTTACCGATATTGATACCGATATGACGAGCCACTTTTTAGAGCGGTTTATCTATGTAGTGGATGGCGACAAGGTGTGCGACTTATCCCGGCCACCCTATAACTGCATGATGGAAATGAAGGCGTTCAAGAACCTGATGGCTCCGTACCAGTTCCCACCAATAGGGAAGGGCAATGCAACCCCAGCGACGAAGGTGTGGATCGAGCGGCCAACCAAGAAGGTCGCAGAGTCCACCGGGTACCAACCGGGTAAGGGGCGACTTATTGAGCGCCAGGACGGGCGGTATGAGATCAATGAGTTCTACTTGCCAGAGCATGCTAAAACGTCCGATACGCGCAAGGTAGCCACGTTCCTCGACCATATGGCCTACCTGGTACCTGACGAGTGGCAACGTGAGTTCTTCATTGCGCGTCTGGCGTGGATGGTGCAACGCCCCGAGCGGCGTTGTCCGATTTCTATTCTGCATGTGGCTACGGCCCACGGCACCGGCAGGGGGTGGGTAAGCCAACTGATGGAAAAAATATTAGGGCCGTGGAACTGTGCTCGCACACGCATGAAGACCCTGTGTGATAACCAGTTTCACGATTATCTATACCACACATTGCTATGCACCATCGATGAGGTGAGGGAGAACGACAAGCGGTATGAGGTCAACGACAAGATCCGCGATGTGCTGACCGAGCCACGTTTCGAGGTCAACCGGAAGTACGGTAAGAAGCTGACCATCGATATCTTCACTGGCTTTCTGTTCTACACCAACCACTACGATGCCCTGGCGCTGCCCGAGGAAGACCGTCGTATCGCCGTGTTGGGTGGTCCGGATGTTGAGGCGAGCGAAGATCACTATGTTCATCTGTACGGCGCGTTGGGCGACAGTGACTTCATTGCCCAGGTGTACGCTTACCTGATGAACGTAGATATTTCCCGCTTCAATTGGCAACGTGCGCCGCTCACGAAAGAACGACAATTGATGATAGAGAGCAATAAGAGCGATGTTGAGGCGGCTGTGCTGTCCGTTCTGGACAATCCACCGGTACCCGCGATGACTTACCAGCAAATTGTCAACGAGGTAATCAAGGAAATTGGATTAGATGCAGAAATTAGTCAAAAGCATATTACGCGTATCTTGAAAGAAAAAACAAAAAGGCCAGCAACCGACTTGGTAAAAATTAGCGGGATGGGATATCGCTTCTGGATACTTGTAAAAAATTGCGAGTTCAGCAACGACGAATTACGCGCGTTTTTTGAAACGTGCGAAAAATTGCAGAATTCAATCTAAAAAAGGTAACAGATAGGTAACAGATAAAAGGGGATCTGTTACCTCGTTAAAATAATAAAAAACAATAACTTAAGGTGTAAAGGTAACAGGTAACAGTTGTTTTTAACTATATATACGCGAGAGATTATATTTATGTATTATGTACGTGCGCATACGTATATAGACCTAGAAGTAACTGTTACCTGTTACCTAAAGTGCCTCGAAGCCTGACGGCACAAGGGTTGGAATAGGGTAACAGATGGGTGTTTATCTGTTACCTATCTGTTACCTCGGCAATTAACTTGCAGAAAATTACGAGTATCGGAAAGGAGAAGGGAATATGTCCATGATTTTTCGGCAGTGTATGCCTTACGGCATTCGGCGCAAGGAAGACGGCTCTTGGGAAGCTTTCAATAGGGATTATAACTCTTTAGGGGATTCATTTTTCTTTAAACGTAGCCTGACACAAGCAACGATTAATGCACTGGCTCCGCCACCAATTACACAAAAAGACGGTTCTGTTTGGTTGTACATCGATACACAGCACCCCATGGATTCGGCAGCGAACTGGGAGGCTTATTCCGGAAGGCTTAAAAAGCTGATGAGTTTGAAAATGAAAGACGAGAGGTAACGTCTTTATAAAATTTGTTGAAAAAAGTTGAGGTCAATTGCTATGCGCAGAAATATGCAGGAAGTTTTAGAACGGTGGGGGCGATGGGCGGCGAGCGAAGAGTATTGCTCGTTGGTCGACTGGCCCTCGCTGTCGGTCACTCCCTACGGCACGCCAGTCCAGCGTCGGAGTAAACCCGGTTGCTCGGAAGAAGACGGCGCCGCTATCGATGCTTGCGTGGCACATATGGGACTCGTGTGCCACCCGGATGATCTGCTGATCCTGGGGCAACGATTCATAGGTGGGCATTCAACGCGTTATATTGCGGAGGCGATGCACAGGGATAGAAACGCAGTTAGAAAATCGCTACAGGCTTCTGAGGCGTTCTTGGAAGGGGGGTTAGTCACGCTTGGCATTAGGCTTGATATGGATCTTGAGGTGATGCTGCCCGAGAGGGTTGTGGGTACCCAAAAACATGTGCTATGCTTCTAACGTCTAAAATTGTAAATGCAATTTGACCCCATCCAAGAGCCTCGCCATCGTGCGGGGCTTTTTGCGTTTGTAGGAGGCTGAAAGCATGATGCATTGCCCCTTGTGCGGTAAGGCCGCACACACGCGGTCTAGCCGCTACCTGAGCGCCACGACCAAAGAGCGCTACCACAAATGCCAGGACGCTAATTGCGGTTGCTCGTTCGCGACCCACGAAACCATCGATCGGCTTATTGTCAGACCACAGCTCGTTAACCCACAAAACATGCCAGAACAGGCGTTTCAGCGATAAAATAGGCTATGCAAAAAGCACCCTGTTTTATGCACGGTTTATGCAGTCCGATTTACGCTAAACGGGAAAGAAGATCGCCAGAAAAACGGCGTTCACCTGGTCAGCGGGATGAGTGCTGTTTCGGCGGTGCGGGTAACGACCATTATGTTAAAAAGCCTCAAAAATCACTAATTATTCGCGCGTTGAAGGTGGCGGCTATAGAGTGATATGAAACCATAGAATGGTAACTATTGCATTTGAAATAATTATAGTAACCTGCTGTTAATTGACAATATTAAATGAGAAGAGTTTAATGCCTGCTCTGAAATTCTTTGGGAGAGGGAAATGAAAACTTTCTGGGTAGGTGTGACAGTAACATGTGTGTATTTTTTATTACTCTGTATCACCGTAGCTGCATTGAAATTGAATGTAATGACATCATGGAACGAGTTAGGTGATTTTTTGGCGGGAGTTTTCTCTCCGGTGGCTTTTCTCTGGCTAGTTTTGGGATACTTACAGCAGCAGAAAGAATTACAACAAAACACTAGAGCTCTGGAGTTGCAAGCAGTTGAGTTGAAAAACTCGGTTGATCAATATCGTGATATGGTTTCAGTAGCGAGAGATCAACTTAAAATGGATCAGGAAAGTATAAGTACTGCTAAGTTTGAGAAGGAGAATCAATATAAACCAAGAATAAAAGCTCCATCCGTGAAACCTGCGGTTATATCTGGAGGCGTTTATTTTGTATATCGCGGCATATTGGAGTTGGCTGGAGAGGATGCTATGAATGTGTCAATAAAGACAGAACCACCTTTTCCGCCATTCAATGGAGTTAACGTTCACTCATTAAAAAGTGGAGGGTTTAATTTGGGGGAAACACAAAACATTCATGTTGACTCACTCCCAAAACAATTTGTTTTAACTATCATGTATGAGAGCAAGCTTGGTATTGCTTACGTGGATAAGTATACATACATTTTAGCAGAAGAAGGTAAATACTCAATAATAGATGATGAGTATATATAACTTACATATATAATATGTTTATTCATTAAAAACCACTTACGAATGACTCGCGAGTGGTTTGACCTATGCAGTTGGTCCCACCTATGACAGCTTCCCCTTGAAGCTCGAAATAAACAAAAATGTTTAGATTGCCTCTTGCTTGTATAAACAAAAATGTTTATAATGATTTCAAGTTAAACAAACAGGAGGAGGAAGTGAAGCAACGCGAGTTCCAGCGTTGGCTTGCAGCACAAGGGGCGGAGTTTTCTAACGGTACCAACCACCTGAAAATCCACCTCAACGGCAAGCAAACGATAATGCCAAGGCATCCGGGGAAGGAAATACCGGAGCCGCTGAGAAAAGCGATTCTCAAGCAACTTGGCCTTAAATAATAAACCAGCCCTCCGGGGCTGGTTACTCGCGAAGGTTCACTTAGTCAAATATGCGATATCCCGTAAAATTTGAGCATGACGAAACCGGGTGGTGTGTATCGTTCCCGGACATCCCGGAGGCATTAACGGGCGGAGATACCAGGGAAGAAGCGCTATCGTTGGCGCAAGACGCCTTGGTAACGGCGTTTGATTTTTACTTTGAAGATCGGCGGCCCGTGCCGATGCCAAGCACTGACGGCGAAGAGTTTATCGACGTACCGGCCAGCGTGGCGGCTAAGGTGCTGCTCCTTAACGCCATGATCGCCACCGGCACAACACCGGCTGAACTGGCCCGCCGCTTGGGTACACGACCGCAGGAAGTTAACCGCATCGTGACCCTAAACCATGCGACCAAAATCGATACGATCGAGGCCGCGCTTAAGGCGCTGGGCAAGCGGCTAGAAATAACCGCTCTGTAATCATTATCAACCTATCTAAAGGCTCACTTCGGTGGGCCTTTTTCGTTTCTACCGCCCGGCGTTCGCTGAGCGAACAAAGGAGATTATCAATGACGTTACCTGTATCGAGGGCGCCGGAGACGGCGGTAGTTGGCGGGGCAACGCTTCTCGGCCTGCTGTCTGGGCCTGATGCTGCTGATGTGTTCATAGGTGCCTTTATCGGCTCTGTGATTTTCGTTATCAGCGCCAAGGATTACACGTTGTTTGTTCGCGTGCTGCTCTGCCTCGCGTCGTTTGTCGTGGGGATTGTTTCTTGCGACTTCTTCGCCTCCCTGATCTCTGCATTCCTGCCGGGCAGTGTAAGCGCCACGCGGATGATTGGGGCGATCGTCAGCTCTGCCGTGTCTGTTCGCCTACTGATGGCACTGACGCAACGTGCATCCGATCCCGACATACTGAGAAGGGGGCCGCATGATTGACCTACAAATATTGCTGGCGTTCGCTAACGGCCTTTCATGCGGCTTGATGTGTACCCGAATGCTGACCTACCGCCGCAATGGGGCTAAATTCAACCGTTCTGCGTCGCTTCTTGCTTACCTTCTGATTATTGCCAGCGGCACGGTTGCCATCCGGATCGCCTTTAGTGAGTACCGAATCATTGATCCCGCCGAAACACTGTTGAACCTAGTGCTATGCATGGCTGTATTCCGGGCGCGGGGCAATGTGTCTCAACTGTTTTACGGGGAGCGGTCACAATGAATAATTTCCGATTCAGCAAGCGCAGTGAGGGAAACCTCGTTGGCGTAAACCCGGCATTGGTCAAGGTCGTTCGCCGCGCGCTGGAGCTTACCACCGTCGATTTTATCGTTATCGAGGGCGTTCGCACGGAAGCGCAGCAGCGCGATAACGTGAGAAAAGGTGTTAGCAAGACGATGGACAGCCGACACCTAACCGGCCATGCGGTGGATCTATTCCCCGTTGGCGGTGACTGGAATGATTATAAGTGCTGGCTGCCGGTGCTGGACGCTATGCACAATGCTGGTGCCGAGCTGGGCGTGAAACTGCGCTTTGGTATCACTTGGACGGGCAGCCCGCACGACAAGCCCGCCCGGTTCCTAGACGCGCCGCATGTGGAGATCCCCGCATGACATGGTTGAACAAATACGGGTTGATCGGTGCGTTGCTGGTGGCTATCTGCCTGGGCGGCATAAACGGGGTGCTGACAAGCCGCCTGGATAAAGCCGACAAAACAAACCAGGCGCTAAGCGACAAGAACGCCGAGCTAAGTATGTCGGTGGCAGATCGTGATGAAGCGATCACTGTGCTGAAAGAGTCAATTGACGCTGACCGGCGCGCCACGGAAGAACAGTTAAAGGTTGAACAGCAGAAGAGGGCCAAGGCCGATGCTGAAAACGGAAAGTTACGCAAAGCGTTGGAGTCGAGTGACTGTAGCAATCAGCGTTTGCCTGATTCTGCTATCGACATCCTGCGCTGATAAGCCAAAACCCCCTCCATCCCCGCAGATCATTTACGTGTACCCGCCAGCGGTGTATTCGCAGCTATGCGAGAAAACGCCGTTCACCGGCTCGACGTTTGGTGATGCGGTGATATCGCTACAGGCCGCCCAAAACGAGCTGGACGTGTGCGCTTCTCGCATCGAGGGGCTGATTAAGTGGCAACGAGAACACAAGTGAAAAGGGCAAGATGTTACGTGCAAAGTTGGGTAAAATGGTGGCGAAAGGACTTAACACTAAAGTAGGAGGCAGACTCATGAGCGATTTTGGCGAAAATGATGTTTTCGAAGAAGAAAACGATATTAACGAAGATTGTGAAGACGGTTGTGGCGAAGAGTTAGTCCCTGAAGATAGCGATGCGTCAGAAGGTAGCCTTGATGAAGAAGGTGACTTCGATGAAGAGGATGACTTCGATGAAGAGGATGACCTCGATGAAGAGGATGACCTCGATGAAGAGGATGACCTCGATGAAGAAGGCGACGAAGATTTTGTTCCTGATTACGGGTATGAGTCAGATGATGACAACTTCGATGCAGCGTATGATGATATTGTTAAATTTAACGAAAATAACTAGTAAAAATCGTTAATTTAAGTGTTCTCATAAAACCCGCACTTAGCGGGTTAATGAGATGGTCA
>NZ_AYMQ01000078.1 GCF_000633355.1 Serratia sp. H1w
TCAATGATCACGGGTATATATCACCTATTCCCTAGTTTGGGTTGGTATGATCTCCGCTTCCATCATCGGCATGCCAGCTTTTATTAACAATCGGTTGACTCGTTTTCTTGGCAAGGCCAGCTACAGCATTTATCTGATGCATGGCATTGTGCTTTATTTGATGAAAGCCATGGGTATGTACCAATGGATTGGCACACTGACCGTTTCTGGGCCGATGAAGTTTCTCATCTCGTTTACGATAACTGCATCTGTAACGGTGGGTGTCTCCTGGCTTTCTTATAAATTTATTGAAAAACCAGGTATTGACCTAGGGAAACGGTTTATAGCAAAAAAGGCTGCCTTTGCGCTGCAACCAGAAAAACTGTAGAGCATGTTGTTGTCGGTAGACTTACCCGCGCCTTAGCTAGTGAGCGATGAAATTTCCATCCCTAATAACCAATTATGTGACCTATCGCACCAATCACTACCCAGTGGACACAATCCTGAGTTAACATGTTGGCCACATCAAAAACCTGTTGGCCAAGAGCCGTGATACAGGTGTCATCCTCAGACAGGAGTTCCTAATGTCCAAACAGCAAATCGGCGTTGTCGGCATGGCGGTGATGGGCCGCAATCTGGCGTTAAACATCGAAAGCCGTGGCTATACCGTTTCTATCTTTAACCGTTCAGGCGACAAGACTGACGAAGTTATTGCAGAGAACCCGGGCAAAAACCTGGCACCGTTCTACACCGTCGAAGAGTTTGTCGCCTCGCTGGAAACCCCGCGTCGCATCTTGCTGATGGTTAAAGCGGGCGAAGCGACGGACAAAACCATTGCTTCTCTGACTCCGCACCTGGATAAAGGCGATATCCTGATCGACGGTGGCAACACCTACTATCAAGACACCATTCGTCGTAACCGTGAGCTGTCTGCTCAGGGCTTCAACTTCATTGGTACCGGCGTTTCCGGTGGCGAAGAAGGGGCGCTGGAAGGGCCTTCAATCATGCCTGGCGGCCAGAAAGAAGCTTATGAGCTGGTAGCCCCAATTCTGAAGAAAATCGCTGCTGTGGCCGAAGGCGAGCCTTGCGTAGCTTATATCGGTGCCGATGGCGCTGGTCACTACGTGAAAATGGTGCACAACGGTATCGAGTATGGCGATATGCAGCTGATCGCAGAAGCTTACTCCTTGCTGAAGCAGGCGCTGAATCTGAGCAACGAACAGCTGGCTGAAACCTTTGCCGAGTGGAACAAAGGTGAACTGAACAGCTATCTGATCGACATCACCAAAGACATCTTCACCAAGAAAGACGAAGAGGGTAAATACCTGGTTGATGTTATCCTCGATGAAGCGGCCAACAAAGGCACCGGCAAATGGACCAGCCAGAGCTCACTGGATCTGGGCGAGCCACTGTCGCTGATCACCGAATCGGTGTTTGCACGCTACCTGTCTTCGTTGAAAGACCAGCGCGTAGCAGCTTCTAAAGTGCTGACCGGCCCGAAAGTGGCTGCCTTCAGCGGCGAGCAAGCCGAGTTCGTAGAGAAAGTTCGTCGCGCTCTGTATCTGGGCAAGATTGTTTCCTATGCGCAGGGCTTCTCTCAGTTGAAAGCCGCTTCCAAAGAAAACAATTGGGATCTGAACTACGGTGAGATTGCCAAAATCTTCCGTGCAGGTTGCATCATCCGCGCCCAATTCCTGCAGAAGATCACCGATGCCTACGCTGAAAATGCTGACATTGCTAACCTGCTGCTGGCACCTTACTTCAAGCAAATCGCCGATGAGTATCAGCAGGCGCTGCGTGACGTGGTTTCCTATGCGGTGCAGAACGGCATCCCAACGCCAACCTTCTCCGCAGCCGTTGCGTACTACGATAGCTACCGTTCTGCGGTACTGCCTGCCAACCTGATCCAGGCGCAGCGTGACTACTTCGGTGCTCACACCTATAAGCGAATCGACAAAGAAGGCGTGTTCCATACCGAATGGATGGAATAATCCCGTACGTTGAACGATTAAAAAAGCCGTCAAGGTTAACGCCGGGCGGCTTTTTTGTGACCTGTCTTGAATAGCGTTGACACGTTTCTGACCTAAAATTCGGATAACATGATGATGACAGAATTCAAACGTACCCAGCGTGATTATCCTCTATCCTTTAAAATAGCCATCGTTGAGCAGGTCGAAAAAGGCGTGATGACCTAAAAACAGGCCTAACTGCGATATGGTATTTAGGGGCGCTCAACTGTTCTTGTCTGGCTGCGTAAATATGGCTGGCTTGAATAACTCCCGGACTTCCTGACCTGGTGAAGAGGAAACTGCCTGTGCCCCAGACAAATATCCCACTCACACCAGAACAAAGAACTAACAGCTTGAGCTTGCGAACCAGAAAGCTGAGTTTTTTGAATCTGTTATCAACGTTCTGAAAAATGATTACGAGGTGAGTGGCGTAAAAAAGCGGCCCGGCAAGTCCTCACGCAAAGCCAGATCTCAAAAGTAACCGTTACCCGCGCATGCCAGTTCCTGGGACTCCGCAGACAGGCGTGGTATCAGGACAACGCAAGGTAAAAATAAACGACAGGAACATAATACGCAAATTCTTGATTTTGTTGCTCGTATCCGGTGCAGTTAACCACGCATCGGTACGCGTAAACTGCACTATTTGCTCAACAGCCAAGCCGATTAAATGCTGAATATCGGGCGGGACCGCCTGTTTAACCTGCTGGATAAACATCGGCTCTTGGTACCAGTGAAATGGATATATCACAAAATCACTAACAGCCATCATCGCTTTTATCGGCACCCTAATTTGCTGAAGCCCGGCCCCGGGCAGGTTAACGGATCGCTGTGGGGGGGGGACACAACAGCAGTTGGACCGCGTAGGAGTTGTGGTTGATGCGCCAAGGTATCCGGGTGGGTCATTCTCAACCTAGAGACCCAAATTGCGAACGTGAGCTGCGGAGATATTTGAGGAATATACAACCATACCATCTACCTAAGCATACGGCACGATATAATGTAAAGATTGGTGGATTAGATAGATGGCAGCGTGGCTTTATATGATGGCCGGGGATATTCTCCCGGCATATCTCACTGCTCTTAGCAACTCACAAGCTTGAGTGAATGGATTGTAAATTTTTCGCCATTACCTATATTGTCGGCATTGAAACGTAAGCGGAGGTAAAAGGCGCTCTTCGGTATCGACCACATAGTCCCCGAACTGCCTCGCTGGTCAACTGCACCTATGGGGATCGATGTATTGCCATTGATCGAATGGTCCGTGATCAGCCCTACCGTCGAAAGCGCATTGTTACTCGCGCTTCTTGCCAACTGGTTACAGATAAGTTTTTGCACAAACACCGGGCTTAGGACGGAGGCATTCGAGCCAAACCATTCAACACCGATATTCGTGTGGCCGGTGATTGGAATGAAGAAATCCAACCCCTTACTACCACCTGAGTTGACAGAAGAGGTGAGCGTGATAGAACCGTCAGCGTTGATCACTGATGAAAGCCCTGTTCCGGTTACGACATATTCGACTGACGATACACCGGGAACGACTAACGATCCGTCAGTATCGTAAAGCGCCATAGCCTTGGCTGCTTCGTTCGTCAGGTTAACGTTAGTTTTCAGGTAAGGCATGTTTGAAAACACGCAGGACGAAATATTGACACCGTCAGATATGATATCGATATCTCTCATAGTCACTTGGTTGGGCGCGAATTGCTTGAACAAATTAAACGGCGTCTTTGTGTTCAGCCGGATTGCAGCAAGACCACTAACTACTGCGTGGGCGTTCGCGCCTTTAAACTCAATAAAAGGCAGCGTTCGCGCGGAGAACTCTATATGGCTGTTGATCTCAATAAAGCCACGAGTGATTATTGCGGCACCTTCACAGTAGTCCATCGAGCCTTTATGCCAATAGATTTTCCCGTCAGGGTTATCAAGCAAGAACACATACCCGCCGTTCTGGAAAATACAGCTGTCAAACGAGAAGCGCTCATAGGTATCAGGCTGAACCGTTATGTTCATCCAGTGGTTGCAACTGTTGCATCCACTTGCATACCATGACCAACCCCACCCTCCTGTTCCGTTTGTGTATACGGTGCCAAACCCCTTGAACTGGCAGTTAAACACCGTTTGAAGAGCTGCTGGATTATTGTTCGCATCCCCTTTTTTATTCACGCCGTAGAAAAGATTCACAGTACGTTCTTCTGAAACGAACATGATGTCTCTAAACAAGGGCGTGGTTTTATTTGAGTAAGATGCCAGTGGTGTGCCAACCGTGTTTGTAAGGACGAACGCATACCCAGAAGGGTACGAACCTTTTGAGTTCACATAGATTGTCCCCGGGCCGTGTAGGGCTACTTTTGCTGCTTGCATACTGACTGTGCCCGTTATCTTTATGTTTCCGTTCAGGTGCAAAATGGCTTTTGTCGTCACTCCGTGAGCTGTTGTACAAAACTTGGCTGATATATCAAGCATTTGCTGTAGTTCCGAAGTGACGTCTGTTGTGCCAGTTGTATCAACTCCCGACCATTCAACGAGCAGGTCGTGTAGTACTTTACGCTTCCAGCGCTTACCGTTAGACAGAACCACGCATGTAAAACCGTTGTCATCCACCGATGTGGTGTCTGCTGAGTCATAGAAGAAATAACCGCCACCATCATCGCTATCGGATGTGTGAGCCGCCACATCTATTTTCTGACCGTCTGAAGTGGGCACAATCCCTCTCAAAGTTGCGATGTTGCGACACCGGCCGACAAATTTTTGCTCATCTGGTGTGTCGAAGTCGTTAGGGATCTCTTCTCTCAACCGGTAGTAAGGCTGGTCTGGCTCGAATTTCAAGACGTTAGGAAAGTAGAACTGCTGAACGTTGTAAGCATCGTAAACGGCCATTGAGTGGCCTTCAATGGTCAAAAACTTGGCGATCTGACCATTGTAAATAGGGAAGCCACCCGTATTCAGATTGATGGGCTGGGTCACAGGAACTGCCGTGTCATCTTCATTATAGATATAAACCTGGATCTGGTTTTCGGGGATGGTTGGGTTGGTGTCAATTTTACCGACATAGACACGACCGTTGGCCGCTGCCTTAAATGATTGAGCTAAAGTGAATAGTTGTGAAGGCATCGAGACGACAACGTTAGGAGTGATTTCGGACATGGGACCACTCTTGTACTTTGCCCAAGCAGCAGATGCAACGGTACTTCCCCCTATAAAGGATAAAAAGCCTTTAATCAATTGTCTGCGATCCATATTTACCCCTGTCAAGTATCAGCAAGAACAATATAGTTACTGGGCATGGTTTTGAATGAGATTAGTGTTAAAAGTTATGAATCTTGGGCTAAAAGCTTACAAGACACGGCTTGCGGTGGTGTGTATTCAAGGAGTTGTCAAATCATGATGGTCTATTGTTTGTAAAGCACCCCGTGAGGTGATAACGGGGTCTTCAAGTTACTTGCGTTGAGAAAACAGCTCTTTGGCCACGAGTCATTGCCGCCTTTGCCATTCACTGCGGTGGCTACCCTCTGATCATCGGATGTCGCAACATACAACTTTCTTAACTTAGATAATGTTTGGCCCTTGAATGGGCTTCTATCTTTCTAAATGTCGTGTCGATTTGTTTACGTGTGTTTTTGAGCAACGTATACCTTGGAGTGCTGCTTTTTTGCCAAATTTGCAAAAATTATCCTCTTTCTTAATCAGAGGCTCCCCTGAGCACCAGATCTTTTGCCTTACTTCTCAGTATTGAGATAGTGTCCGTGGCTAAGGATAGCGCTCTGGCAGATATTATGTTCGTATTTCCTCGAAGGTAGCATCTGATGTTTCTGGTTAAATCGTCAATGTTTTTTATGGAATCTGTTTTAAACTTATCCGATAGCCCTACGTTGCTAGATGTTCCGCCAGCAACCTAGATTAGTTTTGAACAGGGAATTTATCACAACGTGCTCTTACGCTGCGAGTTTGCATACTGAATCTATTCAGCCTGATAAGTGGTTTTTTAGATAAATTAAGAGGCCGCAGTTAATCTCCCAAACTCAGGCATTAGGCGGCATCAATAGTGTTTTGATTTGGTCTTACCTCTTCGGCTGCCCGATAGGTTCGCGGTGTTACATTTATCACCTGTCCGACCGCAGATCCAAAGAAATTAGGAAATTATGAGTAAAACAGCTATTCCATTGCAATCAAACGCACTTGTTGACCTGAAACTCATCATATCAGGTACTGGTTTTGGCACGACCTTCATTTGAGCACTGCGCTAGACTAGCCCCCTCTCTTTTTTTGGGGAGAGGGCTTAGGATGATCAGTTGTGTTTAAAGTCAACGGGTGATGATTAATTTGTCACTCATTTTTATTATCCCGCAGCATCGCATTCAGGATGGTTAGCAGTTTTCTCCAACAAGTTGTCGCCGTCACTTTGAACGTTTTTCCCCGCTCTGTCAGGTGCTCGTAGAACTTGAGGATTGTCGGGTTGTATCAGCATTGCTGACAAGGTCGTCATGTACAGCGCTGAACGCACCTCACTTAGCATTCCTCAGATACTTCGCTTTCCTTTCCCACTGTCGTAAGAATAAGGACATACACCAACCAGTACACCTATCTTGTGCCGATTCAGTGTCCCAAATTCTTGCAATATCGTAAGAAGCATTACCCTTGTCATTGGCGCGTTACCTTTTACTTTCTCCAACAGCGTCGCCTTTTTCCGCCATAACTGCATCACTTTTATTTGCCTGTCGATGTACTCATCCTCATCCCGGATTTCAGTAGTCAGCCAGTCTATATGCCGTTTAATACACGCTGACGCTACCACGTCATCGCAGCTTTTATAGCGGTTTATCTCCATCCTCGACCAGTTGGCGACGACGGGTCACCATTCCAGCCAGGCACTGAGTTTGTTCATCGGGGGGAGGACGAGCTTCCAGTTCCATTCTTCGGCTAAACTCGTAGATGGCACGTGCATCATTTGGGGCTGTTTTGTACAGGGTATCTAGCGCACGAGCGAAGTTTTTCACCTGACGTGAACTGGCCACCGCCAACTCCAGTGGGGCAGTCAGCAGTGAGTGATATCGGCCAGTTGCCTCTATCACGACAAACTTCAGGACTATGGCAGAGAGCGAACTCAGCAACTGCTGATGGTCTTCAGGTGTGTTATTCAGATGCAGAAGTTGACGAGTTGAATTGATGTATACATCAAAGGTGTCTTTGGCAATGCCGATACTGACAGTTGTATATTCAGTCATTTCAAGTTTGCCGGCCTTGTAAGATACGGGCTGGTTGTTCGGGTTAACAGGAAAACTGACGCCACGCGATAAGCTTCCCCGTGGGCTTGTTGTTCCCGAGGGGAAACGGACTATGACTCTGTTAAAGTCTACCCGCCATTAGACGGGTAATTAAAGAGCCTTTAAACATTCAAGGGGGCTAGTTTGTGCTTTTATTGCTTTGGGAACATCATTTTTTTTCGTGCCGCTCGCGCAGGCGACCAATCACCGTACTCAAATCCAGCTCCTGATCCTGCAACAACACCAGCAGGTGGTAGATCAGGTCGGAAGCTTCGTTGGTCAGCTCTTCGCGATCGTTCACCGTGGCGGCCAGGGCGGTTTCTACACCTTCCTCGCCAACCTTTTGTGCGATGCGCTTGGTACCGCTGGCATACAGCTTGGCGGTGTACGAGCTATCCGGGCTGGCGGTTTTGCGCGAGGCCAGCAATTGCTCCAACTGGTACAGGAAGCCCCAGTCGCTGCTTGCCGGGTGGAAGCAACTGTCGTTGCCCAAATGGCAGGTGGGGCCGATCGGGTTGGCCAGGATCAGCAAGGTATCGTTATCGCAGTCTGGCGTGATGCTGACTACGTTCAGGAAATTGCCAGAGCTTTCTCCTTTGGTCCACAGGCGCTGTTTGGTGCGTGAAAAGAACGTCACTTTGCCTGTTTGCTCGGTGACTTCCAGGGCTGCCTGATCCATATAGCCGAGCATCAATACTTCGCCGGAAACGGCATGCTGTACGATCGCTGGCATCAGGTTGTCGGTTTTTTCCCAGTCCAGTTTAGCTTTCTGTTGTTCTGTTAACACACGCGTATCTCCACGCCATTCTCTGCCAAGAACCGTTTCAGTTCGCCGATATTAATGATTTGCTTATGGAACACCGAAGCCGCAAGCGCGCCGTCAACGTCGGCATCGCGGAAGGCTTCCAGGAAGTGTTCCATGGTGCCGGCCCCGCCGGAGGCGATCAGTGGCACCTTGCACACTTCACGTACCCGCTTCAACTGTTCCAGGTCGTAACCATTGCGTACGCCGTCCTGGTTCATCATGTTGAGCACAATCTCCCCAGCCCCGCGTTTTTGCACTTCCTGCACCCAATCGAGGGTTTGCCACTCGGTTACACGGGTGCGGCTCTCATCCCCGGTATATTGGTTGACGTGGTATTTGCCGGTTGCGGCTTCATACCAGGTGTCGATCCCGACCACGATGCACTGCACGCCAAAGCGATCTGCCAGGCGGCTGATCAGCGTGGGATCGGCCAGAGCAGGGGAGTTGATAGAGATCTTGTCCGCACCAAAGGAGAGGATCTGGCTGGCGTCTTCGGCACTCTTGATGCCACCCGCCACGCAGAACGGAATATCGATCACTTCCGCCACGCGCGATACCCAGCTTTTATCCACCACGCGGCCATCGCTGGAGGCGGTGATATCGTAAAATACCAGTTCGTCGGCGCCTTCCTGCGCGTAGCGCTGGGCCAGCGGCACGATATCACCAATGATTTCGTGGTTACGGAACTGCACGCCCTTGACCACTTGCCCGTCCTTGACGTCCAGACAAGGGATTATCCGTTTTGCCAGCATGCGATAGCCTCCTCAACGCTGAATTTACCATCCAACAGGGCGCGCCCGACGATCACCCCTTCCACACCACTGCCGCGCAACTGAGCGATATCGTCCAGGTTGCCGATGCCGCCAGAAGCCTGGAAGGCAATCTGCGGATAGCGTTGGCAGACTTCCTGATACAACCCCACGTTGGAACCTTTCAGCGTACCGTCGCGTGAGATGTCGGTGCACAGCACGTGTTTCAGACCGAATGGCAGATACTGTTCAACTACCTGTTCCAGCGTAGCCTCCGAGTTTTCCTGCCAACCGCTGATAGCCACGTTCTTACGGCCGGTGTCATCGATACGTACGTCCAGCGCCAGCACCATGGCATCGGCACCGTAGCGTTCGAACCAGCCTTGCACCATTTCTGGCTGCTTGACTGCGGTGGAGCCGATGACCACGCGCGTAGCGCCAGCTTCCAGCAGTGCCGCAACGTCTTGTTCGTTACGGATGCCGCCGCCTACCTGTACCGGCACGCTTACACCGGCCAGCAGTTTACGCAGCAGTGGGATCTGGCGGGCCGCAGGGTCTTTGGCCCCGGTCAGATCAACCAGGTGTAAAACTTGCGCTCCTTGTTGCTGATAGTCTTGCAGACGCAGCAGCGGATCGTTGCCGTAGTCGCGCTGTTGGCCGTAATCGCCCTGATGCAGGCGCACTACGTTACCGTCGATCAAATCCAAAGCGGGAATAATCATGCTGCCTACATCTCCAGAAAGTTCTTCAACAGTTGCGCCCCGGCGTTGCCAGATCGCTCTGGATGAAACTGCACGCCAAAGAAGTTGTCTTTTTGTACGGCGGCGGTGAAGGGCTCGCCGTAGTTCGCCTGAGCGATGGTGCTTGAGCATATCGGCATCGCATAACTGTGAACGAAGTAAAAGTAAGCACCATCCTCGATGCCGCGGAACAGATGATCGCCGGCCTGCGCCGTAACCTGGTTCCAGCCCATATGGGGCAAAGGCAGGCCAAAATCGGTCATCTGTTTGACCGGAGTATCGATAATCCCTAGCGTTTTGATACCCCCATTTTCTTCACTGCTGGCTGCCAGCAACTGCATACCCAGGCAGATCCCCAGCACGGGCTGGGTACAAGCCTTGATCAGATCGATCAGGTCGCGTTGTTCCAACTGGTCCATCGCTGCCTGTGCAGTGCCAACACCCGGTAGGAACAGTTTGTCGGCGCGCAGCACGATCTCCGGATCGCGGCTCACCTGCGGCTGATAGCCCAGGCGCTGTACCGCATAGTTGACCGAGGCGAGGTTGGCGCAGCCGGTGTCCAGGATCACCACGTTCATTACAGCACCCCTTTCGAGCTAGGCAGCGTATTGCCCTCAACGCGGATCGCCTGGCGCAGCGTGCGGCCAAACACCTTGAACAGACTTTCGACACGGTGATGGTCGTTTTTACCTTTGGTGCGCAGGTGCAGGGTGCAGCCCATGGTGTAAGACAGCGAGCGGAAGAAGTGCTCGATCATCTCGGTGCTGAGATCGCCAACGCGCTGGTAGTTGAACTCGGCTTTGTATTCCAGATGCGGGCGGCCGGAGATATCCAGCGCACAGCGGGCCAGGCATTCATCCATCGGCAGCACGAAGCCAAAGCGTGCGATACCGCGTTTGTCGCCCAGGGCTTTACTCAGCGCTTCACCCAACGCCAAGCCGGTGTCTTCCACCGTGTGGTGATCGTCGATGTACAGATCACCGTTGACCTGAATATCCATGCGGAAGCCGCCGTGGGTGGCGATTTGGTCCAGCATGTGGTCGAAGAAGCCGACGCCGGTCTTGATCTTGCTACCACCTTCACGATCCAGCCAGACCTTGACGTCAATCTGCGTCTCTTTGGTCACGCGGTTAACGTGCGCGTAGCGATCGCGTTTGGTCAGTTGTTGGGTGATGGCTTGCCAGCCCAGCGTCTGGCGCTGATACAGCAATCCCTGGATCCCCATATTGGCGGCCAGTTGGATATCGGTTTGACGATCGCCAATCACATAGCTGTTAGCCACGTCCATCACGCCTGGTTCCAGATAGCCTTTAACCATGGCGACCTTCGGCTTGCGACATTCGCAGTGGTCTTCCGGCTTGTGTGGGCAGATCAGGATATCGTCGAATTTGACGCCCTGCGAACTGAGGATCTGCATCATCAGGTTGTGCGGCGGATCGAAGGTTTCCTGTGGGAAACTGGCGGTGCCGAGGCCGTCCTGATTGGTGATCATCACCAGGGTGAAACCGGCTTGCTGCAAGGCCAGCAGGGAGGGGATCACATCCGGCTCCAGCGCCAGCTTGTCCAGGCGGTCGACCTGGAAGTCTTCCGGTGGTTCAGCAATCAGCGTGCCGTCACGGTCAATAAAGAGATATTTTTGGCTCACGTTGGCTCCTATGCGCCGGGCAGAGTATTGAGTGCGTCAACGACGCGCTGGCATTCGTTACGGGTGCCGATGGTGATCCGCAGGCAACCGGACAGGCCAGGCTGTTTATTTTGGTCTCGTAAGATAATGCCCTGATCCCATAAGGTTTTAAAGACATGACTTGAGGCGGTAAAGCGTACCAGCAGGTAATTGCTGTCGCTGGTGAAGACTTGTTCCACGCAGGCACAGTCCTGTAACGCCTGTTGTAGCCAGCTACGGTTGGCGGCAATCTCAGTAACGCGCTGGCGCATAACGCGGATCCCCTCGGTGCTTAGCGCCTGAGCGGCGATATCGGCTACCGGAGTGGAGAGCGGATACGGGGCAATCACTTTCATCAGCAAGGCGATCACATCTTCATTAGCCAGGGTAAAGCCACAACGCAGGCCTGCCAGAGCAAAGGCTTTGGACAGCGTGCGTAATACCACCAGGTGCGGGTAGTCACTCAGCCAACCAGCCACTGACGCCTGCGGGCAGAACTCGATATAGGCTTCGTCAATCGCCACGATGGCTTTGTCTTTGGCCATATCCAGCAGTGCGCGCAAATCGTCGGGATCCAACAGGTTGCCGGTCGGGTTATTGGGGCTACAGGCGTAAATCAGCTTAACGTTATCCAGGCTGGCGGCAATCGCTGGTAGATCGAGTTGCCAATCTTCTTTAGCTTCGACCGTGCGGCGTTCTACGCCAAAGGTTTCGGCGCTGACGGCATACATGCCGTAAGTCGGTGGGCAAAACAGGATGGTGTCTTGGCCCGGCTCGCAAAAGGCACGGATCAGCAGTTCGATACCTTCATCTGCCCCACGGCTGACTAACACCTGCTCTTTATTCACCCCGGCGTAAGCGGCGTAGCGCTCAATCACCAACGCAGGCTGGCATTCCGGGTAGCGGTTAAAGGTCTGGGCAGTCAGCTGGAACTCTGGCGCTACCGGGTATTCGTTGGCATTCAACCAGACGTCACCTTTGCCACCAAGGCGGCGAGCCGACTGATAGGGGGTTAGCTCGCGCACGTTTTTACGTGCCAATTCTTCGATGCTCATGCTTGCTCCTTCAGTGCGGCGACGCGTAAGGTCACGGCGTTTTTGTGGGCGACCAACTGTTCGGCGGCAGCCAGGATCTCAATGGTCGGGGCCAGGGTCATAAAGCCTTGTGGCGTCAGCTCCTGTACCGTCATGCGCTTTTGGAAATCCGCCAGCCCCAGGCTGGAACAGGTGGCGGTATATCCGTAGGTTGGCAGCACGTGGTTGGTGCCGGAGGCGTAATCTCCGGCAGATTCCGGCGACCAGTCACCGAGGAACACCGAACCGGCGCTGGTGATGCTGTCTACCAGATCGCGTGCACTGCGGGTCTGAATTATCAGGTGCTCAGGCCCATACTGGTTGCTGATCGCGACACATTCGGCCAAATCCTGCGCCACTATCAGGCGGCTGCTGGCCAGCGCCTGGCGAGCGGTTTCTGCACGTGGCAGTTGCGCCAATTGTTGCTCAACGGCTACCGAGACCGCTTCGGCCATCGCGGCGTCTGGCGTTAACAGAATGACCTGCGAGTCTGGGCCATGTTCGGCTTGGGACAGCAGGTCCGAGGCGACAAACGCCGGGGTCGCACCGCTGTCGGCAATCACCAGCACTTCGGAAGGTCCGGCGGGCATGTCGATGGCCGCACCGTCCAACCGTTGGCTGATTTGACGTTTGGCCTCGGTCACGAAGGCATTGCCCGGCCCGAAGATTTTAGCCACTCGCGGCACTGAATCCGTGCCAAACGCCATGGCAGCAATCGCCTGTGCGCCGCCGACCTGGAACACTTCCTGTACGCCACAGAGTTTGGCAGCATACAGGATCTCATCGGCAATCGGCGGTGGAGAACATAGCACCACGCGGCGGCAGCCGGCGATACGTGCCGGGGTGGCCAACATCAATACCGTAGAAAATAGCGGCGCGGAACCGCCAGGGATATACAGACCCACTGAATCGATAGGGCGGGTCACCTGTTGGCAACGTACGCCAGGCAGGGTTTCGACATCTACCGCTGGCAAGATTTGTGCGTTGTGGAAGGTTTCCACATTGGCTACGGCCACGGCCATTGCCTGCTTGATCTCGTCGCCCAGGCGGGCACAGGCTTGGTCAATCTGCTCTGTCGTCACGCGTAGTGCCGCGACTTCAGTCTTATCAAACTTGGCGCTGTACTCACGTAACGCGCTGTCACCGTTGGCTTTCACGTTGTCGAGGATCTCGCGCACCGTGCGGGTGATGCTGTCCGAAGCGGAAATGGCCGGGCGCATCAACAACTCTGCACGCTGCTCTGCGCTACAACTGGCCCAATTGACGACGGTATTGAAGTTTGGCATGGCGTTACTCCATCATCTTCTCAATTGGCAGCACCAGAATGGAGCTGGCACCCAGGGCTTTGAGCTTTTCCATGGTTTCCCAGAACAGGGTTTCGCTGCTGACCATGTGCATGGCTACGCGATTCTGAGAGCCTGCCAGTGGCAGAATGGTAGGGCGCTCCGCACCCGGCAGCAGTGCGACGATTTCGTCCAGGCGCTCGCTTGGCGCATGCAACATGATGTATTTGGATTCACGCGCCTGGATCACCCCTTGGATGCGGGTCATCAGGCGGTCAATCAGTTGTTGTTTGGCTTCTGGCATTTCGCCGTCACGCTGGATCAGGCAGGCTTTGGAGCGGTAAATCACTTCCACTTCGCGCAGGCCATTGGCTTCCAGCGTAGCACCGGTAGATACCAGGTCACAGATGGCGTCTGCCAGGCCAGCACGTGGGGCCACTTCCACCGAACCGTTCAGCAGGCAGGATTTAAAACGAACGCCTTGTTTGTCGAGGTATTGCTTGAGCAGGTGAGGGTAAGAGGTGGCAATGCGGGAGTCTTGCAGGCTTTGCGGGCCGGAGTATTCGCTATCCAGCGCGGTGGCCAGCGATAGGCGGCAACCCCCAAAGTCCAGGCGGCGTAGCGTGAAATAACGCGGGTCTTCGCCTTGAGCACGACGGTTGAGCAGTTCCTCTTCCAGCACGTTCTCGCCGATGATGCCGAGATCGACTACGCCATCCATCACCAGGCCTGGGATATCGTCATCACGCACCCGCAGGATATCGATCGGCATATTCTCGGCGAAGGCAATCAGGCGTTGCTGTTGCAGGTTAATCTTGATGCCGCAGCGGGCCAGCAGTTCCTGAGACTCATCGCTCAGGCGACCTGATTTCTGCATGGCGATACGTAAACGCGTTTTATCCAACATGGTAACCTCTGTTTAATCTGTAATTTTATGAATTTATTATAAAAATTATCTTTTCTGTCTGTCCGGGGGCAAAAAAAAACCCTCGGAAGATATCTTCCGAGGGCTCTTTCTTGCGTTTAGTTCGTTCTACGCGCCACTGGAAGATTCGAGAATCGTCTTCCAGCACACATCGCCTGAAAGACTAGTCAGGATGATGGTGATGATGGTGGTTGAACTGAACGCGTGTCATGTGCTTTCTCTTAAATTGGGTCAGCCAGTGCTGAGGTGCTAATTAAGCTAAACTATCCGCAGTATCACTTGCAACCCTTTTTTAGGGTTATCAATTTAATTAATTGAAACAGCCTGAATTATTAGCCACGCGCGCTTTACCCAACCTTAAGGTTAACCGATTGTAACCGTCAGCGCAGTGGCGTAGCCTTAAGGTTGTCGAACGCTGCAATCTTCTGAGAGGAAGCTGATGAAAAAAGTCGCCATTGTGGGTTTAGGTTGGTTAGGGATGCCGCTGGCTTTATCGTTGATGGGCCACGGGTATGAGGTCGTTGGCAGCAAAACCACGCCGGATGGGGTTGAAGCCGCGCGGATGAGCGGCATCGAATGTTATCGGTTGGAACTGACTCCATCGTTGATTTGTGAAGCACACGATCTGGAACAACTGTTATATGCGGATGCGTTGGTGATCACTCTGCCAGCCAGCCGCACCGTAGAGGGGAGCGAAAGCTACTTTGATGCCGTGCGTATGTTGGTCGATAGTGCGATGGGGTTTGGTGTCCCGCATATCATCTTTACCAGCTCTACATCGGTTTACGGCGAAACTACCGGCACGGTGCGGGAAGATTCGCCGTTGAAGCCGGTGACATCGGCTGGCCGGGTGTTGCAGGAGTTGGAGCTTTGGCTGCACCAATTGCCCAATACCTCGGTCGATATTTTACGCTTGGCAGGGCTAGTTGGGGGCGATCGTCATCCAGGTCGTTTCCTGGCAGGTAAGGTTGATGTCAAGGGCGGTTCGCAAGGGGTTAATCTGGTGCATCAGGATGATGTGAACGCGGCCATTCAACTGTTGCTGAAGCTGCCGAAAGGCGGGCATACCTATAATATTTGTGCGCCGGGCCATCCGCTCAAACGTGACTTCTACCCGGCTTTCGCCGAACAGTTGCAACTGCAACCCCCGCAGTTTGCACCAGAAGAAGAACAGGAAGGGCGATTGGTGGACGGCAGCCGGATCTGTAACGAACTGGGGTTTGAATATCAGTACCCAGATCCAATGCGGATGCCGATCGGTTAACTAAATCAAACTGTCCCGCCGTCTGCGGGGCAGTTCTTCCCAAAAAAACCTTGCTTTTTTTTACTCTCTCATTTTGATTATTAAACACCACTAAATTATAAGGAAATCAATTTTACACCTTGATATTGATAGTAATAATCTAATCCCTTCATGATCTCCCTCCTGTAATACATCATTTAAACTTATCGTTACATGTGAAAATTGAGTTAATGGAAGTTTGGATTTCCTTCCGCTATTTTCAAATTGTTGCGATAAGTATTAACATGCGCTCTGTTTTTTTCAAAAGGCACTAATCTTTCCAAGCGTCTAATGGCAGTTTTTACATGAATTTTCTTAATAAAAAAAATACCACGGCCTCACCTATCGCCATTTCTACGCTGTTGCCTTGTGCTTTGTTTATGGCGGTAAACGTACAAGCCAGTGATCGGGTAGTGGAACAATCTGACATGGTAGTCACAGCCAAGCGCAGCGGTCTTTCAGAATTGAGTACTCCGGCTGCGGTCAGCGTGCTTAATGGCGATGAACTTCGTCAGGCCAGGCCGCAGATCAATATCTCCGAAGGGCTGGGGAGTGTGCCGGGGCTGCAAATTCAAAATCGCCAGAATTATGCGCAAGATTTGCAACTCTCAATCCGTGGGTTTGGTTCCCGCTCAATGTACGGCGTACGTGGCGTAAGAATTTATGTGGATGGTATTCCTGCCACCATGCCGGATGGTCAAGGGCAAACGTCTAATATCGATCTGAATTCAGTGAACAAGATTGAAGTCTTACGTGGGCCGTTTTCCGCTCTGTATGGCAACGCTTCTGGCGGTGTCATCAATGTTGAGAGCGAAACCGGCCAACAACCGGACAAGATTGAAGTGGGCATGTATAGCGGCAGTGACGGTACCTGGCGCTACGGCATGAAAGCCAGCGGAGCAACCGGCGATGGCACGCACTCCGGTGATGTGAACTATGCCGTCTCTGCAACCCGTTTTACCACCGAAGGGTTCCGCGACCACAGTGGGGCACGTAAGAACTTGGGTAACGCGCGTTTGGGTGTGCGTATTGATGATGTCAGCACGCTGACGTTGTTGTTTAACTCGGTGGATATTAATGCCGACGATCCCGGTGGTTTAACCGAAGCTGAATGGCACGACAATCCGCGCCAGGCACCAAGAGCAGATCAATACAACACGCGTAAAACCATCTAGCAAACCCAGGCCGGGTTGCGCTATGAACGCCAGATGAGCGCCAACGACGATCTGAGCATTATGACTTATGCCGGTGAGCGGGAAACCACGCAGTATCAGTCGATACCCGTAGCCGTACAGCAACGTAGTGAACAACATCCCGGTGGAGTGATCTCGCTGGCGCGTCATTACCAGGGTATAGATACACGCTGGACCCATCGCGGTGAAGTGGTCACATTGCCCTTCAGCGTGACGGGAGGGCTCGACTACGAAACCATGACCGAGCAGCGCAAAGGTTATGAGAATTTCACGGTAGTCAACGGCGTTAACGAATTAGGGACCAAGGGTAATCTACGGCGGGATGAACGCAACCTGATGTGGAATGTGGATCCCTATCTGCAAACCTCTTGGGATCTTACCCAACGTTTGACGTTGGATGCCGGAGTGCGCTTCAGCACCGTCAATTTCGACTCCAACGATCACTATATTATCGGCAGCAACGGCGACGACAGTGGCGACGCCCGCTATCACCAGTGGTTGCCGGTAGGCTCGCTCAACTATGCGTTGACCAAGGGCTGGAATGTGTACGCTTCCGTCGGGCGTGGTTTTGAAACGCCTACCATCAATGAACTCTCTTATCGCCCTGGTGGCGTAGCGGGGCTCAATCTCGGTCTGAAGCCTGCTACCAGCGATACCGTTGAACTGGGAAGCAAAACGCGTATCGGCAATGGCCTGTTCAGCGCGGCGCTATTCCAAACGGATACCAAAAACGAAATTGTTGTCGATGAGAGTAGCAACGGACGCACCAGCTACAAGAACGCGGGGCAAACCCGTCGCCGTGGAGTGGAGTTAGCGCTGGATCAACAATTCAGCTACGACTGGCGTTTGCAATTGGCCTGGACGCTGCTGGATGCCACTTACCGAGATGATGTCTGTGGCGACAGCATCTGTTCTGCCGCCAAGCAGGTGCCGAAGGGCAACCGCCTGCCGGGCATTGCCCGCAATATGGGGTATGCCTCGCTGGCATGGTCACCGCCACAAGGTTGGTTCGCCGGTGCTGAACTGCGCTACATGAGCGATATCCAGGTCAATGACCAGAATTCACAGCAGGCACCGTCCTACACCGTGGCGGCGCTGAATACCGGCTATCGCTATCCGGTAGGGAACTGGCAATTTACCGTTTTTGGCCGGGTGGACAATTTGTTTGATCGCCAGTATGTCGGCTCAGTGATCGTCAACGAAGGCAATGGCCGCTATTTCGAACCGGCTCCAGGCAGAAACTGGGGTGGGGGCATGAGTGTTGCTTACTCGTTTGAGTAGTAAGCAGTAGTACCGCGGGGAATCTTGACCCCCCGTTGAGTTGTTATCTTAGGATGGTTATCTATTACATCAGCAAGTACGCCAAAATTTAGGCGTTGCTAGCGGTGGGAGAAAGTGAATATGGCAAAGACAGGCAATAAACGAAGTATAGGGATTTACTTGATGTGGCTGCTGGGGGGACTGATGGGCATCATCGGGCTCGCGCTGGCAATCGGCGGCGTCTACCTGGCTTCATTGGGAGGGAGCCTCTATTTTGGGCTGATGGGGTTGGCGATGTTGATCGCAGCGGTACTGGTGATCAAACTCAAACCTGTGGGCATATGGCTGTACGCGCTGGCCTTTGTATTAACCCTGATTTGGGCATTGTGGGATGTTGGTCTGGATTTCTGGCCCTTGTTCTCGCGTTTGTTTATGTTCGGCGTGCTGGCCTTCCTGGCCGCGTTGGCCTATCCATGGCTGAAGAAACGTGCCGGTCATCCGGTCCGCGCCTCCATCAGCTATTCTCTGGCAGGGGTGCTGGCGGTTGTGCTAGTAGCCGGATTTGGTTACACCTTTGTGCCTACGCCACTGGTGGCGGCCAAGGAAGATATTCCGGTTAAACCGGTAACTGCCGGCAGTGAGCAGAAAAACTGGGAACATTGGGGCAATACCACCCACGGTGATCGCTTTGCCGCGCTGGATCAAATCAACAAGTCTAACGTCAGCAAGCTGAAGGTTGCGTGGATTGCCCATACTGGCGATATTCCACAAAGCAACGGTTCTGGCGCTGAAGACCAGAATACCCCGCTGCAGATCGGCAATACCCTGTATGTCTGTACCGCTTACGGCAAAGTGTTGTCGTTGGAGGCTGATACTGGCAAAGAGTTGTGGTCCTACGATCCTAAAGCCTCTGCACCCAACTGGCAGCGTTGCCGTGGCCTGGGTTATTACGATAATGCGGCTCAGCCGTCTTCGTCGCCGGTAGTTGCCGCGAACGCTCCGGCCATGTGCGAACGCCGTCTATTCCTGCCAACCATCGATGCGCGTTTGATTGCCATTGATGCCGATACTGGCAAGCCTTGTGCCGATTTTGGTGATAAAGGCATTGTCGATTTGACCGTGGGCATGGGCGAAGTTAAACCGGGTTATTACCAGCAAACCTCAACCCCGTTGGTGGCGGGTAACCTGGTGGTAGTCGGTGGCCGCGTGGCGGATAACTTTTCTACCGGCGAACCTCCTGGTGTGGTGCGTGCTTATGATGTGCATACTGGTGAACTTGCCTGGGCATGGGATCCGGGTAATCCGGCCATTACCAAACTGCCACCAGCGGGTGAAACCTATACGCGCGGTACGCCGAACGTGTGGTCCGCAATGTCTTACGACGCCAAACTGAATCTGATCTATCTGCCAACCGGCAACGCTACTCCTGACTTCTTTGGCGGTGAGCGTACTGCGTTAGACGATAAATACAGTTCATCAATCGTGGCAGTTGATGCCACCAGCGGCAAAGTGCGTTGGCATTTCCAGACCACGCATCATGACCTGTGGGACTTTGACCTCCCTTCCCAACCGTTACTGTACGATCTGCCTGATGGCAAGGGTGGCACGACACCCGTACTGGTGCAAACCAGTAAGCAGGGCATGATCTTTATGCTCAACCGTGAGAACGGTCAGCCGGTAGCGAAAGTCGAAGAGCGTGAAGTACCGCAGGGCAATGTTCCAGGTGAACGTTATTCCAAAACCCAGCCGTTCTCGGTGGGAATGCCGAATATCGGCAACCAGACTCTGACCGAGTCAGACATGTGGGGCGCCACGCCGCTCGATCAGCTACTGTGCCGTATCGAGTTCAAAGGGATGCGTCACCAGGGCGTCTATACACCGCCGGGTATCGACCGTGCGCTACAATATCCTGGCTCGTTGGGCGGGATGAACTGGGGTAGCGTTTCGGTGGATCCGAACAATGCCATCATGTTTGTTAACGATATGCGCTTGGGGCTGGCCAACTATATGGTGCCACGCAGCAAGGTGCCGACTGGCGCCAGCGGCATCGAAATGGGCTTGGTACCGATGGATGGCACACCGTTTGGTGCGGTGCGTGAACGCTTCCTGTCTCCACTGGGCATTCCTTGTCAGAAACCACCGTTTGGCACCATGTCAGCGGTAGACCTGAAATCGGGCAAGCTGGTGTGGCAGGTTCCGGTAGGTACGGTGCAGGATACGGGGCCGTTGGGCATCAAAATGCGTATGCCGATGGAAGTGGGCATGCCAACGCTGGGTGCCAGCCTGTCAACTCAGTCCGGTCTGCTGTTTTTTGCTGGTACTCAGGATTTTTACCTGCGTGCCTTCGATACGGCAACCGGGAAAGAGATCTGGAAAGAGCGACTGCCGGTGGGTAGCCAATCCGGCCCGATGACCTTTGTGTCGCCGAAGAACGGCAAGCAATACATCATCATCAGTGCTGGTGGTGCTCGTCAGGCTGCAGAGCGGGGTGACTATGTTATTGCCTATGCCCTGCCGGACGACAAGTAACTAGCTGGTAGTTCATCAATAAAAAAGGGGTAAGCACTGGTGCTGACCCCTTTTTTTGTGATCCGCGGTAGCCTAACTCAGACCTTGGAACCCCAGAGATCGTACTCGTCAGCGTTCTCAATCTTCACTTTGACAATGTCGCCAACTTTCACATCAGCTTCACCGTTGAGGTAGACCGCGCCGTCGATTTCCGGTGCGTCCGCCATGCTGCGGCCAATCGCGCCTTCTTCATCCACTTCGTCGATCAACACCAGCACTTCGCGGCCAATCTTGTCCTGCAAGCGTTGGGCGGAGATTTTTTGCTGCAATTGCATGAAGCGGTGGAAGCGTTCTTCCTTCACTTCTTCTGGCACTGGGTCGGCCAGTTCGTTGGCAGCGGCACCTTCTACCGGGCTGAACTTGAAGCAGCCAACGCGATCCAACTTGGCTTCAGTCAGGAAGTCGAGCAGCATCTGGAAGTCTTCTTCGGTTTCCCCTGGGAAGCCAACGATAAAGGTTGAGCGCAGCGTCAGCTCCGGGCAGATCTCGCGCCAGCGTTTGATGCGTTCCAGCGTGCGTTCTACCGCGCCTGGGCGTTTCATCAGCTTGAGGATTTTCGGGCTGGCGTGCTGCAGTGGAATATCCAGATAAGGCAGGATCTTGCCTGCTGCCATCAACGGGATCACGTCATCCACGTGTGGGTAAGGATAAACATAGTGCAGACGCACCCAGGCACCCAGGCTGGAGAGCTGCTCACACAGGCTGACCATGCTGGTTTTTACCGGTTGCCCGTTCCAGAAACCGGTGCGGTGTTTGACATCGACACCGTAGGCCGAGGTGTCTTGTGAGATCACCAACAGCTCTTTCACGCCAGATTCCACCAGGCGTTTGGCTTCATCCAATACGGAACCGATCGGGCGGCTATCCAGATCGCCACGCATCGAAGGGATGATGCAGAAGGTGCAGCGGTGGTTACAGCCTTCGGAAATCTTCAGATAGGCGTAGTGTTTTGGCGTCAGTTTCACGCCCTGCGCCGGGGTCAGGCTGGTAAACGGGTTATGTTCCGGTTTCGGCACATATTGGTGAACGTGGGACAAAACCTGCTCGTAGCTGTGCGGCCCGGTAATTTCCAGGACCTTCGGGTGCACCTCGCGGATTTGGTTTTCCTTGGCACCCAGGCAGCCGGTCACAATCACCTTGCCATTCTCGTTCAAGGCTTCACCGATCGCTTCCAGTGATTCTTGAACGGCGCTGTCGATAAAGCCGCAGGTGTTGACGATCACCAGCTCAGCATCATCATAGCGTGGTACGACCTGGTAACCTTCGTTACGCAGTTCAGTCAGGATCCGTTCAGAATCAACCAGGTTTTTCGGGCAACCTAGTGAGACAAAGCCGACACGGGGGGCTTTTGGGGTCATAGTTTGTGACATAGCTCAATCCAAAGAAGAAAACGGGCGGATTTTACACTTGGGCAACGGGAAATTACACCGTTATATGTGAGCGGTTAAACAAAACGGCTCAATGATTATAGATTATGTTTGCCCGCCCCTCACCCCAACCTTCTCCCTGTACAGACCGGGGAC
>NZ_AYMQ01000079.1 GCF_000633355.1 Serratia sp. H1w
TGATGACATGAACGGCCAAACGGCCTGATGAAAAACCTAACATAAAAAATGGCTCTTGGAAGCCGCCGGGTTTTTTAGGTTTATCAGGCGCGGAACTCATCGTGGCGCGGGCATCCTTGCCCATAGTGACGCCGGATAGATTTAAGCAAGCCCATCATAAATCAAAATCAGTGTTGCAAAAACGGGGGTGACCATAGATTTTT
>NZ_AYMQ01000080.1 GCF_000633355.1 Serratia sp. H1w
CATTGAATACTTGACCCATTTGCAAACAATATGGAAAATTAACTAAAGATCACGTCCCACCGAAAGGTTCGGTAACAATAACAAAAAGAGAGCAACGGACTATAAGTGAATCACACCCTGACATTTTTGATAATATCAAAGGGTTACCGACATTTAGAGCTAGTACTTTTAAAACCATATGCCGTGACTGTAATAGTACGCTCCTCAGTCAATTTGATAAAGAGATATGTGCGGTAACAAAATCGATAACATCAAAAGTAAAAGACTATTTCACTTTAGCCAATAAAATATATCCTTATATTGAAGTCCCTTTTGATTCAAAAAAGTTTACAAGAGGTATGATCGGTCACATATTATCAGCATCTTCAATAAAAGCATGCCTTAGCCCAATTCCAGACAGTCCTTTCTTTTCACCATTACGAGACTATGTTTCAGGGAAAACTGTAACATTCGAAGATACTCATGATATATACTACTGGTTCTACCCTCACACTACTCATATCAGTGCTCAAGGTTTAGCATTCTTTAATGAAGGGCATATATGTGAGTGTTCACTACTTCATTTTTTCCCCATCGCATTCCTCATTACCTTGAAGGGGCAAGGAACATTTCCCGCCCACGCACAAAGACTCAAACTTAATGATGAGAAAATTCGTTTTCACATGAGTGTATATAATATTTCTTTCAGTTCATTTCCTTTTGTTGAATTAAAAGGAAATCAAATGCTTGCATTCAACGATGAGTTTACCTGCATTAGTTATCCAATAAAAAATGATTAAATGGAACGCTTGTCAGGAACAAACCACATGGCTTAACGACACGTAAAATTTATTAAATCCACATGGCTTCTTAATTCATTTTCAATAGAAATTAACTCAATGAATTACAAAAATCATTGAAGTATCTTTGCGAAAAAGGAATCTCGAATTTTAATCATGACGTTTTAATTACACATTGTATATTAAGAGTCTATCTCAATAGGCGATAAAAACAGCACTCAGAAAAGTAAATTTTGATGCTCAGAGCCATATAATCCGGCGTTCTGGTTACAACCAGACACCAGTTGGAAGCAGTATTCTATTACCTATTGAGATAGGCTCTAAGTGCTTCAACTTTAAAATGCATAGGTAATCCCTTTAACTTTTCATTTAAAATATTTCAGGGCTGGTTTATTAAATTTTAGCAACCTAAAGGCCAGTTACCTTAGAAGCAATTTATTCATGAAGTAATAATCTACATTTTAAAAGCGTAAGTACTCAATTTTTTATTACCTTTGCTCGGCTTACGAGTTTTTTTACTAACTCATACCCATTCGGAATATCTTGCTGTAGTGGCTTTGGGATTACATTACATGGCATCTCAAAGTTAATAATCGCTGTATAATTAATTCCTTTAGCTATTAAGCAGTTCATGTTATCCTCTGATATAGCCATTGGTATTTCAGTCATTCCTTTTAATTTCATCCAACATATTCTATGCCTACCATCAATAACCTTTATTTCTTCATTTCCATTTATTTTAATTAGTGGAATATAGAATATATTCAAAGGCTCACCTTTAACAATCCACTCTGACCTGGGTTCATCACTTAGTTCAGATATCAACCTATCAACATCATCACTTTTCTGCAAACTGTTATACAGTAAGTTAGTATTTATTAGAACAGTATAATAAGACGATTCGATTTTGTTAGCTAAATAATACTTCATATTTTTACCCCATTTTATAAACTTTATTTTTAACAATTGAAGATTTTTATATTTATCCTTCAATTTACATTTTTATTTATCTATCAATCATCTTAGAAAAAATTTAATGTAATACTGGATAGTTTTCACTTTTACATTTTATTGGTTAGCCTCTATGTCAGTACTTTCAATAAGTACTCCCAGTGGATTTAGTCAGTACTGTGCCAGTACTTTCAACAAGTACTATCCCAGTGGATTTAGTCAGTACTGTGCCAGTACTTTCAACAAGTACTATCCCAGTGGATTGAGTCAGTACTGTGCCAGTACTTTCAGTAAGTACTCCCCAGTAGATTCAATACTTGAAATAATTTTAAATGACTTGAAATGCGATCTTTGTTTTAGTACATGCTCTGGCCGCAGGGCAAGTATGTACTAAAACAAAATTGCCGGTGATTTGCCTTAGCAAATCGACGTTTAAAACATTATGTAAGCTTTGAAAACAACTCATCATGTCGAGTTGCCAAGGCAACCCGCCATATTAAGTTATTTCGCAAAAAACATACGGAAAACACTAAATTCAACTCGCTAAAGCGAGCTAAATTTAGTGTTTTCCTTTGTTTTATTGCTTTCATTTTAAAATAGCTAAGAAATCCCTCTATTATATAGAAGGTTATATTAGTTTTTATGAATACCAGTGCGATTAGAAGCAGAGATGCAACCATGTACATAGCTACTTACTTTTATTTTCTAATTGGCTCAACTGAAATTTGATTTTTGAATTGGTTAAAGTCTACGTCTTTGTACTCTTTGTTTTTACGTTGTTTCCCTTCCCATTTGTGGTACTTTATCATACTGTCAGCTTTGTTATTGTTCTTGGTTTTCCAATTGCCAAATCTGTTTTTAAGTTCTTTTGGGGCGTTAATTCCTGAAGGGCGACCTCCAATTGATTTAGTACTCTTTAAACCTAACTCAATCTTTTCAACTGTTCCTGAAGGTATAGAATATGCTTGATCTGAATCATATACATATACTGTGACACGTTCCGCACTACTATAATCACGAATTTTAGAGCGATATACAAATTGGTATAGCGTTTCGGTTTCATATTCTTGCACCATATCCTCAAGTGTAAAGTCAAATAAATCAGATAAATATGCTTCACTATTAGGATGAGCATTCATTGCTGCTATAAAGACACATACTTTCTTATCTTTTAAATTATTCATACCGCGTTGATTGGGGGTGATCTTAGTACCACGTAATGTGAATAAACTGCGATCATTTGAAGTCCAAAAGAAATCTATATCTTTTAACTCGTTTTCCAGAAATTTCATTACAACTTTAACGTTGCTATCCAATTCATCCACAAGCATTTTTTTAGATAAACCACGATCATATTTGGTTGTATCAAAAAAGTACTTTACATCAATACGTGAATCATTAGCATTAAACTCTTCTTGTTTATCAAGTTTAAAGTCAATCTTTTCAAATATGTGATTCCAACGCTTATATAAAAGTGACTTTTCAAAGTCATTACTCATGTAAGTAATATCAATACCTGCATTAACATATTTGGTTAGATCATACCACCCTGCAATAACTAACTGTTTTACTTTACCAGTCAATGAATCACCTAAAAGCACTGCCTGATGATAGAACCTCATCTCACGATAAACCTTGTAAAACCCTTTGGTATCATCTGATAAATTTATTTCATTATTGATAGTAACTGACTTATATTTGAAATTTACAGGATCATTTTCATCACCACTTATTTCCACATAATCACTTGAGGTAATGAATATTTTGTTATAGATACTCAGTATTTCTTCTTGGTCATCACTACCTATACCACGAACTATCAGACTACAAAACTTGTTACAATCATCAATCCAGATTTTCCAGTCCTTTAATAAACAAGGATCTATTCGATAAAACATTTTTTCTGTAATCATTACTATATGGGAAGTTTTTTCAGATAGACTCTTTTTTATACGTGGTAGTAGAGCTTGATTTTTAGTAAAATCATCATCTGATGAAACCACTACTTTTACATTATCACAGAACTTTTTGTAATCGGATTTGAATTGATTTATTAACTGTTTGGTAGGCATCACTACTAAATGAAAATTACCTAAAGTTTCAATTTCATTTTTTATCTCTGATGTAGCATAAACGCCTTTGCCACTGCCACATTTACTACTCAGATACTTTAATTTACTACTCATTTGTAAATACTCCCACTGACAATCAACCCTTACTGTCAGTTTACTTTGTCATATATATAGTCCTCCATAAGGATTAATAGGATTGTGACGGTTATTATAATTACTACATATCATAGAACATTGTTATAATTTATTAATTTGTGCTGTTGTATATACTTGGGGTTAATTAATACATTTTAAATTCATCAACATTGATTTATACACAAAAAATGGGGTTGGTCATCGCATAAAGACAACACATTCTCACTCCAATGAATGTCGACATTATAACACAAAAGTTTTTTTCGTTTCATTTATTTTCAACAAGCCTGGAAGTCAGGGGCGTTAAAAAATACGTAACATTGCTGGTTGCTGATTTCGTGCATACGATAGAAAACAGCTAATTTTCCCGTCAACGTAAATGAAAAAGTATTTTCACTATATAAAGTCTAAATTTCCTTGTTCCATTTTAAGTAGTATTAATAGTCTCATAAGGAAGTACTAAAATAGGCAATGCATATATTACGAAAAGTAGTTCTCTTTGAGGATACATCGTAGATACTTTTTAAGTTTTGTACATTTACTCTGACAAAGTTAGAAGATACATCTTTAAAAACGCTCTGTAAGCCATTATACGGTTGTTTTTCGAAAGTTTGATGGTATTCACTCTGAAATTCTTAAACCTCATAGTGAGCGTCCTACAATAGATTTGTCTCATACCCACAAGCAATCGTGACTAACCAGCCTGCTTTACAAGATTGGCACGAACAAATCCCGCACTCTGTTAGCCACTATTCAGTACTTTCGTAAGCTCTAACAAGCAGCCAAACCCACAGCAACATAGCCACTGACCTGTGACTTCAGCTCTGTACCGAAATGTGGTACATTTTGTGTGTACTATGCAGTACTGGTGCAGCTTCATGTCCCGAAAAATGGGAGTACTTTGAGGACGTTTTGGCTATAATAGAACAACCTCATCTCTAACTACTTGATTAGTAGTTAAAAGTACTCCCACAGTGGAAATGCACGCTTTCAGTACATTTCAGTTGTGCTCAATCTGCTTTTAAAGCAGATTGATGATTTCCTTAAGTTTTCCTAAATCACTGACTTGCTTACCGTATCGTGAATAGGTAATTCCTGTGTTGGATAAATGACCGAGTAGTGCACCTGCGTACTGTTCAGGAATTCCGGCATTTTTAAAGGTGGTGGCGGCGTAATGCCGTAATGAATGGAATTCCGGCACATCTAACGCCTTTCTGAACTGACTAAACCAACTGATAAAGTATTGTGAATGCCTTTTTTTATTGCGGGTTTCAGGGAAAAGCAATTCTTGTCCTTTTTTACTTTCAAAATAGTTCCAAAAGCCCGCATTTATTAATGAGTCGTGAATTGGAACGAATCTTCTGCTACTGGGTGTTTTTAGTTGTTGTGATGTGTGAGTATTATCTATCCGAAAACACCATAAACCGTCTATCTGCTGAATATCATCAAGATATAGTTGGCAAATTTCATTAGCCCGCAAGCCGCTATAACTACCGATCAATATTACCCAGCGTTTCCAAGCCGCTTCAGCAGTACAAACATCCCTTAGCTTTGCCACTTGGTCTATGGTGTAGGCATCCCGTTTTTCAGATACTGGAACATTATCTTTGATCGATAATCCTTGAAATGGATTTTTTATTTCAATCTCACTTCGTCTGTTCATCCAGAGGAAAAAACCACCAATTTTAGATACGTATTTGTTACGCGTTGGAATCGCTGACGTAAGTTGATCGATGAAGAGTGCTGCCTGCCGCTTACTGAATGGATCTTTAGTAAAAGCAAGATATCCCCGAATGTTACTTTCTATCGCTCCTAATTCTTGTACTCGAACTTGGCTTTGCTTAATTTTTAAGTACTGATCAAGTTCTTGCTCAATGTTGGGTGTTTTGCGGGATGGAGCTTTACTATGAGCCACCTTGGCTTCTAAACCCATCTCTTGCAGTGTTTGTAATGATTCAAGCAGGGTTAACACTTGCTTTGATGTATCCATCATGAGCGGTGTAAGATTTTCTTGATACTTGGCGATACGTTTTTTCGCTTCAGATTTCGAGCGTGTACGCAATGAACGCCGGATCTCTCTACGTTTACCAGATGGAAGAACATTTACTTTTCGGTAATACCAGATGCCATGTCGACTCAGCATAAGAGATGCCATTGAAAGTACTCCTTGGTGTCACAACTGAAATGTACTGAAAGCGTGCATTTCCACTGTGGGAGTACTTTTAACTACTAATCAAGTAGTTAGAGATGAGGTTGTTCTATTATAGCGGACTCTTTTGTGATTTCCCGTCCTTTTCATCATTGAACCGCAGCCTGGCCGATAACAGCAACATTTCCAGAATAATCCCCTAAGCAGTGAAGTTTCCTCCCCACCTGCCGATAACTTCCCCAAATAATAACGGTCCAGCCCTGGCTGACCCACCCTTTTGCCTCCTCTACATCTGAAGCTACTTTTTTTCTAAAGCCGGGAAACACGCATGTTAAATAAGATCACCGTTAAGGCCGGGCTGATTGCCCTGTTGAGCCTGATGACGTTGCTGTTGATTGTTGTCAGCACTATCGGGGTAAAAGCGATTAATGAAGGCTCGCGTTCGCTACAGATTCTAAACCAGATCCTTGGGGAAGAGCTTGGGTCGTTGGCCAACAGCTCCAACCTGGCGCTACGGGCCAGAACGGCCGCCTCGCTGGCGGTACGCCAACGTGAGATTGGTCAGATTGCGGTCGCTGATGCCTCGGTAGGGCGTATCTATGGCTATCTGGATCAGTCGAAAAAGGAGATGGCGCGCTTTGTCGATGTGGGGACCGTGACGGAAAGGGGGCGCCAATTCTCTTTGCGTATGCAGGCCAGCTATCGCGCCTATCTGGAACAGGGCATTGCGCCGATGGCCGCAGCGATAAAAGCGGGCAAACTGGATGACTATTATGCCATTCAGGAAAACCACATCTCTAAATTGAGCATTGCCTTTGAAGCCGATCTCAGCGAGTTTCGGGCATTTGCGATGGAGATTGGCCAACAGCATGTTCATGAAGCCGAAAGTAATGCCAGCACCAAAATTATCCTGATCGTCGCCGCCGGGCTGCTTAGCGTGTTACTGGCGGTGCTGGCCTGGTTTGCGCTGCGATTGATCTTGCTGCGCCCGTTGGATGAGTCGATAGTCCAATTGGAACATATCGCCGCAGGGGATCTGACCCACGAAATTACCGGTGCGGGCGATACTGAAATGGGGCGCCTGGTGCGTGCTCTGCAACGTATGCAGCAGTCGCTGGTGATGTCGGTCAGCAAAGTCCGTGACGCCAGCAGCCAGATTGACACCGGCTCACGCGAGTTGGCTGCGGGTAACGTTCATCTGGCGCAGCGCACGGAGGAATCGGCCGCTTCCCTGGAACAAACCGCCGCCAGCATGGAGCAGTTGACCTCTACGGTGAAAATGAATGCCGAAAATTGCGAACAGGCCAACCAGTTGGCACTGAGCGTCTCCGATATTGCCGAGCAGGGCAGTGACGTGGTCAGCCAGGTGATGAGCAAGATGCAGGCCATTACCGACAGCTCCCGACGCATCGCCGACATTATCAGCGTGATGGACGGGATCTCCTTCCAGACCAATATTCTGGCGCTCAACGCGGCGGTAGAGGCGGCACGGGCCGGTGAACAAGGGCGTGGCTTCGCGGTGGTCGCTGGTGAGGTGCGCAGCCTGGCCCAGCGCAGTGCGCAATCGGCCAAAGAGATCAAAGGGCTGATCGAAGTTTCACAACACCGCGTGCGGGAAGGTGAACAGATGGCGGCGACTGCGGCGAAGACCATGAACGGCATTACGGGGGAAGTCGGGCGCGTTACGGCACTGATGCGTGAAATCTCGGCGGCAACTCGCGAGCAAAGTAGCGGTATTGAGCAGGTTAACCTGGCGGTAGTGCAGATGGATCAGGTGGCGCAGCAGAATGCGGCATTGGTGGAAGAATCGGCAGCGGCAACGCGTTCCCTGGAAGAACAGGCTCAGGCATTGTCACAAAGCATGGCGGTATTCAAACTGTGATACGAAGGGGCGGTAGATACCGCCCCTGATTTATCGTGCTTATTCGTCTGGGAATTCGGCAATAAAGCGCTCTGCGTCTTCTACCATCGACTGAGTACCGACGAAGAATGGCGCACGCTGGTGCAGCTGTTGCGGCACGATATCCAGAATACGGTTTTTACCATCGCTGGCTTTACCGCCGGCCTGTTCGGCCAGGAATGCCATCGGGTTGCATTCGTACAGCAGGCGCAGCTTACCCTGAGGGTGGCTGGCGGTGCTTGGATAGATATAGATGCCGCCTTTGAGCAGGTTACGGTGGAAGTCGGCAACCAGTGAACCGATATAGCGTGAGGTATAAGGGCGCTGCGTCGCTTCATCCTGCTCTTGGCAGTATTTGATGTATTTCTTCACCCCGAGCGGGAACTTGATGTAGTTACCTTCGTTGATGGAATACATATTGGCTTTTTCCGGGAAGCGAACTTTCTCGTGGGAGAGGCAGAACACCCCCAGAGATGGATCGTAGGTAAAGGCATGCACGCCATAACCGGTGGTGTACACCAGCATGGTAGAGGAGCCATAAACCACATAGCCGGCCGCGACCTGGGCATGGCCAGGCTGCAGGAAATCTTCTTCGGTGACTGGCGTGCCAATCGGGGTGATGCGGCGATAGATAGAGAAGATCGTCCCGACCGAGACGTTCACATCAATGTTGGACGAACCGTCCAACGGATCCATCAGCACTACATACTTGCCATTCTCAGCTCGCTCGCCGTCGAAAATCACGATCTCGTCTTCTTCTTCCGAAGCGATGCCCGCAACTTCACCACGCGCCTTCAACGCTGCCTTCAGCTTCTCGTTCGCGAACAGGTCCAGTTTCATCTGAACTTCGCCCTGAACGTTCGAAATGCCGTTAGTCCCCAGGATATCAACCAAACCTGCCTTGTTGATATCACGGTGAATGATTTTGGCACCCAGTTTAATGGCAGAAAGTAATGAGGTCAGCTCACCAGTGGCGTGAGAGAAGTCGTGTTGTTTCTCGACGATAAATTCGCCTAACGTTTTCATGACACAATCCCTGAATCTACGGATGGATAGCGGCTTGTTAACATACCGCCAACGTTTTCGACAGCAGTGTAGCCCAAAGCAAGTTGCGATTCATAGGCAAATCCATTTCTTCTGAGCGATTCAGAGCGCTAGAATAGGCAGTAAATCGATGCACTAAAATGAGAAACCTAATGCGCATACATATTCTTGGGATCTGCGGCACCTTTATGGGTGGGCTGGCCATGTTGGCTCGTTCACTGGGGCATGAGGTGACCGGTTCAGATGCCAACGTCTATCCTCCGATGAGCACCTTGCTGGAAAAACAGGGGATCGATTTGATCCAGGGTTACGATCCTTCTCAGTTGGATCCGGCTCCGGATCTGGTGATTATCGGCAATGCCATGAGCCGTGGTAATCCTTGCGTAGAAGCGGTACTGGAACGGAGTATTCCTTACGTTTCCGGCCCTCAGTGGCTGCATGATTATGTGCTGCGCGATCGCTGGGTGCTGGCGGTAGCGGGAACGCACGGTAAAACCACCACTGCCGGCATGGCAACCTGGATCCTGGAAGCCTGCGGCTACCAGCCGGGTTTTGTGATCGGCGGCGTACCGGGCAATTTTGATGTATCGGCTCGTCTCGGCGGCAGCCCGTTCTTTGTCATCGAAGCCGATGAGTATGACTGTGCCTTCTTCGATAAACGTTCCAAGTTCGTGCATTACTGCCCGCGTACGCTGATTATGAACAACCTGGAATTCGATCATGCCGATATCTTTGACGATCTGAAAGCGATCCAGAAGCAGTTCCATCACCTGGTGCGTCTGGTGCCAGGCCAAGGCAAGATTATCCTGCCGGAAAACGACACTCATCTGAAACAGGTGATGGCGATGGGCTGCTGGAGCGAACAGGAGTGGGTCGGGGAAGGGGGCGCATGGCGTGCGCACAAACTGACAACGGATGCCAGCCATTACGAAGTGTTCCTCAACGGCGAGAAGGTGGGTGAGGTTAACTGGTCGCTGGTGGGTGAACACAACATGCATAACGGCCTGATGGCGATCGCCGCCACACGCCATGTTGGTGTCCAGCCAGCCGATGCCTGCCGTGCGCTGGGTGACTTTATCAATGCGCGTCGTCGTCTGGAATTGCGCGGCGAAGCCAATGGTGTCACCGTTTATGACGATTTTGCCCATCATCCGACCGCCATTTTGGCTACCCTGGCGGCACTGCGTGGCAAAGTGGGCGGCACGGCGCGCATTCTGGCCGTGCTGGAGCCACGCTCAAACACCATGAAAATGGGGATCAGCAAAAACGATCTGGCTCCTTCACTGGGCCGTGCCGACGAAGTGTTCCTGTACCAGCCTCACCATATCCCGTGGCAGGTAGCGGAAGTGGCCGAAGCTTGTGTCCAGCCCGCACACTGGAGTGCCGATCTGGATTCGTTGGTAGAGATGATCGTCAAAACCGCGCAGCCTGGCGACCATATTCTGGTGATGAGCAACGGCGGGTTTGGCGGCATTCATGACAAACTGCTGGCAGGGTTGGCGAACAAGGCCGAACCGAAAGAAACCTACTAACAACGTTTATCTGCATGGGCGCGGAACGCTGCGCCTCTACAACAAACGTTATCCGGCCGCTGATGCGGCCTTTTTTGCGCCCATAAAAAAGCCCTCGCGAGCGAGGGCAATGGGGTTCGTCGGATAGGACGACGACAATTTCCGAGGATAATAGCATTTACCTGAGAACTCGGCAGTGGCAGTGACGAGGGTAGTCAGTTCAGTAAATGCGACCTCGGTTTATTACTTGTAGATTTCAGCCGTTGCGTGCCAGTTGCCATTTTCATAGGCTTCAATCACACGGTAGGCTTTGGCCCCTTGCTGGTCCGCTTTATCAGACAGCGCCTGACGGATATCAGAAGGTGCGCCACCCACGCCGCTAGCGGTGATAGTGCCGACAGATTGCAGGTTGCTTGCTTGGGCATCAGTCACCAGGTTAGCTGCAGAAGCACCGAAAGAAACGGCAGACAGCAGGCTAAGTGCAACGAGAGTAGTTTTCATGTTCATGATACTTGGATCCTTAATCGTTCAGAGATAACGGCCTGGAAGGGCTTGATCGCGTTTTTTATACTTGAAGGCAGTTATCTGTTTAGTTTTTTACCAGAGAGTTGCTGTGCGCTAAGCACCTAACATATTGTACTTATTTATAAATTTCTGCGGTAGCGTGGTAGTTACCTTCGCTACGAGCTTCGATGACACGGTAAGCGGTCGCGCCTTGGGCATCGGCTTTGGCAGACAGCGCCTGACGGATATCAGAAGGTGCTGCACCCACGCCGCTGACGGTGATAGTACCGGCAGATTGCAGTTTTTCAGCCTGAGTTGCATCGATGGATTGTGCTGCGAATGCACCGAAAGACAGCATGGACAGCAGGCTAATGGTTGCTACGGTAGTTTTAATTTTCATGATTTATCCTCTTCGTATTCTTTTATCAGTTCCAATGAACTGTGATTTACGTCACGAAAATGAGTATACATCTAGTAACGGCAAAAATTAATAGCTAGCTAACAGTTTCTAGTGAAACTTTATTGGGGTGAGTGTGACTTTTAATAACCTAATGGAATAAAAAGCGGCGATAAAATGCACTTTCGATGTTAAATTTATGTAATTTCAATGAGCTAAGTGCTTTTGACTAAAAGTGCGGAAACTTCCAGTCACTATCACTAGCTACACAAAAATGTCATTGATATGTGCTGTAGGTCGGCTTATTGGCAGTTTTAAACGTGGTAGGCACGGCGGAAGAAGTAACGGAAGGGTTAATAAAGGATGAACAGCCCGCGACGGAAAGCCGCAGGCTGTGCTGAAGGCATCAAAGTTCCTGTTCGAACAACGAAAGGATGGCTTCAAACAGTTGGCGCGCAGTAAAGGAGCTGGCCGGGGTGACAAAAATAGTGTCGTCACCGGCAATGGTGCCCAGGATCCCTTCGGATTTGCCCAGTGAGTCCAACAGGCGGGCAATCAGCTGCGCAGCGCCAGGGCTGGTATGGATCACCACCACTGCGTCGTTATGATCCACGTCCAGCACCAGATTCTTCAGTGGGCTGGTGGTGGTAGGGACACCGAGTTCGGCCGGAAGGCAGTACACCATCTCCATCTTGGCATTACGCGTGCGCACTGCACCGAACTTGGTCAGCATGCGAGAGACCTTGGATTGGTTAATGTTCTCGAAGCCTTCTTCTTGCAGCGCCAAAACGATCTCGCCTTGAGAACTGAATTTTTCTTCTTTCAATAACGCCTTAAACGCCTTGATCAGATCTTCCTGCTTTGCGGGATTACGCATTTTGCACCGTGGAATGTTGGTAATAGAGTTGATTATTATGCATATAAATGCATTTTTATGCAATATGGAGGCTGGCTGGAAAAGTAAAAATGCCCAGACAGAAAGGCAAGGGAGCGATTTTAACAAAATCCGTAGCCCATGAATATGCCCTTTCGGCGCGGGAAGCGAGCCAGCTCTCCGGTAACGAAAATGTTATTAAAATGATGTTGTTCTGATGTTACGTAAGGGTGTAATGTAACCGCCGGTTAACGCATTCGTGAAAAGCCAGGCACTATTTTCGATTAGTGTGCGCTATGCCCTTAATGCATAAGCTTTTTACTTTAAAATGCTCGCAACATCGGCCATTTTATTGCGCCAGATCTAAAACCGACTGTTAAGAGGTTGTTTTTAAAGGCGTGATAAATTAAGGTCCGTGACCAAAGAATTCACGGCGCTTTTATATTTAAGACAATAAAGGAGTATAGGATGAAAGTTGCAGTTCTCGGTGCTGCTGGCGGTATTGGCCAGGCCCTCGCCCTTCTACTCAAGACCCAGCTTCCTTCAGGTTCTGAACTCTCCCTCTACGACATTGCCCCTGTTACCCCAGGCGTTGCCGTTGACTTAAGCCACATCCCAACCGCAGTTAAAATCAAAGGCTTCAGCGGTGAAGACGCGACCCCTGCGCTGCACGGTGCGGACGTGGTGCTGATTTCTGCTGGCGTTGCGCGTAAACCAGGGATGGATCGTTCCGATCTGTTCAACGTTAACGCTGGCATCGTTCGCAACCTGATCGAGCAAGTCGCTAAAACCTGCCCGAAAGCGTGCATCGGTATTATCACCAACCCGGTGAATACCACGGTGGCGATTGCGGCAGAAGTGTTGAAGAAAGCCGGTGTGTACGACAAAAACAAACTGTTCGGTATCACATCATTGGATATTATCCGTTCCAACACCTTCGTTGCGGAACTGAAAGGCAAACAACCGGAAGCGCTGGACGTACCGGTGATTGGTGGCCACTCCGGCGTGACCATCCTGCCTCTGCTGTCGCAGATCCCAGGCGTGAGCTTTAGCGATCAGGAAGTGGCTGATTTGACCAAACGTATCCAGAACGCGGGTACTGAAGTGGTTGAAGCCAAAGCCGGTGGCGGTTCTGCAACCCTGTCTATGGGCCAGGCGGCGGCACGTTTCGGTCTGTCTATGGTGCGTGCGCTGAGCGGTGAGCAAGGCGTAGTAGAGTGTGCCTATGTGGAAGGGGATGGCAAATATGCCCGCTTCTTTGCACAACCACTGCTGCTGGGTAAAAACGGCATCGAAGAGCGTAAAGACATCGGTACCCTGAGTGCCTTTGAGCAAAAGGCCCTGAGCGAAATGCTGGACGTACTGCATAAAGATATCGAGCTGGGCGAGAAGTTTATCAACAACTGATCCCTCTGTTCGCCAAGAGTTAAATAAGCCGCCGGGTCATATCCGGCGGCTTTTTTCGTTTTTTCATGATTTGATTCGGCTTTTCCGATCCAGTAGATGGTGGGTACGCGGATCAAAGTACCTGCTCGGCCAGATCTCCGCCGGGTGTATGTTCAGAGCATCGGCAATCAACCACTCTCCTTTTGGCCAGGGGCGTGACAGCGCGTTGGCCAACGTCGATGAACTCAACCCTGCCTCTCGGGAAACCGCTGCCAGAGTGGTCCCTCTCTTCTTCAAAGCCGCGATGACGTCTGCTGGATGCCAATCTGGGTCCCGTGAATTCATATCTTCATTCCTTTTTTGATTAGAGAAAGTTCTGTTAGTGGTATAACTAACAGGTCAGAATTAATCGTTTGAACAACGCGACACGTTTATTCAGAAACTAGGATACCACCAAGTTTCCCAAAAATACCTTATGGTTTCTGAAAAATTTGTATTGCCACACTATTGTCCCGAGATCATGGCTATGAAAAACGAGTGGTTTGCTGCCAAGGAGCTGATAGGCATCGCAGGATTACCTTCCTCCACACAGGGAATCAACCTGATGGCTCGGCGTGAAAATTGGCTCAGTCGCCGCCGCAAAGGCGTGCAGGGCAAGGCGCTGGAATACCATATCGACAGCCTGCCAGGCGGTGTCAAGAGCCTGTTGGCATTGCGGGAAGAACCCGCGATTTATCAAGCCGAACGCCAGGATCCGTTGGCGTTGTGGATCGAATACTACTATCACCTTTCAGACAGTGAGCGCGGCAAAGTGATGGCATTCTTGATGCGTGAAGGGGTGGACAGCCTGCTGACCTGGATTGCTGAAAAGAATAAACAGTGAATCATTTCGGCCCTCTTAGTCGGCCACTATTTGTTGGGGCGTCGCTGGTTGCGCCCGATTAACCGCATGTCGTGCCCGCCTGGCTTTATTCGCGATCTGAACTCTACTTTCTCTGCTTTCCTCCCTTTTTTATAAGACTTTCTTGAGTATTTATGGCGGTTTTTTGTGATCGGCAATAGCTGAGTTAGTGTTATAACTAACGCATTGGCATTAATGGTTTGTGCAACTCAAACAGCCGATAAGTCAGTCAGGGTTACGCCGAGATCAAGGAGTAGGGGAATGGACAAGGAGTGGTTTACCGCCGAAGAACTGAAAAACCAGGGTGAATTAGGCAGTTCCCCGCAGGGCATCAATAAACGGGCACGTGAGAACAACTGGCTATGGCAGCGGCGTTATGGCAAGCAGGGAGTGGCTAAGGAGTATCACATTAGCTGCCTGCCTCTCTCGACCCAAAATGCGTTGTATCCCCAGCGGTATCCTCTTGCCGCAGAGAAACCCGCAGCGTATACCCCGCTTTATGATGGCGATCCTTTAGTCCCCTTGCAGGGTTATCTGGCGGGAATGAAACCAGACGAATATGCGGCTCTACTGGAATTCCTGGCGGAGAAAGGGACGGAGGGGCTAGTGGATTTAATTAGCAAGGCAAATAAATAGGCCTGCATCGCAGGCCTAGTTGAATATTTAGAAACTTAAGTTTCTTAAAAGTCTCGTTGAACCGCCAGGTGCGCTAATCCTTCCAGCGCGGTGCGATAAGGAGAGACGGGCAAAATCTGCAAGGCGGCTATCGCCTTGTCCGCTTCTTCTTCTGCGCGTTGACGTGTATAGGTGAGTGAACCACATTCCTGCATGGTAGCCAGAACTGGCTCCAGCAGATGGCGGCCATTGCCCTGTTCAATCGCACCGCGGATCACCGCAGACTGCTCAGCATTGCCGTTATGCATCGCATGCAGCAAGGGCAGCGTCGGCTTCCCCTCGTTCAGGTCATCGCCGGTATTTTTACCCAGGGTGACGCCGTCTGCACTGTAGTCCAACAGATCGTCAATTAGCTGGAATGCCGTACCAAGATAGCGGCCATAGTCTTGCAATGCCTGCTCTTCGGCCGGGCTGGCTTCGGAGAGGATGGCTGAGGACTGGGCTGCTGCCTCAAACAGGCGAGCGGTTTTACTGTAAATGACCCGCATATAGTTTTCTTCAGTGATATTTGGGTCGTTGACGTTCATCAACTGCAGCACTTCACCTTCGGCGATCACGTTGACCGCTTCGGACATCACTGCCAGCACGCGCAGTGATTCCAGGCTGGTCATCATCTGGAAGGCACGCGTATAAATGAAGTCACCCACCAACACGCTGGCGGCATTGCCAAACGCCGCATTGGCGGTCGCTTTGCCACGGCGCATGTCGGACTCATCCACCACGTCATCATGCAGCAGGGTCGCGGTATGGATGAACTCTATCAGGGCAGCAACGGCAATGTGTTTCTCGCCTTGATAGTGCAAGGCCCGCGCCGCCAGAACGGCGATCATCGGGCGAATGCGCTTACCGCCACCGCTGATTATGTAATAGCCAAGTTGATTGATGAGCGTGACATCGGAATTCAACTGTTCGAGAATTGTTGCGTTCACGGCCGCCATATCTTGCGCGGTTAACTCAGTAATTTGTTCTAGGTTCATTGTATTTTTTTCAGCTGTGTTTCTGTTGACCGCGATGAGAACGCTGCTCACATCGGTACATGGCGGTAGCTGCTCACATCGGTACATGGCGGTAACTGTCACCTTTGATTGTACTTGAAAATCGGCCCAGATAAACGCCGAGAGAGAAACTGTGTTTTTTTTCTTCTTTTTTCACCTTCTGACCCTAATCTGCTCTTGTCATATGCGGAGTTATTGCGTAGAATTCGCGCCCTATTGTGAATATTTATAGCGCGCTCTGTACTGAACAGTTGGGCACGCGGAAAGCGGAGTTTTATATGTACGCGGTTTTCCAAAGTGGTGGTAAACAACACCGAGTAAGCGAAGGTCAAACCGTTCGCTTGGAAAAGCTGGACATCGCAACTGGTGAAGCGGTTGAGTTTGACCAGATTCTGATGATCGCTAATGGCGAAGATATCAAAATCGGCGTTCCTTTCGTCGATGGCGGTAAGATCAAAGCTGAAGTGGTTGCTCACGGTCGTGGCGAAAAGATCAAGATTGTTAAGTTTCGTCGTCGTAAGCACTACCGTAAGCAGCAGGGTCACCGTCAGTGGTTCACTGATGTTAAAATCACCGGCATCAGCGCTTAAGTTAGGAGAGCGGATTAATGGCACACAAAAAGGCTGGCGGCTCGACTCGTAACGGTCGCGATTCAGAAGCTAAACGTCTGGGCGTAAAACGCTTTGGCGGCGAAGCAGTACTGGCAGGCAGCATCATCGTTCGTCAGCGCGGCACCAAATTCCACGCTGGTACCAACGTGGGTTGCGGCAAAGACCACACTCTGTTTGCTTTGAAAGACGGTAAAGTCAAATTCGAAGTTAAAGGCCCGAGCAATCGTAAATTTATCAGCATCGAAGCTGAATAATTTTTCGAGCCTTACGAAATAGATGTTAAGCCCCGCAATTCGTTGCGGGGCTTTTTACATTTATAGATTGCTTGTGCTTTGCGGCACAACGCACAGACAGTGAGAAGATGGATACAAAACAGCAGGCTGGCGTTGGTATTTTTCTGGCGGTCACCACAGCGGTTTGCTGGGGCGCATTGCCTATTGCGATGAAAGAAGTGCTGGTCGTGATGGAGCCGTTTACCGTCGTCTGGTACCGCTTTACGATTGCCGCTATCGGCCTGGGGGTGATCCTGGCGGTACGCGGTCGTTTACCCCCGGTGAAAATGTTCCGTCAACCCCGCTGGTTGCTGTTACTGGCGATCGCCACCGCCGGGTTGTTGGGCAACTTTGTCTTCTTCAGTTCTTCGCTGCAATATTTGAGTCCGACGGCCTCGCAGGTTATCGGCCAACTCTCGCCGGTGGGCATGATGTTCGCCAGCGTATTGATCCTGAAAGAAAGGATGCGTATCACTCAGGTGATTGGCGCTCTGATGCTGATCTGCGGGCTGATGCTGTTTTTCAACGTCAGCTTGATCGAGATCTTCACTCAGTTTACAGACTACACGCTCGGTGTGTTGTTGGGCGTGTGTGCGGCCATGGTTTGGGTGACCTATGGCGTGGCGCAGAAAGTATTACTGCGTCGATTGGCCTCACCGCAGATCCTGGTATTGTTGTACACTTTATGTGCGATCGCGTTGTTCCCGTTGGCCAAGCCGGCGGTGATTTTCCAGCTCAGTGGTTGGCAATTGGCCTGCCTACTGTTCTGTGGTGCTAACACGCTGATTGGTTATGGTGCGCTGGCGGAAGCGATGGCGCGCTGGCAGGCGGCGCAGGTGAGTGCGTTAATCACGCTGACTCCCTTGTTTACCCTGCTTTTTTCAGATTTATTGGCGCTGGCCTGGCCACAGGTATTTACCGCCCCGGCATTGAATGTCGTCGGCTATGTAGGTGCTTTTGTGGTGGTTGCAGGCGCCATGTTTTCCGCAATTGGTCACCGTTGGTGGCCGCGACGGGCAGAAACCAACCTGGTTGCTTCTTTGAAGCCGCCCGGTGAATGAGTTACGGAGACGGTAAATGAAGTTTGTAGATGAAGCGACGATCCTGGTCGTGGCAGGTGATGGCGGTAATGGTTGCGTCAGCTTCCGCCGCGAAAAATACATCCCGAACGGTGGGCCAGATGGCGGCGACGGCGGCGACGGCGGTGACGTCTACCTGATCGCAGACGAAAACCTGAATACCCTGATCGATTACCGCTTTGTAAAATCCTTCCGTGCCGAACGTGGCCAGAATGGTCAGAGCCGTGATTGTACCGGTAAACGCGGTAAAGACGTTGAGATCAAAGTGCCGGTCGGCACCCGTGTACAGGATCAGGGCACCGGTGAGATCCTGGGTGATATGACCCGTCATCAGCAGCGTCTGATGGTGGCGAAGGGCGGTTGGCACGGCCTGGGCAACACCCGTTTCAAATCCTCGGTAAACCGTGCTCCGCGCCAAAAAACGCTGGGTACCAAGGGCGAGATGCGCGATATCCAACTGGAGCTGTTGCTGCTGGCGGATGTGGGCATGCTGGGCCTGCCGAATGCCGGTAAGTCGACCTTTATTCGTGCGGTGTCTGCTGCCAAGCCAAAAGTGGCGGACTATCCGTTCACCACGCTGGTACCGAGCCTGGGCGTGGTACGTATGGACCATGAACAAAGCTTCGTGGTCGCAGACATTCCTGGCCTGATCGAAGGGGCACATGAAGGGGCTGGCCTGGGGATCCGATTCCTGAAGCACCTGGAGCGTTGCCGCGTGTTGCTGCATCTGGTCGACATCGCACCGATCGATGAATCCGATCCGGTAGAGAATGCCAAGGTCATCATCAACGAGCTCAACCAGTACAGCGAAAATCTGTCGCACAAGCCGCGCTGGCTGGTGTTCAACAAAGTTGACCTGCTGGACGAGGAAGAAGCTGCCGAACGCGCCAAGGCGATCGTAGAAGGCATGGGCTGGGAAGGTAAATACTACATGATCTCTGCCGCGAACCGCGAAGGCGTTAACGCGCTGTGCTGGGACGTGATGAACTTCATCAATACTCAACCGAAAGCCATGGCGATCGAAGAAAGCGCACCGGAAAAAGTCGAGTTCATGTGGGACGATTATCACCGTGAGCAACTCGCTGAAGTGGAAGCCGAAGCGGACGACGATTGGGATGATGACTGGGATGAAGATGACGACGAAGGCGTCGAAATCGTTTACCAGAAGTAATTCTGTGGCGTAAAAATCAAGGGCTCAGTTCAAAACTGGGCCCTTGTTGTTTATTGAGACGGATGAGTCCCACACAGTGTTCCAGGTACATGCTGCGCCCGGGTTATTGATCCAAAATATTGTAGGGCAACCAGCATTGTGCATTCAGGCCAGTAGCATCGGTGCGGTTTTCCAACCGTAGACAGCCGCGGTGCAGCTGAACGATACGGATCACGATATTCAATCCCAGCCCGCTGCCGCCGTAACGCTGATCCATCCGGCGAAATGCCTGAGTCAACTCTCCGGCCAGCTCTGGTTTGATACCCGGCCCTTCATCGAGCACCTGCAACCGCTGCCCGTTATTTTCAGGGGTGAGCTGAACATGGATGGCACTATTTTCGGGACCATAACGATGCGCATTCTCCACCAGATTCCGTAGCATTAGGCGTAGCAACACCGGATCGCCATGCGTGGGGGCGTTAGCAGGCAGTTGCCAGACAATCTTTTGCCCACGCTGAGCCGCTAGCTCTTCTAACTCTTCCTGCAAGGGTTGGATCACGTTGCTCACCCAGTCAAACTGCTGGTAATGGCCACTGGCGAAATCCTGCCCGGCGCGCGACAGCATCAGCAATTGTTCAACCACGTGCATTAGTTGGTCAATGCGGTCGATCAGCAGCTTACTGCCCTGAACTCCCTGCTGTTCCATCAGTTCCAGATGCAGACGGATCCCTGCCAGCGGCGTGCGTAATTCATGGGCCGCATCGGCAGTAAATAGCCTCTCTTGCTGGATGGTATGGTCCAGGCGTGAAAATAGCTGGTTGAGGGCATTGGTGACCGCCACCATCTCCAGGCTGTCGCTGGTGATGGGCAACGGGGTCAGATTATCTGCCGAGCGTTTCTCCAACTTTTCCTGCAATTGATTAAGCGGGCGGATGATCCAGCTGATGGCCCAGAAAGAGGCCAGCAGGGTCACCACCATCATGATCAGCGAAGGGGCAAGCAGTGAAGCGATCGCTTCGGCAATCTCGGTATCGACCCGCTCGTTGCGCACTTTGGCCGACAGGGTTTCGTCCACTAGGAAACTGATCTGCTCCTGGCTTTCGTGCCATAGCCAAAACGCGCTGATGAGCTGGGTGACCAGCAGGATCAGCGCTAACATCAGCAGCAAACGACGGCGCATGCTAATCAAGATGCGGGCTCCAAACGGTAACCGATGCCACGTACGGTGCGGATGCGATCTTTGCCCAGCTTGCGACGCAGGTTGTGCATATGGACTTCGAGGGTATTTGAGCCCAGATCGTCGTTCCAGGTATACAGATCCTGTTGTAACAGCTCACGGTTGACGGTTTGCCCGGCCCGCATCATCAGACGTGACAGAATGGCAAACTCTTTCGGCGTGACGTCTATCGCCTGCTGTTGCAGATAGACCTGTTGGCTGGACAGGTTGAGCGTCAAGTCGTCCTGTTGCAGCAGGTTATCACTGTGGCCCTGATAGCGGCGGATCAATGCCCGCACCCGGGCTTGCAGCTCAATCAGCGCAAAGGGTTTGACCAGATAATCATCGGCACCGGCGTCCAGACCGTCGACACGGTCTTGCAACGCATCGCGTGCGGTGAGGATCAACACCGGTATGCTAATATGTTGACGACGCCACTGCCGCAGCAGGCTGGCACCGTCAAGATCGGGCAGGCCGAGGTCGAGGATCACCATGCTGTACTGGCTGGTGATGATCAGGCTATTAGCCTGCGCTGCGCTGGTCGCACAGTCACAGGCATAGCCTTCGTTGGACAAGGCCAACGCCAGGCCTTGCAGCAGCAGTTCATCGTCCTCAACAATCAGTAACTTCATATCCTTGGGCCTTAATTGTTCTGATAGATATCCCGATACAACCGGCTTTCGAAACGTACCAGCGGCACGCGGCGCTGTTTCTGATCTTCTGGTGGCACCGCGTAACCCGACAGATATTGGACAAAGGCCAGGCGTTGACCGCTGGCGGTAGTGATAAAGCCCGCCAGGTTGTAGACGCCCTGCAATGCACCGGTTTTAGCCGAAACCTTACCGTCAACTCCGGCCTCGTGCAGGCCACCGCGATAGCGTAGCGTGCCATCATAGCCAGCTAGCGGCAGCATCGAGATAAAGTTGAGCTCGCTGTCGTGTTGGGCAATAAATTGCAACGCCTGCATCATGGTTGCGGGGGCTATCAGATTGTGGCGCGACAGGCCGGAGCCGTCCACCACGATGCTGTTACCCAGATCGACCCCGGCCTTCTGGCGCAGAACCTGACGCACCGCGTCTGCTCCCGCGCGCCAGGTGCCCGGTACGCCGAAGCGTTCATGACCGATGGTGCGAAATACGGTGTCGGCAATCATGTTGTCCGACTTTTTCAGCATGATTTTCAGCAGGTCATGCAATGGAGCAGACTGCGTCTGGGCAATCACCGTCCCCGTCATGCCTGGCTGGGTTTGGCGTTTCAAATGGCCGCCGATCTGGATCCCGGATTTGACCAACTCATCTTTCAGGATAGCACCGGCATAGCTGGCCCCGTCCTGAATGGCGAACGCCAACGGCAACGGTTCACTGCGCTGGGTCAGGCATCCGGTCAAGGTAAAGCGGTTCAATTCGCCTGGTACCACATCCAGTTCACAATATTGGGCATCCGGCGAACCTTTCGCCAGCGTTCTTACCTGGCTGAACATATTCACCGGATAAAACGATGCCACACGAATAAACGCCATTTCACCGGGGTTCGGTGCGCTGTAAAGAGAAACCGAGAAACAGTTGCGATCGACAATTGCCGCCGCCGGTGGGGCGCTGAAACATTGGGTCAAATCGTTCCAGGGCCAGCCGGGCGCTTTGTCATGGCTGGCAAATACCGAGGTATCGACCAGTACGTCGCCGCTGATTTCGCGTACTCCCTGTTTTTTCAGTTCCGCCACCATATTGCGCAGATTTTGCCGCTTAAAGGTGGGATCTCCGCTGAAGCGGGCGATAAGATTGCCACGCAACACGCCATCCGTGATGTTGCCCTGACTTTCCAGTGTCGTGGTGAAGCGATAATCCGGTCCGAGCTGCAACAATGCCGCCAGCGCGGTAAGCACCTTCTGGGTGCTGGCCGGGAGTGCCATTTGCTGTGAGTGATAATCGATGGTCGGCGTAGTAGCGCCAATCTTCTGAACTATCAGGGCCAGGTTCGCCCCATCAGGCAAATATTGTGTGTAATCTTCAACCGGGGCCGCGTGGGCATTAATAGCTAATGCGCAGGCCAATACACTGACAATTCGTGAAAAACGCATAATCTCGGGGTAACAGCTGGATAACGTGCTGTCATACTACGGTGCATCAAGGGTTAAAGTAAACGATGACCCTTAAGGAACTCTAGGCTAAAATGCGTATCAAAATGCAAAATCGACGCTGACTTGGAGCAAACCTCCGAGCTCGGTTTCTTTTGTTTATCGCCTGGAGACGGAAGGCGCAACGCCTGCCGTAATTTCATACGAACACGTCAGGATGACGATAATGCCCTTGAGATGTCGCGCCGCGGTTGGCTAGCAAGAGCAAGGGTATATTTGAACAGGATAGATTTAGAGGTATTTAACGATGAAACAGATCCCGATGACCTTGTATGGCGCAGAACAGCTGCGTGAAGAACTGGAATATTTGAAAGGTGTGCGTCGCCCGAAAATCATTGCCGACATCGCCACCGCACGCGAGCATGGTGACCTGAAAGAAAACGCCGAGTACCATGCAGCCCGTGAACAGCAGGGTTTCTGTGAAGGGCGTATTCAGGAAATCGAGGCCAAGCTGTCCAATGCGCAGGTGATCGACATCACCAAAATGCCGCAGACAGGCCGCGTGATTTTTGGTGCTACCGTCTCGGTAATGAACCTGGATAGCGAAGATCAGGTGACTTACCGCATCGTTGGTGATGACGAAGCTGACTTTAAGAAAAATCTTATCTCCGTCAACTCACCGATGGCTCGTGGCCTGATTGGCAAAGAGCAGGATGATGTTGTTGTCATCAAAACTCCCGGTGGTGATGTAGAATACGAAATTCTGAAAGTGGAATATCTTTAATTTCGCCCGAGTTGGTTAAAAGTTCAGCAGGGTTTTGTAAAGAAAGGAAAAAGGCCGCAAGCGGCCTTTTATCTGAACGCGGCGCATGGCACCGTCTCAGCAAACAGATAGAGCGGATTAGCGCGGCAAAGTGATCTTGCGCTCTTTCGACGGGCGGTAAAGAATAAGCGTACCGCCGATCACTTGCACATTGCAGGCACCCGTTTCACGCACAATAGCGTCGGCGATCAGGGTTTTGGTTTCGCGATCTTCGGCAGCAATTTTTACTTTGATCAGCTCGTGATGCTCCAGAGCCTGCTCAATTTCAGCCAACACCCCTTCGGTGAGACCGTTATTACCCAGCATGACCACCGGTTTTAACGGATGTGCCAGGCCTTTCAGGTGTTGTTTTTGTTTATTATTCAGATTCATTGTCTTTTTTGCTTAAGTTGGGATTGAAAACGGTACATTCTACCGCCATCTCATGTGTATCACCAAATCGGTCTGCACCGAATTGAGTTTACGTGAGAAGCGAACCTGGCATGAGACTCTTTTTAGGATAGTTGGAATACTCGATGGCAAATAAAAAGCGTTCGGCCAGTTCCAGTCGCTGGCTACAAGAACACTTTAGCGATAAATATGTGCTCCAGGCGCAGAAAAAAGGGCTGCGCTCGCGCGCCTGGTTTAAACTTGATGAAATACAGCAAGGCGACAAACTGTTCAAGCCGGGTATGACAGTCGTTGATTTGGGGGCTGCACCGGGCGGCTGGTCGCAATATGTGGTAACCCAGATTGGTGGTAACGGGCGTATCATCGCCTGTGATATTTTACCGATGGATCCCATCGTTGGCGTCGATTTCCTTCAAGGCGATTTTCGTGATGAACTGGTCCTCAAAGCACTGTTGGAACGTGTAGGTGATAGTAAGGTTCAGGTAGTCATGTCTGACATGGCCCCGAATATGAGTGGCACCCCGGCGGTCGATATCCCAAAATCGATGTATCTGGTGGAATTAGCACTGGAAATGTGTCGTGATGTGCTGGCACCAGGCGGTAGTTTCCTGGTGAAGGTGTTCCAGGGAGATGGTTTTGACGAGTACCTACGGGAAATTCGCTCCCTGTTTACGAAGGTTAAGATTCGTAAGCCAGACGCTTCTCGCGCACGTTCGCGTGAAGTGTACATTGTAGCGACAGGGCGGAAACTGTAGTACCCTAACGCTGTTTGTTAACACAGTTGTAATATGAGGTTAATCCCTTGAGTGACATGGCGAAAAACCTAATTCTCTGGCTAGTCATCGCGGTCGTGTTGATGTCGGTATTCCAGAGCTTTGGGCCCAGCGAGTCTAATGGCCGTAGGGTGGATTACACCACCTTCATGTCCGAACTGACCCAAGATCAGATCCGTGAAGCGCGCATCAATGGGCGTGAAATCAACGTTGTCCGTAAAGACAGCAATAAATACACCACTTACATCCCGGTCAACGATCCGAAGTTGCTGGATACGTTGTTAACCAAGAACGTTAAAGTTGTCGGTGAGCCACCGGAAGAGCCAAGCCTGTTGGCTTCGATCTTCATTTCCTGGTTCCCGATGCTGTTGCTGATTGGCGTCTGGATCTTCTTTATGCGGCAGATGCAGGGCGGCGGCGGCAAGGGCGCGATGTCCTTCGGCAAGAGCAAGGCTCGTATGCTGACGGAAGACCAGATAAAAACCACTTTTGCCGACGTTGCAGGCTGTGACGAAGCAAAAGAAGAAGTGAGTGAACTGGTAGACTACCTGCGCGAACCGAGCCGTTTCCAGAAGCTGGGCGGCAAGATCCCGAAAGGCGTGCTGATGGTTGGCCCTCCGGGGACCGGTAAAACCCTGCTGGCGAAAGCGATTGCCGGCGAGGCCAAAGTGCCGTTCTTCACCATTTCCGGTTCTGACTTCGTTGAAATGTTCGTTGGTGTGGGTGCATCCCGTGTCCGTGACATGTTCGAGCAGGCCAAGAAAGCGGCACCGTGCATCATCTTTATCGATGAAATCGATGCTGTGGGCCGTCAGCGTGGCGCAGGTCTGGGCGGTGGTCACGATGAACGTGAGCAAACGCTGAACCAGATGCTGGTTGAGATGGACGGTTTTGAAGGCAACGAAGGCATTATCGTCATCGCGGCAACTAACCGTCCTGACGTATTGGACCCGGCGTTGCTGCGTCCAGGCCGTTTCGACCGCCAGGTGGTGGTTGGGCTGCCAGACGTGCGTGGCCGTGAGCAAATCCTGAAGGTGCACTCCCGTCGCGTACCGTTGGCACCAGATGTTGATGCTTCTGTGCTGGCACGTGGTACTCCAGGCTTCTCCGGTGCGGACTTGGCCAACCTGGTCAACGAAGCTGCGCTGTTTGCCGCACGTGGCAGCAAGCGTGTGGTGTCGATGGTAGAGTTCGAAAAAGCCAAAGACAAGATCATGATGGGTGCGGAACGTCGCTCTATGGTGATGACGGAAGCGCAAAAAGAATCAACCGCCTATCACGAAGCTGGCCACGCCATCATCGGCCGCCTGGTTCCTGAGCATGACCCGGTGCATAAAGTCACGATCATTCCTCGTGGCCGTGCGCTCGGCGTGACCTTCTTCCTGCCGGAAGGGGATGCGATCAGCGCCAGCCGTCAGAAGCTGGAAAGCCAAATCTCCACCCTGTACGGTGGCCGTCTGGCAGAAGAAATTATTTACGGGCCGGAAAAAGTCTCTACCGGTGCATCGAACGACATTAAAGTCGCGACCTCGATCGCCCGCAACATGGTGACCCAATGGGGCTTCTCTGAGAAGCTGGGGCCATTGCTGTATGCGGAAGAAGAAGGCGAAGTGTTCCTGGGCCGCTCCGTGGCCAAGGCGAAACACATGTCGGACGAAACCGCACGTATCATCGACCAGGAAGTCAAATCCCTGATTGAGCGCAACTATGTTCGTGCACGTGCGTTGCTGATGGAAAACATGGACATCCTGCATTCGATGAAAGATGCACTGATGAAATATGAAACCATCGATGCACCACAGATCGACGACCTGATGAACCGTAAAGACGTGCGTCCGCCAGCAGGTTGGGACGACGCGGCGAAAAGCAACAACTCCGACAACGGTGGCAAACCACAAGCCCCAACGCCGGTAGATGAGCCGCGTACACCAAACCCAGGCAACACCATGTCTGAACAGCTCGACAAATAACATCGGCTGTAGCGTAAAATAAAACCCCGGCCAGCCGGGGTTTTTTATTGCTGGCCGAAAAGGGCTGCCTCTCCCTTGGTGAGAGGGGCGGGGTGAGGCATCCTTACCCCAGAGAACCGATTAGTATTCACTCCAAGGTAGATTAATCATGCAGTTAACCGTGCGCGACCAAATCCTCGATCTCAACCATCCGCAGGTGATGGGGATCCTCAACGTTACCCCTGACTCCTTCTCTGACGGCGGGCGGCATAATTCGCTGAATGATGCCTTGTTGCATGCACACGCGCTGATTTCGGCGGGAGCGACAATGATCGACGTGGGGGGCGAATCTACGCGTCCGGGAGCTGCCGAGGTCAGTGAAGAGGAAGAGATCGATCGCGTGGTGCCGGTAGTTGAAGCTTTGGCGCAGCGGTTTGAAATCTTTATCTCGGTGGATACTTCCAAAGCGGGTGTGATCCGCGAATCCGCCAAAGTCGGCGCGCATCTGATCAACGATGTGCGCTCATTGCAAGAGCCTGGCGCGATGCAGGCAGCCGCAGAAAGTGGTTTGCCGGTCTGCTTGATGCATATGCAAGGCGAGCCACGTACCATGCAACAGGCTCCGGTTTACGATGACCTGATGGCGGACGTGAATGCGTTTTTCCAGCAGCATATCGACCGCTGTATTGCAGGCGGTATAGCAAAACAGAAATTGTTACTCGACCCAGGCTTCGGTTTCGGTAAGAATTTAGCGCATAATTATCAGCTTCTGGCCCGATTGGCGGAATTTCATCACTTTGGTTTGCCATTGTTGGTGGGGATGTCGCGTAAATCGATGATTGGGCAGCTATTGAATGTCCCGCCCGAACAACGGGTTATCGGCAGCGTTGCCTGCGCGGTGATTGCCGCGATGCAGGGGGCGCAGATAGTCAGAGTGCATGATGTCAAAGAAACCGTCGAGGCGATGCGTGTCGTCGAGGCAACACTTTCAGCTAAGGGATAGTAGAGACATGAGCGAACGCAAATACTTTGGTACCGACGGCATTCGTGGCAAGGTGGGTGACAGCCCGATAACCCCAGAGTTCGTCCTCAAGCTGGGCTGGGCTGCTGGCAAGGTATTGGCGCGCCATGGTTCCCGCAAAATCATCATCGGCAAAGATACCCGTATCTCTGGCTATATGCTGGAGTCGGCGTTGGAAGCCGGGCTGGCAGCGGCGGGGCTTTCCGCTTCGTTCACTGGCCCGATGCCAACCCCTGCGGTGGCCTACCTGACCCGTACTTTCCGCGCGGAAGCCGGGATCGTGATTTCTGCCTCGCATAACCCGTTCTACGATAACGGCATCAAGTTCTTCTCCATCGACGGTGCCAAACTGCCAGACGATGTGGAAGAGGCGATCGAAGCGGAAATGGAAAAACCGCTGACCTGTGTCGAATCTGCCGAGCTGGGTAAAGCCAGTCGCATTGTCGATGCCGCTGGTCGTTACATCGAATTCTGTAAGGGGACTTTCCCAAGCGAGCTGAGCCTGAACGGCCTGAAGATCGTGGTGGACTGTGCCAACGGTGCGACTTACCACATCGCCCCAAGCGTGTTGCGTGAACTGGGGGCCACGGTGATTGCCATCGGCTGTGAGCCGGATGGTATGAACATCAACGAAGAGTGCGGCGCTACCGACGTGCGTCAGCTACAGGCACGCGTGCTGGAAGAACAGGCTCACGTTGGCCTGGCCTTTGATGGTGATGGCGACCGCGTGATGATGGTGGATCACTTGGGCAACAAGGTCGATGGCGATCAGATCCTCTATATCATCGCTCGTGAAGGCCTGCGTCAGGGGCAACTGCGCGGCGGTGCTGTGGGTACCCTGATGAGCAATATGGGCCTGGAGCTGGCACTGAAGCAACTGGGCATCCCGTTTGCCCGTGCCAAGGTGGGTGACCGCTACGTGCTGGAAAAGCTGCAAGAGCTGGGCTGGCGCATTGGGGCGGAAAACTCCGGCCACGTGATCCTGCTGGACAAAACCACCACCGGTGACGGCATCGTTGCCGGCCTGCAAGTGTTGACGGCGATCGTGCGTAATAACATGAGCCTGCACGATCTGTGCAGTGGCATGAAGTTACTGCCGCAGATCCTGGTCAACGTGCGCTTTGTGGGTGAGCATAACCCGCTGGAATCAGAAGCGGTATTGAAGGTCGCCGAGCAGGTCGAAACCGAATTGGCCGGTCGTGGCCGTGTGTTGCTGCGTAAATCGGGGACTGAGCCGCTGATCCGCGTGATGGTGGAAGGCGAGGACGAACAGCAGGTTATCGCGTTGGCGCACCGTATCGCCGATGCCGTCAAGCTGGCAGGCTGATAAAACAGACGTCCTAACCCTCTCTGGCAATAGAGCTGCTGTGCCTGACCTCAAACGGGCGCAGCATGCAGCGCCCCTACGCAGTGCCACATTAGCTGCCAACGACGCTGTACTGGCTCCCTCTCCCTGTGAGAGAGGGTTGGGGTGAGGGGCTGGTGTAAATTAGCGATTAACCCTGTTTTTGCTGTTTTTTTCTGCAAACGCATCGGTGGTTGCAAATTGCCCTTGCGCCTATTGGCGGCTTTGGTTAGTATTCACACCCGCTTCAGTGGGCTGTTTTAATGACACGCCACGACTTCTTAGTTTGGAAGCATCTGGGGTGAGAAGCATTTGGCACGCGGTGAACCCGCAAGGATACAGGTACCACTATGTACGAAGCTCTTCTGGTAATTTTCTTGCTGATATCGATTGGGCTGGTTGCTCTGATCATGCTGCAGCAAGGTAAAGGCGCTGATATGGGAGCCTCATTCGGAGCAGGTGCTTCTGGCACATTCTTCGGATCGACCGGTTCAGGCAACTTTATGACCCGCATGACGGCTGTGCTGGCGACGCTGTTCTTCGTCATCAGTCTGATCCTGGGCAACCTGAGCACCAATCAGGGCAAGAAAGGCAGCGAGTGGGAAAACCTGGGTCAGCCAGCGCAAACTGAGCAGACTACTGCTCCGGTAGCACCAGCTAAGCCGGCCAGCGATATCCCGCAGTAAGCCGCAACAGTTTGAAATCGGTTGTTTTCGACCTCAATAGAAACAGCCGATAGCAGTAAGAATCAGTACCGAGGTGGTGGAATTGGTAGACACGCTACCTTGAGGTGGTAGTGCCCTAACGGGCTTGTGGGTTCGAGTCCCATCCTCGGTACCAAATCCCAGAGATAACTTGCGTTTTTGCAATTATCGGCGTAATATTTGCCACGTTTTCGGACGCGGGGTGGAGCAGCCTGGTAGCTCGTCGGGCTCATAACCCGAAGGTCGTCGGTTCAAATCCGGCCCCCGCAACCACTTTCCTTTAAGTGTTTATTTTCAAATACACTTTTCGATTGAATTCCGCTTTTCTCGATCAACATTTGAAAATGACACTTGCTAGAAAGTTGCACCGAAGCCGCTTTGCGGCAAACAGGGTCCAGTTGCATAAAGCCCCGAATTTTCGGGGTTTTTTGTTATTTGGCAACAGAATCACTGGGCTATTAGGCCCTTTTTTTATGTCTTGGGGGTGGGCTTGTCCACATTAGAGCAAAAATTAACAGAGATGCTTTCCGCACCGGTAGAGGCGTTGGGCTTTGAGCTCGTAGGCATCGAATTTATTCGGGCACGTCAATCGACACTACGCATCTATATTGATAGTGACAACGGAATCAATGTTGATGATTGTGCTGATGTCAGCCACCAGGTCAGCGCTGTGATGGATGTCGAAGATCCTATTACGGTGGCTTACAACCTGGAAGTCTCCTCTCCTGGACTTGATCGTCCTATGTTCACCGCCGAACACTATCAGCGTTTTATCGGTGAAGAAGTCAGCGTTGTTCTGCGTATGGCGATACAAAACCGCCGCAAATGGCAGGGCATCATCAAGTCTGTAGAAGGCGAGATGATCACGGTTACTGTGGAAGGGAAAGATGAAGTGTTCGCGCTGAGCAATATTCAGAAAGCGAACCTGGTACCCCACTTTTAAAGTTTGGATGAGGCAACTAGGATGAACAAAGAGATTCTGGCTGTTGTTGAAGCAGTTTCCAATGAAAAATCCCTACCACGTGAGAAGATTTTCGAAGCCCTGGAAACCGCTTTAGCCACTGCCACCAAGAAAAAATATGAGCAGGAAATCGAAGTCCGTGTCAGCATTGACCGCAAGACTGGCGATTTCGACACCTTCCGCCGTTGGGTTGCCGTTGATGAAGTGACCCAGCCAACGCGTGAAATCACGCTGGAAGCTGCACAGTACGAAGATCCGTCCATGGAACTGGGCGGCTATATCGAAGATCAGATCGAATCTGTGACCTTCGACCGTATCACCACCCAGACCGCCAAGCAGGTTATCGTACAGAAAGTACGTGAAGCCGAGCGTGCGATGGTGGTTGATGCCTTCCGTCAACACGAAGGTGAAATTGTCACCGGCGTGGTGAAAAAAGTTAACCGTGACAGCATTGCGCTGGATCTGGGTAGCAACGCCGAAGCGGTGATTGGCCGTGAAGACATGCTGCCACGCGAAAACTTCCGCCCGGGTGACCGTATCCGCGGTGTTCTGTACGCAGTACGTCCGGAAGCGCGCGGTGCACAGCTGTTCGTCAGCCGTTCCAGCCCGGATATGCTCAAAGAGTTGTTCCGCATCGAAGTGCCGGAAATTGGCGAAGAAGTGATTGAGATTAAAGCGGCAGCCCGCGATCCTGGCTCCCGTGCGAAAATTGCCGTAAAAACCAACGACAAGCGTATCGACCCGGTCGGTGCTTGTGTCGGTATGCGCGGTGCCCGTGTTCAGGCCGTTTCGAGCGAGCTTGGCGGGGAACGTATTGATATCATCCTGTGGGATGATAACCCTGCACAGTTCGTCATTAACGCCATGGCCCCGGCAGATGTTGCCTCGATCGTAGTGGATGAAGACCGGTGCACGATGGACATCGCCGTTGAAGCCAGCAACCTGGCACAGGCGATCGGCCGTAATGGCCAAAACGTGCGTTTAGCTTCCCAACTGTTGAAACAGCATCGTGATGATGATCGCTGGGAACTGAACGTGATGACGGCGGACGATCTGCAGGCCAAGCATCAGGCCGAGGCTCATGCCGCCATTGATACCTTCACCAAGTATCTTGATATCGACGAAGATTTCGCCACCGTTCTGGTCGAAGAAGGCTTCTCTACGCTGGAAGAACTGGCCTACGTGCCAATCAAAGAGCTGCTGGAAATCGACGGTCTGGATGAAGATATGGTTGAAGCGTTGCGCGATCGCGCCAAAGCTGCATTGACCACGCTGGCCCTGGCACAGGAAGAAAGCCTGGGCGACCAAAAACCTGCTGATGATTTGCTCAACCTTCCAGGTCTTGAGCGCAGCATGGCCTTTAAACTGGCCGCGCGTGGGGTTTGTACGCTGGAAGATCTTGCCGAGCAGGGTGTTGACGATCTGGCTGATATTGAAGGGCTTAGCGATGAGCAAGCCGGCGAGCTGATTATGGCCGCACGTAATATCTGTTGGTTTGGCGACAACGCGTAATAACTGTAGCAGGAAGGAACAGCATGACGACAGATGTAACCGTAAAATCGCTGGCAGCAGAGATACAGACCCCGGTTGATCGCCTGGTACAGCAGTTTGCTGATGCAGGGATCAACAAGTCTGAAACCGACTCTGTGACACAGCACGAGAAAGAAACTTTATTGGCGCACCTGAACCGTGAACACGGTAGTGCGCCAGGCAAACTCACGTTGCAGCGCAAAACGCGCAGCACCTTGAACATACCGAGCACCGGCGGTAAGAGTAAATCGGTGCAAATTGAGGTCCGCAAGAAACGCACTTATGTAAATCGCGATCCGCAGGAAGCCCAACAGGCTGAAGCGGCTGAGCAGGCACAGCGTGAAGCGGAAGAGCAGGCAAGGCGCGAAGCGGAAGAGCTAGCGAAACGCGAAGCAGAAGCAAAGCGCGCAGCCGAAGAGCAAGCCAAACGTGAGGCCGCGGAGATTGCTAAGCGTAATTCAGCGGAAAAAGAAAAAGTGACCAATCAACATACCGACGAAATGACCAAGCCAGCTCAGGCGGAAAAAGCACGCCGTGAAGCTGAAGCCGCCGAACTGAAACGTAAAGCGGAAGAAGAAGTGCGCCGTAAGGTGGAAGAAGACGCCAAACGCGTAGCGGAAGAAGCGCGCCGTATGGCCGAAGAAAACGGTGAGAAGTGGGCCGAAGCCGAAGCAGCAAGCGCTGCGGTCGAAACTGCCGACTATCACGTGACCACCTCCGAACATGCCCGTGCTGCCGAAGACGAAAACGACGCCAAAGTTGAAGGTGAGCGCCGTAGCCGTACTCGCGGTGGCAAAGCGACCAAACAGAAGAAAGGCAACAAGCTCTCCGAGTCTAAAGCAGACCGCGAAGAAGCTCGTACCATGACTCGTGGCGGTAAAGGCAAGCGTAAGCCAAGCACTCTGCAGCAGGGCTTTAACAAGCCAGCTCAGGTAGTGAACCGTGACGTTATCATCGGCGAAACCATCACCGTAGCCGAACTGGCTAACAAGATGGCGGTTAAAGGCTCTCAGGTCATCAAAGCGATGATGAAGCTGGGCGCAATGGCCACCATCAACCAGGTCATCGACCAGGAAACCGCACAGCTGGTTGCCGAAGAGATGGGCCACAAAGTTATCCTGCGTCGTGAGAACGAGCTGGAAGAAGCGCTGATGAGCGACCGTGACACTGGCGCAGCCGCCGAGTCTCGTGCGCCAGTCGTGACCATCATGGGTCACGTTGACCACGGTAAAACCTCTCTGCTCGACTACATCCGCTCCACCAAAGTGGCAGTAGGCGAAGCCGGTGGTATTACTCAGCACATCGGTGCTTACCACGTAGAAACCGAAAACGGCATGATCACCTTCCTGGATACCCCAGGACACGCAGCGTTTACTTCAATGCGTGCTCGTGGTGCTCAGGCGACCGACATCGTGGTTCTGGTGGTAGCAGCAGACGACGGCGTGATGCCACAAACCATCGAAGCTATTCAGCATGCTCAGGCTGCTAAAGTGCCATTGGTGGTTGCGGTTAACAAAATTGACAAGCCAGAAGCCGATCCAGACCGCGTTAAGCAAGAGCTGTCTCAGTATGGTGTTATGCCAGAAGAGTGGGGCGGTGAAGCGCAGTTCGTCCACGTATCAGCGAAAGCCGGTACCGGTATCGACGAACTGTTGAACGCAATCCTGCTGCAAGCCGAAGTTCTCGAACTGAAAGCGGTTCGTAGCGGCATGGCGAGCGGTGTGGTTATCGAATCCTTCCTGGATAAAGGCCGTGGCCCAGTGGCTACCGTTCTGGTTCAAGAAGGTACGCTGAACAAGGGCGATATCGTCCTGTGTGGCTTCGAATATGGCCGTGTGCGTGCGATGCGTGACGAACTGGGCCGTGAAGTGACCTCTGCAGGTCCTTCTATCCCGGTTGAGATCCTGGGCCTGTCCAGCGTTCCTGCTGCGGGTGACGAAGCGACCGTAGTACGTGACGAGAAGAAAGCGCGTGAAGTTGCGCTGTACCGTCAAGGCAAGTTCCGCGAAGTCAAACTGGCTCGCCAGCAGAAATCCAAACTGGAGAACATGTTCGCGAACATGACCGAAGGTGAAGTTTCTGAACTGAACATCGTGCTGAAAACCGACGTACAGGGTACCTGTGAAGCGATCTCCGATTCACTGCAGAAACTCTCTACCGACGAAGTGAAGGTGAAGATTGTAGGTTCTGGCGTAGGTGGTATCACCGAAACCGACGCTACCCTGGCTGCAGCATCCAACGCCATCATCCTGGGCTTCAACGTCCGTGCAGATGCTTCTGCCCGCCGCGTGATTGAGTCAGAAAGCCTGGATCTGCGTTATTACTCCGTCATCTATAACCTGATCGACGAAGTGAAGCAGGCGATGAGTGGTATGTTGGCGCCTGAGTACAAACAGCAGATCATCGGTCTGGCTGAAGTACGTGATGTGTTCAAATCACCTAAGTTCGGCGCAGTGGCCGGCTGTATGGTGACCGAAGGCAACATCAAGCGTCACAACCCAATCCGCGTGCTGCGTGACAACGTGGTTATCTACGAAGGCGAGCTGGAATCCCTGCGCCGCTTCAAAGATGACGTTAACGAAGTCCGTAACGGTATGGAATGTGGTATCGGCGTTAAGAACTACAACGACGTGCGCGTTGGCGACATGATCGAAGTGTTCGAAATCATCGAGATCCAGCGCACCATCGCTTAAGCCTCGAAAAACGCTTAAATTTGTTTTAGGGGGGCCTTGTGCCCCCCGATTTGTCTGGAGGATTTCCAAATGGCAAAAGAATTCAGCCGCGGTCAACGCGTGGCACAAGAAATGCAAAAAGAGATTGCGATCATCTTGCAGCGTGAAGTCAAAGATCCGCGTGTCGGCATGGCTACCGTTTCAGGTGTTGAAGTATCGCGTGATCTGGCCTACGCCAAGGTTTACGTGACCTTCCTGAACGTCCTGACCGAAAACCCAGATCCGGATCTGGTGCCTAACGGCATCAAGGCGTTGCAGGATGCTTCTGGCTATATCCGTACGCTGCTGGGCAAAGCGATGCGCCTGCGCGTCGTGCCGGAGCTGACCTTCGCTTACGACAACTCACTGGTTGAAGGCATGCGTATGTCCAACCTGGTGACCAACGTAGTGAAGAACGATGCCGAACGTCGCAATGCATCAGGCGATGAAGAGGAGGCTTAATGAGTCGCCCTCGCCGTCGCGGCCGTGATATCCACGGCGTACTGCTGCTGGACAAACCGCAAGGCCTGTCGTCCAACGACGCCCTGCAAAAAGTAAAGCGTATCTACAATGCCAACCGTGCGGGCCACACCGGCGCGCTCGATCCCCTGGCGACCGGTATGCTGCCAATCTGTCTGGGTGAAGCCACCAAGTTCTCCCAGTACCTGCTTGATTCCGATAAACGTTACCGCGTGATTGCCCGTTTGGGTCAGCGTACGGATACCTCGGATGCCGACGGTCAGATCGTGCAGGAGCGGCCGGTGAACTTCACCCAGGCTCAGCTCGATGCCGCGTTGGACACCTTCCGGGGTGATATCCAGCAGGTGCCTTCGATGTTTTCCGCACTGAAATACCAGGGCAAAAAGCTGTATGAATATGCTCGCCAGGGTATCGAAGTACCGCGTGAAGCACGCAGCATCACCGTGTATGAGTTGCAGTTTATCCGCTGGGAAGGGGATGAGCTGGAGCTGGAAATTCACTGCTCGAAAGGCACCTACATCCGTACCATTACGGATGACCTCGGTGAACTGCTGGGCTGTGGCGCACACGTGATTTATCTGCGTCGTTTGCAGGTGGCGAAGTATCCGATCGCCCGTATGGTTACGCTGGAACAGCTGAATGCGTTATTGGAACAGGCACAGGAGCAGGACATCGCGCCAAGCGAACTGCTCGATCCGTTGCTGATGCCAATGGACAGCCCGGCCGAAGACTTCCCTGAAGTGAATCTGCTGCCAGCGGTTGCGGGTTACGTCAAACAGGGGCAGCCGGTGCAGGCCGCAGGGGCTCCGGCCTCAGGTCTGGTGCGCATCACCGAAGGCGAAGAACGTAAATTTATCGGCATTGGCGAGATTGCCGATGATGGTCGAGTCGCGCCGCGCCGGCTGGTTGTCGAATATTTCGACTGACCTGCCCGCCTTGCGATCGCCCTGCGCTAAGAGTAGAATGGCGCAGCTTATGCATTGGGTTGCTGAATTAGAGATCGGCGCCTGTATTTATTATCTATAATTTTGGAGTATGACAATGTCTCTAAGTGTTGAAGCTAAAGCTAAAATCGTAGCTGACTTCGGTCGTGGTACTAACGACAGCGGTTCTACCGAAGTTCAGGTTGCCCTGTTGACTGCGCAGATCAACCATCTGCAAGGCCACTTCTCAGAGCACAAAAAAGATCACCACAGCCGTCGTGGTCTGCTGCGTATGGTTTCTCAGCGTCGTAAGCTGCTGGACTACCTGAAGCGTAAAGATGTAGCACGTTACACCAGCCTGATCGAGCGTCTGGGTCTGCGTCGCTAATCTAGCAAGTTTCAGTAGAAAGGGGCCTATTTGGCCCCTTTCTTCTAGGAAGCATAAGCAAATCAGGTTAATGTATTACTGAGGATCTTCCGGTACAGAGGTTCGCGCGGCTAATGAGAGGCTTTATCTCAAGGGAGATAAGGATTGTCATTAGTCGCGAGGATGTAGTGAGAAGGTCAAAGAACCACAGGCGTGTCGAGTCGAAGAACGATTGCGCGCCACCAATTAAGGATTAAATTTTGCTGACTCCGATTATTCGCAAATTCCAGTATGGCCAACACACCGTGACCCTCGAGACCGGTATGATGGCACGTCAAGCCACTGCCGCTGTGATGGTGAGCATGGATGACACCGCAGTATTCGTCACCGTTGTAGGCCAGAAAAAAGCCAAGCCAGGCCAGAGCTTCTTCCCTCTGACCGTGAACTATCAGGAGCGTACCTACGCTGCTGGCCGTATCCCGGGTAGCTTCTTCCGTCGTGAAGGCCGTCCGAGCGAAGGCGAAACCCTGACTTCCCGTCTGATTGACCGTCCGATCCGCCCACTGTTCCCAGATAGCTTCCTGAACGAAGTGCAAGTGATCGCAACCGTGGTGTCCGTGAACCCACAGGTCAACCCAGACATCGTAGCGATGATTGGTGCCTCTGCTGCCCTGAGCCTGTCCGGTATTCCGTTCAATGGCCCGATCGGTGCTGCACGCGTAGGTTACATCAACAATCAATACGTTCTGAACCCAACTGTCGACGAACTGAAGCAAAGCAGCCTGGATCTGGTTGTTGCCGGTACCGCAGGCGCGGTATTGATGGTTGAATCCGAAGCGGACGTGCTGAGCGAAGATCAAATGCTGGGCGCGGTCGTCTTTGGCCATGACCAACAGCAAATCGTCATCGAAAACATCAACGCTCTGGTTGCTGAAGCTGGCAAACCGAAGTGGGATTGGCAGGCACCGGCAGTTAACGAAGCGCTGCACGCACGCGTAGCCGAACTGGCCGAAAGCCGTCTGGGCGATGCTTACCACATCACCGAAAAACAAGAGCGTTATACTCAGGTTGATGCGATTAAAGACAGCGTAGTCGAAGCTCTGCTGGCACAAGACGAAACTCTGGACGCGTCTGAAATTCAGGACATCCTGGGCACCGTTGAGAAAAACGTGGTACGTAGCCGTGTGCTGCGTGGCGAGCCACGTATCGATGGCCGTGAAAAAGACATGATCCGTGGTCTGGACGTGCGCACTGGCGTTCTGCCACGTACTCACGGTTCCGCACTGTTCACCCGTGGTGAGACTCAGGCGCTGGTTACTGCCACCCTGGGTACTGCACGTGACGCACAGAACATCGATGAGCTGATGGGCGAGAAAACCGACAGCTTCCTGTTCCACTACAACTTCCCTCCGTACTCTGTTGGTGAAACCGGCATGGTAGGTTCACCGAAGCGTCGTGAAATCGGTCATGGTCGTCTGGCAAAACGTGGCGTTTTAGCTATGATGCCTAAACCAGAAGATTTCCCGTACACCGTACGTGTGGTGTCTGAAATCACCGAATCCAACGGTTCTTCTTCAATGGCTTCCGTCTGTGGTGCTTCTCTGGCACTGATGGACGCAGGTGTGCCAATCAAGGCTGCTGTTGCGGGTATCGCGATGGGCCTGGTGAAAGAAGATGAAAACTTTGTGGTGCTGTCTGATATTCTGGGTGACGAAGATCACCTGGGCGACATGGACTTCAAAGTGGCCGGTAGCCGCGACGGTATCACCGCGCTGCAGATGGACATTAAAATTGAAGGTATCACCCGCGAAATCATGCAGGTGGCTCTGAACCAGGCCAAGGGTGCGCGTCTGCACATTCTGGGCGTCATGGAACAGGCTATCAGCACACCGCGCGGCGATATCTCTGAGTTCGCACCACGTATTCACACCATCAAGATCAATCCAGACAAGATCAAAGATGTGATCGGTAAAGGCGGCTCAGTCATCCGTGCGTTGACCGAAGAGACCGGCACCACCATCGAAATCGAAGATGACGGTACAGTGAAAATTGCTGCTACCGATGGCGACAAAGCGAAATTCGCTATCCGCCGCATCGAAGAGATCACTGCCGAGATCGAAGTTGGCCGTGTGTATCAGGGTAAAGTGACCCGTATCGTTGATTTTGGTGCCTTCGTGGCCATCGGTGGCGGCAAAGAAGGCCTGGTACACATCTCTCAAATCGCTGACAAGCGCGTTGAGAAAGTGACCGACTATCTGCAGATGGGTCAGGAAGTACCGGTTAAGGTACTGGAAGTTGATCGCCAGGGCCGTGTGCGCCTGAGCATCAAAGAAGCTACAGCGCCAGAATCCGCTGCGGCTCCTGCACCAGAAGCAGAATAACTGTATCAACAGTTTTACAGCTCCCTGCCGTTGGCAGGGGCTGTTCTTATCGCGTGGGTAGGATACTCGCGTATTAGCAAGCGGAGGACAGGACGTTCATCCAATGTTTGTCTTCGGGAGTGGGAAATGAAGCCTTTCTTGCGCTGGTGTTACGTTGCGACAGCACTATTGCTGGCAGGATGCAGCAACCATGATTGGCGTAAAGACGAAGTTCTGGCTATTCCTTTGCAGCCCACGCTGCAGCAGGAAGTGATCCTGGCGCGCATGGAACAAATACTTGCCAGCCGGGCATTAACGGATGATGAGCGCGCGCAGCTTTTATATGAGCGCGGTGTGCTGTATGATAGTCTTGGTTTGCGTGCGCTAGCGCGTAATGACTTTTCACAAGCGCTAGCGATACGTCCTGATATGCCAGAAGTTTTCAACTACCTGGGCATTTACTTAACGCAGGCAGGCAATTTTGATGCTGCCTATGAAGCGTTTGATTCTGTACTAGAGCTTGATCCAACTTACAATTACGCGCGTTTAAACCGGGGCATCGCACTGTATTATGGCGGCCGCTTCCCGTTGGCGCAGGATGATCTGCAGGCGTTTTATCAAGACGACCCAAACGATCCCTTCCGTTCGCTGTGGCTCTATCTGGTGGAAAGAGAAATCGATCCCAAGATGGCTACCGTATCGCTCCAGCAGCGTTACGACAAATCGGACAGAGGGCAATGGGGATGGAATATTGTCGAATTCTACCTGGGCAAGATCAGCGAAAAAACGCTGATGGAACGCCTCAAGGCAGATGCAACGGATAACACTTCGCTCGCTGAGCATCTCAGTGAAACTGACTTCTATTTAGGTAAGCACTACCTAAGTCTGGGGGACAAGGACACCGCTTCGGCGCTGTTCAAACTGACGGTGGCTAACAATGTTCATAACTTTGTTGAGCACCGCTATGCATTGTTGGAATTGGCGCTGTTAGGCCAAGAACAAGACGACCTATCGGAATCGGACCAGCAATAGCTGACGGACAACTATCAGCCTGATATACATTGGTTTTTTGACCAAAGTAATCGTCTTAACGGGCGAGGGCTTTTTTGTCTGTTTTATAATCTAATTTGAGCCGGTTCACACTTTTCAATGAAAATGACTGAAAATTTTCTCGACGAGTTATGTAGACTGGCTGCCATTATTAATGAGGCACGTGTACATGACTACTGAGCTTGAAACCTCTTTTGCTGACCTGGGGCTGTCTGCTCCGATCATTGCTGCCCTGACCGATCTGGGCTACGAAAAACCATCACCGATCCAGGCTGAGTGTATTCCTCACCTGTTGAACGGCCGCGACGTGCTGGGCATGGCGCAGACCGGTAGTGGTAAAACTGCGGCGTTCTCGCTGCCCCTGCTGCACAACCTCGATGCAGCCCTGAAAGCACCACAAATCCTGGTACTGGCTCCTACCCGCGAACTGGCGGTTCAGGTAGCTGAAGCCATGACCGATTTCTCCAAGCACATGCATGGCGTGAACGTGGTTGCCCTATACGGCGGCCAGCGTTATGACGTGCAGCTGCGCGCTCTGCGTCAAGGGCCGCAAATCGTGGTAGGGACTCCTGGCCGTCTGCTGGATCACCTGAAACGTGGCACCCTGAACCTGTCTGGCCTGAAAGGCCTGGTTCTGGACGAAGCCGACGAAATGCTGCGCATGGGCTTTATCGAAGACGTAGAAACCATCATGGCTGAGATCCCGGCTGAACATCAGACCGCGCTGTTCTCTGCAACCATGCCGGAAGCGATCCGTCGTATTACTCGTCGCTTCATGAAAGATCCACAGGAAGTGCGCATTCAGTCCAGCATCACCACTCGCCCGGATATCAGCCAGAGCTACTGGACCGTGCAGGGCATGCGTAAAAACGAAGCGCTGGTGCGTTTCCTGGAAGCGGAAGATTTTGACGCGGCGATCATCTTCGTGCGTACCAAAAATGCGACCCTGGAAGTGGCCGAAGCGCTGGAGCGCAGCGGTTACAACAGTGCCGCACTGAACGGTGACATGAACCAGGCACTGCGTGAGCAGACCCTGGAGCGTCTGAAGAGTGGCCGTCTGGACATTCTGATCGCTACCGACGTTGCCGCTCGTGGTCTGGATGTTGAGCGTATCAGCCTGGTAGTAAACTATGACATCCCTATGGATTCAGAGTCTTACGTTCACCGTATCGGTCGTACCGGCCGTGCTGGCCGTGCTGGCCGCGCGCTGCTGTTCGTAGAAAACCGCGAACGCCGCCTGCTGCGCAACATCGAACGCACCATGAAGCTCACCATTCCTGAAGTGGAGCTGCCAAACGCAGATCTGCTGGGTGAGCGCCGTCTGGCCAAGTTCGCCGCTAAAGTTCAGCAGCAGCTGGAAAGCAGCGATCTGGATATGTACCGTGCGCTGCTGGCTAAGCTGCAACCGGGCGAAGATCTGGATATGGAAACGCTGGCCGCAGCATTGCTGAAAATGGCACAGGGCGAACGTCCTCTGATCCTGCCACCCGATCCAGTGTTCAAACCACGTCAACGTCGTGAATTCAACGATCGTGACGACCGTGGTGGCGAGCGTAGCAATGACCGTCGTCGTGACGCACGTCCAGACAGCCGTGATGGTGGCGCTGAGCGTCCACGTCGCGAACGTCGTGACGTTGGCGAAATGCAGCTGTACCGCATTGAAGTGGGCCGTGATGACGGCGTGGAAGTTCGTCATATCGTTGGCGCAATTGCTAACGAAGGCGACATCAGCAGCCGTTACATCGGTAACATCAAGCTGTTTGCTTCCCACTCCACCATTGAGCTGCCAAAAGGTATGCCGGGCGAGATCCTGAATCACTTCACTCGCACCCGCATTCTGAACAAGCCGATGAACATGCAACTGCTGGGCGACGCACAGCCGCATGAACGTCGTGAGCGTCCTGCCGGTGGTAACGGTGGTGAGCGTCGTGGCGGTGCTCGTTCATTCAACGGCGAACGTCGTGAAGGCGCTGGCGCCGGTGCTGGTGCACCACGTCGTACTTTCAGCGATCGTCGTGAAGGCGGTAATGCTGCCGGTGGCGAACGTCGTGGCGGCAACTTCAACCGCGACAAGCCAGCACCACGTCGTGACGATGTAGCAGCTCCTGCCGCACCACGTCGCCGTTTCGGTGATGCGTAATCGTTGATTGACCGTTTACGGTTAATTCGCTTAGAAACCAGCCTTCGGGCTGGTTTTTTTTTGCCTGACCGCACGGTTAATGCGGGTAAATGGCGTATCATTCGCAAGGTTTATCTTACGGATCTTCAGGAGCTGCCATGACCTGGCAACAATTCAAATCGCAATATCTGGTGCGCTTTTGGGCACCTTTACCGGCAGTGATCGCCGCCGGGATCCTTTCTACCTACTATTTCGGCATGACAGGCACTTTCTGGGCGGTAACCGGCGAGTTTACCCGCTGGGGCGGCCATATCTTGCAGTGGTTTGGTTTTCACCCCGAGCAGTGGGGCTACTTCAAGGTGATCGGTCTACAGGGTACGCCGCTGGAGCGTATTGATGGGCGGATGATTATCGGCATGTTTGCGGGCTGTATCGCCGCCGCGCTGTGGGCCAATAACATCAAGTTGCGTATGCCACAGCATCGTATTCGTATTGTGCAGGCATTGCTGGGCGGCATTATTGCCGGCTTTGGCGCACGTCTGGCGATGGGTTGTAACCTGGCGGCCTTCTTCACCGGCATTCCACAGTTCTCACTGCATGCCTGGTTCTTTGCGCTAGCGACCGCGGCGGGGTCTTACTTCGGGGCCAAGTTTACCTTGCTGCCGATGTTCCGTATTCCGGTCAAGCTGCAAAGAGTGAAAGCGGCCTCACCATTGACGCAAAAGCCTGAGCAGGCGCGCCGCCGTTTCCGCTTGGGGATGGTGATTTTTTGTCTTGCTGTAGCCTGGTCATTATGGACGCTGTTTGATGCGCCGAAGCTCGGCATTGCCATGCTGTTTGGCATCGGTTTTGGTCTGTTGATCGAGCGGGCGCAGATCTGCTTTACCTCGGCGTTCCGCGATCTGTGGATCACTGGCCGTACCCATATGGCCAAAGCGATTATTATCGGCATGGCGGTCAGCGCCATCGGTATTTTCAGCTATGTGCAGTTGGGTGTTGCGCCGAAGATCATGTGGGCCGGGCCAAACGCGGTGTTGGGTGGCTTGCTGTTTGGCTTCGGTATTGTGCTGGCTGGCGGTTGTGAAACCGGCTGGATGTATCGTGCGGTGGAAGGGCAGGTCCATTATTGGTGGGTAGGGTTGGGCAATATCATCGGTGCCACGCTGTTAGCCTACTACTGGGACGATCTGGCGCCAGCCCTGGCGACCAACTACGACAAGATTAACCTGCTGGACACCTTCGGACCGATTGGCGGATTGCTGGTAACCTATCTGCTGCTGGCCATCGCCTTTGCTGCGATGCTGTGGTGGGAGAAACGGTTCTTCCGTGCCAAACCGGATGCGCAGGTGGTGAACTTGAGGAGTGAAGTATGAAACAGGCAGAGATAGTGCCGGATTACCGGTTGGATATGGTGGGAGAACCTTGCCCATACCCGGCGGTAGCGACGTTAGAAGCGATGCCGCAGCTTAAGCCGGGCGAAATACTGGAAGTGATCAGCGACTGCCCACAGTCGATCAATAATATCCCGCTCGATGCCCGTAACCACGGCTACAAGGTACTGGATATCCAGCAGGATGGGCCAACCATTCGTTACCTGATCCAGCGCTGATCCCCCTCACCCCAACCCTCTCCCTCAGGGAGAGGGAGCTAATAGCCCCAGCTCGTTTGGAAGTAAAGCAGTCATCTCAGCAAACTTGATCGTCTCCACATACTAGGTAAATCGCTACAATTGCAAACACGCTCGATCGGTCCCCTCTCCCTGTGGGAGAGGGTTAGGGTGAGGGGTTATCCCTTCAGCAAATCGCCTTGCACCCCGGCAACAATCTCAAACGATCGTAAACGTGCCTGATGATCGAAAATCTGGCCGTTAACCATGATCTCATCGGCACCCGTTTCGCGCAGCAGGCTTTGCAGGCCGTGGCGGACGGTGCTTTCGCTACCGACGATCGACATACGTAGTGCCTGATCAACACCGTACTGCTCACCTGCGGTCCACAGCGCGTGGATATTATCTACCGGCGGCGGCAGTGGGCCAGGCGAGCCACGGCGCAGATTGATGAACTGCTGCTGCATGGAGGTAAACAGGAAGCGGGCGTTTTGATCGCTGTCTGCGGCTACCACGTTCACACATACCATCGCGTGTGGCTGCTGGCATTGCTCAGACGGTTTAAAGTTCTCACGGTACAAATTCAGTGCCTGGAACAGCATCTCTGGCGCAAAGTGCGACGCAAAGGCAAACGGCAGGCCGAGTTGTGCCGCCAACTGTGCGCTATACAGGCTGGAACCCAACAGCCAGATTGGTACATGTAACCCCTGGCCCGGCACTGCTTGCACCGCTTGCCCCGGCTGCACTTCGCCAAAGTAATGTTGCAGTTCCTGCACGTCACGCGGGAAGTTGTCCACTTCGCCGGAGAGGTGACGGCGCAGTGCCATCATGGTGCGTTGGTCGGTGCCCGGCGCACGGCCAAGACCCAGATCGATACGCCCCGGATACACAGATTCCAGGGTGCCGAACTGCTCGGCGATCACCAGCGGTGCATGGTTTGGCAACATCACGCCGCCGGAACCGAGGCGAATGCTCTGGGTGCCGGATGCCAGATAGCCCAGTAATACCGACGTCGCCGCACTGCCGATACCGGTCATATTGTGGTGTTCCGCTAGCCAGTAGCGCTGATAGCCCCACTTTTCGGCATGCTGCGCCAAATCCAGCGAGCAATGGAACGCATCGCGTGGCTTGGCTCCCTGTGGGATCGGGGATAAATCCAGTACCGAAAGTGGCACCTGTGTGTTTGCTGTCATTTCATCGTCCATCGTGCTTATCGGGTTGATCGCTTAAAGGGCGATTGCAGGGATCTGCAACTAAAAAAGCAATTATGCTTTTTGTGTTAAAAGCATAATGCAATTTACGGTTATAAAAGGGGATATATGTGCTTGCAATAGCCACATTATAAATATGGATATGACGATGTTCGTTTGCACGCTGATGGTCAAGGGGCTGTAGTAATGAAGAAAAAGACGCTGTTCACTCTGCTGCTGATGGGGGTAGCAATCGCGATGGCGGTGCTCTTCCGCGCGCACAATCAGGATTTGTTATTGCAGGGAGAAGTGGACGCCCCCGAAGTGATTGTCGCCTCCAAGGCCAAGGGCCGGGTGATTGAGCGCCTGGCGGAGCGCGGAGATGATGTAAAAACCGGACAACTGTTGCTGCGGCTGGAAAGCCCGGAATTAATGGCCCAACTGCGTTCGGCGCAGGCGTCACGGGATGAAGCCCAGGCACAGTTGGATCAGTCGCTGCATGGCACTCGTGAAGAAAGTATCCGCAACCTGCGCGCCAATCTGGCTCAGGCCGAAGCGCAATACCAGAACGCCCAGCACGATTACGATCGTAACCTCAGCGTCGCCAGCAAAGGCTACGTCTCCAAATCCGAATTGGACAGCTCACGACGTGCACGTGATACCGCCTATCAACAAGTGCAGGCTGCCAAAGCCAATCTGGATGAAGGCGTCAATGGCGATCGCATCGAACTGCGGCAGAAATACGAGGCCGCCTTGCGAGCTACAGAGCAAGACCTGTTAGAAATTCAGGCCCAGACCGACGATCTGTTGGTTAAGGCACCGGTCGATGGTGAGGTGGGGCCGATCCCGGCAGAAGTAGGGGAACTGCTTAATGCGTCCAGCCCGTTGATGACGCTGATCCGCGTACCGGATGCTTACTTCGTGTTTAACCTGCGGGAAGATATCCTGGCGCATGTCCGCAAGGGCGATAAAGTCCAGCTGCGCGTACCGGCGCTGAAAGATCAGATGGTTGAGGCCGAGGTGCGCTACATCGCGCCGTTGGGGGACTACGCCACCAAACGCGCCACGCGCGCTACCGGTGATTTTGATCTGAAAACCTTTGAAGTTCGTTTGTATCTGTCGCAGCCGGTCGATGGCTTGCGTCCAGGGATGAGTACCTTATGGCAATGGAAAGAGTAAGGGCAGGCTGGCGCTGCTTCAGCCACGCGTTCAGTAACGAGTGCCGCATCGCTTTTCGCCGCCCGGTAGTTCACTGGCTGGGCTGGATCTTCCCGTTGATCCTGTTCGGCCTAATCAGCAGTAACTTCTCGGAAGGCACCTTGCTCGATCTACCGGTTTCGGTGGTGGATAACGACCACAGCCCGTTGTCGAAATCCCTGATCCGCAAATTGGATGCTGGCTCTCATGCCCATGTGCAAGCCTATGACGGCGGTCTTGATGAGTCGTTGCGCCGTCTGCGTAGCGCACAAGATTACGCTTTGCTGTCTATCCCGGCCGATTTTGAGGCGGATGCGCTGGCGGGCAATCAGCCTAACGTGGTGCTGTATTACAACGCGTTGTTTTACGGTGCCGGGCTGTATGCCACCCAGGATTTTAGCGGCCTGATGACCGAGGCCAACGCCAATTACCGCTCTATTATTGCCGGGGCGATGGGCAAGTCGCTGCCGCCGCTGGCGGATGTCACCCTCAACTATGGTAGCCTGTTCAATGCCAGCGGCAGCTATATCTATTATCAGCAGTTCGCGGCCACCATTCATATGCTGCAACTGTTTGTCGTCACCTGCATGATTTACGTGATGGCGCGTAGCAAATCCTTGCTGAAGGCCAAACCCTTCAGCCTGGCCTTGCTGGGGAAACTGGCTCCTTATACCCTGTGCTTTACCACCTTGCTGATGGTTGAGATTGCCGCGCTAGTGGGCATTTTTGACGCTCGTGTCAGCGGCAATCCGCTGTTTATGCTGATGATTGGCTTTTTCTACGTGATGGCGGCGCAAAGCATCGGCCTGTTGCTGTACACCTTTACCGGCAGCGCTATAACCGCCTATACCCTGATTGGCATGTTGGTGAGTATTGCACTGACGTTCTCTGGCATGGCAGTGCCCGAGCTTTCCATGCCCTTACCGGCGCGCATTATCTCCAATATCGAGCCTCTTACCCACGCGCTGTACGCGATGTTCGATGTGTTCCTGCGACAGGTGCCAGCCAGCGCCATCCTCAGCGTGTGCGCGTTGCTGGTGGTCTACCCATTGGTGACCGCGTTTCTAGTACGTAACCGACTGCTGAAGCGCCTGGCGAAAGAGGAGACGGTAGGATGAGTAGTTACTGGAAAACCTTCAGCAAGGTATTGATGAGCATGCTGGAGCGGCCTATGTGGCTGATGCTGATCCTGTCGTTGTGCATCATGAGCATGGTTTATGCCAACCGCACAGTATGGGATCTGCCAGTGGGGGTGATCGATCAGGATCATAGCACTGCCAGCCGCCAGCTTATCCGCCAGTTGGATGCGACCCCGAAGATCGCTATTCAAACCTACGACAGCCTGGATGAGGCGAAGCGCGATCTGGGTTGGCGCAAACTGTTTGCGGTGATCATCATGCCGGTGGATCTGGAGAAGAAGATCCTCAACGGCAAGAACATTGAGATCCCGGTGTTCGGTGATGCGACCAACCGGCTGGCGAACGGCCAGATCCAACAGGACGTGGTGGCGGCTTATCAGCAGTTACTGGGCCAGTACAACACCTCACTGCTAATGCGCAGCGGTTTCAGTGAACGGCAAGCTCAGGTGATCATGATGCCGATCCAGAGCCAAACGCTGGACGTATTCAATCCCGGCATCAGCTTTGCGGCGATTATCTTCCCTGGTTTGTTAGTGATGTTGCTACAGCACTCACTGCTGATTGCCTGTGTGCGTGTCAGCATTGTGTTGAAAGGCACGCCCGGTGGTAAGCCATCGCTCCCCGTGTATTTGGGCGGTCTGTCGGCTTTGCTGCCGATCTGGTTGTTCCTGTCGATCGTGCTATTTGTGCTGTGGCCTTGGGTCTTGGGCTATCGCCAGACGGCGACGATCCCAGAGATCTTGCTGCTGACTTTCCCGTTCCTGCTGGCGGTGCTGGGGTTGGGCAAGTTGGTGACCGAATGCTTGCGTAGCGTAGAGATGATCTACCTGACGCTATCGTTTATCACCACCCCAGTGTTTTACCTTTCCGGCACCATTTGGCCGCTGCAAGCCATGCCACAGTGGGTCAGGGCAGTTTCATCGATGATCCCCTCCACCTGGGCAACCAAGGCCATTGCCGGTGTGAATCAGATGGGGCTATCGCTGCGGGATGTTGGCGGAGACGTGGCCATGCTGCTACTGCTGGGGGCTGTTTATACGCTGATTGGTATTGGTGTGGGCGCAGTGCGTAACCGTGTCGGCTTACGAAATCTATTCCGTAAACGTACGTAGGGGCGCTGCATGCTGCGCCCGCTAAAAACCATCGCAGAACGATAACTCCTGCTCTGCGACAGTGGGTTTACTGCACCAGTTCTAACCCGGACACGCGCCGCCAGTAGCCGTTACACTCAGCGTGATTGGTTAACGTCAGCGGCTGAGTCCCCTGCTCGTTGGCACGGAAGCTGTCGAGCAGCGCGAGGGTTGCTACACCCTGTGGCGACAGACGCACGATATCCACCAACCCCTGCATGCTGGTCAGTTCATTACCGAGGTTGTAGCAGTAACCGCTCATAGTCTGAATGCCGTTGAGCACAAACACCTGTTGGTTCTCTTGCGAGTTGACGATGCGGCCTTGCGGATATTTGATACAGCAGGTTTCGCATTCATCTTTGCCCCGGTTTTCTGAGCGGGCGGTAAAGCAGCGTGCGGAATAGGCCAGTGGCAAATGGCCGTAGCTCAACACTTCCACTTCAAACCTTTGGCGGAAGCCTAGCTCATCACATTGCTGCAATACATTGGCCAACCAGTCACGTGAAAGCTCGACTGGCATACACCAGCGCGTCATGCCTTGCTTATGCAGCAGACGCAGGGTGTAGGCGTTGTAGCAATTGAGGGCATGTCCGGCGACAAACGGCAAGCCGCGATCGGCGGCCATGTTTACCGTACCCAGATCGTTGGCTTCGATCAGAAATTCCCCGTTCTCCACATAACGCTTCAGTTCGTTCAGCTCTGAAGGGGCCTGTAGCAAAGCCAGAGTGGAGATCACCACCTGTTTGCCAGATTTGGCGATCTCCTGCGCCAGCGCCAGCCAGTCACCGACTTTCATCTCGCGCCGTTTGGTACACACGCTCTCGCCAAGATAGATAATATCGGCACTGCTGCTCATCGCTTGCTGATAGAAGGCTTCTATCTCGCTGTTTGGCCAGTAGTAGAGCACCGGGCCTAATGCATATTTCATGGTTTCTCCTGCTACTGCCATTTACGGTGGTACGCGCCAAGCGTGGTCTGGGTGCCTTCGGACATGGCACCCAGCGTTTCCATCCATGCGGCATCGGCCTGATAGCCAGTCGGGTTGGCCATGCAGCGATCGATCGCCTGGCGCCAGACGCGAGCTACCTGGCTAACATAGGCGGGGCTGCGTTGGCGGCCTTCGATCTTCACGGAAGCAATATTGGCGGCCAGCAACTCTGGCAACAGTTCCAGCGTATTCAGGCTGGTGGGTTCTTCCAACGGGTGATAGAGCACGTTATCCACCAGATAGCGGCCTTTGCACAGCGTGGGGTAACCGGCGTTTTCCCCGTCCTGATAACGGTCGATCAGCACGTCATTGAGGCGTGATTCCATCCCCTGCGGCGTTTGCTGCCAGCGTACAAAGCGGGCCGGTGAGCAAGCTCCAACGGTATTGGGCGATTCTCCTGTCAGATAAGAGGAGAGATAGCACCGTCCTTCGGCCATGATGCACAAACTGCCAAAGGCAAATACTTCCAACGGTACTGGGCTGGTACGTGATAGCTGCTTCACTTGGTGCATCGATAGCACGCGCGGCAGCACCACTCGGGCAACATCAAAATGGCGCTGATAAAAACGGATGGCTTCTTCATTGGTCGCAGAGGCTTGCACCGAGACATGACGCTCCACCTGCGGATAACGTTCTGCGGCATATTCCAGCATCGCCAAATCGGCCAGGATCAGTGCATCGGCCCCCAGTTGCGCTGCCATATCCACGGCGCGCTGCCAGCGGGCATAGCCATCGGGATGGGCAAAGGTGTTGATGGCGATGTGCAACTTACGGCCATGGCGGTGCACATAGTCGGCCGCTTCCTGTAGTTTCTTCTCGGTAAAGTTCAGCCCGGCAAAGTGGCGCGCATTGGTATCGTCTTTCAGGCCGATGTACACGGCATCTGCGCCATTATCTACCGCGGCTTTCAAGGCTGGCAGGTTGCCAGCGGGGCAAAGCAGCTCCATAACTCTATCCTGATTCAACGCTGTGGTAAGCGTACCGGGCGATTGGCTTGTCCGGTAATGATGTAAATGGGGAAGCAATTTTAGTGAACCCGAGGTTAACAAGCTTTGATTTGAGGCAGCTTCTGGCGTATTGATATTCAAGTGCCACAGAACAAGATGAGCGTTAATTGCACCATTTGTTGATATAGACCGGTTACGCATAGCCGCAATGTGGCAAAATAACCTCAGACTGAGTGGAAAGGAGTGAATAACAGTGTTGGAAAAACTACGAGCACGCATTGTGCGTCAAGGGCCGTCGCTGTTGCGCGTACCGTTAAAATTCACGCCGTTTGCTCTGCAGCGTCAGGTGTTGGAACAGGTGCTGAGCTGGCAGTTCCGCCAGGCGCTGGCTGAGGGTGATTTGGCGTTTCTTGAATCACGCTGGCTGAAAATCGAAGTGCGTGATTTGGCGCTGCAATGGTTTATGACAGTAGAAAACGATAGGCTGGTGGTGAGCCAACAGGCTGAGGCGGACGTCAGCTTCAGCGGCGAAGCCAACGATCTGATCTTGATTGCGGCACGTAAGCAAGATCCCGACACGCTGTTTTTCCAGCGTCGGTTGCAGATTGAAGGAGATACCGAATTGGGCCTGTATGTAAAAAATCTGATGGACGCCATCGATCTGGATGCGATGCCTACGCCGTTGCGCGTTGGCCTGCTGAAGTTGGCGGACTTTGTTGAGGCAGGGTTGCAGGAGGGCACGGAGCCAACTTCCCGTGTGCCGCAGCCATGCTGATCCGTGTAGAAATTCCGGTAGATGCCGCAGGCATTGATGCGCTGTTGCGTAATGCTTTTGGCCGTGATGACGAAGCCGATCTGGTACAACAACTGCGTGAAGACGGGTTGCTGACGCTGGGCATCGTAGCTACGGACGATGAAGGTGGCGTAGTGGGTTATGCTGCTTTCAGTCCGGTGGACGTTGCAGGTGAGGATCGTCAGTGGGTGGGGCTTGCGCCGTTGGCGGTAGAGGAAAGCCTGCGTCGCCAAGGGCTGGCCGAAAAGCTGGTTTACGAAGGGCTGGATGCGCTGAATGAGTTCGGCTATGCCGCCGTTGTGGTGCTGGGTGAACCTGCTTACTACGGGCGTTTTGGCTTTAAAAATGCCGCCCAGTACGATCTGCACTGCCGCTGGCCAGGAACGGAAGCCGCATTCCAGGTTTATCCACTGGCGGAAGATGCACTTGATGGCGTACAAGGGCTGGTGGCATTTTCAGAGCCGTTTAATCGGTTTTAACCACCGGCAGTAGGTATGCCAATGAGAGAGGCGGGTTTGTCACCAGCCTCTCTTTTTGTGTTTTGCTCAACTGTTTCACCCGATACTCCAGTCTTAGCGCCATTGAACGATCTCCCACCTGGCTGTGGAAAACCAGCTGCAATTCCCCTTTGCCACGCAAGGCTTTGGCCCCTTTGCCCGCTTGGTGCTGCGCAACACGCCGGGCGACATCTGTCGTTATGCCGGTATACAACATCCCGCTGGGCATCCGCAGCACATAGAGGTGCCAGATTGTTTCATTCATAATGGCCTGCACAGGGTTGATATGATCAGGGGATTGATGGTGCTATTTTTCAATGCTGTTCACCAGAGTTCAACCAATAATTCACAGCTATACTCTAACGTACTTGAGGTGCGTTTCCAGTTCCTCCTTTCCCAGAACCAATGCTGAAGCTCTCACTTTGACGCAAGCTATGAAAGCTTACATTAAAAATGATAATCATTTTTCTTGCCTGTACTCTCAGATTTGGTAGTCTGAACCTTGGATAGATTAGTATGTGATGAACAAAAGTGTGTAAGGGATATAATGCATGGATGATAACGATTTAAAAGTCAAGCTAATTAGGCTAGGCATGAAGGAAGTTGATGCTAAGTCACTAATAAAAATAGCTAGGTATCAGAATATTAGTATTGAAAGAGCATTTGCAAATAGCTTTATGGGAACATATCGGTGTGTTGCCATACTTATTTTTGGGTATTTTTTCTTTGTTTTTTACATGAGTAAGGAGAATATTTTTTTATTTTCATTTATATATATATCATTCAACGCAATTGTTTTTTTTCTTACTCCCTTTTTCAAAGGATTCTTTTGGAGTTTAAAGGTTCTGTTTGCACTGAGAGAGAGGTAAAATGGATAGTTTCTCGCTTGTCACCTTGGAAAGAAAAAAGGAAGAGATCAATCGTCAAGCCAAAAGTGTCGCTTTTTCATATTTAAGTGATATAAGGATTGCTAACAGCTTTATTTATAGTGAAGATCAATTGGCTGAGTTTTGTATAGCGCAATATAAATCAGGTAAAACTTCATATTCTGATGTTATGGCGCAATTGCAAGAGCAGTATGATATTCTTTATAAAAGAAATGTTGAGCTAATGATGGGATCTGCAAAAATATATGCTATTGCTGAAAGAAAAAAAGAGCAAAATTCCACATTAAACATAATATTAAAACAGGTAGGGTTTGTTAGTGGAGGCATACAAGCAATCGGTGGATATGGAATATGCTATGCAAGTGTAGGTTCAGCATGTGCTTATTTAGGAACACCGTTGGTAATGCATGGACTAGAAAATATGTGGGAGAATGGTTACTTTCTTGCAATGCGTAGCGAACCTACTGATATGCCACTTCGGGAGGCCTATAGGCAAGCAGCAAAGATACTTGGCGGAGATGGTAGAGATGGGGATATTGCATACTCTATTGGTGACCTAGCTCTTTCGGCTGGTTCAATGTTTAAGGTTGAACTTGTACCTAATGCTTGGAAATTATTCTATTATATTAGGGATGATTATATTATGAGTTGGAAGACAATGGGGGCTGCAGGGATCGGTAGTGAAATTGTTGGAGACTCAGCAGTAGGGTTCTCTCTATATCAGTTGATCAATAACTCTGAACAGTGGAATAATTTATCAGAAAATTGAGTCGTGGCATGCTGACATAAAAATAGAGTATGTTAATTATATGTAAGCGATGCCTCAATATTAATATACTCTATCATCCCATACGCTATATCCAGTAGTTCCTGCGATATGGTGAGTCCATTTAATATCATTGTAAGAAACGCTCAATACTTCTTCGGGTTGACTATCGGCATTTGTCAGTAAATGAGGATAGTTCATTCCTACCCGCTTAAGGTTAGCTTTTCTTATTTCAACAGAGAAGTATTTTTCTTGTTGTCCTTGACTAGATGTCCTGTAGAAATCTAACAGTAGATACAGTTCTTCATTATTAGATATTGCCATACCGATCAGAGGTGTAGCTTTGTCTACTGGTTTGGTGATAATAAATGGCTGGTGAGAAACGTGCTGCTCTCGGTTAATCCCGTGTGCGAGCGCATATATCATACATTGATCGGCATGCCCTGACTGGAACTTGTTGCCAACGGAGTCAAACGAAGAACAACCAGCAGATATTAAACCTTGTTTTTCACCCTTCAACGTCATATATATTAGATTTGCCATGTAACTCCCTTACATAGATGCATAAAATTGTACAATACACCGCTTCATCCAAAATTTGGTCATGTATTCAATGTGT
>NZ_AYMQ01000081.1 GCF_000633355.1 Serratia sp. H1w
CCATTTATCGCGCGCGGCATCACCACGGGCAGCCAAGCCACTTACTGGCAGCAAAGTGGATCACAGCACAGCATGCAGATTGGCTATAGCAACTTCTGGCGCAATCTCAGCTACTCCCTTTCAGTCAACCGCACGCTGAGCAGCCGGAGCAATGAAAATTCAGGCAATACGGCGGGGGATCGGCGGGAAACCCAGTATGCACTGACTCTTTCGCTCCCATTAGGCTCTAGCCCCCAAGCGCCAACGCTCAGCATGACGGGAACCACTGACAGCAAAGGCAGTACGGGCCTTATCGGGATATAGGGCAATGCGGGTGAACAGAGCCAGTTCAATTATGGCGTCAGTGGCAGTCGTAACACGGCAGGCAATAGTAACGTCTTTAGCAGTAACGTAGGCTACCACGCCTCCTTTGCCAACATGGGTGCCTCCTTCAGCTCCAGCCAGGGTAGTCAACAGTTTTCTGGCAACCTGGATGGGGCCATCGTCGCCCACCGAGGTGGAATTACGCTGGGGCAAGCCCTCGGCGAAACCGGCGGTTTGGTACGAGCACCGGGAGCCAAAGGTGCTCGGGTCACCAGTGCTTCCGGGGTGCATATCGACCGTTTTGGCTATGCAATTGTACCTTACCTTCAGCCTTACCATCTCAATCAGGTGGATATCGACCCGAAAGGGAGTTCACAGAACGTGGAATTGCTGTCCACCAGTAACCAGGTTGCCCCGCGTGCGGGTGCGTTGGTGCTGCTGGATTATCAGACCAAACAGAGCGTGGTGACCTACATCAAGGCCAAACGGCCAGACGGAACCCCACTCCCCTTTGCGGCCAACGTCTATGACGGGCAGAACAATACTGTCGGCATCGTCGGCCAAGCCAGCCTGGTAATTGCCAACGATCTTGCTCAGACGGGTGTGTTACAGGTGCGATGGGGTGACACCCAGGCAGAACATTGTGACATCCATTATTCGCTGCCACCCACATCGCCTGAAGAGAGCAAACAGGTGATCCAGGGCGTCTGCCAGTGACCGAATACCTACACTAATGAGAACCCAAATGGCACCAAGAATCGCCTCAGGAACCGTCACCACTCTGATGCTATGTTGCGCAATGTATGCACAGAATACGCTCGCAGCGGCGGGTTGCGACTGGGATAGCAGCTCAGCGGTCAATTCTCCGCTGGACACCCGTTTGACTATCGGAGGGTATATTACCGTGGGAGAAGATCTGCCCATCGGCAGCGTGGTCTATTCCCAGCGCATCCAGACCAATGGCAACGGTGCCAAACTGCTGTGCCGTATCGGCGTTTACGATCTGGTCAGCACCTTAACCAGCGCTCCGCATGGTCAATCCAGCTATCGTGATGCCACCTTCCCCATCGTATTCAATACCAGTATTTCCGGCATTGGGGTGGCGCTGTGGCAAGGCACGCCTGATGGCAGCGGCGGCTCCCGCCTGTTTAATCCAGGCCGACTCACATCCTATCTTTCGAGCAGCAGCAACAACGTCATCAATCTAACCAACCAAGACGATGCCACGATCAGCTTTAACGTGGCCTTTATCAAGACCGCCGCCAACATCGGTAGCGGTTCCATTGGTAGCAGTGACTTACCCAAATTCCAAACGTCCTTCGACGGTAATGGTGAGAGCTTTGTTTATCAACGCACCGCTATCGTTGGCAACCTGACGGCAATCCCGGCCACCTGCAACGTGGGCAGCAATTATTACCTGCCACTTGGGGAACACTTCCCCGATGAGTTCAACGGTATTGGCAGCACGGCAGGCAGTGCCGAGACCCAGATTGTGCTGTCGGGTTGCCCCGCTTTCTACGGTTCAACTTCTTACGGCGTGTTCAAACCCAACGTTATCAGCCTCAGGCTGACGCCACGTAACGGATTTGTCGATGCCGAGCAGGGGATCTCGCAGCTCAATACCGAAGCCGGTGATGCCGCCTCTGGAGTCGGTGTCCAACTAAGTTTGCAGCAGGAGAACGGCAACTACCAACGGGCCAAATTCAACCATGACATCAATCTGGCCAATTACATTAGTTTCCTTGAGGAGCGTGGCGGTGATTACCACCTGGGTGTCAAGGCGACCTACGTGCAAACCTCAGCCCTAATCCGGGCAGGTAAGGCCGATGCCCAAATCGAATTTATGATCACTTACCAATGACCGGGAGCGGAGCATGAAGATAACCACTACGCTGGGCCTATTTGCTCTGCTGACGCTGATTGGCGGCGGGCAACACGCAGAGGCCGCCTCCACTGGAGTACTAAACGTGACTGGTTCCATCAAGATCGCCACCTGTTACTTCGACAGCGTCGAGGGACAAGACCATAAAGACTACGATTGGGCGATGCCAACGGTTTCTGTGGGGAACTTGCATACTGCGGGGATGGCTCATGGCCGGTCACAAGGCAGCATCTCGATTGGCGGCGTGCATTGTACCAACGGGTATACCCCCTATATCACGCTGGCCAACGGGGCGACGGTCAGTGCCGATAGCGGCAATCTGCTCAATACGCTGAATGGCGAGGCCGAAAACGTCGAAATCAGGCTGCTGATGAACGACAGTCCGTTGGATTTACGCACCAGTCCGCGCGTTGGCTGTGCAGTGATTGTCAATAATCAGAGCCAGTGTGATATCAGCTACGAATATTATGCGACAGGACGCGCAACGCCCGGCAAAGTGAAAAGCGCAATACGGTTTGATATCACTTATGACTGACTCCTCTGCGCTATTCGGCAATATTGGCGCAGAATGAAAACATGAATGAATAGAGCGAAAACTTGACGGTTTTGTGGGTAACTCAGGTTTGCCTGACTCGATATGATGTATAGCTCTTGCATATCAGCAACCTGGAGAGCTTCAATGCACCCTTTAGCCATCAAACTGGCCTTACCCTTCATCATGTTTGCCTGCACATCGGCCATGGCGGACGCATTTAAATTATCAAGCACGGACATTAGCCATGGCAAAGAGATGAGCCAGTCGCAAGAATTTCAGGGATTTGGCTGTGATGGCAAGAATCTTTCACCACAGCTATCCTGGTCTGGGGCTCCTCAAGGAACCGCAGCCTTTGCCGTTTTCGCCTATGATCCCGATGCACCAACAGGCAGCGGCTGGTGGCATTGGCAGGTCGTCAATATCCCGAAAGACGTTACCAGCCTGCCTACGGGAGCCGGTAATGTGAGTAAGCCCGTATTGCCTGTCGGCAGTAGCCAGATGAATAACGATTTCGGTCAACGAGGATTCGGTGGGGCCTGCCCTCCTGAAAAGCACGGCATGCATCGCTACCAGTTTACGATCTACGCGCTGTCCCAAAAAGTACAGCTGCCAGAAAATGCCTCCGGCGCATTGACGGGTTATATGGTTCACGCTCATACACTGGGCTCAAGCACGATTGAAGCCTTGTATAAACGTGATTGATAGACTTATCATTTAAATATTAAGTAGTTATACTTTAAATCTCGCGCTCACTGGTGGTTATACGTTGTGAGCATTTGGAAAAGCGGTAGTCAGGGGGAGTGTTCAGGTGAAGGTAATGGACGATATCATGCGCCTTATCCAGCAACACCAGTCGACCGATCTGGACCTCCCTTATTTTGTTTATTCGTCAACTTATGAACAGAATATTTTAAACATTCCGGTCGCCAAACCGTTGCTAATCTTTGTGATTAGTGGTGAAAAGAAAATTGGCAGAGATTTAGAATTAACCTGCCAGACGGGCAGCTTTATTTTTCTGTCGGATAACCCTTCCGTCCACATGCGGAACATCCCGAACAAAAAGAAATACATCGCCATCGTTATCGAGTTTAATCATCATGACTTCGCAGGGCTGCCCATAAGTCACACTGACCACAAGATTGACTGCTTGGTGGGTAAGACAACCGATGAAATAGAGCATTGCTTGCGGCAATTCATCGAAATATCAGCCTGGGCTCCACAGAGTATTGTGTCATCAAGAAAAAAAGAGCTCTTGCTGTTGCTTTACCATCTGGGTCACCAAGACGTTGCCCTCATGGTGGGAAGGCCCAAGGTCAGTCTTAAAATACATGAGCTGCTCATCAAACGTGATTTTCATGAGGTGACGACAGATAAAATATGCGCCACCCTGGCAATGAGCGAGTCGACGCTACGCCGCAAACTGAAAGCAGAAAATACCTCCATCAAGGAAATCAAAGACAGGGCGCGATTAGGCCTTGGCCTGCATCTGTTACAAACCACAGAGCAATCCATCAACTTGATCGCGGAACAGTGTGGATACCTGTCTCAATCACGTTTTACTCAGAATTTTAAGCAGCGTTTTGGCTTAACCCCCACGGAGCTGAGAAGAACCAAAAGGTTGGCTTGAACTTATCCTACGGCATCTGCGGGATGTTCTTGCCAGAGTAAATTTCCCTCATCTCTTTGCACAACAGATTGGTGATCCTTTGCTGCTTTGCCTTGCTGAAGGCTTCCGGCCGGACGTTGAACAGGTAATGGTTCAAGTCGAACGCTTTCATCAACATCTTGGTATGGAAGATATTTTCCTGATAAACGTTGACATCCACCAAGTGGTATAACGACTTTATCTCTGCCGAGATGAAATTTTGGATCGAATTGATCTCATGATCGATGTAATGCTTTACGCCATTCACATCCCGGGTAAAACCTCTGATCAGATAATCTATCGTGACAATATCCGACTCTAACTGATGGATCAGGTAGTCAAGGGCCTTCAGTGGCGAAATTACCCCGCAGGTTGAAACTTCAATATCGGCGCGAAAGGTGCAAATCCCACTGCCAGGATGACTTTCCGGGTAGGTGTGTACGCAGATATGGCTTTTGTCCAAATGCGCCACGACGGAGTCTGACTGGGGTGCCTTAACGCTGCTTTGGCCAATAGGCTCCTCACTGGCGAGGATCGCCACGCTGGCACCTTGGGGTTCATAGTCCTGATGAGCAATATTCAGCACATTGGCACCAATCAGCGAACAGGTTTCGACCAGGAGCTCAGTCAGCCGGTTGGCATTGTATTGCTCGTCTATATAGGCAATATAGCTGTCGCGCTCTGCCACCGTTTCAGCGTAACAAATATCGTAGATACAAAAACTCAGGCTTTTGGTCAGATTATTGAATCCATGCAGCTTTAACCCAGGCAATTTACTTTACCTCCCTTGTCCCTTCACTCGCGCAATGACATACGGGCAACACATTCCGGCAGCCCTGCCTTAATCATCGTTTCATCGTTTTTAACGGTAATAAACAGGCTCTGTTTATCTCCATCAAATGCCAGGCTATTGGGATGCGGGGCCATCGCTACGGTCTGGACCAGGTGATAATTGGCAGTATCAAACACCGTAAGCGTCCCTTCACCTTTCTCGACGCGAATCCCCTTGCGATTGGCGACGTAAAGCCTTTGCCGCTCGCTATCCCACACCAGGCCGATCGGTACTTCATCCGTTGCCATACGCGCGATAACCTCGCCACTCTCCGCATTCAGAACGAAAACCTGATGACCCGCGCTGCGAGCAATATAATCTCGTGCCAGATGGTTGTTGCGCCAATCACTGCGGTCAATGCCCTGATCGACGCCAAAGATGCGGTTTTGCTGCGGGTCATAGACCATATTCAATAACTGATCGACGTCGATCTCCTTGCGGGAAACGATCTCCAGACTATCTGGATCAACGACAAACAGTTGGCCCTGCATGTTAGAGACAAAGACACGACGCCCGGTTTCGTCCAGCGTAATCCCCACCACGTTATAACCGAAACCGTGAATGATTTTCTCCAGCCTGCGCTTACGCGTATCCACCACAAACAGCACGCTATCGATACCTAGCCCCAGCCCCGGCAAGAACAACCGCTCGCTGCGCGGATCGAAAACCAGCTCCCGCAGCTTCCAGGGAAAGCCTTCGCTCACGCCAAAGCGCTCCAACTCTCGCATCAAGAACGCCTGCCGCGCTCCGACAATTCCCTCCCGTTGGTACAGGTCATGGAAAGTAATCTCCTCCATCAGCGGAATGGTCGCAATGAGCCGATTGGCAGCGATATCCACCACGGCGGCGGTACCGTTGAACCCTTGTGACAGGTAAAGATGCCCACGGCGATCGTCCAGGGCTACGCCAAACCCTTTGACCGGTAACGGGATCGTTACCTCAACGGTCAAGGTCTGCGGGTTGATCCGCAGTATGCTGGATTGCCCTTCATCCTCCCAATCGGGAGAGCTGACAAATAACGCCTGTTGCGAGGCGCTATAAACCAGCTCTACCAACGTTTTGGCCGGGTAGATACGTTGAATATCGGTCAACTGCGGCTGTTTCATAGCATGCTCCTGTTATGGCGTAGCGCAGCAAGACATACCGGCGGTTGGCCCACCGAGCTGGCCATAACGCCAAACAACTGACGCGTCGTTTGGATGATTTGTTGCACCTGCGCGTATGAATAGCGATCGGTGCGATAACTCATCATGACACGCACGGCAGATTCACCGTCGATCTGCTCTTCCATCACCTCAAACTGCAACCCCAGCACCGACTCTGTCTTTGCGGGATCGATCTGGCGGAAGCGGACCAACTGACCATCGGCCAAGCTAAAAGCCCCATTGAGCTTATTTTTGGCATGGAGTTGAATGAAGACCTCAAACATATGGCTGTCAGGCGGTGCGTTGTCACCAAACAGCCCTTCTTCCACCAGATCGATCGGAATGTCGGTAAACGGCATCGAATCATTTATCTGCCGTTTTACATCATCGATCAGCGCATCGAGCGTGGTGTCATCGGCAAAAACGATGCGATGGGCGACCACGGTGGTGAAGTACCCGATGGTATCGAAAAACTGCGCGTCATTGCGTCCAGAGGCAGAAGTGCCAATGACCAGTTCCTTCGCGCCGCCAAGCAGGTGCAACGCCGCAGCAATCCCGCTGTAAACCACGTTAAACAGCGACGCGCCCTGCTGTTTGGCCAGGCGGTAAAGCCCATAGGAAATCGCATGTTCAAGCTTGAACTCGACCCAATTACCGCTGAGATCCGACAGGGTGGTTTGCTCAGTGGTTGAGAAAATCGGTGCCGCTGGCGGTGCGTTGCGCAGACGTTCCAACCAGAAGGCAAGATGGCGATCGTTAAACCCGGCTTGCTGCTGTTGGATCGCGAAGGCGTGGAAGGGGACGGGAATCTGCTGCCACTGCGGAGCTAAGCCGGCGGAGCGGCTGGCCATCGCCTGAGCCAGCTCATCCATCAGGATATTCACCGACCACTCGTCCAACACGATATGGTGGAACAGCAGCGAAACCACCTGTTGGTGATTTTCTTCATCTCTCAAGAAGGTGATGCGTACCGGTAATTCATCGTCTAGCGCAAAGTGGTGTTCAGCGGCGCGCTGTAACGCGTCACGCAGCGGAATACCCTGCGGCTGCGAGTGCCAGAACCATTCATACTGAGACAGCATTTCCGCGGGGATAACCTGCTGATAAACCTCATCGGAGATAGCGACAAACAGGGTGCGCAGGGCCGGATGGCGCAGCAAAATATCCTGAAAAGCCAGGAAGAACAGCCCTTCATCAATCGGATCGATAAAGCGTAGAGCAAAGGGGATGTTGAAGGCCTCGCCGCAACCAAGCGCCCGATAGATTTTCCACAAGGAGCGTTGCGCCAGCGATAAAGGAGCCTGCGGGCTTAGCGAGGCCAAACTCTCCGTTGGCTTAGCCGATGAAGCAGGCAAAGGATTAGCGATGCGGGCGTAATGCGCCAGTTGAGCCGCGCTGGGGTGGCTGAAGAGGTCGTTAATATTGATCTCAAGCTGATGCTGGCTCTTCAGGCGGCCAATAACGCGTGTGGCAATCAACGAGTGCCCGCCGAAATCGAAGAAGTCATCATTTTCTCCCATCGTAGGCGCTGCGAGCGCCTCCTGAAAAGCGTGCAGGATATGTTGTCGTATCTCACCCTCTGACGGTAATGCGAGCGGAGTAATAATGATGTCTTCCAAATGCAGCGACGGTGTTAAATCGAGGCTTGACGAACGGCTCTTCAGTGGCACAGATGCTGTTGGGGTAACCTGCTGCTGATACAGTGCACTGACGGTATGCAGGATATCTTGCCAACTCAGCGTCGCAGACAAAATGCGATGCACCGCAATCCCCAATACGCCTTCCCTATCGGCGCGAAACAGCATAAAACGCAGCGGTGGCGCTTGCTCCAGATCGAAAGGCGTTTCTTTGGTGTGCAGCAGAGCACCAATGGCTTCCCGAGGATAGTGGATTGTCTGAATTGCCACCGGAGGCTGTGAGCGCGGCTGGTTGTAGCGCACCAGTCCGTTATCACTATAAACATAACGGGCATTTGCTCCGGGCAATTGCCGTTGGCTTTGTTCCAGAGCGCGGATCAATCGCTCATAATCCACGGCACCGGTTAACTGCCAGGCCTGCACCTGTTGGCCCTCTCCATGCAGTTGTTGCTGATGTTCGAACCAGGCCTGCTGTTCGAAATCGCTGACCGCCTCTTCATCACCGGTAAATTCGCTAACAATACTGTTCATATTCTTCTCCCAGGGCAAAAGCCTGCTTCACCAGCCATTGGCGCTAAATAACTGTGTTTAATATCGCTACACCCCAAACCCGAGACAGGCGGGGAGCATGCAGGTTAGCCGACCGTTGAGCGCAGGGATGCGCGATTTCGAGCCTCCATGGACGGATTTACGGCGTGTCGGCGTTCTGCATGCTCCCCACCTGTAGCACTATTAAGTGCAGCTATTTAGATAGCCTTAGAAATCCAATTGAACGACAGCACCCACCAGGCGCGGCCGCTGAATAACCGCCGTCGAAACGTCGTTATTCATCACCATGATGCGTTTGTCCGAATCAAACAGGTTTTGCGCAAACACGCTGACGCGTCCTTGCTTGAAGGTGTAAGCCAACTGCATATTGGCAATCGCTTTGGAGGGGATTTTCCCGCGTTGATCGTTGTCGTATTGGGAATAATAGGTATCGGAATACGTCACGTTGCCGCTTAATTCCAACCCGGGCATAAGATTATATTTCGCCCCCATATTGGCGGTGACTGCTGGAGCGCGCGGTAATTCATGCCCATCGATCCTGCTGTCGGAGAATTTCTTGATTTTGGTTTTTAATAACCCCACCGAGCTATTCAACTCAAAATTCCCCGTCGGTTTCCAGATAGCCCCAAGCTCAGCGCCATAGGTTTCGACCTTATCTGCATTGCGGATCATCATTGAACTCATGTTGGAGTCCAGATAATACGGCAACTGCATGTCTTTGTAGTCGTTATAGAACAGGTTGGTGATGATCTCGATATCAAGATCCCTGATGCCATGGCGGCTATACAGCTCATAGTTCCAGACATATTCGGGATCGTAGGTATAGTTGATCAACGGCGCGGAAAACGTCATCCCAGCACCACCGCCGTTATAGCCGCGGGCCACTTTGGCGCCAAAGGTTTGTCGCGATGAAGGCTTCCACGCGACATCCAGTTTGGGCAGGAACACATCCCAGGTTTCATCGAAATCGACCTTACGCGCCTTGCCGCCTTTGCGTTGACGGTGCTCTCTCTCCACCCGGCTGGCGACGGTAATATCAATATGGGGTAACGCAGCCCAGGTCATTTCACCAAAGGCGGCGTAGGTATCTGTTTTATCCTTGAACGGGCTACCGCCTGGAAACAGGTTCACAAACTCATCCTGTGAGGCATGGAAGTAACGGGCACCAACCAGACCGCGCCAACGATCGTTTGGTGTACCAAACAGCACCAGCGGCTCTACTTGCCACTCTTTCCCTTCAATGTCGGCCCACGGCAGCGTTTCGACGGTGCGGCGATGGTTATTAAAATCAGTATAAATCAGCTTGTTCTGGACGCTTAACTGCTCCGAAGGCTCCCAGGCGATATCCCAGATACCACTGGTGGATTGGGTCTCAATAACCGGGCGACGCCGGTCAAAACGGGCACTGACATGGTTGGCCGGGCTTAACGCTTCATTCTGCGGCGCTTGGCTCTCATAGTGATTTATCGCAAGCTTGGTGGTGAGATCGCGCAGCCCGGCCGGGTTGTACAACAGCTTTCCACGGACGTTGGTCACTTCGATTTCACGCGGATTACCCACCGGATCGTAGGAGATCAGATCGACAAAACTCTCACGCCGCTGGCGATCGGCGCTCAGACGAAACGCCAGTTGATCCTCAACAATCGGTCCCGATAGCATGGCGGAAGTTTGAGTCGTGTCCTGATTACCGCCCCCGGCCCTGACCGCCGACGTCCAGTCAAACGTCGGATCCTTGCTGCTCATCACCACGGCACCAGCAATCGCGTTGCGCCCCTGAATGTAGTTCTGCGGCCCTCGATAGACTTCGACCCGTTCCATATCCCACAGGGATTGCGGCCCGACGGCCAGTTCGTTGTAGGTAAGGGAACGCCCATCCAATGAGAGGTTCATGCGTGGCCGCGTACCGCTCAGGAAGGCGTTGGCACCATTGGCTGGCCCTGAGCCATCAATGCCACGAATGGTTGGGATATCGTTGCCAATACCGGTATCCACGACGTTGACCGTCATTTTTAATAAGTCAGACACCTGCGCTGCACCGGGCAGAGAATCGATCCTCACATCATCAAATACCTCAATACTTGAGCTGGTATCGTAAATAGTGCGCCTTACTTTTTCGCCGGTGACAATAATGGTGTCTGGCTCGTTATTCTCACTGCGTATTGGGGGGGCATCGGCAGCAATAGCCTCTGCGGCAACAAAGACACATAACCCCAGAACGGCAGAGGGAATATCATATTTTTCAGTAATACGGTGAGGCAGGTTACCTAGTGGAGCCGAGATTTTCTTATCACCCTTTAGTTCGCTCATTGATTTCTCCTTTGCCAAATGCGCACTAAATTTTTAGTTTTTCAACTGAGCGACAAAGAACACACTGCTTAATAGCTGGCCTTTACGGCCTTATTATTCGTCATCGACTGGCATTTCCCGAGGTACGTCAACCAGAAGGCAAACACATTTATAATCACAAACGATAATCATTTACAAAATTGAATGCAAACCAATTTGATCAAAAATGCGACAAACATCCCCAAGCCTTAACGGGGGCCACCGCGCAGCAACAGAACCAATAAATATCCACCACCTATCACCCCAGTCATTAATCCAACCGGCATCGTCAGCCCTGATGGCTGTATCTGAGCGGCAATGTCAGCCCCTAACAGTAGGCATCCGCCCACCAGCCCCGCGCTGACCACCGGCAGGTTTGGGCTACGTGTCAGGCGCATTGCCAACTGTGGTGCCATGAGTGCGATAAAAGCGATTGGCCCCGCAGCACTGGTTGCCACCGCAGCCAGGATCACCCCACAAAACGTCATGACCTTACGGATCAGCTGTACACGTACCCCCAGTTGGTTGGCAACCTCATCCCCCATTCTTATGATGTTCTGCTCCCTGGCACACATCAGCACCACCGGCAATAACAACGCAATGCTGGTAGCCACCGGGATAACGTGCAGCCAGTTTCGTCCCTGAGTGGTCCCCGCCAGCCATAGCGTAGCCATCACGGCATTATCAATATCGCCCTTAACCAACAACAGGCCATTCAAGGCACTGAGTACCGCGCCGACGCCAATGCCCATCAATATCAGGCGGTATCCCTTTACCACACCGCGATGGTGGGCTAACCAGTAGACCAACAGTGATGTTGCCAACCCCCCGACCACTGCCGACAACACAATCGCTATAGCGTTACCGTTGAGCAGTACAATCTGCACAATCGCACCGGTTGCCGCACCGGTGGTAAAGCCGATAACGTCTGGCGACCCAAGCGCATTACGCGATACCGACTGAAAAATCGCCCCAGAAATGCCCAAAGCGCAGCCCACTAAAATCGCGGTCAACACACGCGGCAGGCGGATCGCTCTGACAATTTGCTGCGCCATGGGGTTGCCCTCCCCGCTTATGGCCTGCAAAACGCTCGATACCGGCAGCGTAAAGCGCCCTACCGTCAGCGCGAACATGGCAGCAACCAGCAGCAGAGAGACCAAAACCAGGCACACTAGCACCGCCCTGTTGGCGCTCATATCCGCTCCCCCTGCCAACGCTTCACCAACCACACAAAGCAGGGGCCACCGATCAACGCCACCATGATGCCAACGCTGACCTCACCGGGATAACCAATCACGCGTCCCAGAATATCGGCCAGCAACACTACCACGGCAGAAAACAACATGGCCCAGGGCAATAGCGCTCGATGCTGTGATCCGGCAACGGCACGGGCAAAGTGCGGCGCGGTCAGGCCAACAAAGACGACTGGCCCAGCGGCTGCCGTGGCCGCACCGGCCAGGATCACGATAATTAACGCGGACATCGCCAACAGCCAGCGTGGATTAACGCCGAGCGCCTGGCCGCTCTCCGAGCCGAGCGCCGCGATGTCCAACATTTTGCTGCCTGCCAGCGCCAGCAATAGACCCACGCCGACCAACATGGCAACCGGAAGCAGTACGTCGAATCCTCTTCCCTGTAACGAGCCAATCACCCAGTGCCGAAAGCGATCGAACGCCTGCGTGTCACTATTGATGATGACAAGCTGCGTCAGGCTAAGCAGCACAATGGTTAGCGCCGCCCCGGCCAACACAACCTTCACCGGATTATTGCCATCAATGCCACCAATCAGTAACACCGCAATGCTGACCAGCGCCGCACCAGCCATACCAAACCACATCGTGCTAAAGACATCCGTCACGTTAAACAGCCCAATCGACAGGACGATCGCCAATGTGGCACCGGCATTCACACCGAGTAAGCCAGGATCGGCCAGAGGGTTACGGGTAAGCGTCTGCATAATGACACCGGCCGCGCCAAGTGCCGCGCCAACCACCATCGCTAATAAGGTGCGCGGCAACCGCAGATAGCAAACCAGCAAATGCTCGCTATTGAGGGGATCAAACTGCGTAAGCGCCTGCCAAACCACCGCAGGAGCAATGGCACGAGCACCGAAATAGAGGCTGAAGAAGCCGAGAGCCAACAGCAAAACCAGGCCTGGGATCAGGCCAGCCTGTCGCCAAGCAAGCATTTCACCGCTCCTGCATTGGGGGGTTGGGAAAATGACGGACAATTTCTGCCACCATCTCACTGGCACTGTAGTAATCCACCCGGAACGCATGTGCACCCAAGCTGAAAACCCTGCGTTGTTGTACCGAAGGCAAACGCTGGAGCAGCGGGTCATGCAAAAATTCGTTGATCCTGACATCACCTGCGCTCAGCAGAAACGTGGTGCCAGCCGTTAACTGCGTCAGATTCTCATATTCGGCCCAGATAAAGTCACCGGAGCGGGTAAGATTGCTTTGCCATGCCGGATTGGGTGCTTCGATCGAAAACCCCAGCGACGCCAGTAAACGAGCATGGACGCTCTCGGGTGTCGCAATGGGGTTAACCGTTCCCGGGCCGTTAAAATTGATAATATTGGCTTGCCCGTCAGGAATGCGGATCTGCTGGCGGGCATTGGCAAGTCGCGCGTCAAAACCCGCAATACGTTGTTCAACCTGCGCCTCAAGGCCCAGCGCGGTTCCCAGCTCACGGGCCAACGCTTGCCAGGTCTGGTTGCCGTAATTGACGATAACCACCGGTGCAATAGCCCGTAACTCCGCCAGATGGGCAAAGGATGAATCCGCGCCATTGATTGAGACGATGATTAAATCAGGCGCTATGGCATAGACCTGCTCAAGATCGATGCTGCCAGCGGGCCAAATCTTGGCGATCTTCCGCTCTTCAGCCACCGCGGCCCACTGACCGAAGAATTGACCGTTCACCGCAGTCGCGCTGGCGACAACCGGCGCATCGATCGCCAGTAGCGTTCCGGTGACGCTGACGGAGGTAGAGAGGATACGCAAGGGAGGCGCCAGGATCTGGGTTACAGAACCCTCCGCGTTGTGAAACTCCCGTGGCCAGCCTTGCGCAAAGCTTTGGCTACAGGCCATAATCCAGGAAAATAGCAATAAAACCATCCATTTATCCAGTAAAAACCTCATCTGCTGCTTGCTCCTTGTGCATGACTCCGAAGTGCGATATCAACGACCGACGGCGTGAACCCATAGGCTTCACCTAACCTTACTCTGCTCAATGTATCGCCAACAACATAAAAGTAATAATTTTCATTCGCATTAAGGTTTGCTATATATTTATACGGCTTCCGTGGGCAATTCAGGAACGATATGCAATGAAATCATTGACTCCAATGCAGGCGGCTTCATGGGTAGGCAAGCAATCTCCGCAGGCATTAGGCGGCGTTGCCGCGCATTTGTACGCAGAATTCGATGGCGCGATCACCGACATCCCCCGCTTTCGTCACGCAGTGGACGCTCTCTATCATGCCAACCCAATGCTGCGTCTGCATGTCACCGCCGAAGGGCAACAGCATGTGGTTGCCCATCACCCGCCGCCGGACGTTGATGACTTTTGCCACCACTCACCAGCGGAAGTACAACGGTTGCTGGCTGACAAGCGGCGGCGGATGGAGAACCAACAGTTGCTGCGGGATAAAGGCTATCCCTGCGAAATCAGCCTGACGTTATTGCCCGGCCAGGCCAGCCGGCTGCATATCGATCTGGATATGATCGCTGCCGATGCCATCTCCTTTCGCATCGTGGTGGAAACTCTCGCCCGCTTCTACCAACAGCCACCGCCTTACTGCGCCCCAGTGATGGAGGTGGCCTGGTTTCGCTACCTGACTCAGCGCACCAGCGATCCTCTGCTGCTCAGCGCCAGAGAGCGGGATCGCACCTGGTGGCGGCAGCGTTTATCCGACATACCCCCTGCTCCCCCCTTAGCGGGTACGGACGGGCTATGTCAGACCCGCAGAATGGCAATCCCGCTGACACCTCAAACCAGCCATGCCTTGCAGAACTGCGCGCGCGAGCACCATCTGACGCTAAGCTCGCTGTTCCTCGCGTTGTTCACCCTGACAATGGTTGAAGGCTTCCAGCAGCCCGCGTTGCGTATCAATGTACCGACTTTTTTCCGTGATCCAGAGATAGCAGGCGCTGCTGACATCGTCGGTGATTTTTCCGATCTGTTATTATTCAGTGCCGATGTACACCCCAACCAAACGCTGCTGCATCATTGCCAGCGCACCATGGCGCAGTTGCACACAATCATCAGCCATGGCGGCTATTCCGGAGTGAGCGTGATGCGCGATCTTTCGCGTCTGCATGGCCAGTTGCAATATTCGCCCATCGTCTTTACCGCCGGGTTCGGCATTCCCGGAGGCGTATTGTTCTCTGAGCGGGTCGACAAACAGTTGGGTGAGTTGGGGTGGGTTATCTCTCAAGGGCCGCAGGTCGCGTTAGACGCGCAAGTGGCCTGGATTGGCGATCAAATACTGATCAACTGGGACGTCCGTGAAGACGCATTTCCCCCTGGCCAACTGCATCAGCTTTTTACACGCTTTCATGCGTTCGCCGAACGCTTGGCTGTCGTACCACAGCACCTTCATGACAACGTTTCCCACTGGTTGGCGGTGCCGCACCGGGCAGAGGGAATGGGGAAACCATTAACGGCGCTCCAAGTGGCCTATCTGCTGGGAAGAGGTGAACAATGGCCACTCGGTGGCGTTGCCATGCACGATTTCAGAACCTTTCGGGGGCACATCGATCCAGCGCATTTTCGCCGTCGGCTGGCAGAGTTAGTCAATCACTTCGCAGCGTTGCGCACCCGGATCGATACACAAACCCAGCGGCAGCACATCCTGCCTGATCTGGAACCTCATCTGGAAGAGATCGACCTGTGCGATGCCAGTGAAGAAGAGGCGGCGAAGCAAATACGTCAGCTACAACAGCATTACCAACAACTATGCCACGATCCGTCCTCGCCTCCCTGGCGGATCATTCTGATTACTTTACCCGGCGCAACGGAGTCCCTGATATTCACCAGCTTCGATGCACTGATCCTCGACGGGCAAGGGATCTCACATATTATCGCCCGACTATTTGATCGGCAGCCACTTAAGGCATATGCGCATGACCAAGCGCCACTGCGAGAAGATGAAAAACAGCGGGAACGGGCAAAAGCGTGGTGGCATGACAAACTGGCACAGGCCGTTACGCCTTCCCCGCTTCCCTGGCAGCAACCTTTGGGCGAGATCGTACATCCCCGCTGGCGGCGCGAACAACAAACCCTAGATGCCAGTCACCTGAAGCAACTCACGCGCCTTGGCACGTCCCAGGGATTGTTTGCCAACACGACGCTGTCAGCTATCGTGCTCGACACGCTGGCGCTGTGGTCGGAAGATGAGGCGCTCACAGTCGGCATACCTGTTGCCTTCCCGGCCAAAGAGGGGCAACCCGCCAATCGATCAACGTTTATTGCCATTCACTACAGCCGTCTTCGTCAGACATTTGACGACAGTGCCCAACGTTTGCAGGAAGATATTCTCGGCGGATTGCAAAACCTTGCCTGGTCGGGTGTCGATCTGGCTCGTCAGTTAACACCGCGAGCTGCACGTGCACCGGCGCTCTCGGTGATCCTGACCAACTGCCTGAACTGGGAAACATTACCAGCCAACGCACCAATCCGTGCCGAAGGTGGCCTGACCCAAACGCCGCAGGTCGCTCTGGATATTCGCCTGATGCATGATGAGCAGCGTAATCTGCTGCTGATTGCCGATTATGTTGAGCAGGCGCTGGCACCCGGGCAGGTCAGCGTTATGCTAAGTGCCATCCATCAACGCATGCTGCGTATGATCTCTCAAGGTTCGCTGGATGTTCCCGCCCGCGAGGCGATGAATTACCCGCATTACCGGGCTAATACGCCCATTGGCACCGCCGTGAGCGATGATTTTCTGGGCCGTATCGCAGAAAATCTCTATTCCGGGGCTCGCGATGGGGTGGCGGTGATCTGTGGGGAGCAACAATTACGCTGGCAGGCGCTGGGTGAACTCGTCGCCAGCATGGCCAACGGACTGCTCGCGCGTCAGTTGGGTGTGGAAAGCGTGGTAGCGATTTACCTGCCGCGTAGCCTGGAACATATCGCTATCTCGCTAGCCTGCGCGCTATTAGGGATAGTCCGGGTGCCGATAGATATCAATTCGCCAGCGGAACGGACGCGTTATTTACTGGAAAATTGTCAGCCACAGCTGGTGATAGGTGAGGAAGACGCTGCGCTCCCTGGCTCAGTTACGCCTGAAGCGCTGAAATCCACTGATGTCTGTCCACCTCGGTTTAACGCTCAGAGCGACAGCAATCAGCCCGCCTATTATCTCTATACCTCCGGCACCACGGGCAAGCCAAAGTGCGTCGTACTGAATAACCGGGCGACGGCCAACGTGCTTGGGCAAACCCTTGCGCACTGGCAGATTACCGAACGGGATGTCTTTATCTCAGTGACACCGTTGCACCATGATATGTCGGTCTTTGACGTGTTTGCCTCGCTCAGCGTTGGGGCAACGCTAGTGCTACCCGCCAAGTGCGAGGAGAAAGACGCCATCAGTTGGGGCCGCCTGGTTGAACAACACCGGGTCACGCTATGGTGTTCCGTGCCGGCGATCCTGGAAATGCTGCTGGATTGTGCGACTCCAAGCCAGCTCTCTTCGCTGCGGCTAGTGGCTCAGGGCGGTGATTACATTAAACCGGCAACGATCCAGCGCTTACGGGCAAGGCATCCTCATCTGCGGCTGATTTCACTCGGCGGCCCGACGGAAACAACCATCTGGAGTATCTGGCACGAGATCACTGCCAACGACGTGGCCCCCATTCCCTATGGCACACCGCTGGTGGGCAATCAGTATTTCATCTGCCATGACAGCGGTGAACACTGTCCTTGCGGCGTATCAGGGCGTATCCATACTGCCGGAGTTAATCTGGCCTGTGGCTATCTGGAAAATGGGGTCTTGGTGCAGCACGACTTTGTTAACATTATGACGCCAGAAGGCGTTAGCGAACGAACGTTCCGCAGCGGGGATATTGGCTATTACCGGCCAGATGGCGTCATCATGTTTGCCAACCGCATTAATGGCTATGTCAAGATTCGCGGCGTGCGGGTTTCACTGCCGGAAATCGAGGAGGCATTGCGCCAACATCCAGCCATTGACGATATTGTGGTGCTTGATTACGCGGTGGACGACACAGAAGATAAATCGCTGGGCGCAGTCTATTTATCCTGTGAGCAAACGCCGCTCAACGCGTCGGAGCTACGCAACTTTGCGCGGCGCTATTTGCCTGGAACTCACATCCCTGGCCGCTTCATACGGCAAACTCACTTCCCCCTCTCGGCGAATGGCAAAGTCGATCGCCATGCGCTGCGTAGCCAACTCGAGCAATCTCATTCAACAACGCCAACCCCCTTTACGGCACCACAGCAAAAAGTGCTGGAGATCTATAGCTCCGTGATGGGTCAGCCGTTACGGCCTGAATGGCATCAACAAACCGCGTTTCTCGCCATGGGTCTGAAATTCAGCCATCTGCCAACGCTGGCAGAGAAACTCAACTCGGCATTTAGCGTCTCGCTGTCAGTGGCAGCGTTGATAAAGTGCAAAAACGCCGCAGACGTTTGTGCGCTGCTGCAATAAATAGCCTATCTCCGCCAACAGTGAACACTATTGGCGGAAGACCCTATGGGTTTAGCAGCGGGTAAACCGGTTGCTGCCCTTCGTGCATCATCGCCCTGCGCAGGAAGTTGTCCAGATGGATGAACATCTCCTCAACGTCCTGCCCGGCATATATCTCCGGATCGGCATCAATATCGATGTGCAACTCACTGGCATCCGTGCGGCCACGCCAGGTAATGTTAAAACCATCCCCAGGGCCGCTTGCCATCACTTCGCGTTCGACTGCACAACCGGCAAACTGCGGAGGATCGAAGGGGAGCACATTGATTAACGGCGAGAAGAAATAGCGCGTCCCCTTCCCTAGTCCCTGATCGGTGGCCAAGGTTTCAATGCGATAGCGTCCGTGAGCCCGCAGGTCACGCAACGTTTTCGCGATGCGTTTGACATAGTCGGCCACCCGTTCCTGCGGTTCGATTTGAATAAAAAGCGGCAGAATATTCACCGCCAGCGCCGGCACACAGGCTGCGACCTTGCCCCGCCGATTCATCACTGGCACCCAGATGGGATGAACCTCTGCGCAATCCTCGCCATAAAGCTGAAACGTCAGCCAGGCCGCGGAAAGCGCCAGCAGCAAATCCGGCCAGCCGATGCCACAATATTCGGCGAAAGCGCTCAGTTGCTGGCTAAAATGGATCGGTAGCATCGCTTCACTGTGCAGGCACTCCGCACCGTAGTCCTCTCCTCCCTTTTGCAATACGGGCAGCGAAGGCCCATCAGTCACATACCGCCGCCAATACTCCGCGTCCTGCCGAGATTTTTCGCTATCGGCGTACTGCTGCTCTTCGGCCAGAAAAGCATAAAACGCGCCGAATGGCTGACTAGCGACTGTTTTTTGCCGCAGAGTGCGATAAAGCTCGGCGAGGCGATGTTCAATCAGCGCCATGCCAAAGCCATCAATAATGATGTGATGCGCCCGGATATAAACCGTGTAATGCCCGGGAGAAAAGCGGAACAGCCAAACGGCCGCCAGCGGTTGACTCAACAAGTTGAGCTGGCCCTCGATATCGGCCTGCATCATCAATGTGGCAACGTCAGCCTGCTGTAACTCAATCAGGCGTACTTGAGGACAGCGTTGGGGATTGCAGCGCTGTAGCGGTAAAGCCTCGCGATCGGGCAGTTGAAACTGGATGGCAAAAACATCGGTTTCAACCGTCACCTGTTGCAACGCCGCCAACAATGCCTGTTCATCCAATTCACCGCGTAGTGTAATACAGTGGGCAACGGTCGATACGGGTTGATGCGGGTGAAAGGTAAACTCTTCCCAGAAATCAAATTGCGCTGGCGTCAGTGGCATCCAGCGGAGTGACTGAACAGTTTCCAACATGTTCCATCCCTTTTCAGTTTTATCAGTGTGGTGACACAGCGACGTTGGTTCACCATCCGGTAAACGCCCAGCCTCGCTGCAGAAAACACCCGACATACTCAGCACTGAAATTGAAAAGAATAGTTTGCTCGATCTGACTGGATGAGTAGTCCATCCATTGGTTTAAATAATAATCATTATCATTGATGAATGAAATAGCTTTAATACGCTTTCAGCTAACGCTGACAATGGGGGAAAACCGAAGGGGGGAGGATGCTGCAGAAAAGACGAAGCCCTGAGTTATTGCTAACTCAGGGCTTCTGAATGTTGGCGGAACGGACGGGGCTCGAACCCGCGACCCCCTGCGTGACAGGCAGGTATTCTAACCAACTGAACTACCGCTCCGCAACGTTCCCTCTTGCGGGGGAACGAGCCGAATATTACGGTTGCCTCGCCGTTCCGTCAACGTCTTTTCTTATAAAAAGAGTCGTTTGCACAGTTTTTCAACGAACCTTAACTCGAGCGCAGCATGCGGCGCCCCGACGTAGTGCACACATAACCAGCCAACGACGCTGAACTGGCTCCCTCGCCCTTTGGGAGAGGGTTGGGGTGAGGGGACGTTATTCAGCCTCTGCACCACCACGCCACAGGCAACTGCCGCCCTTCTTGAGCACCAGATCCAGACGGGCTTCATGGGCCTGCAATTCTTCGTCACTGGCATAAATCACTTTCATCGCCGTCGCTGGGCGCTGGATGCGTTGAATATCCTGGGTGGAGTCCGTCTGCTGGGTGTCCCCTTCCATCTGGAAAGCCATCGAAGTCTGACCACCGGTCATCGCCAGATAGACTTCCGCCAGGATCTCGGCATCGAGCAAAGCGCCATGCAGCGTTCGCTTGGTGTTGTCTATCTCGTAACGGTTGCACAGGGCATCGAGGTTGTTACGCTTGCCCGGGAACAGGCGGCGCGCCATCAACAGGCTATCGGTGATGGTGCAGAACGTCTCCGTCTTCGGGATATCGCGCTGCAACATGCGGAATTCGTGATCCATAAAGCCGATATCGAACGACGCGTTATGGATGACTAACTCACCGCCACGGATAAAGTCGATAAATTCAGCGGCGATCTGATCGAAAGTGGGCTTGTCCGCCAGGAACTCATCGCTGATCCCGTGCACGCCATAAGCTTCCGGATCCACCAGCCGATCGGGCTTGACGTAAACGTGGAAGTGGCGCCCGGTCAGGCGGCGGTTGATCACCTCAACGGCCCCGATCTCAATGATGCGGTGCCCTTCGTAGTGAACCCCTAGCTTGTTCATACCGGTAGTTTCGGTATCGAGAACGATCTGTCTGGTTGGTGTAACGATCATATTGATGTGCTCGTAGCGCTGGTTTATGTCAGACTTGGCTTTTATAAAACTGATAGGAAGAGTCTACCAGAGATGCTTAAACAGGTAGAAATTTTCACCGACGGCTCTTGTCTCGGTAATCCAGGCCCCGGCGGTTACGGCGCAATTCTGCGCTATAAGCAGCACGAGAAATTGTTCAGCGCGGGTTATTACCTGACGACCAATAACCGTATGGAGCTGATGGCCGCAATTGTGGCCCTAGAAGCCCTGACCACCCCTTGCGAAGTGGTGCTGAGCACCGATAGCCAGTACGTGCGCCAGGGGATCACCAGTTGGATCCATAACTGGAAAAAGCGCGGCTGGAAAACCGCCGATAAAAAACCGGTGAAGAACGTCGATCTCTGGCAGCGTCTGGATCTGGCAATTGCCCGCCACACCATCCGCTGGGAGTGGGTCAAAGGCCATGCTGGACACCCGGAAAACGAACGCTGCGACGTGCTGGCTCGCGATGCGGCGGGCAGCCCAACTCAGGATGACGTTGGCTACAAACCCGAAGCTTAAGGCAGTTTACGATAGCTCTTGGTCGCGCCTACTGCGCGGCCGAGAGACTGTTTCCTCGCCCCCATTTTCATCGGCGTTGGCGTCAGTGGCAGGGTTCTCTTACGGGCCACAATCACGCTCATACAGCCAAGCGCCGGTAAATGCGTACTCAAGAAAGTGCCCCCCTTACGCTGCCAGGGCAACACGTGGAAACGCGTCTGCTCCAACACTTCATAATTAAGCAGGCTGAGCCAATCCAACAGGCGCATCTGGGTAAACATCCGGCTGACGTAAGGCTGGCGTTTGCGCAACAGGGGGATCAGCTTGCCTAAGCCAAGCAGGCTGAAGGGATTGAAGCTGCTGATCACCAGCCAACCATCATCGATCATCACGCGATCGACCTCACGCAACATGCGGTGCGGGTCATCGGCGTAGGAGAGCGTATGGGCCAGCAGGCAAGCATCGACGGATTTGGCGGCAAAAGGCAACTGATAGGGATCGGCCAGCACATGCAGGTTTTCCCCGGCCAATCCCACGTTAACCTGATGCGAGATAGCACAGATTTCCGTATCCAGCTCGGCACTGAGATTGCCAATCTTCAGCAGATGGAAACCAAACATCTTGGACCACCAGGGCTGCAACTGTTGCTCCAGCGCGTCACGATAGTATTCCCCCCACGGCAACCCGGCCCAGGAATAAGGGCTGGTGAGCTTTTGTAGAGTCTGGGCTGGTTTCATGCTTAAGTGTCTCTTTCAAACCGTTGCCTACGAGAGGTGTTCCATGAATCTTATCAGCATTCCCGCTTTTCAGGACAATTACATTTGGTTATTGGCTGACCAGCAAGGGCGCTGCGTGATCGTCGATCCTGGCGAAGCTGGCCCGGTACTGAAGGCGCTGTCCCAGCAACAACTCACGCCCGATGCCATATTATTGACCCATCACCACCACGACCATGTCGGCGGCGTGGCGGCAATCGTTGCGCAATATCCGGATCTGCCGGTTTACGGACCGGAAGAAACCGCCAATAAGGGGGCAAATCGGCTGGTTCACGATGGCGATATTCTCGAAATTGGTGGACGCCGCTACACCACCATCGCGGTTCCCGGGCATACCCTGGGTCACGTGGCATTCTACAGTGAGCCTTATCTTTTCTGTGGAGATACGCTTTTTTCTGCGGGCTGCGGGCGGCTGTTTGAAGGAACTGCGGAGCAAATGTACCACTCATTTCAACGGCTCGCGCAACTTCCCGATGAAACCCTGATTTGTTGCGCACACGAATACACGCTCTCAAATCTTAAGTTTGCCAGGACAATATTGCCGCAAGATCGCCAAATTGAAACATATCAGCAACAAATAGAGCAATCAAGGGCAAAAGGAGTGTCTAGCCTGCCCACAACGCTGCATTTAGAGCGTAAAATTAATCTATTTTTACGTTGCCATGACACTGATTTACAAAAAGAATTAGGCTTTAATTCACCACCAAAGCAGCTTCATTCAGTTTTTTCCGAATTACGCCTGCGCAAGGATGCCTTCTAAGCTTTTAGTTGTGTTTTTTGATTAAGCAAAGTATCCTTGCTCGTCTTTTAAGCAACTATATTGACACACACATGAAGGCTAAAGCGATACTTCTCGCCTCGGTCTTGTTGGTGGGTTGCCAGTCATCCAGGCAGGATGCACCGGCACCAACGCAGCATGCACAGAGTCTGTCTTCGGCAGGTCAAGAAAGTGAAGCAGGAGAGTACACAGCGAGTTCGGCACGGTGGCTAGACAGTAACAGTAGCGCCACTCAGCAGAACCTGTGGAACTTCATTAGCGACGAGCTGAAGATGGAGGTTCCGGAAAACGACCGGATCCGTGAACAAAAAAGAAAATATTTAAAAAGTAAGAGCTATCTCCACGATGTAACACTACGGGCAGAGCCGTACATGTACTGGATAGTCGGGCAGATTAAGAAACGCAATATGCCGATGGAACTGGTACTGCTACCCATAGTGGAGAGCGCTTTTGACCCTCACGCCACGTCAAGTGCCAATGCCGCAGGGCTATGGCAGATCGTGCCGCAAACGGGTCGCAATTATGGTTTGAAAAACAATCAGTGGTATGACGGGCGCCGTGATGTTGTGGCCTCGACAACCGCTGCGCTTAACATGATGGAGCGTTTGAACCGCATGTTTGACGGTGACTGGTTACTGACCATCGCCGCGTATAACAGTGGTGAAGGCCGAGTCATGCAGGCGGTTAAGGCGAATAAACGTCAGGGTAAGTCCACCGAGTTCTGGGCATTGTCGCTTCCGCGTGAAACGTCAATCTATGTCCCGAAAATGCTGGCACTGAGCGATATCATCAAGCACAGCAAAAAGTACGGCGTCAAGTTGCCAAAAACTGACGAAACCCGTGCACTGGCGCGTATTGATGTCGGGCAGCAGATCCAGTTGACTCAGGCGGCAGAGATGTCTGGGCTTTCACTCACCAAGATGAAAGCTTACAACCCTGGCTACAAGAAAGGCGTTACGGCACCTAATGGGCCCCATTACATCATGGTTCCCAAGAAGAATGCCGCACAGTTGAAAGACTCGTTGGCCGACGGACAGATAGCTGCGACATTACCAACGACCCAGTTGGCGAAGAACAGCGGCCTGTCAGGCGGAAGTGCGTATAAGGTTCGCTCCGGCGATACGTTATCCACCATCGCCAAACGCTTGAACGTTAAGACCAGCGATTTGCAGAGTTGGAACAATTTGCGTGGCAAGAGCACGCTGAAAGTTGGGCAAACCCTGCAAGTGGCCAGCAATGCCAGAGATAACAGCAGCATCACCTATCAGGTACGTAAAGGTGATTCGCTCTCCAGTATTGCACGTCGTCACGGCGTCGAAATTAACGACGTGATGCGTTGGAACTCAACGCTCGGCAAAGGCAGCAGTCTGCAACCCGGTGTGAAACTTACCCTGTTTGTCAGCAACAAATCGTCGCCGGAAACCTAAGCATTCGCCACAAAAAAAGCATCCCTCGGGATGCTTTTTTATTGCCCAGATTTCGCTACCAGACCGGCTTATCGGTTTGCGGATGGAACTCTACCAGCAGCGGATTATGATCCGAGGCCTGAGTCACCAGTACCGATGCCTCGGTGACGCCCAGGTTGCGGTAAAAGATAAAGTCCAGCGGGCGACCGAAGGCTTTGCGGCGATGATCGTTGGCGAAGTTCACTTCGTGCAACGCCATGTCGCTGGCAAACTGATACAGCGCATTGATGCGCTTGCGGCTCCAGGCGTTAAAATCCCCCGCCATGATCACCGGCCCCCGATGCAGGGCGATCTGCTCGCCAATCGGGTCGAGCTGTTTACTGTAAACATCGACCCCCAGGCTAAAGTTCACCGCGTGGATATTCACCACCATCAACAGCTCGCCGTTGAACAGCGGGTAAACGGTGATCAACGCCGACTTAGCCAAACGCAGCAGCGGCTCCCGCTCACGCAACGGGCAGCAATACACCGGATGCGCGGCCGACAGCGTCATCACACCGGAGGGATGTTGCGGCAACACAAAGGCAGGCACCTGATCGGCGGCCAGATAGTTAGAGGTGGCAAAACTGACCAATTCCGGCGTGGTCTGCGCTTCTTGCAACAGCACCAACTGGGCATCTTTGCCGAAGTCTTTCAACACCGACAGCCAATCGGCACGCTGCTGCTTGAAAATATTCCATACCATCACCCGCAGCGCACCGGACGTAGGCAACGCGGCCCCGGGCGGCAGCGGCTGATTGATAGCACCAGGGAAAATCCGTTCAACTGGCTGGCCAGCAACATACCTCATTGCATAAGTTCGTTTCGGCACGTTATTCGCCTATTTCCCATTTGGATGAACATCAAGTTGGCAGCAACATCGCTACCGGGATTGAATTGAGTATACGCCTGAGCTGCGCGACCAGCATGGCTTTTGACATTATGTTATAGGGGCGAGGTGGGTTGAATTCAATTGATCAAGCGTATAGGTCTGTAAAGGTTAGCGCTAAAAAGTGATAAATGCGAAAAGGCCCGCAGATGCGGGCCACGAACAAGAGGGCTAGAGGAGCTTAAGCAAACTGCCGTTGGTATTGTTTATCCAAACGACCGCTAAGACCAATCAACAACAGCGCTCCCACCACAATCAGCGCACCAATCCATGGCGTTTGTGCCAGCCCCAGCGAGGCGACGGTCTGCCCGCCAACCACCGAACCCAACGCAATCCCTACGTTGAACGCCGCGATATTCAGGCCAGAAGCCACGTCTACCGCATTCGGCGTGTACTGCTCGGCCTTCTGCACCACATAAACCTGCAAACCAGGGACGTTACCAAAGGCAAATACTCCCATCACGACCACCGTCAGCAGCGCGGCAACGCTGTGGCTGGCAGTAAACTGAAACACCAGCAACAAGGCGGCTAATGCGGCAAAGATAAAGCTCAGCGCCCGCACCGCACCATGACGATCGGCCAGTTTGCCCCCCCAGATATTACCAATGGCAACCGCAATGCCGTAGGCCAGCAAGATCCAACTGACCGCCGGGGCTGAGAAGCCAGCCAGTTCCTGCATCATAGGAGCCAGGAAGGTAAAGGTGGTGAACACGCCGCCGTAGCCAAGCGCGGTAACGGCGTAAATCAGCAGCAGACGTGGGTGAGTCAGCACTTGCAGCTGATCGCGGATGCTGGCGCTGGCCTGATTTTTGATGTCGTTCGGGATCAGGATCAGGCTGGCAATAATCGCTATCATGCCAATCAATGACACCGCCAGGAAGGTCTCACGCCAACCAAAGTGCTGGCCGATAAAGGTACCTAACGGTACGCCGGTCACCAGTGCAACGGTCAAGCCACCAAACATGATGGCGATAGCTGAAGCCGCCTTCTCTTTAGGTACCAGGCTGGTCGCAATGGTAGATCCCACCGAGAAAAACACCCCATGCGCCAGGCCAGTCAGTAAACGAGCGACCACCAGCGATTCATAGCTCGGTGACTGCCAGGCCAGCAGGTTGCCAAGGGTGAACAACACCATCAGGCCTACCAGCAACATCTTGCGCGGCACGCGGCCGGTCAACGCGGTCAAGACCGGCGCACCAATCGCCACCCCAATGGCATAGAGGGTCACCAGTAGTCCTGCAGATGGCACGGTGACGTTCAACTGCTCTGCGATGGTCGGGATCAGTCCGACAATCACAAACTCCGTGGTGCCGATGGCAAAGGCACTGATGGTCAAGGCAAGTAAAGCGAGTGGCATAGCTAACTCCAAAAACGTTCGGGTTGATGGCGCTGATTATCTGCCTATGCTTAAATGATAAAAATGCTCAAAATTTCAAATAAATTTTGCTGATGGAGCAACAATGAAGGCGAATTCGGATGAACTGATCACCTTTGTCACGGTGGTGGAAAGCGGTAGCTTCAGCCGCGCAGCGGAACGCCTGGAACAGGCAAACTCGGTGGTCAGCCGCACGGTGAAAAAGCTGGAGAGTAAATTGGGAGTCACGCTGCTCAATCGCACCACCCGCCAGATCAGCCTCACGCAGGAGGGGGAGAGCTATTTCCGCCAGGTGCAGAAAGTCCTGAGCGATATGGCTGCGGCGGAAAACGCGCTGATGGAAAGCCGCTTGCAACCCCGAGGTCTGTTACGCATCGATGCCGCAACGCCGGTCGTGTTACACGTGCTGACTCCCTTGGTGGGCGAGTTTCGTGCTCGCTACCCGGAAATGTCGCTCTCACTGGTTTCCTCAGAAACCTTTATCAACCTGATCGAGCGTAAGGTCGATATCGCCATCCGCGTGGGGGAACTGACAGACTCAAGTTTGAAGGCGCGTAAACTGATGACCAGCTATCGAAAAATAGTGACGTCACCGGCCTATCTGAAGCAGTTCGGTACCCCGCAAACCGTGGAGGAGTTGACGCATCACTGCTGCATCGGCTTCAACGATCTGCCCAACCTGAACCGCTGGCCATTAGCCTGCGCCGACGGCCGGCAGTTGGAGATCACGCCAGGGCTGACCACCAACAGCGGAGAAACCCAGCGCCACCTGTGTCTGCATGGTAACGGCATCGCCTGCCTGTCGAACTTTATGATCGATGAAGACATCCAGCGCGGAGATTTAGTCCCGATCCTGGTCGAGGAAACGCTGCCGGTAGCCGTGCCGGTCAATGCGGTGTATTACAGCGATAGCGCCGTGAGCAACCGCCTGCGCAGCTTTATCGATTTTCTCAGCGAGAATCTGGCCCCCCGCTAGTCTTGACGATGCAGCAACCAGAATGCCGCTGGCGTCAGGTCACCCAGTTTCTTCTGCGGCCACTGTTGGTTGTAGTGAGTGCAGATTGCTTGCAGCACGGCATCCAGCGAGAGGTGTTCCGCCGCCGGGAGTACCTGCATCAGTTCGCTTTCAAGCCGCAGCACCCGCTCCATTTGCGGGTGCTCGGGCTGTTGCAACGTCAGCCCTTGCTCCTGACACCATAGCTGTAACGGATGTGTCTGAGATTCACTGTTGCCGAACAGCTTTTTATTTTCAGTCTCAATAGATTGGATACCACCAGGGCAGTGCGATAACAGTTCCTTCAGCCAGTTAACCACCAGCACCGGCGAAGCGCCCGCAAAGGCTCGCGCGCTCAACCAACCGCTGACCTTTTCCTCAGCCCACAATAAGTGTTGCTCACCGCCATCTGCGGCCAATAGGCTAATTCTTTGATAATAAAGGGCGAGAGTCCCAGGCCGTGCACCGGCTTTCAACGCCTTCTTCCCTCGCAGCGCTCTGCCCTCATCCTCACTACGCTGGCCAACGCCACGCAGATAGCGATCCAACCCCGCACGAGAGATTGGCTGCTGCATGCCCTGATTCACCACCACCAGCAACTCATCCAGCGGCAACTGCAATTTTTGTCTCAGCCAGTTGATCAGCAGGCTCTGCTCATCCGTCAGCACCTTGCGGGTCGTTTTGGGCACCGTATGACGATCGGCAACGTCCTGCCGCTGCCGCCAGCGACGCACCGTCGCCACGGAAATGCCCAGTTCTTGCGCCAATTCACGATCGCTTTTGGCCGATTGCTGGATATAACGCCGTACCCGCGGGGTCGTGGTCGCATTGGCATGCAGCTTGATTTCCATCTTTAACTCCACACTGAAACGGATGCTTTATCATAACTAATCTTGTGAGATATTTTATAAATTCGCCTCACACTGTGAACTGATTCACCTTTCTTTAAAATCCATTGACTGATAATCCCAATCAATAAATCGCCACCCTTACCTGTTTTTCTCCAATCAGCCTACCTACGGGGTTTAGCATGAACAACGTTCTGGGATTTCTTGAAGCCAAGCTGATGCCACTGGCGGCCAAGGCCGCACAACAGCGGCATTTGTGTGCCATCCGCGGTGCCTACGTTTCCTTTATGCCGTTCATTATTGTCGGCTCGATCCTGCTGGTGATTTCGTCATTCCCCAATCAGGGTTACCAGCAGTTTATGGCGGGCCTGTTTGGCGCCAGTTGGAGCAATATCATCGAGATCCCGTTTAACGCGGTGTTCTCCACCATGTCGCTGTTCGTCAGTTTCCTGACAGCTTATCGCCTGGCGGAACATTATGACGAGGATCGCGTCTCCAGCGGCATTCTGTCACTGGTATGTTTCCTGATCTTGACGCCGTTTATCAAAGTGGAAGCTCTGGGTAACGTCAGCGTGATCCCGACCGAATGGATCGGCAGCAAAGGGCTGTTTGTCGCCATGATTGGCTCACTGCTGTGGACCGAACTGTTCTGCTACCTCAAGCGCCGCAAGCTGATCATCAAAATGCCAGAAGGTGTGCCACCAGCGGTACAGGAATCCTTCGCCGCCCTGCTGCCTGCACTGTTCGTGATTATTCTGGTGCTGGTGATCCGTATTCTGTTCGAGCACACCAGCTACCAAACTATTCACCAGTTTATTTATAACGTGGTCGCTACGCCAGTACGTCACTTTGGCACCTCTTATATCGGTGCACTGCTGACGGTATTGAGTATCACCATTCTCTGGTCGGTCGGCATCAACTCCGGTTCGATGGTTAACGGCATCATTCGCCCGCTGTGGATGGAAAACCAGACCGACAACATCGCCGCTATCCAGGCCGGGGTCACGCCACCGCACATCGTTACCGAACAGTTCTTCGATATGATCTGGATGGGCGGTGCCGGGGCAACTCTGTCGTTGGTGATCGCCATCCTGTTCTTCGCCCGTAGCAACAGCATCCGCGAAGTGGGCCGTATGGGAGCAGCGGCTTCAATCTTCAACATTAATGAACCCATCCTGTTTGGCCTGCCGGTGATCATGAACCCCATTATGTTGATCCCCTTCAACCTGGTACCGGTGGTGCTGGTGACCGTGCAATACGTAGCGATGAAGCTGGGAGCGGTAGCCGTCACCACCGGGGTATTTATCCCCTGGACGCTACCGCCAGTGATCAGCGGATTTATCGTGACCGGCCATTTGAGTGGCAGCCTGATGCAGATCGTCAACCTGCTGATCGGTGCCATGCTGTATCTGCCTTTCCTGCGCATTCTGGATAAACAGTATCGCGCAGCCGAAACATCAGGAGTTTGATATGTGGGGAATGATTGCAACCTGGCGTATGGCGCTGGAAGGTGTCACGCAGGCCAGTAGCACGCTGAAAGCCGGAGCTAGTGCCGCACAAAGCGTGGTCAGCGCGGTTGCTGAAGTGGAGGACTTTCCGTTTTATAAATCCGTCGGCTTCGGCGGTCTGCCGACCGAAAACGGTGAGGTAGAACTGGATGCCGCCTTTATGGATGGCGATACGTTGGCTTTCGGCGCCGTTGGCAACCTGGTGGATATCGCCAACCCGGTGAAAGTTGCCCAGGCACTGAGCCGCGAGCGCTTCAACAGCGTGCTGGTAGGAACTGGCGCGCGCGAATGGGCTCTTAGCCAGGGCTTTGCCAATAAGACCATGCTGACCGAACGCGCGACCCAGCACTATCGTAAACGCTGCCGTGAAACCATCGACAAGGGCCTTAGCCCCTATGATGGACACGATACCGTCGGCATTATCGGCCTCGATCTGCATGGCTCAATGAGCGTAGCCACCTCGACCAGCGGGCTGTTTATGAAACGCCGTGGCCGCCTGGGGGATTCACCGGTGATCGGCTCCGGCTTTTACTGTGACAGCCAGATCGGTGCCGCCACCGCCACTGGCGTGGGTGAAGACCTGATGAAAGGCTGCACCAGCTATGAAATCGTGCGCCGCATGCAACAGGGTATGACCCCACAGCAAGCCGCTGATTCGGTCGTGTTTGAATTGGAAGATCGGTTGATCGCCCGCTTTGGCAGGGTGGGCGATCTCTCGGTGGTTTGCATGAATCGGCAAGGAGAGTTTGGCGTTTCTACCAATATCAAAACCTTCTCATTTGTGGTCGCCAGCGCTATCCAGCCACCGACGGTATATCTGGCAGAACGCCGTGCCGAGCATACCCACTACATCCCAGCCAGCGAGCAATGGCTAACCGACTATGCCGAGCGCATTCGCGCGCCGATTGAGGAGATCCATTTTGATTAATTACCGGCTTCAGAGTGAAATATCCACATGGGATGTCAGCAACCATGTGATCAGCTACCCTGGCAGCACGTTGCAATTGCCCTGTAATCCTACCCTGCTACAGGAACTGCAAACCACCGCTCAGCAGCAAACTGCCGACTGTGCCTACGGCTGCGCTCCGGCAGGTCGTGTCACGCTGTTGCCAAAAACGTTCTGGCTTGATGAGCACACCAGCAAACTGATCACCGCACTGCGCCCCCTACTACGCAGCGGTAACAGTACGCAGTTGATCGTCGACTTGACGTTGTTTGATCACGGCAGCCTACCGGTGCTGAACCCTCTGCTACATTTCCTGTTCAACCTGGATTATCAACTGAGCGATCTCGGCCTGAAACAGGCACAGGAGATCCCTGCGCCACGTATTCAGGAATGGGTGTTCTATTGTCAGCCGCAGCAGCTAACAACGCTTGAACCGCTTCTGTCGCAAGCGGCAGCCACAGCCATGGGAATGAAGGCGGCGCGGCGCATTGCCGACCTGCCAAGCGATCGTTGCGCCCCGGCGTTTTTCGCCAGCGAGATTGCCCGGCAGATTGCACACTATCCTAGCCTGAGTTGTGAAGTGTTGGATGAACAGCAGATCGCAGAACAAGGCCTGGGTTTGTTACAGGCTGTCGGTAAAGGTGCCGATAATCCGCCGCGTCTGGTGGTGATACGCTATCAGGGAAGCGATAGCGGCCCCTACAGCGCCTACGTAGGCAAAGGCATCACCTTTGATACCGGCGGCTTATGGTTAAAGGGCGGCGATGGCATGTACACCATGAAATATGACATGTGTGGTGCTGCTAATGTCTTTGGCCTGATGCTGGCTGTCGCAGAACTCAAACTACCTGTACGTCTGGTCGGCGTGCTGGCACTGGCGGAAAATATGATTGGCCCGGCAGCAATGCGCCCTGGAGATGTCGCAACCAGCTACAGTGGCCTGACCGTCGAAATCAACAACACCGATGCCGAGGGGCGACTGGTGTTGGCCGATGGCATCGCTTACGCCAGCAGGTTGACTCATAACGATCAATTACCGGAATACGTGATCGATCTGGCCACGCTCACCGGTGCGGTGGTCAAAGCCTTGGGTTACGATCTTAGCGGCCTGATGACCGAGGATGAGAACCTGCGTCACGCGCTTACCCAGGCAGGCCTGCACAGTGGCGATCCTCTGTGGTCTTTGCCGTTAGGTCCACGCTTCGGCAAGCAGGTAGAAAGCACTATTGCCGACCTGTGCAACACGCCTACCAACAATGCGGCGATCAGCACTTCTGCCGCCTATTTCCTAAGCCGTTTCAGCCCGGCGGATATCCCCTGGGCACACCTTGATATCAGTGGCACCGCACTATGGCGCGAAAATGGCCGTAGCGTCGCTTCTGGCCGACCGATCCCGCTTTTAATCCAGCACTTGCTGGAACGCCTGGAGAAATAATATGAAAAAGATCCTGTTAGTGTGCGATTTAGGTATGTCCACCAGTCTGATGGTGAAGAAGATGCAGGAAGCAGCCAAGGCGCGCGGTATTGACGCCGAGATCTGTGCCAAGTCGATCCGTGAATACAAAACGGCAGTGGCAGAATTCGACGTCGCGCTGCTGGGGCCACAGATCCGTTATAAGTTGGCCGAATGCGAGAAGATTGCCCACGAGCACAACAAGAAAGTCGCCTGCATCGATATGATGGCCTACGGCACTATGAAGGGTGACAAGGTATTGGATCAGGCGTTAGCGCTGATTGAGGAAGCCTGAAATGGATCTGGAAAACGAAGTGATGGAGCTGATTGCCAATGCGGGTTACGCCCGCAGTCTGGTATTTCAGGCCATGCGTTGTGCACGCGAAGACGAAGATTTCGTACAGGCCGAACAGTATATGCAACAAGCGCAGGAGGCACTCTCTGGCGCTCATCACGTGCAAACCAAACTGATCGAAATGGACGAAGGCAGCGGTAAGATCCCGGTCCACCTGGTGATGGTCCATGCACAGGATCATCTGATGAACGCGATTATGCTGATGGAAATGGGCCGCGAGATTATCGCCCTACACCAAAAGTTCGCTCGTTAGCATGAGCTCGGCCGTCTGTGGCCTCAGAACCACAGACGGCAAAATCAACTATCAATCCCAGTTTGGTGCCAGACCTTCCGGGCTAACCAGGCGACCATTGCATTCCAAAGCGGCAATCTCGGCCATTTCTTCGTCAGACAACGTCAGTTGTTGAGCCAGCAGGTTACTTGCCAGGTTTTCACGCTTGGTAGAGGACGGGATCACCGCATAACCCAGTTGCATCGCCCAAGCCAGGATCACCTGAGCCGGGGTCGCGTTACGGCGCTGCGCGATGCTTTTGATAACCTCATCCTGCAATGCTTTGCCATAAGCCAATGTCATATAAGAGGTGATGGCAATACCATGTTGTTTAGCAAATTCAACCACCTGACGGTTTTGCAGATACGGCGAGAGCTCGATCTGGATAGTCGCGATCGCATCGGCACCCACGGCGTCGATAGCGCGCTGCATCAACTCGGTGGTGAAGTTGGAAATACCAATCTGGCGTGTCAGCCCCAGTTCTTTTGCCTTGACCAGTTCGGCCATAGACTCGGCAACCGAGACTTCATCGTTCGGTGACGGCCAGTGGATCAAGGTCAGATCAACATAGCCGGTTTGCAGCTTTTCCAGGCTTGCTTGCAGGCTTGGGATCAGTTGGTCTTTGCCCAGATTGGCGCTCCAGATCTTGGTAGTGATGAATAACTCTTCACGCTTAACGCCACTGGCTGCGATAGCTTGGCCAACAGCCGCTTCATTCTCATAGATTTGTGCGGTGTCGATGGCACGGTAACCCAGTTCCAGAGCGGTGCTCACTGAATCGATCACCACTTGGTCTTGCAGACGGAAGGTACCTAAGCCAAATGCAGGGATGCTCATAATTATGTTCTCTTGGTTTGTTTACGAAACGGTATGCAGAGATTATGGCAGCAGTTTTGTTGATCAAAAACGCCCTATTGTGCATAAGACTTTTGATTATCAGGCAACAGTAGGGTTCAATCCCCTCACCCCAACCCTCTCCCAAAGGGCGAGGGAGCTGTTCTGCGTCGTTGGCAGCTAATGTGGCACTGCGTAGGGGCGCCGCATGCTGCGCCCATGTTAAGGTCAGATGCGGGAGTAAAATTGTGGCGCATTCGGCACCCTCTCCTGGGGGAGAGGGTTAGGGTGAGGGCTATCACTCAACTCAAATTGGCCCGCATTCAGCGCGAATTTTGCATATGAAAAAGCCCTGAGTCAGAGACTCAGGGCTTATCAATTAAGTGGCGGAACGGACGGGGCTCGAACCCGCGACCCCCTGCGTGACAGGCAGGTATTCTAACCAACTGAACTACCGCTCCACCGATTCTTTTACGTCGCATCTTGCGATGCGGGCAAAACCACCTTGGTGATTTTGCACATTACCAGATGTCATACTGATAACGTTTAATTGATGCCTGGCAGTGTCCTACTCTCGCATGGGGAGACCCCACACTACCATCGGCGCTACGGCGTTTCACTTCTGAGTTCGGCATGGGGTCAGGTGGGACCACCGCG
>NZ_AYMQ01000082.1 GCF_000633355.1 Serratia sp. H1w
CAACACATTGAATACTTGACCCGACATTGACCTGATTGATCACCTCGCCAGCATCCTTGGCCAACGCTACCCCGCCGCCCGCCTGTTCCACACAGGTCACCATCTTGTTGATCGCGGCAGTCACCCCTTGCTGGATGGTTTTGGTCACTTGCTCAATTTCACTGGCGGCTTTACGTGACTGCTCAGCCAGCGTACGCACCTCATTGGCGACCACGGCAAAACCGCGCCCATGCTCGCCTGCATGTGCGGCCTCGATTGAAGCATTAATCGCCAGTAGATTGGTCTGAGCGGCAATCTTGCGGATCGCCTCGACAATGGTGCCGATCTGTTGCGAGCAGCGCCCCAGATCGCTGACCACGTCAGAAGTCTGCCGGGCAGCCACTTCTACCTGCTGCATCCCCTGCACCGCCTGCTGAACAATCACGGCCCCCTGGGCGGCGGTTTTATCGGTACCCAGCGAAAGATGATGCACGTTACGCACCATTTCCTCTTCATGCTGCTGTTGGAACGTCTGCCGGGTGATGTCCTGGGCGATTTTCACCACCTTCAGTACCCGCCCCTCGTTATCAATGATTGGGTTGTAGCTGGCCTCCAGCCACACACGCTCCCCGCGCCGGTTGATGCGTTCGAAACGTCCGGTCACAAACTCCCCCCGTGCCAGCCGTTGCCAGTGCTGATAATAGCCGTCAGAGTCGGCAAATTCCGGCGTACACAGTATGCTGTGCGCCTGGCCGCGTGCTTCCTCCAACCGATAGCCCATCAGATCGAGCATATTGGCGTTGGCATCCAGGATAATGCCCGTGGGCGAAAAAGTGATCATCGCCATTGAGCGGTTCAACGCGGTTAACAAACTCTGATGCTCCTGGGCCTGAGTAATACGGCTGGTCACCTCGCTGGCAATCTTGATGATCTCCATCACCTCACCGTGTTTATTTAACACCGGGGTGTAAGTGCCTTGCAGCCAGACGGCTTCGCCATCCTTGCGGATACGGCGAATATTATCGGTAATGGCCTCGCCGCTATTTAATCTCTGCCAATGGCGCTGATATGCCGGGCTGGCGACATAGCTGGGATCGCAGAAAATACGATGGTGCTGGCCAACCACGTCCTGACGCTCGAACCCCATCGTTTGCAAGAACAGATCGTTGGCACGTAATACGGTGCCGTCGGGTTTAAATACGATCATTGCTACCGCATCTTCAATGGCACCTAATTCGGCACGCCACGGGCTATTGGACTGACGGAGGTTTAAAAACATCGGGTAATTCCTTCTGGCAGATGAGTTAACAGCTAGGACCCTGTATTTTTTCTGTATCTTTTGCTCACCAACAAGCGCGATTTCCCTGAAAATGGCGCACGACAATGCTCCAGATGAACTGGATAAAAAACCTTATTTCGTTAGGTTATTATTGATTTTTTACCTGATAATAAATGTCAGTATTTATTATCAGTATTGAGGATAACGCAAGCCGGGCAGAATGAAAGGAACGACAGAATAAATAGTCGTTGCCGGTGTGGGTACCGGCAACGATCGAGCGATTACTGCCAGCGTTCGGCAGCCCAAGCGGCCTGCTGCTCGGCATCAAGGAAGGTCCAGGCCACAAAGCGGCTGATCTTCTGCCCCTGTGCCATTTCAATGGTGCGCACCTCAGCGGCTCCGGCCTGCTTGAGCGCATAATAAATAGCGGGCAGCGTGGTGTTTTTCGAGATCAGTGAAGTGAACCACAGGCAGTTCTTCGCTTTGCCGACGCTCTCTTCCACCATCTTGCGCACAAAGGCTTCTTCGCCTCCTTCGCACCACAGTTCGTTGTTCTTGCCTCCAAAGTTCTGCACCGGCTTTTCCGCCACTTCCCCTTTGCCCAACTTATGCAGCTTGAGGCGGGTGCTGGCGCGTGCTTCCTGCTCTGAACCGTGGAACGGCGGGTTACACAAGGTCGCGTCGAAGCGCTCGGCAACGCCGATAATGCCCTCGAAGATACACTCCAGCCGTTTTTGCTGGCGCAGACGCACGGTATTTTTTAACGTCGGGTTCATCGCCACGATCATCTTGGCAGCCCCCAACGAGACCGGATCGGTTTCCGAGCCGGTAAAGCGCCAGCCATATTCGCGCTGGCCGATAATAGGGTAAATACAGTTGGCCCCCACGCCGATGTCCAGGATCGCCACGCCTTTACCACGCGGGATCTCGCCACCGTTGCTGGTCGCCAATAAATCGGCCAGGTGATGCAGATAATCGGCACGCCCCGGGATCGGCGGGCAAAGATAGTCGGCCGGGATATCCCAATGTTCGATGCCGTAAAAATGTTGCAGCAAGGCACGGTTGAGCATTTTCACGGCAGCAGGATCGGCAAAATCTACCGAAATATCGCCCCAGGAGTTCGGTTTCACAAAGGGTTCCAACCCCGGACAGGTAGCGATCAAGGCAGGGAAGTCATAGCGTGAGCGATGGCGATTGCGCGGATGCAGGCCGCTTTTCTGCTGCGGGAAGCTTTTCTTTTTTTCCACCGTGAAGGGCTCTCTGAAAGGGTTTTCTGGCGCGTAAGATAGCATAAAGGCTGACTCGGCGCTTGCGACAGTTAAGTAGCGCCCCTCACCCTAACCCTCTCCCCAAGGAGAGGGGACCGATCGTGCCACCACTTGACTCCTGTGGCTGACTTCAGCACCGAATCGGCTCCCTCTCCCTGTGGGAGAGGGTTGGGGTGAGGGGAAATAGCCATTGCCGAACACTATAGCTGGCTGCGCTGTGCCCAATAGGCCAACAGATGCAGGCTGGCAGAATAGTAATCCTCATCGGGTGCCAGACGATCGGTTAACGGTCCTCGATCCCCTACCGCCAAATCCCTGACAGACCTCATCCCTTTGTTTTGACTATAGTCGGAGCGTTGTCCGCTCAGCACATCCAGCCAGGCAGGCGTCGCCCGGCGATCGTAACTGCGCCAGAAGGTCGCGAAGGGGCTCATCGACAGGCTGTCGGCCTTATCCCAATAGAGATAGAGCGGAACCCGCACCGCATCAAAACCAAAACGCGGTGCCCAGTCGCTGGCCGGAGCCATCTGCCCACTGGCCCGTAACGTGACCCAGTCACTGGGCAGATGCTGTTTGCCAAAGCGCATTCTGCTGACCATGATCATGCTATCGTCGATAAGTTTTTTCCAGACCGGGGAATGGCTCTCTAGGTAAAATGCGTGCCAAGCGGGGAAGACAAAATAAGAAGGGTTTACCGTCACCGAACCGGTCTGGGTGAACCCGCTAGCGCCAGGCAACATCACCCGATAACCGGCGTAGTCGATCACGGTGTGTTTGAGCAAGGCCTGCTGTATTTGCGCCGAACTGGTCAGGTAGGCCGGAACATGCCAACGCTTCCCGGCCTCCAGCAACGCCCAGGCGATAAAAATATCACCATCGGAGGCATTGTTCTTATCCGCAATGGGCTGCGCTTTGCCCGGCTCATAGCGCCAGGAAAACAGGCCGATATCCTGGCGATATAAGGTGTTGCGGGTCCATTGCCAGAGTTTTTCAAACGCGGGGCGATCGTTATTATAGACCGCCAGGCGCATGGCAAACCCCTGCCCTTCGGTATGGCTGACATTGTTATTACCGGTATCGACAATCCGCCCATCAGCTAATAGAAAACGCTGTTTGTATTGCGCCCAGCCGCTATCTGCGGCCTGGGTACCGAAGGAAAATACCAACCCCAGCCAAAGCAGGACTATGCGGAGCTTACCGAACCTGCTTTTCGCCATGATGCTTACCTTCGCTGCTCGTTTCTGTAGCAAAATACCAGCGTGTTTTCCTTGGCCGGGCTGCGCCAGCGCAAGGATACATGAGGTTCACCGCCCTGAGCCAACAGCCAGGTGTCATAGGCCCCCTCCATCACCGTGGCAAAAGAGAGTGCCCAGGCGTCTTCGTTGGCCGGATCGGCGCTGTGCGGGTAAGCATAATGAGTCAGGATCAGCTGTTCGCCATTCGCCTCAATCTGCACCCTGCCCCAGTCAAATTGCAGCAGCAGAGCATTAAGGGCATCCTCCAACTCTCCCACCGTTTCCGCCTCCGGTAACGGCAGTTTCTTCGCCAGGTTGCTGCCCATCAAACGCAGAAAATCCCGGCTGTCCGTATCATCGGCCGAAGCCAGAATGCCGGAGAACACCACTTCAATCAGATCCTGCCAACCCGCCTTAAACTGACGTTGGCGATAATAATCAAGCTCATACGAGGTATTAGCCATATCTTGCATGGTTATTTTCCATCTAACAGATATTTAAAATAGAGCAAAGCCGTGCTCTCGGAATAGCTGCCGAAAGTGTCATAACCCAACTGCCCCCCAACCAACACGCTTGGCGTGACCTTATAGGTCCCCCCCGCCTTCAGGCTGTAGCCAATACCACTCTTGTCCTCGCTGGCATATTTGGCTTCAGCACCGTAACCCTGGCTGACCAGGTTTTCCAACTGTGCCTGGAGCTGTGGATCGTTCGGGTAATACAGGCTTTCCTGATTGTTATAGGTCTGATAACCGACGTTGCCGCTCAGAATATAGGTGAAGTTATCCTGCTTTTTGGTGTATTCCACCGGCAGCGAGATGCTTAGGTAGTCCTGCGGGCTGAAGTATCCCCCTTGACCATAGCTGAAGTAGCTCAGGTTTTTGTCAAAATTCATATAATTGACGTTAACGCCAACCTTCAACTCGCTATCATCATCCTTATAAGGGCGAATATAGGCCCCAATATTGCCGGTAACGCCCTTGTTACGGGCCACATTATCGCCAATGTAATTGTAAATCCCCGCACCGCCGTAGGCACCTACCACGCCATCATCGAATCCCAGGTTCAGGCTGCCGCCGTTTTTGGTTACTGCCCCCCATTTCTTGCCGGTGATCGTATCCTCAGTGCCGACATAAGACAGCAGGCTATCCTTTACCGCCCGGCGTTCAACGGTCAAACCCAGCGTAGAATGCTGGCTGAGCTTTGGTGACCAGGTTACGCCACCTACCACTGAATTAAAGCTGCTGCCCAACGGCGTACTGCCTACGTCCAGCTTGTAGCTGTCACCGGCTAGCGCCAACGCCAGCTCAACCCCGGTATCTTGCTGCTGCCCCGGAGAGTCGGCATAGATATCATTGGGGCCGAAGGTCTTCGGCTGTGTCACCAGGCCAGCCAGCGTCTGCCTTTCGGTAAAGGCCTGATCCTGCGCTACCGTGGCGGCGGCACATTCCGGCGTGGTGGCATCGATTGAACACAGGCTATCGCGAGCAGCATGCAGTTGCTGATAACGCAGTTCGGCGGCTTGTGCAGCGGCAGCCGAGGTCTGTGCAGCCTGTAAAGAGGCCTGCGTCGCCGCCTCAATCGCTCTGGCCTGTTGCAGCGCCCCGGTACCAAAGCGGCTGTTAGCACTGTCGGATGGCGTGCCGGACTTCAGCATCACCGGAGTAACATCAAAACTGAGCCTGCCATTATCGAACGGCATACCAGACAGGGTGATCGGACTGCGCACTTCAGTGATATTGCTCAGGCCATTTTCACCACTGCTGTTATCGCGCAGGGAAATATTCCCCTGCATCCAGGTGGCCGTTTTGTTCTGCACCTCATCGATCATATTGTCGATTTGCTGCAAGGTCGGGTTTTTCGCCACCGCTACCGGCGCACGTGCGTAACCCGGAGCGGCCACCTGCCAAGGCAGCACCTCACCGTAAGCCGAGGAAGAAGTGTCAACGCTCGATGATGTCGTGCTTTGCGCGGCAAACGGGTTATCCGCCAGCCGTAAGCCGCCAATCACTGCCGAGCCGCCACCTGGAGCACCGGTTACGCCATTGACACGGTTTTTCGCCTCACGCAGGAATACCATGGCCTGCGGATAGTTACCATCAGCCTGGGCAACACGTGCCGCCAACAGTAACTGATCCGGCGTTTTAAGCGCGGACAGGCCACGCAACAGCTGTTTGGCCCGATCGACATCGCCTTCAGACAGCGCCACCCCGACGGCACCTTCGCGCGCGCCCTGGTTCAGGCTGTCCCGGCTGAGCAGGTAGTTGTAAACCTGCCCGGCCTCTTTGTTCATGTTGCCAGACTGATAGAGACGCCCCATCGCCAGCATGATATCGGTATTTTGCGGATCGCTCTGTAACGCGCCGATCAGCTTGTCATACGCGGCGCTGTACTGCCCCTGCAAACGCAGTTTATCCGCTTCATTGATTACGCTACCGTTACGCAGTTGGCCAATCTGGCTACTTGAACTGCGCGCCCGCAGCGCCGGGTTATTCAGCCAGGCATCGGCTTCCTGACTGAGTCCGGCCTGATTGAGCACCGCGATCTGGGCCGCATAGTCACCGGCGTTACCTTTAACGCCCAGGCGCATGTTGTCACGCACCAACTGCACCGCCGTTGAGGTATCCCCCACCGTCATCAGATCTTTCGCCAGTGCCCCGAGGGCTGCGGGTTCGACAGGAGGCTTTTGCGCCAACTGCCGCAAGATGACCGCCGCACTGGCCGTATTGCCCTGACGAAGATAGTTCTCTGCACTGGCACGCTGCTGGTTGGCCGACGCCGTGGCAGCCAAAGCCCGCATGCTGCTGTTCTGTCTTGCCGCCGGAATGCGCGCCAGCAAGGTGGAAACATTCAGCCAGTCGTCACGCTCGGAGGCAAACAACGCGGCCGCGTACAGGCTGTCTGGTGAAGCACCGACCTGCATCAACGGGGAGATCAAGGTTTGCGCCTGCAACTCTTGCCCCTGTTTGTTCAGGATGCGCGCCATATCCAGGCGAACCCACACGTTCGAGGGCTGCTTTTCCAGCGCCTGTTGCAGGATCATCATCGCCCGCTGCGGATCGCCATTCTCCATGGCGGCCTCGGCCTGCCTACGCTGAGGATCAACATTCACCCCAACCACCGCCTGCGCAACTTTAGGTCGCTGATCGAGCGGAATAGTTTGCAGTACTTGTGCGGCTTCCGGACCTTTGTCGCGCTGTTGCTGTAACAGATAATACAGCCCTAGCCTGGCATCATTGTTTTGCGGATTTTGCGTCAGCAAGCCACGATACATCTGCTCGGACGCGGTGAAGTCCCCTTTCTTACGTGCCAAGTCGGCTCGGAACAGCGTCACCGCACTGCCTTTGTCCCCGGTGGCCCGGCTCAAAGGGGCACTGATCGCCAAAGCCTCATCCAATTGGCCTGCATTGGCAGCCTGTTTGGCCTTATCCAATGTGGCGTAGAATGCCGCTTCCTGAGCCAAAGATCCCCACTGTGCACTCTGTGGACCGCCCTGTTTTGCCGCCTGGGTAAGGTAGTTTTCTGCCTGTGCGAAGTCGCCGCTGCGCATCGCCGTAAATCCCATGCCCGCCAGCGCATCACCATCATTCGGGTTAGTGGCCAGGATGGTGGCAAACTGGTTCTTGGCGCTGTCCAGATCCCCTTTATTCAGCTCGGAAAAACCCACGCCCTTGGCCGAGCCGGTAATATTCTGCTGAAAATAGGCCGCCACGGCCTTGTCCGCGGGGTGCCGTTGCTGATAAGCATCATACAGCGGCTTATCGGTCGGTTGCGGCGCCAGCCACAGCAGCGCCTGCTTCAGCGCCTGATCCGCTTCGTTATTGTTCGGAGCCATCGCCGCCAGCATATCGATCCCCTCACGGCGGGTCGATTCCTGATAGGTCAACACTTTCCCCAACACCACGCGGGTTTGCGTGTCATTAGGTTGCATCGCCAGCCGCTGCTTGAGGCCGTCAATGGCCTCCTGGCGAACCGCCGGTGAACCTGCCAAGGTGAGGTAATACTCGTTGGCGAGATTATCGATCGGTGTCTTACCATTGAATACCGTCTGATAGGCCGCAGCCGCCTGGGCAAACTCCCCTTTGGCCGCCAACTGCCTGGCTTGCGCCAACAGGTTTTTGGAAACCGACGGAGCGGCTTCGGTGCTGTTCAACGCCTGGAGGCGAGGATCGTTAGGCGCAACGGCGCTCAGCTTTTTGCGCCAGATTTCGGCCTTGGCTTTATCCCCACCTTGCATGGCATACAGGGAAAGCAGATACATCGCCTCGGTGTTGTTTTCGTCGATCAGCAGGACTTTCTGCAACGCCCCCTGGGCCAGCTCATCATGCGATTTGTCATGCCAGTACGCAGCCTGTTGAAACAAGGCTTTCAGCGCCGGGTTATTGTCATCCGCCAGAGCCGACACCGAAAAAATCGTCAGCCCGGCCAGGGAGACCCAATACAGTTTCTTTTTCAGCAATAGGTTCATTGGCGGCTCCTGTCTGACTGCCGGTCGAGACTGGTGTTAATTTTCATCTTCTGCATCTCTCCCCAGGCGTTTGGCGGCATGTTTGCGTAGCAAAATATACAGCCCCAGCCCCAACACCACGGAAATCCCCAACCCGGTCAGGGATAAAAGCACCACATGTTTACTGGCATACCAGATAAAGATCAGATACCAGGGCAGCTCACCGCTCGGGAACTGTTCACCAACCTGGAAACTGCGTACGCCGTTCTGATCGGTGATCACCGCCAGATCGCCACGCACCCCGGCGTTAATCCGGGAGGCTTTCAGATCGCCATAGATCTTGTTCAGCCCCTCATCCGAAGAGGCGCTGGCCACCACGACCACCCGTTGCGGATCCCACGTGGAGCGGAAACTGAAGAACCCGCGCCAATCCGTCAATGAAGAGAGATAGCGATCGGCGTCGATGCCCTGTGTCCGCCAGTTACCTTTCAGGTAGGAGCGCAGTTTTTCCAGCGTAGGCTGCGCCTTCACCGCCAATCCACCGCTATCGTTCAGCACAAAGGGCACCTGCTGTAGCAGCCGCTGATACAGGGCGCTCTGAGCCAAGGAGGCCACGACCAGCACGTCCTTACCCTTGAAATCATCCAGCTCGCTTTCGTTGCCCCGCAGGCCAAAGCGGATATCCATATTGCCAACCGCACTGCCGGTAGCCGCGCCTGAGCGCGCGGTCAGGTTCAACAACGTGCGCACTTCGTTGGCCGTTGGTTTGTCCGCCATTAACAGCACGGTTTGCGAGAAATCCGCCAGCCTGGAGAAGGGGAAAGAAGCGCCAACGAAATAAGACAGGTTCGGCAACTCGGTGAAATGATAGGTCTTGCTCAAATCAATATACGAGTTGGGACTGATATGGCTCTTGAGCGTGTTGCTATCCGCCGGATTACAGGAGGTGCCGTTTTTCGGCACAATAGAGAAATAGAGTTCCAGCATGTTGTCGCCGTAAATCAGATACGGCGGCAGCGCCATGGTGTACTGTTCCTGGCGAATATCACCGCCAAACTGGTGCCACAAAAGCTCCAGCAGCCCGCCCTTGTTCATCGACAGGTTACGCAGGAAAGTTCCGTTCAACGTGGCGCTGAGCTGGGATTTATTCTCATCGATCCAGTTGTCGGTAGGGAAACGGTAATTGATTTGCAGCGGGACGTTTCTGCCATCCCAGATAAACAGATCCGGGGCGGCACGGAAGGCAATGCGCACCGCGTCATGGTAAACGCCGGTGACGGTCAACTCATCATTATTGGCCACCAGCTTATCAAAGCTGACCGGCTTGGTGGTATCGATCCAGCGCGGGGCATCGTAGGGCTTGCTCACGGGAATAGTCACTGGTTTCACCGCCAGCGAGGCGGTTTTTTCCGGTAACGGCTGGCTGACCAGACGATAGGCTGCCTGACGCATCTCGCTGGCGTTACGCCCCATCACCAGCAACAGCTTGTAAACCGGGTTCAGCGGGTTATCAATCATCTGCAGGGTCGGGCCATCGGCCTGTGGCAGCGTCAACTGGCCAATCTGCTCGCCGGGGCGTGCAAAGATAATGCCGTTCTGCTCGGGCAAGCTGCCCTGCAATACCTGGAAGTCCAGGTTATTGTGGCGCGTGACTTTCCCCAGATAAGAGCTGACGATGGCGGCCGCAGCCACCTCTTCCGGCCGTTTGGCTTCGCTGAAGATCACATCGACCAGGGTAGGTTGCATGGCCTGAGGATCGAAGAACGGATTCGGGAAACGGCCAAGATTCGGGCTGATATTCAGCACCTGGTTTTCCAGATGCAAACGGCTGGTTGGCAGCACCTTGAGCCAATACTTATTGGCCGCGCCCTTTTCGCACAGCATGGCCGCATTGCTGCCGTTACCGATGCTGAAACTCAGGTTGTTGTGCGCCACAATCATGGCCGCCGGTATCGGCACCTGCAAACTCACCTTGGTTTCCTGCAATTGGTTCAGCTTCTGGGTGCTCAACGGCTGCCCATTCAGCATCAGTTGCAGTTCGGTATCGGTGCCCAACAGCGCCGGTGAGACTTCGATATCCAGCACCAGATTGCCATCCGTCACCACCCAGTCCGCAGGTAAGGTAAAGGTGAAGCCGGACTGCTGCTGCCAGTTGCTCAACGTCAAACCTGCGGTCTGCCCCATCTCGCTCACGCTGAGTGTGGATGCGACCGACTGGTTGAAGACGGTCACCGGCGGCGTAGCGATATCAAGCGGCGCACTCTGCGTAGCGGGTTGCTCTGAGCTGCCCGGCACGGTACCGACAGGCGGAGTATCGACCGGCCGCGGCAGAGTAGGAAAACCTGGCATCTCGGTGTTATCGCTGGCAAAGGATGGCGCAGGCTGCGGATCGGCCGCTGTCGCCAGACCAGAAAGTCCCATCCCCAACATCAGGCCGCAAGTCAGGGCAATGAACGTAGCTCTGCCTGCTGGCAGCATGGTTTTCACCCGGCTCATAGGGCTTGTTCCTTGTCCTGTTTTATCCCAGGCCGTCTCTGCTCTTGCTTTTTGGCCCGACGATCGCGCCAGGAAAAATAGAACAGCTCGAAAATGCAGCGCAGGACGCCCAGCAACGAACGCAGTGGCCGATCCTGTGGGAAAGGTTTGGTACGGATCCAGGCGTCCGCCCGCGCCAATACTACCCGCACCAGCTCCCGCCGTTTTTCAATCGGCATCTCTTTGAACATCAAACGTGTCACCGACTTGTCGGCATTGATCAGCTCGACCGGGAAACTGACGGCACCGGACTTGAGCGATATTTCTACCTCTTCGATCGGATCGTTGAGGAAGCGCTCATCCGGCGTTTTCAATTTGACCCCGCCCATCGACAGATCCAGGGTTTCGGTGCGCATCGCCGCACCGCTGGCAAAATACAGCACCGCAGGCAAGGCGGCATCGACACGGATGGTTTTTCGCACCTGGCGCGTTTCCCGCGCCACGGCAATGGCAGCCAGCAGGATAATCATACTGAAACTGGCCCAGGCAATATTCAGCCAGATAACCTGCGGGTTTGCTCCATAGTGATCCGGCATCACCAGGCGGATCACGCCCCAGGCGATGCCGATTAACAGCAAGGAGGCGGCGATAATATGCGGCCGGACAATATGGGAGTCGAAATAGTTAACGTCCAGCAATGCGCCTTTATCCGTCACGTTAAACTTGCCATGTTTTGGCGAGATCATCGTCAACAGGGTCGGGATCACCAGATGGAAACACATCACCGTTTCATAGATTTCCCCCCAGAACGAATAGCGATAACGCCCGTTGGCTCTGGAGTTGATATAGATCGACATTACCAGATGCGGCAACACATAGGCGAAAATCAGCCCGGCGGAAGAGGCGATAATGTTAAGGTTGAACAGCAGATAGACCAGCGGTGCCACGCAGAATATCACCCTGGGCAAACCGTACTGGAAATGCAGCATGGCGTTCAGATAGCATAGACGCTGCTGCCAGGTCAGGCCGCGCCCCAGCAAGGGGTTATCCACCCGGAAGATCTGCGTCATACCACGCGCCCAACGGGTACGTTGGATCACATGCAAGCCCAGCCGTTCAGTGGCCAGCCCAGCGGCCAATGGCAACGCCAGGAATGCGGTGTTCCAGCCCCGACGCTGCATTTTCAACGCGGTGTGGGCATCTTCGGTTACCGTTTCAACCGCAAAACCGCCCACCTCTTCCAGCGCAGTACGGCGGATCACCGCACAGGAGCCGCAGAAGAAGGTGGCGTTCCAGTTATCATTGCCCTGCTGTACCGGCCCGTAGAACAGAGCACCTTCGTTAGGGACTTTGCTCGCCTCTGACAGGTTGCGTTCAAACGGGTCCGGGGAATAGAAATAGTGCGGAGTCTGGATCAACGCCAGACGCTCATCCACCAGGAAGCTGCCTACCGTCGCCTGCAAAAAGGCGCGGGTTGCCACGTGATCGCAGTCAAACACGGTGATTAATTCGCCGTGAGTCACTTTCATGGCGTTATTCAGATTACCCGCTTTGGCATGATGGTTATTATTGCGCGTAATATAACCCACACCGGCATCGGCGCAGAATACGGCAAATTCATTGCGTTTGCCGTCATCCAGCACATAGATCTTCATCTTGTCTTTCGGGTAGTCAATACACTGTGCCGCCAGGATGGTATCGCGCACGACGTCCATACTTTCGTTGTAGGTGGGAATATAGACATCTACCGTTGGCCAGAGCGACGTATCGTCGGGCAGCGGTTCAATGGTGCGTTTTAATGACCAGGTGGTCTGAATATAACCAAACAGCAATATCACCAGGGCATAAAGCTCGGTGATAAACAGGGCGATCCCCAGCACCGCTTCCAGGGTACTATTGAAATGCAGGGTTTCTGTGGCGCGCCAGTATATGTAACGTAATGACATCAGGGTCGACAGGACAATCATGACCAGGGTCACTTTTTTGCTTTTGCTTACCCCTAAAATAAACACGATGCCAATACAGATCAGACCAAAAATATACTGATTATCACTACTCATGGGGGTAATGATAATCAACATGATAAAAGGTAAGGCCAACAGCAGTAAGAAATAAAAGAATATTTTATTCATAACTAACCAGACAATCCTTACGAAGAGCCATAAATAGACGTAGTGTGGTGATACGTGCCATCTCCAACGCTAAGTCCTAAAATTACTGCGACCTTTTTGCTGATCTGCTCAATATCAAATGCGGCGGCCGACACCGGGCTGATATCCATGATCGCCCGTTGTGATGCGTTGGCCTCAGGGACACACTCATCGCGGTGGATGGTACCCAACAGTTTGTCTTGCAAACGCTGTTCGAAGAATTGCGTCACGTCCCTGCTCAACGTACGCCGCATGTCGCTCTGGTTTACCACGTAATACTCGCCGACCTCTTTACTGGCAGGCGCACTCATAAACTTATGCTGCTCAATATTGGGCAATAAGCTGAGCGAGGCGGTATCGGCCAGTAACACCATGATGCGCATGTCCGCAGCGGACTGCATCGCCTGCACTGCCGCGTTACGCCCCGGCGGCATATCAGCAATCACTACCATGCCAGGAATTTTCAGCACCGCACTCAAGCCACGCTGAATAAACATCGGCTCATTGAGCAGATTGTCATCGAACTGAATGCGCTGCTCATCGGTCACGTCGCCGTAAGGCAAAACAAACAGGTTCGGCCCGACCTTAAGAATGAACTGGCTCCAATCGGATAAACTCGCCGACTGGGCAACAAAACCCCGGTTATCGGAAATAGGCACACCAAAATGCAGCCTTAGCGCATTCTGTGTATCGAAGTCGACAACCAAAACCTTACTGCCGCTACGGGCTAATGCATAAGCCAGGTTAGCAGTAACCGTGGTTTTCCCTACCCCTCCTTTCGGAGAACAAACGCAGACTAACGGCATGAGGCAATAGACTCTAAAAGTGGTTTGAGTAATGTATTACGGCCCGCATCCATGACCTCACCGGTGGAAGATGCTTTCTTGCTGAACATTTGTTTAAAACGTTGGCTCTCTGGCTGCGGGGCAGACGGCAGAACGCTGGCGGGGGAATTAAAATGGTTTCCCTGGGCAGGAGCTGCGCGCGGGCTTTCCGGCTGAGCGCTTTTGCTGAGCGTAGGCCCCACTGGCGGCGCAAAACGTTCAAAATTATGCGTCATGTGACCAGGCAAGGCACTATTATCCGCTGTCACCGTCTTGGCTTGCACAGGCGGCTCAAAATCTAAAGGCGTACTGGCAGCGAGATCCGAACTATTGATCGGCGTTGGTTGCGAGCCGCTGGCTGGAAGAGCACCCTGGCCTGCTACCTGATCAACAATAGACCAGCGGTGCAGAGCAGACGCCGTTTCCTCGCGAGGAAATTCTTTATAATCAATATCTTTCAGATTGGTCTTATCTTTAAATCCTTGGACATCATCATATTTGCTCATAATCCAGACCTATAAGATTACACTTCGCACCGTATGAATACATACAAATCACGAATGTTAATTAACGTGATCTATATCTATAACCCAAATACATAATAGAAACACGTCTATGTATTTTAAGCGCTTCTCTTCTTACTGGTTTAGATAGAGTAGCTTACAAGTCCTTTTTTACAACCAAGACGGAGTATACCCCCGCCATCAATGGAAAGTCATACGAGACCCCAAAGCTGATGAACTGAGTGTAATCTACTTCTTTAAAGTTATACACCTGAGTTTTAAACGTTTTTACCCTGACGTGACGTATGTACTACTAGCCCACGCCAAAATTTAAGTGGTTAATAATATATAGTTAGTTATTTAAGATTTTTTTTACTAAAAATAGCCAACACAACAGTGATAAATACCAGGTGCGAGTGTATTCGCCCCTGGCCGTAGGAAATGATAAGCCAGATTAACGTAATCTGATCAATCCTTGATCCAACGTCTCCACCTGGCCGGTAGCTACCAGGCAGCAGGCAACCTGCCGGGCAATAGGCTGGGGAATGGCAACCTCACCGGCCAGACAACGTTCAGTCCAGCGTGCTGTCGTTACGGCATCCTTGGCGCTGGGAACCTCAGCCAACGCATCCTGTTCTGGCCGCTCCAGCAAAATCTGCTGCTCACCGCCAACGATATAGTGAATTTTTGGACAACGTAGCGGGTTGACATAAACCTCTCCCTCGGTGCCATGCATCAACAATCCCCGTGCACCAATCTGGCAGAAAAATGAGGCAACACGCTCGACGTATTCCGGGTGAGAAACGCTGGCAATGCGCAGCACGTCATGGTCACCAAACGGCGTCGCCAATTTTGCCAGCGTGTGGGCACTGTTACGCACCCCCATCTTCCAGCGCAGGCCAAGCTGGTGTTCCAAAGCGGACGAAAGCGCCGACACCGGGATAAACACCGGTTCTCCGTTATCCAAACGCTGCTGGGCAGCCATAGGATCTTCAGACCAGGGCACCCCAAGCTCACGGAAAATCTCTGCGCTAGTAATACGCGTGCTATCGTTCAATACGCCGTGAACCACGACCGGCAGCCCTACCCTGGCCAACAGCAGCGCCAGCAATGGCGTCAGGTTGGCCTGTTTACGGGCACCGTTGTAACTGGGTAATACCACCGGCATCGGGCGGGCCTGTGGAGGTTGCAGCCGCATCACCTGTTGTTGCATCGCCTGATAGAAGCCAAGCATCTCTTCTTCGGCCTCACCCTTGATACGCATAGCGATCAGGATGGCCCCCAGCTCCAGTGCTGGCACGGCATCGGCCAGCATTGCCTGATAGAGCTCAAAAGCCGTTTGTCGATCCAGATCGCGCGCATGGTTCTTGCCACGGCCTATTTCTTTGATAATGGTGCTGTAATCCATCGCTCGCTCCGTGGATAAGGTTTGCGTTAAGCATACCTTACCTTATCTACGGCGGCGCTCAACCTCCGTTGCTAGCCGTTGTTGGCTATCGTCACCGCCTCGTAGACCTTCGATCACGCCGTCAATATCCACAGCGCTGCGGTTCTGGCTCATTTTCCATTTCCCTTCACGCCGGGTGACGGCGATTTCGATACCGATAATGCCTTGGATATTGGCGGCAATATAATCCGCTGGCGCATCATCAAGCTGCCAGGGCTGTGGCTGATTACCTTCATGCACCGCTGTCTGTTGTGTCAGCAACTGGCGCAGCCAGGCGCTATCTTGCGTGACCGTTGGCGTGCCCCACATCTGTACGGCGGCGTAATCCCAGGTAGGCACCGCTTTGCCGGTACGCCGCTTGGTTTCATACCATCCTGGCGAGATATAGCCTTCGGCCCCCTGAAATACCACCAGGCACTCTTGCCCCGCTTGCAGCACCGACCAATGCGGATTGCCCCGTGACAGATGCGCCCTGAGCGTCACCTCCCCCTGCTCATCGCGGTCAATCAGAAAGGGGAGCGGATCCGCCATCAGCCCTTGTGGCCCCTGGCTAACGATCAGCCCCAGCGGGTTAGCTCGCACCAAGGCAATCTGGGCGTCTACATCGTCTTCACGGAATGACTCTACCTGATACATAGCTCACGTTTTCCTAATTGATGAGGCTCGCTGGGTATAGAGATTTACCCGACATAGCGGATTAAGATAGTATCTGTAAACATACAATGGAATGATGTATTCCCCGTCAAGCATGGAATGTAAAAATGGAAATTTATATCGCTGTGGCTGCGATCGCCGTGGTGCTGATCTGGGCCGTAATGACCTACAACCGTTTTATCTCGCTGCGCCGTTTCAAAGACGAAGCCTGGAGCGGTATAGCGGTACAACTCAAGCGTCGCCACGATCTTATCCCTAACCTGTTAAGCCTGGTTAAGCGCTACGCTCAGCATGAGAAAGAGTTGTTTGAAACCCTCTCAAATCAGCGCAGCGATCTGGTTGGCAACACCCGCCAAATTGCCGAGAACGAGCGTGAGTTCTCAGGAGCCTTGGGCCGCATTTTTGCGCTGGCAGAAGCCTACCCGGAACTGAAAGCCAACGAGAACTTCCTTTCCCTGCAACAATCCCTCGCCGAGATTGAAGAGCAGCTACAAATGGCACGCCGCTACTTCAACGGCACGGTGCGCGATTTCAATATTCTGGTGGAGTCGTTCCCAAGCTTACTGCTGGCCCACCTGTTTAATTTTAAAACGGAAGCTTTCTTCGAACTTGAGGATCCCGCGGATGCCCAAGTTCCACGGATGGATTAACACCATGCATGCATTATCTGGCTGGGTAGTACGCGTTCTATGGCTGGTATCACTAGTGGTGACGGGGGCCGCACAGGCCACGGTTGACGATGTCCCCGTTGATATTGCCGTGCCCGTTGCCGCAGCAGTTCCCGACAATGAAGCACCAGCACCAAGATCTCCCCGTTTGGTGCGGGCTTATGAACATATTCTCTCGTTCGATACCCATGCGCGTTTTAATGCGGATGGCAGCATGGAGATGCGGGAAAACATCAAGGTGCTGTCTTTAGGGCAAGAGATACGCCGTGGGATTTTCCGCACCCTGCCGCTGACCTGGAACCGCCAGGATGGCAAAATTTTCAGCGTGGATTATCAGGTCAAACAGGTGTTACGTGACGGCATTGCCGAGCCGTTCAGCCTGGATAAAACAGCGAAAACGCTGACCGTGCGTATCGGTAGCGCCGATCATATCCTGCAACCGGCGATCTATAACTATGAGATCCGCTATCAGGTCAGCAACCACTTCAGCCGCTTCCCGGAGTGGGACGAACTCTATTGGAACGTCACGGGGAACGATTGGGCCTACCCGATCGCCAAAGCCAGTTTTCAGCTGGAACTGCCGAACGCCAGCAACTCGTTGAATAGCGAAGGTAAAGATACTCGCCTGCGCACTATTGATGTTTATACCGGAGAACGAGGTGCCAAAGAGCACAATGCCCGGATCCTGCCCAATGGCAGCATACAAACCACGCAGCCGCTCGACCAGGGTGAAGGCCTGACCGTCGTCTACACCTGGCCACGAGATATTCTGGCCGGTGCCGCCGCCCCGCAAGCCTCCTCACCGCTGGTGCACCTGCTAGTACCCACGCTGGCAACCAGTGCGCTCTGGATACCGGTGCTGCTGCTCATGGCCTATTGCCTGTGGTGGTGGCGTAAGAACGTGACTAATACCGGGTTGAAGATGCCTCCCGTTGTGCCGCTGTATGCGATGCCGACCAACCTATCACCCGGCTATCTACGGTTTATTACCCAACGTAAATATGACGACGTGGCCTTCAGCAGCGATCTGTTGGATCTGGTCGCCAAACGCGGCGCGGCGATTACGCTCAAAGCCAGCAAATCCGCCAGCCCGTGGTTCTCCAAATTTCAATCGGCAGATCAACAATGGTTATCGTATCAAGCCGAAGACTCAAACAAGCGGTTAACCACCGGCGACAGGCAGTTGCTGGGCCTGTTATTTAGCCGCGCTCGCAAAAACATCAACCTGAGCCTGGCCTATCAGCGGCCAATGCAAAATGCCCGAAAATGGTTGGAAAAACGCTGCGAAGACCAGCGTGAGAAATTATTCAGCAAGTGGGGTAAACCGGTACGCCGCGCCGTGTATATCATGCTGTTAATACCGTTGATCTGCGGGATATTGTTTAATCCCGGTGCGGCGGCAATCACCATCCCGGCCATGATATTCCTGTTGATCGGCCTCACACTGCTGTCTTTACCGCTGAGATTGTTATTAAACCCGAAAAAAACCTGGAATACCTGGGGCTTCATCCCTCTGGTTATATCACTGATATTTGGCCCATTTTCCACCTTTGCCAGCGGCCTTTTCATGTTCGCCATGTTGCCCCTGACCCAATTTCCAGCCGGGTATATTGGCGCGCTGCTGGTCGCCATTCTGTTATGCCTCACCTTTGGCTGGATGATCCCGCGCTACACTCAGCGGGGACTGAATGATCTGGCCACGGCGCGTGGGTTAAAACTGTACCTTGGCACCGCCGAGAGGAATCGCTACCAGGCTCTGTACCCACCCGATCAACTGGTGGCTCACTTTGAGAGCTTGCTACCGGCGGCGCTAGCGCTCGGCGTAGGCAAGACCTGGGCCAATACCTTTGCCGAGTATCTGAGCCAATCCGGTGCCATGTCGGAAGCCTTTGCCGACGCAGACTGGAAGCGCGTGGATCGTTTTAGCCATTCCTGTATTGCCTCGTCGATGGCAACACCTAGCAGCAGTTCGAGCTCTGGCTCGAGTTCATCGAGTTCCAGCTCTAGTGGCTCGGGTTCGTCTGGCGGCGGTTCATCGGGAGGAGGTTCCGGTGGCGGCGGTGGTGGTGGCTGGTAGATCCGCTAACTAGGACAACAACACGATATTGATGTAAGGCGCACTGGCTGAGTCGCCAGTGTCGCCTTTGAGGCGCAGCTATAGCTTATTTTCGGCTGTCGAAAATAAGCTTGCATGCCAGCCCAGCAAATACGCTGCCCAGCAGATAGTTGGGCCAGCGAACATTGAATTGCCGGCCAGTAAAACGACTCTTTAAACCGTTAACCATCAAGATAACGGCCCCATTAATCACCAGACCAATCACATTCAAAATCGTTGCCAATATCAGCATCTGTACCACTATGGAACCGGCCTGTAGATTGATAAACTGCGGGAACAACGCCAGTACAAACAGCGCCATTTTGGGATTAAGCAGATTGGTCAACAATCCCTGCCGGAAAATCCGTTTGGCAGACATATTCTGCAAGCCGTTTGCCGCCTGCAGTTTGCTCCCCGAGCGCAGCGTTTTCCAAGCAAGATATAGTAGATAGGCAGCCCCTAGCAGACGTACCGCATCATAGGCCAGCGGTACAGCGACAAACAGCTGGGAAAGACCCAAAGCCGCTGCCAACGCGTGGCAATAGGTCCCCAGTTGTATCCCTGCCAGCGAAGCAAAACCAGCACCTCGCCCCTGACTTAAACTACGGGAGGCGATCAACAACATATCTGGGCCTGGAGTAACCGTCAGCGCCAAACAGGCACCGGCAAACAGCAGCAACGTAGAAACTTCGACCATATCTCACCCGATGCGGTTGTAACTTCAAGGCACAATAGTAACCCACCCGTGGTTTTTTACCACGGCAGCTAGCCCACCCAGCGTGGCCAGCATGCCCCATTGCGCACTGCTGGCGGGGGCATGGAAATCGACTAGCGGCAGTAACATCACCGTACCTACCATAACCTGGATCAGGGCAATCAGATGTGGAGGTGTCCCCTTCAGCCGTTTAGTAATCAGCGCCAGCAGGGCATAGAAAAAGGCTGCACCAAGCGACAACACGATGCCCCACAGATAATGACTGCTTCCCGTCGATACATTGGGTTGTGCCAAAACCACCAACACCATGCCGGAAAATGCCAGTAGTAGCCAAAATAACTTGCTGGCAGTGAGTTTTTCTCCCAAAAACAATGCCCCCAATCCCACCAGCATAAATGGCTGGGTATTGTAGACAGCGGTAGCGATGGAGATGGAGGCATAAGAATAAGCGGCAAACAGCAATAACCAATTCACCACCAAGGCAACACCTCCGGCCGTGGCCAGCAACAACACCGCAAGCGATAGCCGGTCACGGCGTAATTGCCCTAACAGGCCACAAACCACCAGCAATACCAGAGTGCCAACTGCGCAACGCCAGAACACTACGTTAACCACCGGCTGCCCGGACATCAGTACAAACCAGCCTATGCTGCCGGAGATCAACATGGCTGCCACCATTTCCAGCGAACCGCGTTTTATCTCTGTATTCATGGCAGACTCCTGGTAAAAAAATCGGGTATTCACTGGTTTGAAGCCAGCGAGGTATTGCGGCATTGCGCTCCTATCCCAAAGGGATCTCGCTAGACTCAACCGCCAACGTTACGTCATAGCTTGTGATTTTTTCGCAAAACTTTCCATGGAGAAAAATAGGAAGAAAAACCTAATTACATTTATATTTAAGGTTAAATGTGGTTTTTACCTAACGGAGATATTATGGATGCGATTGATCGCCAGATCCTGATCATTTTGGCCGGTGATGCGCGGATTTCATTGAAGGCTTTAAGCGCCCAGGTCGGTCTTTCCTCCCCTAGCACTGCCGAACGATTACGGCGCCTGGAGGAAAATGGGGTTATTGAGCGCTACACGCTTAAGGTCAGCCTACAGGCTCTGGGTTACAGCTTTCAGTCGCTGGTGCGCATCAAGCCGTTGCCCGGAATGTTGAAAAAAGTGGAGCTCATGCTGCAGGAGATCCCGGAAGTGATCGAGTGCGATAAGGTCACGGGAGAAGACTGCTTTATCGCCCGCCTGGTATCGCACTCGATGGAACAGCTTGATCAGGCTTTGGATAAACTGGCCGAACGCGCGCAGTGCAACACCTCCATCGTGAAAACCACACCGGTGAAACGCCGTTTGCCCCCGCTGCTTTAATCAGCGGGCACGGCGGCGAGCGAACGGGTTTTTGCGTTTTTTCTCTTTTTTGGCGGCCTCTGCCGCAGATTTCAACGCCGCCTTATGGGCCTTGTCTGCTTCCGGCACTTCGCGCTGTTCGATCGGGAATACCGGCAGCGCCGCCAGCAGCCGCGAACCGTAACTCTTGGTCAACAGGCGACGATCGTAGATCACGATTTCACCGTGACACTCGTTGCTGCGGATCAGGCGACCCACCTGTTGGATCAGGTTAAACGATGCGCTTGGCAGGCTCTGCACCTCAAACGGGTAACGATTGAGGGATTTCAGCCACTCGCCCTCGGTGAGGATCACCGGACTGTCAATCGGCGGGAAAGCGATCTTGTGAATATGTACCTGGGTCAGCAATTCGCCTTTCAGGTCCAGCCCTTCGGCAAATGACTGTAACCCGATCAGCACGCTGGCCGTGCCCTTTTCCACCCGCTTGCGGTGTTCTTCCACCAGGCGGTAACGTGGCTGATCGCCCTGCACCAGTAGCATCAGACGCAGATCGGTGACATAGCTGAGGAAGGTTTGCATCGCACGATGGCTGCTGAACAGGATCAACATCCCTTTATGCTGGCCGCTGGCCTGCTCGCCACGGAAAAAGCGCGCCATTTCTTCCAGATGCTCGGCCTCATTGGCCATTGCCGGTTCAAAACGCATCTTGGGAATGACAATTTTCCCCTGTTCGACGTGATTAAACGGCGAAGTCAGCGTTTCAAAGCGATCGCCCGCTTTCTCACTCAACCCGCTCATCTCTTGCAGCCGGGAAAAGCTGTTCAAGGAACGCAACGTTGCCGAGGTGATCACCACGTGCGGCACCTTGCGCCATAGCAGTTTTTCCAACTGATCGCTGACGCGGATGCCCACGCAATGCAGATAAAGATGGGTAACGTTATCGCGCAGCTCACGCGCAATCCATTTGGAAATTGGCGCATTGGAGGATTTTTCCATCGCCGCCAGCCGCCAGAGCTTACTCATCGCCTCCAGATAGCCCAGCGTGCGACTCATCTGGATGATGGTACGATGCAGCCGCACGATATCGTGCTTGCCGGTCTGCTCGCTGAGATCGTTAACAATAAATTCGGCCAGGCCGCGCAGACCGTCCGTCAATTTAAACAGACGTGCGCAGATCTCTACCATTTCGGCCGGAAGTTCGCCCATTTCGAAGCGATATTCGGCATTGCTACTGTCCGGCGGCAGATAGCCGTTGGCCAGATGCTCAAAAATCTGGATCAGCTCACGCAGTTCTTCGCAGTGGTTTTTTAACCGCTCGCTATTGGCTAACCCTGGCGGGTTCTTTGGCCGGTACTGAGTCATGCACAGTTCTACCTGACGCACGATCATATCCAGTTGCAGATTGGTCGATAACGCGGTGATCTCACCGTCGATTTCCAACGCATCCCGCGCTACCTCTGGCAGATGATGGCCTTCATCAAGCACCAACAGTAGCTCCTTCGGGTTCGGCAATACCGACTCGGTTTCCAGGGCTGCCATCACCAACGCATGGTTGGCCACCACGACGTCGGCGGTTTCGATCTCTTTACGGGCGATATAGAACGGACATTCGCGAATATAGTGGCAGTTGCGCCCCAGGCAGTTAGCCTTGTCGGTGCTCAGCTTGCCCCATAAGGGATCGGTTATCGATAGCTGGTAGTGATCGCGCAGGCCATCCCATTCATGACGCGCCAGGGCTTTCGCCAGCTTTTGGCACAGCGCCTGCTCTTCACCATTGGACGGTGCCAGTTCGTCTTCGTCCAGGTACAGCATCAGATCGCCCTGTTCGACCACGTCGGTACTCATCGCCGCCAGGTTGCGCGGACAAACATAGCGCCCACGGCCAAACGCACCGGTGAATTTCAGATCGGGAATGATCTTTTTCAACAGCGGTAAATCTTTGCTGTAGATCTGATCCTGCAACGCCACGTTGGCGGTGCTGACCACCAGCGGTTTGCTTTCGGCACGGCCGACGGCAATACCCGGGATCAGGTACGAAAGCGTTTTACCCACGCCGGTTGGCGCTTCGATCGCCAGATGGCGAGGGTAATCTCCAGCCAGGGTCTTCGCCACTTCGGCAATCATCTGCCGCTGAGGGGCACGGGAAATAAAATCCGGTATTTGCTGCTGCAGGGCTTTGTACCATTGGCCGATCTGATCTTTAACTGCGGGGGAAAGCGCCATTCAACTCTTATCTAAACGAAATGATGGCGCTATTGTCCCACAGACCGTCGGCGGCGTCAGCCCGAGTTACGGTCGGCTCGCCAACATTGCGAAGCGTACCGCAACGTAACTCGACTCTTTGCAGCGAGTTCTGTGTGCACGCTATTCAGCTCACGCCCTCTTTTTTGCCCATCGCAATGGCGCCCCAAAGCACCAAAAACAAGTACAGCACGGCGGGGAACAAGAAACTGAAACGTAAACCAAAAGCATCAATCAGCGTGGCCTGCACATAGGGCATGATTGCCCCGCCAATCCCCGCCATCACCAGCACTCCCGCAGCAATATTTGCCAGTTGAGGTAGCTTGCCGATGCTATGACCAAAAATCACCGGATAGATAATGGCGTTGCCCAGACCTGTCAGCAATAACAGATAACCACCCGCCGAGTTATTTAATTTTACAGCCGTCAGTACCAGCAACACTGAAATTAACGTCACTGCCAGAAAAGCAAATTGCAGGCGAATTTTATGTGCAAACAGACCAAATATAAACCGCCCTATCAACGCCCCTCCCCAGTAAATAGCAATCCCTGCCGCGACTTTGTCCGTGCTCCACAGGGCAATCACGGTTAAATATTTCATCGCACTGGTCGCAATGGCGACTTCAACGCCAACATAGACAAAGATAGCTGCCGTGCTGAAGATAAACATTTTATGTTGCCATAAATCGGCAAAGCGCTGGCGAAAATGACCAGAGGCGGCCACATCGGGTAAGCGTAACAGATAGGTGGCGATAAGCAGTAATCCTGAAAATACCGCCAGCGATAACCATAACCACTTTATCGGTTCTTGACGATGAAGATAATCTATCGGGGAGTATTGCAGTAATAAAGCGATGAAAATAGGTGCCAGCGTTGCGCCCAATGAGTTTACCGCAGAAGCAAGACTAAGGTTGCCAACTCGTTTACGCGGCTCACTCAGTAAGGCTAAATAAGGGTTAGCCACCACCTGCATCGCCGCCACGCCGGTAGCAATAACAAACACGGCCAGCAACAACAACATAAAAGCGTCACTCAACAAAGCGGCTACAATCATCATACAGCCCAGTGCTGCCAGCGATAACGACGCCCTCAGCATGCTTCTGTAGCCATATCTGGCAATCAGCGTGGCGCAGGGAAGGCAGGTGCAGAAAGGGGCAATATAAAACATCGCGTTAATGATTATGGCTTGTTGCCATGAAATATGAAAATAGTTAAAAAAGAATAAAATCAAGGTGCTGTTTATGGCAGTGATATTTCCCCATAAAAAAAACACCGGTGCCAGCATGAAAAAATTTCTACCCATATTGTTTTTTTAATCCCTAATGTGGTAATTGTGATCGACTATTCATGCCCTCTGGCAAATTTGTGCTATTGTTATGCGACCGAATGAGGGGTAAATAATGGATCTGACCAATCTTTTCCGTGAAGTTCAGTTAAACAAAACAGAAGTTTCCGTGCTTCAGTACATCCAGTCCGACCCGGAGTCATGCCTTCGTCAAGGTATTCGCAGCGTTGCCGAACAATGTTATAGTAACCCTTCTTCTTTGGTACGCCTGGCTAAAAAGTTGAAATTTAGCGGTTGGTTAGAGCTGGTATACTTTATTAAATTTAATATTACCCTGCCAAAGTTGGATGTGACTAATGACATCAACTTTATGAGCATCCAGCCACCCGAGCAACTCGATCCATTATTGCAACGATTACAAAACGAACGGATCCTGATCCACGGCAGCGGCTTTTCCCAACTGATTGCTCAATATATTTATAATAAATTCCTGGTGATTGGCGTCAATGCCAGTCTGGCGTTATGGCCGGACTATGAAATTCTTGAACAAAAAAATGCCGCCAAATTTGACTCAATCTGGATTATTTCCAAATCGGGCCGGAGTTCCTCGGCACTGAGTTGGATCAACGCCCTAAAAGATAAACAAACCGAACTTGTCTGTTTCACCGGCGATTATCAAAGCCCGTTGGCCCAGGCGGCGAATACGGCATTCATCATTCATGATCCACAAAAATACGATGATGATATTTACTGGTCCAATCCGTTCTTCGGTTATTGTATTCTCGGATTTGAACACCTGTTAAAGCTCTGGTTCAGGCAAAATAAGTAACTTTGCGGCTCCCCTTAAGGCGGGCGAGTTCCGCCCACCAGTGCCACAACCTATTTCCAGTCGGTAAATTGAGGCCCACTTAGATAGGCGGTGACCAGTTTGTCGGCCAGTGACCATGAGCCGACCAATGGGTGTGCCATCAATGCGCGCACGGCTAGCGACTTGTCCTGCTGCAAGATGGCCGCAACCGCCAGACGTTCATACTCTTTCACGCAGGAGATCATATTCTTCTGTGCCGTAGGCACGTGGATCGGCGTAACGGGCTTCAACCCGTCTTTACTTAGGTCACAGCTGATTTCAATGACGTCGTCGTCACGTAAGAAATCGAGTGTGCCATTATTGGTCAGTGAGACGACGATACGCTTGGTGGTATCGCTATTCACCGCCTCAAGAATGTCCAGCGCGACACCGGCATAGCCGCCGCTGTCTGGTTCTTCAATAAACTGCTGAAGGGTCAAAGGTTCCCTGGTGTTGAATTTTTCCTGCTGCGATTCGTTTTGCATATAGCTGTTTTCGCGACGTAAATAGTGCTTCATCCAGATATCAAAAGCCTGAGCCGGGTTGGCTTTAACATCGATAGACCGTAGCTCATCGCGCATTTGCTGATTGATATGCGCAATTTGCTCACCACGCGTCTCACCCGACGCCTGAATGGCCTGCAGGGCCTCTTCTTTATAGTAGTAATAATAGAGATACTCGTTTAGCAGTTGCTTATCACACAGCTGCACCAACTCAGGCGAGAAATACTGCATCGCGGTTTTACTATACAGTTCTGGCTTGCTGATCAGGGTATCTGTGACGTCTTTGCCCTGAACGGTAAAGTGAGTAAACCAGGAGAAATGGTTCAGCCCGTAGCATTCAACCTGTAAATCATGCTCTGTGCAGCCCAAAATTGATGGCAGCTCACGGATCAGCTCCGACGGCGCATCGCAAATGCCATACACGCGGCGTTTAAAACCCGATTTGATGATCGCTTCGGTCACCAGCCCTGAGGGATTGGTAAAGTTGAACAGGATCGCGTCGCTGGCCGCATGCTCTTCAATTAACCGGCAGTAGTCGAGGATCGCCGGGATGGATCGCATCGCCATGGCAAAGCCACCAGCACCGGTAGTTTCCTGGCCCAGGGTATTATGATCCAGCGCAATACGTTCATCACGAATACGGCTGCTATCTCCACCGACGCGCAGCGTGGTGATCACGTAGTTAGCGCCCTGTAACGCGCTTTTTGGTTCGGTTGACAGGCTAAACTCGATATCCGGACGGATGGTTTTAAAGATATAGCTGGCGATTTCACCAAATATTGCCAGATTGTCTTCGCTGTTATCGAGGAACACCACCTGTTTTAAACCAATACGATGCGCGTTATAAGCCAATGATTTAGCCAGGAACGCCGAGCGAACGCCACCACCACCTAATACTGTCAGTTTCATACAAACTCCCAATTAATTATCAGCAAGCCAGGCATCGACTTTTGAGCGAACCTGCCCAACTTTGATACCATAAATAACCTGAACTTCATTTCTGTTACGCACCACCGCGCTAGCGCCTGTGGTTTTTAATACGCTATCGTCAACGTGAGTGAGATCGTGAATAACTACACGTAGCCGGGTAAAGCAATTATCTACCGAGACAATATTATCTTTTCCCCCTAGCCCTTTGATAATATCCCCAACCTGTTGCACAGCAGGTTTTTTCTCTTTCTGTACTTTTTCCTGATAATCTTTTTTATTGTATAGTTTTACGCCATCATCATCTTCGCGCCCAGGGGTCTTAAGATTCAGTTTAACTACGATGGTGCGGAATACGACGTAATACACAAAGAATTGCCCGATACCGATCAGAATATATACCGGCCAACGCGTTAGTGAAGCAGGCAACGGTAAATTATAAATGACGAACTCGATTAAGCCTGAGGCCCCCCAAGGCCGTACGCTAAAGACATCGCACAATGCCTGTGAGGCCGCGGTCAACGTCGCATGGATCACCCAAAGTAACGGGGAGATGAACAGAAAAGTGAATTCAATCGGCTCAGTGATCCCGGTAAGAATAGAAGTGATAATCGCCGGTAACAGGATGGCTTTCGCCATTAACTTTTTCTCCGGCTTGGCGGTATGATAGAAGGCCAACGCCGCACCGGACAAGCCGAAGATCGTCGTCATGCCTTGCTGTGCAAAGCGCAATCCCTCGTTCATCATCGGGGTTAAATCTGGGTGACGCATGTAAGCCAGGAAGATGGCCTGAGTACCGGATACCGTTTGTCCGTCAACGGTGATCGTACCGCCAATCTGCGTCAGTTGGAAAGGTGACCAGACAAAGTGGTGCAAGCCAGTAGGGATCAGGAATTTCTCAAAGAAGCCATAAACAAATACCCCGGCAACTCCGGCATTTTTCATAAAGCCGGTCAGGGTGGTGATACCATGGGTCATATATGGCCAGATCCAGGTAAAGGCCATAGCATAAATAATAATCACCGGGGTCATGACGATTAACGTCAGTTTTGCCCCACCGTACATCGACAGCGCACCGGGTAATTCAATTAGTGTGACTTTGTTATGTACCCAAGCTATGGTGCAACCCAGAATAATACCGAGGAAAACGCCCATATCGACAACCACAAAGCCCAGCAATTGGGTCTGCCCGGTACCATAATATTCGCCATTTATTTTTTCTGCGATACCGTGGGTAAACTGAAGCCAGGAGTGGTTCGCGCCAAGAAACATAATAAAGCACATCACCGAAACCAGCGCGACTTCCGTTTTTTTATCCTTTGCCAGGCCATAGCTGATACCGACACAGAATAGTAAACCTAAATTACCAAACAAAGGCCAAAAGGTATCGCCGAGCAATACGCCAAGATGGTGAAGGAAATTGTTTTCAGCAATAATATTGGGATTGGTTAGCACAGAACTCAATGCCAAGATCAAACCTATCACGGGCAAAAATAATACAGCTCCAATCATGGCTCTGGATAATTTCTGCATATTCTCCAGAGTCCGTTGCCGCAGTCCAGACATAGTCATTCCTCTAATGATAGGGCGTTATTGTCATTATATTGAACTTGCTTTCAGTGTATTGGTTATAACAATTGCGCTTTGCAAAGGGAACCTGTTGCAGAAAATAGGTACAAACAGCCACGAAATGAACACCTGTTTCACGCTAACCAGAGAAGTGACGTAGCGTCAGCCCATAGCTCGGCGACGTTCAGGCGGGCGCGGCGTGCAGCGCCCCTACGCTTTGAGATCGGCGTGGGTTGCTCAGCATTCTCATGCAGCCTCTGCGTAAATTTTCACCTTTTGATACGGATCACAATGTTCTGTCATAAATACATCACACAACTGCGGTAAAAATTCTGCGCTGCGCTAGCTCCGGCAGCAAACTGAAACAGTGATACAACTGATGATAAGCGTCTTTCAATCGTATAAAGCAGGGAACACCATGAAACCTAACCTTCTTGCCGTTATCGCGGCACTTTTAATTGCCCAGACCGCGCAGGCAGCTGAGATCTATAATAAAGACGGCAATAAGCTTGATTTTTATGGTCGTGTAAAGGCATTGCACTATTTCTCTGACGATACCAGCAACGATGGTGATAAAACCTACGTGCGTATCGGCTTCAAAGGGGCAACCCAGATTAACGATATTCTGACCGGCTACGGCCAGTGGGAATATCAGATTGCCGCCAACCACAGCGAAGCGGATGGCACTAAAGATACGAAAACCCGTCTTGGCTTTGCCGGCCTGAAAGTGAAAAACTATGGCTCATTCGACTACGGCCGCAACTACGGCGTTATTTACGACGTCGGTGCCTGGACGGATATGCTGCCAGAATTCGGCGATGATACCTATATCAAAACCGACAACTTTATGACCGGACGCGCCAACGGCGTCGCCACCTACCGTAATAACGACTTCTTCGGTATGGTTGATGGCCTGAAGTTTGCCTTGCAGTATCAGGGCAAAAACGAAAACGATGGTCGTGCCAGCAGCAAAGCTAACGGCGACGGCTTCGGTCTGTCTTCCAGCTACGAAATCATCGATGGCGTCAGCGTGACCGGCGCATACGCTTCTTCCAACCGGACTAGCGGCCAGAAGCAGAGCGCTTTCGGCAAAGGTGATAAAGCCGACATCTGGGCAACCGGCCTGAAATACGATGCCAACAGCGTGTATCTGGCTGCCACTTATGCCGAAACCCGTAATCTGACACCAATTTCCGGGACCGCAACCATTAATAATGCCGCCACCTCGGTCAGCGGGTTTGCCAATAAAACCCAGAACGTGGAAGTAGTGGCACAATATCAGTTCGACTTTGGCCTGCGTCCGTCACTGGCCTATGTCCAGTCTAAAGCCAAGGACATTGAAAATATCGGCGATACCGACCTGGTGAAATATGTTGATGTCGGTGCCTATTATTACTTCAACAAAAATATGTCTACGTACATCGATTATAAAATCAACCAGCTTGATGACAATAACAAACTGGGCTTGAAAACCGACGATGTCGTTGCCGTAGCATTGACCTATCAGTTCTGATTTACGCTGTGACCCATAACCACTACTGCAATTTATAGCTTCGGCTATTTCAATGTTCTTTACCGGGCGGCAACGCCCGGTTTTTTCATCATCATGCCTCTGCCGCAACAGCGGATAACATCCGGAAAATAGCGCTTAATACTTGCCTGATAAGGCAATCGCAGCTAGATATAGAGTTCCCACAGCTGCCTTTGGAACCGCCATGCCTAGCGATACCCAGTTCGAGTTTCATACCGCCTTGCCCTACAGCAGCATGCAGCTGGCGCAAATACTCAGCCACTGTTTTGAAAACTACATTGTCCCGTTTGTGATCGATGGCGAAACCTTTGGCAGCCGCTTTGCCGCCGAGGACCTCAGCCTGAAACACAGCATTATCGTCACTCACCAGTAGCACCCGGTGGCGCTGGCCTTGATCACACGCCGTGGCCAGCATAGCCGCGTAGCCGCCTTGTCTATCCGCCCGGAAATGCGTGGCAGAGGGTTAGGCAAGACGTTGATGCAACGCATTATTGCGGATGCCCGTGGGCGCGGCGACCGTCAACTGTCGCTGGAGGTGATCGCCGGTAATCAAGCGGCACTGGCGCTGTATCAACAGGCTGGTTTAACCATCACCCGCACGCTGTTGGGATTTCACGCCCCTTTGGAAACTCCTGAGCCCTCCACAGCCTTGCAAGAGATCGACCCGTTGGCACTTTCCCGGCAGATGATCACTGATGGCCAACGTGATTTGCCATGGCTGATCGCCCCAGAATCGCTGTATAAACTGCCCGGCACCCCGCGTGCCTTCACTTTAGAGCAACAGGCTTTTGCTTTGGTGATGCCGGGCGCACAACAGTGCCACCTGCGTATGATCTACGTGCCGCCAGCGCTTCGCGGCCAAGGCTACGCACGCCGTCTGTTGCAAGCGCTGCAAACGCAATTTGCCCCACTGGCGCTATCTGCCAACGTGTTTGTTCCAGACGACGTTGCGCCCTTCTTCCTGCACCTTGGTTGGCGCGAAGATCCGCTGCGACAGTTTGAAATGATGATGACAATGTGAACGCAATCCCCAGAACGGATCTGGGGATTGTTTTGAGGCAAGAGTTAAAGCAATGTGCGCAACAGAATAAACATCAGCATACTTAGCACCACGACCGCCAGCGTATTACGCAGGAATATGGCCAGGACAATGGCGAACAATGCCCCCCACAGATAAGGATTTTCAGGCAGGGCGCGACACTCATCTCCGTTGAAGGCGATGATAGGTCCGCAGATAGCGGTCAGTACCGCGGGTACCGAGAAGCTCAGCAGGGTTCTCATCCGTTGTGATAAACGTACTGGCAGGCTGGGTGCCAGAAAACAGTAGCGGTTGAAGAAGACGATCACGCCCATCAGCACAATGGTCAACCAGATCATTCTTGCCCCCTGCTGCACAGCAGCCCAACCAACATCGCCACCACGGTGGTAATAATCAATGCGCCTGGCACCTGATAGTGGTGTAGGCCAATAGACAGTACCAACGCCGTCACTACGCAGGCCAATACGGGCACATTACGCACCAGTGGTACGATAATGGCGATAAAGGTCGCGGCGATCGAAAAATCAAGACCGTAGCTGTCCAGATCGCTGACGCTGCTGGCCGCCACCACGCCGAGCAAGGTTGCAAAAAACCAGCTCAGATAGAACGCCAAACCGGCCCCGAGCGCGTACCAGCGGTTAAAGCGCGCTGGCCCGTGATCTCCCGTTAAGGCAAAGAGTTCATCGGTCAGCAAAAACGCCAGCGCCACACGCCATCTCAGCGGTAGCGGAGCAATACATTCCCGCAGGCGCAGGCCGTAGAGAAAGTGCTGAGCGGTAACAAAAAAAGTGGAAATCAGGATCGCCAGCATACTGGCACCGCTCTTGATCATCCCCATTGCCACCAATTGTGAAGCTCCGGCAAAAACGATCGCCGACATCCCCAGCCCTTCTGCCGCCGTCAGGCCACTCTGGATCGCCATTGACCCTGCCAGTATCCCCCAAGGCAGCACAGCCAGGCACAGCGGCAAGATCGCCACCGCCCCTTGCAAAGCCGGCCGCAGGCGCAACGTTGGTGGCTCCGTGAGTGTTGATTGGTAAGTCATTCTCTTCTCCTTCGATCGAAGGATCAGAATAACGCAGGATGGGGAATGAGTATTGTATCTATTTGCGCATTTATCTCAGCGACTTGACATAGTCGCCAGGCGTCACGCCAATGGACTTGCGGAAATGACGGTGGAAGTGACTCTGATCGTGGAAGCCACACGCCAGCGCCGTTTCCAGCACGCCGCTGCCCGCCTTTAGCATCTGGCGCCCTTTACGCAAACGCGCCTGGATCTGATAGGCATGAGGAGGCAAACCGGTGGCCTGTTGAAACTGGCGTAGTAGATAGTAAGGGCTAAGCCCGGCTTTCTCCGCCAATTCCAGCAGGGAGATATTAGCCTCGGGGAAGTCGTCCAGAAAGGCTTTGATCCGCGCGATCTGGCTCTGCGCCTTACTTTGTGCGACAGGTTCTATGCGGCTTTTTCCGTGGCGGAGCATTAACCAGGTCAGTGCAGAAAACACCAATGTCTCTTTCACCAGGCGATTTTCGTTACTGCGCATCATACCAAAGGCCAAGCGCAGTTGCCCGGCCAGCCCGGCATCCTGCACGACGGGATTGGGGAAGTACGGCGTGGCTCCAGCTACGGTTTTCAGATCGCGGGATAAGAACGCCAGCAACTCCGGTTTGGGATACATGGCCTGATAGGACCAACCATCCTCGCTGGCAGAACTGCCGGTATGGATATCATCGGAGTTAACCAGGATCACACTGCCCAGTGGCGCCACATGCTCACCACCGGTGCGGTAAAAACGCTGGGCCCCTTCGTCAATCACCCCTACGCAGAAACCCTCGTGACTGTGGCGCGAGAAGGTCTGGCGGCGATAGGTGGCCTGCAACACTTCCAGCCCGCCGAGATCGTCGACGTGCATAAAGTTAGCCTGTTCCTGACGCCCTTTCCGGCTCACGCTCTCTGCCATACTTACCTTCTCCGCTGAATGAAACGCATTCTAGCACTCAGCGAGATCGGGCGTTTGTACAAAATTGCCCATCTCACCCGCCCCTGTTCCAGACAACGCATACCGCTAAAGAGAATGGAGCGACATTTCCAAGACTTAACTTGCGTTTTAAATATTAAGATGACGATAAAAAATAACACTTCAAACTTACAGAGACTATTAAATAGAAAGTGTCACGTTTGATTATTTAAAAACAACTGAGATCAATCGCGAATGGATAAATAATAAACCCATTCAAAAACAGGCAATGGGGAAATGTTTCCCATGATAGATTATCGTATTATATTTATCGGACTACACATCTAAAAAACTGCATTTAATACCGCTCCACCCTATGCCTGAAACAGGGTGAGATCATTGCAGGTTAGCCGACCGCTGACCATAGGGATGCGCGATTGCGAGCCCACAAGGACCGGGTTACGGCGTGTCGGCGTTCTGCATGACTCTCTCCTGTTGTTCTATTCGGCACAGCAATTTAGTCGTTTCTATAAAATAGTAACGGTGGTTAAAAAAATGGGTATAAGGAAAAACATGAATAGTCTCTATTGGTTCGTCTCAGTCATCCTCGGACTGGTTATATCCTCAATTTTCCTGTCCGGCGCTGGGGTCGAGGTCAATTATTTCTACTCGGCCCCAGAGAGAATATCCAAACTTGTCGTTTCACTATTTTTTTCAATTTGCTTTATTATTGTGCTCCATAAAGTTATTTGCGCCATGTTTAAAACACCGCCATCCGCGGACAAAAACCAGGATGGCGGTTGATTAACATCGGTTCAGCCACCGTTGCTTTATCAAGAAATCGATGTGCTCGGAGAGTGGCTAGACTCCTCGGTTGGCTGGCTAATGGCCGCACTGCGCCAGGCGCTGTAGATCGCCAACAACGGGGCCAAGGCAAACAGCAGGAACAACCAATGAGCGGCGGAAGCTGCGCCCTCAAGGCCTCCCGGTGAGGTAAATCCGGCCAGATTGGTGACCATCCCCGCCAGTGCCGCGCCGAACGCTGTGGCAAACAGTTGCACCGTGGTAATAGATGCCCCGGCAATATCCTTATCGGCCTGTGGGGCCACCTGCAAAATACGCGTCAGCAGGTGTGGCCAGCCAAAACCGATACCGAAACCGACCAACGTCAAGGCCAGCACAATCGGCCCCAGCGCCTGCCACTGCCCGTTTGAAGGGACAGGCATCAGCACCGCCAACCCTAACAGGCCAAGCAGCACCAGGATCGGCCCGCTGACGATCGCCAGGCGGATCCCCTTCCCACGCCATCCAGAGCTGAGAATTTCCGACAAGGTCCAGCCAGCCGCCATGGTGGCCGCGATATAGCCGGAGATCAGTGGTGACTGACCATGCAGGGTTTGCAAGAAGTAAGGCACAAAGATCTCACTGGTCATGCCTATCACCAACAGGGTGACTGTGGCATACAGCGAAGCCAAAGCCGAACCACGACGCAACGCCTGATGCGGCAACAAGCGAGCGCTAGAACGCCCCTCACGCCGGATCAGCCAAATCATCAATAACAACGCCACAACAATACCGCCCACGTTAACCCAGCCGTTATTTGCCAGACTACCCGCCGACACCACCAGCACCGCTCCGGCCAGCAACAATAGCTGCAACAGCGGCAGCGGAGCTGCCTGCTGCTGTGGCTTCCCCTTGGGCAGAATACGGAACGTAAAGGCCGCGTACAGCACCATGATCGGCAACAGAATACCGAACGCCCAACGCCACGCATTCAACTCAGCAAAAATCCCTCCGACGGCAGGCCCCACCAGCGTGGCGATCCCCCACATCGCGGAGATCAGCGCCATGGCACGTGGCCAGAGTTTTTGTTCAAACACCAGGTTAATCATGGCGTAGGAAAGCGCAAAAATCAGACCACCGCCAAACCCCTGCACCGTGCGACCAATCAGCATCACCGGCATGGAAGGGGCCAGTGCGCACAGCATCGCACCCACGATGAAAAACAGCGAAGCCACCAGATAAGCGCTACGTGCCCCGTAGCCACTGAGCAAACGTGCCGACAGAGCCGAGCCTAATATTGAGGCCACTACAAACAACGTGGTGTTCCAGGCATAGAGATCCAGCCCGCCGATATCCTGCACCACTGAGGGTAAAATGGTGGTCGCGACCAGAATATTGATCGCATGTAAGGCGACGCCGAGCGACAGTGCGATGGCACTGGCGGCATTTTTGCCGGAAAAGAGATCGCTCCAACGGCTATTATCATCGGTTATCACGGTTATCGTCCTGTTTTCAGAGGAATGGCATTGAGTTGATGTTGCTATTAGGCTAAATTTAACAAGCAATATCTTGGAATAATTAAGGGCGAGGCGCTGTAATATGTCAAGAATTAACTTGGAAAATGGCGAATGCACCGCACATTCGGTCAGTGACCGCTTGCTGAAGCTGTTGAAAACCCACGGCCCACAGCAAGCCTCTGAGGCGGGTAAAGTGCTCGGCACGACCGGCGAAGCCGCCCGTCAGCAATTCGTCAAGCTGGCAAAAGAGGGTCTGGTGGAAGCCAGGGCCGAAACCCGTGGCGTCGGTCGGCCGGTACAACTTTGGCAGTTGACCGCCGCAGGCAACGCCCACTTTCCCGACGCCCATGCCGAGTTAACCGCCCAGTTGCTGCGCACGGTGCGTGACAAATTGGGTGAGCAAGCGATGGATCTGCTGATCGACAGCCGGGAGCAGGAAACCCGTATCAATTATATACAGGCGATGGTCGGTGCAACCGATCTGCGTGAACGGGTGGCGCGTCTGGCGGCGATCCGTTGCCGTGAAGGGTATATGGCCGAGTGGAGCGAAGAGAACAACGGGAAGTTTCTGCTGGTGGAAAACCACTGCCCAATTTGCACCGCCGCTGCGGTTTGCCAAGGTTTTTGCCGCGCCGAGCTGAACGTATTTACCGAGGTGCTACAGGCCAAGGTGGAGCGCAGCGAACATATTCTTACCGGTGCCCGCCGCTGTGCCTATCAGATCTCTCCAACATAATCCCTTGATTTTAGCCAGGGATTGGCGAGCATCATCCGGCAACACGACAGGATTAAACCGGCAAAAAAAGCATTGCTCATCGGCTATGCTTTAAGGTTTACTGAGTGTCCTAACGATTTTTCACCCTACCGAATAAAAACCCATGCTGAGCCAACAAAATCGTCATCTCCTGCCATTAGTGGGGGCGCTGTTTACCTTATATATTGTCTGGGGATCGACCTACTTTGCCATTCGAGTTGGGGTGGCAAGCTGGCCGCCCTTGATGATGGCGGGCATTCGTTTTCTGATTGCCGGTATCATCCTGTTCGTTTTCCTGTTGTTGCGGGGCCATGCCTTGCCAACCCTGAAACAGTGGGTCGCCGCTGGCACCATTGGCATTTTGTTGCTGGCCGTGGGCAACGGCCTGGTCACGGTAGCCGAGCATCAGGATGTGCCTTCCGGCATTGCCGCAGTGATGGTCGCCACCGTGCCGTTGTTCACCCTGTGTTTCAGCATGTTTTGGGGCATCCGTAATACCAAGCTGGAATGGATCGGTATCGCCCTTGGCCTAGTGGGCATTGTGCTGCTCAATACCGGTAATAACCTGGTGGGTAACCCGACCGGCGCGCTGCTGATCTTATTGGCCTCCGCCAGTTGGGCTTTTGGGTCGGTACTGGGTTCGCGCATTTCACTCCCTGCAGGGCCGATGGCCGGTGCCGCAGAGATGTTGGTGGCGGGCGTGGTGCTGACTATCGCCAGCCAATTGAGCGGTGAACACCTGGATAAAATGCCGAGCTTCAGCGGCTTTATGGCGCTCGGTTATCTGATTGTTTTCGGTTCGATGTTGGCGATCAGCGCCTATATGTTCCTGCTGAAAAACGTCCGCCCGGCGGTAGCAACCAGCTATGCCTACGTTAATCCGGTGGTGGCAGTGTTGCTCGGCGTCGGTTTTGCTGGCGAAACGCTAGGCCCACGTGAGTGGCTGGCGTTGGTGATCATCGTTTCGGCGGTGGTGTTGGTGACGCTGGGTAAATACCTGTTTGGCCGGCCGGCAAAGGTCCAATCCGTACAAGAATAAAGACCCCTGCGAAGCTGTCTCTTGACATATCACCTGCCCAAGAGACAGCAGTGACACCCTGCGTGCAAGCCTTAAGCTACTGCCTATGCTTGCGGCGAAAGTTGTGCCAAATCGTCTGCTGAAAGACCAGTCAATTTCATGACCATAGCACGTTCGAAGCCATTAGCCAGCATGGCACTCGCTATTTTCAGGACTGCCTCACGCCCTTCTTTTCGCCCTTCTTCGCGTCCTTTTTGCTCGAGATATTCTGCAATAGTCATCAAATCCTCCTCATGCCGTGGCGCACGACTGGCCATTTCACGGATCAACCGCTCCGGTTCGCTCGTACTGCCTACCTGCAACATGTAGTTCATCAGTGATATCAGTTGTTCTTGAGTCGTGTATCCGGCCAACAACAATGTGACCAGTTGCTCTTGTAATTCAGCCAGGTCACGCTGCCGCACGTGCTTTTGCAACAGCTCCAAAATGGCCATTCGGCGATGTTGCATAATATCATCATCTGGAATGATCGTAACATCAACCAACGGGAAATGACCCGCATAAAGTTGCCTGGCCATTTCGGGTTCGCTGAAATCCTCCAGCCAGCCCATAGAATACGGATAGGGCGTTACCTGCCCGTGATAAAAAAGCATCGGAATAACCAGGGGCAGTCGATCGTGTCCCTCCTGCAGATGGCGATGCATCGCAGCAATGGCATAGCGTACCAAGCGAAATGCCATATGCTTATCAGGGACACTTTGGTGCTCGATAAGAGTATAGATATAACCGTCACCCTGTTCCGTTTTCAGTGAGTAGATCACATCGGAGTAATAGGGGCGCAGGTTATTTTCGATAAAACTGCCGGATTCCAACTTCAGCGTGCGTAAATCACAACATTGTTGCAAGGCCGGGGGCAAGTGCAACTCCAAGAAATCACGGGCGGTATCGGGATGGGTGAGGAACTGCTTAAATACCGCATCATGTGGTGTAGGGGTGGTGTTTTTCATGTCGTTCTTCCTTGGACTTGACATAAAAAAACTACCACAGGCTATTACCGGTTCACATTACGGCCGCATGGGGTCTGGATCCGCCTCGCAAAGTCTTTTAATACCACATACCCCAACAAAACGAGGGTTGTTTCACCTGCCGAAGGGGCTATAATTCCCGCTATTCTGGACAACCTGCGAAAAAAATAATTATGCGGAAAAAAGCGTTTCTCATCGTCATCGCCTTATGCGCCTTCGGCTCTCTGGCCGGTGTGTTCCTGGCCGGGCTGAATATCTACACCCGTTCCACCACGCCACAAGAAGAGACCACGACTACCAACGACGCCGCTGCCGATAGCGCTCCAACGGCACCACTCCAAGCTAAATAATCCGCGTTATAACGCCGTTACGCCAGCGTTGGCCGCCAGTTGCTCAAGCTCGGTCACCCGCTGATAGGCGGCGCGCGGTACCAAACTGAAATCCCCAATTAACAGGCTTTCACTGGCCGCATGGTTGACCATGGCGTTGGCTGCGGTACGCAAAATGACCAACTGTGAAGGTGACGTACCCGCAGCGGTGATCAACGGCAAGCCGGGAACCGCAGCCGTACGGCCAATAATTTTCAGGCCAGCAACGGCCAGTGGCCGTGCCCGCTTCAACAAGGCAAAGCTGATGCAATCGATAGCCGCAATATCCGCCTGCCCATCCCGGATCATCTCCAGCGAGCGATAATGACTACCAGAAGCGATAGCCTGACGGAAAAATCGGCCTTCACGTGCCAACGGTGCAATCAAGGCCCGCAGGCTGTTATACCCCGACTGGGAATCCTGGCTGTTATACGCCACCACGCGATCGCGAAAATCCTCCAGACGGTCGGCCGGTTCTTCCTCTCGCACGATCAACCAACTGCTGTAGTTAGCTCCGCTGCACCCTTCCACGCGATAATGGTAAGTGCCCACCAACTGTACCTGCGGCAGTGCCGTCACCAGCGGGTAACCGCAGGTCTGGCTAAGTAGCAGATCCGGCCGCTGCCAGTGTTGCGGTAAATCCGGTGGCCAACTCAGCTCTTGGGGAACATCGACCATACCCAGTTGCCGCAGCTTATCGCGCAGCGCCTGCCAGAACGGTTCCACCTGTTGGTGGCTAACGCCATACATCGGTAAAGAGACTATCGCCATGGAAGTTACCCCGCAGAAGATGAGACAGTCAGCCGCTGTTGGCGCCAGGCAGTGAGGTAGCGCACCCAGCGTTCAAACAGCATATCGGTAATGATCGCCAACAACGCCACCACCACCGCCCCCTGGATCACATACGCCGTGTTGAAGCCACTCAGGCCAATGATGATAGGCGTACCCAACGTTTTGGTGCCCACCGTTGAAGCAATGGCTGCCGTGCCGATATTGATAATCACCGAGGTGCGGATGCCCGCGACAATCACCGGGGCCGCCAGCGGCAGTTCAACGCGCCACAGGATCTGCCAGCGGTTCATCCCCACCCCTTGCGCGACTTCACGCGTGGCCGCCGGAACCGACTCGATCCCGGTCAAGGTGCCTTGCAGGATCGGCAACAAGCCATACAGTACCAGCGCAATAATCGCGGGCTGTTCGCTAAAGCCCATCACCGGCACCGCCACCGCCAGCACCGCGACCGGGGGAAAAGTCTGCCCGACGGCAACCACGGTTTCCACCAACGAGCGGAATTCCCGCCCTGCCTTGCGCGTAACCGCAATACCAGCGGTTACGCCAATCATTACCGCAATCAGGCTCGAGATCGCGACCAGCAATAAGTGCGCCTCAACCAACGAGAAGAAGCTGTCCTGCTGATACACCGGCCGGTCCAGATCCGGGAACCAGGCGGCAAACAGCCAATGCAGATGGCTCATGCCAAAGACCAACGCCACCAGCAGAGCAAATGTCCACGGCAGCGGATCGCGCCACCAGCGCCTGATGTTCATGACAGGGCCTTTTGGGTAATCAAATCGCTGAAATGCAACACGCCAAGCGCTTGCCCCTGCTCGCCAACTACCGGTAAGCGTTCGCAGCCTCGGGCAACAAACACCGAAAGTGCCTCTCTCAGGCTCATTATGGCAGGGATCGGCTCTCCTTCCGCCTCGCCCGGCCGCACCCTTTCGGCTACCTTGCCCAACGCCAGCAGCTTGATCCCACGATCGCTGCGCCCGAAGAAATCACGTACAAAATCATTCACCGGGTTGGTCAACAACTCTAACGGCGTGCCCTGCTGCACCACTCGCCCCTGATCCAGCAGCACGATCCGGTTGGCCAGTGCCAGAGCCTCATCGATATCATGCGTGACTAGCACGATGGTGCGACCGGAAAGTTGATGAATACGGGCAATTTCAGTCTGCAACGAGGCACGGGTTACCGGATCGAGTGCGCCAAAAGGTTCGTCCATCAGCAACACCTCGGGATCGGCTGCCAGCGCCCGTGCCACCCCAACCCGCTGCTGCTGCCCACCGGAAAGCTGGTGCGGATAACGGCGGCGGAACAGTTCGGGCTCCAGTTGCAACAGCTCTAGCAGCTCGGTGACTCGGTCGCGAATGCGTGCCCGTGGCCACTTCAACAACTTTGGCACCGTGGCGATATTTTCTTCCACCGTCCAATGGGGGAACAGGCCGATCGACTGAATGGCATAGCCCATACGGCGGCGTAGATCCTGCGGCTTGAATTTATGGATCTCCTCACCAGCAAACCTGATCTTGCCTTCATCATGCTCGATCAGACGGTTGATCATCTTCAACGTGGTGGATTTACCAGAGCCGGAAGTGCCGATCAGCACGGTAAACTCCCCTTCCGCCATGTTCAGCGAGAGATCGTCCACCGCCGGTTTCCCCTGAAAAATTTTGCTTACCCGGTCAAAGTTAATCATCGGCCTGTCACTTCCAACATTGAAATTATAAATTTAAACAGCGAATCGACGATCACCGCCATGGCGATCACCGGGATCACGCCCAGCAGCACCAGATCCAGCGCGCTGCTAAGCAATCCCTGAAACACAATCGCTCCAAAACCGCCGGCGCCGATCAACGCGGCCACCACCGCCATCCCCACGGTTTGCACCGCCAGGATCCGCACGCCGGTCAGAAACAGCGGTAATGCCAGCGGAAGCTGCACGCCAAAGAAAATCTGCCCGCGCGTCATTCCCATCCCACTGGCAGACTCAATCACGCTGGCGGGCACGCTTTGTAAACCGGCGACCACGCTACGCACTAGCGGCAACAGGGCATAGAGCACCAGCGCCACCACCGCCGGAGCCATACCGATACCACTGATACCCAATTGGGCAAGCCACGGCCATGCAGCAACCAACCCGGCCAACGGCGCGATCAACAGGCCAAACAGCGCAATGGAAGGCACGGTCTGGATAATATTCAGCGTCGAGAAGATCGGGCCCTGCCAGCGGGTTGAGCGGAAACACAGCACGCCCAGCGGTACGCCAATCAACAAAGCCGGTACCAGGGTTGCCAGCAAGATAGTCAGATGTTGTAGCAATGCGGCGTCAAATACCTCCTGCCGGTTGTGATACTCCTTGAGCAGGGAAAGATGGTCCAACTGGTGAGTAAACAACAACAGCGCGGCAGGGAGCATGACCAAGGTATTACCCAGAATGCGCCACAGGTGCGATGGCGTGATGCGCGTCATCGCATCGGCGGCGATCAGGCCGCTCAACGCCGCCATCAGCGCACAGCCACTGCTCCAGGAGGTACGCGCCAGCGGGGAACCCTGCAATGCCAACTGCTGCGCGGTATAACCGCTCAACCAAAAGATCGTGGCGAGAAGCATGGAGGCAATGCAGGCAGTCAGCAACGCTCGGTAACGCGTGGGTGTCAGGAGGCTGAGTACGGCCAGAGCCAGCAAGGGCAACAGCAACCAAAGGGCTGGGCCATGCAACAGCGAAATCAGAGGGATACTTTTGCCAGACAGCAGGCGATTCGGGGCATAGCTGAGAAACGGTAGGCCAAAGGCCGCCAACAGCAGCAAAACAAATAAGGTCAGTAATACGCGATTCTTCAAAAAAATAATCAAAATGACTCCCGATGCCCCCCTCACCCTAACCCTCTCCCACAGGGAGAGGGGACTGAATGTGCGACAACTTAACGACAGTATTCGCCCTCAACATCCACCTCGTCGCAGATTAATTTCTGCACCTGAATGCAGCTCTGGGGTGAGAGGACTCCATCGTCGAATAAAAGTTACTTAATCAACCCTTTCTGTTTCAGGTAATTGACCGCTACCTGTTTGGCATCCTGCCCTTCTACGGCGATCTGCGCGTTCAGTTGCTGCAAGGTTGGGCCATCCAGCGTAGCGAACACCGGCTTGAGCAGTTCGGCAATATTGGCGTGCTGCTGCAACGTTGCCTCACGGATAATCGGTGCCGGCGCGTAGATTGGCTGTACGCCTTTTGGATCTTCCAGCGTCTGTAAGCCCAGCGCCGCTACCGGACCGTCGGTGCCATAGGCCATCGCCGCATTTACCCCAGAGGTTTGCTCCGCCGCCGCTTTGATGGTCACCGCCGTGTCGCCGCCAGCCAATGACAGCAACTGATCCTGATTAAGCTTGAAGCCGTAGGCAGTCTGGAAAGCCGGTAGCGCGTCCGGGCGTTCGATAAACTCCGCCGATGCGGCCAGTTTGAACTTGCCCCCGCCGTTGATCCACTTGGCCAGATCCGCCAGGGTTTTCAACTGATTGGCTTGAGCTACGTCCTGGCGAATGGCAATCGTCCAGGTGTTGTTTGCCGGAGCCGCATCCAGCCAGACGATTTTGTTCTGGTCATAGTCGAGCTTTTTCACCTTCTCAAACCCGGCCTGAGCGTTTTTCCAGGCAGCATCTTTTTCATCCGAGAAGAAAAAGGCCCCGTTACCGGTATATTCCGGGTAGATATCAATCTCGCCGGAGGTGATCGCGCCACGCAGCACCTTGGTGGTGCCCAGTTGCAGTTTGTTGGTGGTTTTGATGCCGTTGGCTTCCAGCACCTGCACGATGATATTGCCGAGCAACGAGCCTTCGGTATCAATTTTAGAACCCACGCGAACCGTATCGGCCGCCTGTGCAACACCGCAGGCCCCAGCCAGAACCGTCAATGCCAATGCCAGAAAACGCGCGCGTAATGGGGTAATAGCCATGCTTGATCCTCTTTGATGATACTTTCCGGCTATTTCGCCAGATCGATTGGAAAATCCTGAGCGGTATGGGTCCATCGCAGTTCACGTTGCGCCCCGGCACTCTCCTGTTCAAACGGGTGCACCTCAACCGTAATCGGCGTCACGGCATGGTCAACAAACCAGTTGCCGTAGCCCTGTACCACAAATCCCTGGCTGCGTTGTCGGTAAGCTTCACGTTCGGCCAGATAGACTGTTCGCAGCCCATACCAGGGTAAACCGGGTAAATCGTGATGCACTAAATGATAGTTCAGATTGAGAAACAGCAGCCGCCACGGCCAAGCTGCCTCATTAATAATAGAGCGTGCCTGCGGAGCTTCCACCGCACGATGCTCATAAAATGAACGGATCTTGGTCAATCCCAGCGCCGGGTAACTCACCGCCAGCAGATAAAATGCGGCAGAAATACCCTGAGTTTGCAGCCAGGCAAGCAGCGCTAACAACAGCGTAACGTGTACTAACCACATGGTCAACGTGCGCCAATCACCGGCCAGAATGGCTTTCAGCGCATCAAACAGCGTGGCGGTAATATCCCATGCAGGACCAAGGATCATCCTGCCAATCAAGGTATTACGTACCTTAGCCAGTAGGGGCAGCAAAGCAGGAAAACGTTGCCACTGCACCTGACTGAAATAGTAGCTTTCCGGATCTTCGGCAGGTTGGGTCAGGTGATCGTCTCGGTGATGTTTAATATGGCTGTCGCGATACAATCCGTAGGGATACCACACCGCCAGGGGCAACATGCCGAACAGTTGGTTGAGTCGTGGCCAACGGGTGGGATGACCGTGGATCAACTCATGCTGCAACGAGAGATACCAAGTGGTGGCCACCGTCAACAAAGGTGCGCCCAACCACGGGCCAAGCTGTTGCCAGTAATACACGATGCCGAACCAACTGCCATAAACCAGCAACATGATACCCCAGGTCGGCAGCTCCAGCCGCCAGAACCACTGCTGGTTAAGTTGTTGGATCCAGGCACGTTGTTCGTCGTGCAGATACTGGCTATGGGGTTTGGCTGAGGGCATTTTCCGGCTCGCTGGCGGCTATTTTTCTCAGTATCTGCGAAGCGGATCGGCGCTCAAAATAACAAAAGTGGCAAAGCAAAGTTAAAAATCAGCGGCTTGTGCAGACTTTAATCAACAAGCGGGTAAACTGTCGCGGGATTAACTCTATTTGCTTATGCAACGCTAAGGAAAAGTTATGCAGCTCACGCGCCACGTCAGGACAATGTTGGCCATGGCCTTCGCCACGTTACTCGCCCCCACCATGGTCTCCGCCACCCAAACCTTGATTTATAGCGATCATGAACCCCTAGGTGGCATGCGCACCCGCTTCATCCAGGAGGTTTTCTTCCCTGCGATTGAACAAGAGTCCCAGGGGCGGCTGAAGATAGCAGCACATTGGGATAGCAAACTCGCTACCGGCTATGATGCCCTCAGCGTAGTTGGCAAATCAGGCGGGGCGGATATGGCCACGGTGGTGCCCGAATACTCTCCCAACAAGCTGCCTTTGCACCAGATTTTCAAAAGTTTTCCCACCGGCCCGACCGGAGACCAGCAGGTTGCCTTCTTCCGCCGCGTTTATGCAGAAATTCCCGCGTTCCCAGCCGAGTTGGCGCAACAAAAAAATTCGGTCAATCTGCTGTTCAGTACCGGCTACCCGGTGGCGTTTTTCAGCACCAAACCACTAGATCGTCTGGAAACGATCAAGGGGCAAAAGTGGCGCTCGCCCAGTTTCTGGCACCAGGATTTTTTGCGTAATGCCGGAGCAACGCCGGTTTCCATGCCTTGGGGAGACGAAATCTACCAGGCGATGCGCGCCGGTACGCTGGATGGGCTGATGGTGAACGTGGACGGGGGTTATCAGCTAGGCGTTCATAAAGTGGCTCCCAACGTGTTGTTCTCCAAACAGCTTTGGATGGGGCACGTCTATCTGCTGGCAATGAACAAAACCACCTGGGATAACCTGGCGCTGCAGGATCAGCAGGCCATTCAACGCGCTGCCGCCACCGCCTATAAAACCTTGGGCACGGTGATGAACGCCAGTTTTGACGCGCAGGTTGCCGAGCTGAAAAAAGACGGTGTAAAAATCCGCACTCTGCAACCAATGGAGCTGGAGCAATGGAAGACGGCCACCCGCTACCAACAAGTTCAAACCGCCTGGGTGCAAGATCAGGAAGGAAAAGGCCTCAAAGAGGCGGGCTCCGTGATGGAAAAAGTCAGCGCTATATTGAGCGATTTCAACCAATAACCTACCGTTGATGTCGAGCCGGGAAGGCCAGCATGAGCCTTCCCTACCGTCTACTCTCCTGAGCCATTATCAGCGGCATAAGCCTGCAATCGCTCACGCCACCAGGCAGCAGCTAAACCCGTCGCACTTTCTCGCCAACCAAAATAGGCGGTGTCGCTGTAACGTTCCGTTTCTACGACTTTCGCCACCAGTTCGCCCGTTTTCAGGTATGGTTCGGCCAGGTAAACCGGCAGATAACCGCAACCTAATCCGGCGATTTGCGCCTGCAATTTGGCTTCAAAACTGAATACCGTCAGTTGATCCTGTTCATCCAGCACGTGCAGATTTTGCGGTGCACTCACCCGCGACGTGTCATGAACCACCACCGCACGATGCTGGCGGATGCTGCTTTTCTGCAACGGTTCCGGCTCGGCAGCCAACGGATGATTTGGGGCAATGGCAAACACATACTCCAACTGCCCTAACGGGCTGAAAGCATAACCCACGCGCGAAGGCGGCTCGCAGATCGCACCGATAATAATATCGGCACAGCCATGGACCAGCGCCTCCCAGGAGCCAGCCAGCACCTCGTGGCTAAAACGCAACCGGGTGTGATGGTGATGCTGGTAAAACTCTTCAATCAGCGGCAGCAGACGAGCAAAGGGAAACGATGCATCCACCGCAAGAGTGAGATCGCTCTCCCAGCCACTTTCCACATAGCGTGCCTGTTGCTCCAGGTCTTGCGCGGCACGCAGCAATATCCGCCCCTTTTCCAGCATCAGCTTGCCGGTCGCGGTGAATTTTGCCCGGTGACCAGATCGGTCGAGCAGCGTGACAGCCAGATCGCTCTCCAATTTCTGCACCATATAGCTCAGGGCGGAAGGCGTTTTAAACAGCGCAGCAGCTGCGGCGGCAAATGAGCCATGACGATCCAAGGCGTCCAGGATCAATAGCGCGTCCAGGTTTAATCTCACCCTTTTCTCCCGTAGATAAAAAAACTTAACAAGAAGGTAAAAATTCTACGCTATCTTTGAAAACGACACCTACCTACCATTCATTCCATTGATTCAGCGCATCTGTCTTATTCACGGTAATACTATTTGAAGGTACATTATGTCCAAGTTTCAACTGCTTGATCCGAAAAATTCCGCACTGATCTTTATCGATCATCAACCTCAAATGGCGTTTGGCGTGGCGAATATCGATCGCCAACAGTTAAAAAATAACGTGGTTGGGCTGGCCAAGGCCGGCAAAATCTTTAACGTCCCCACTATTTTCACTTCGGTCGAAAGCGAAAGCTTCAGCGGCTATATCTGGCCGGAACTACTGGCCGTGCATCCTGAACTCACGCCGATTGAGCGCACCTCAATGAACTCTTGGGAAGATGCCGCGTTTGTTAAAGCGGTAGAAGCCACCGGCCGTAAAAAATTGGTGATCTCCGCCCTGTGGACCGAAGTCTGCCTGACTTTCCCGGCGCTGATGGCTCTGGAAGCCGGTTATGAGGTTTATGTCGTCACCGACACCTCTGGCGGCACCTCGGTGGATGCTCATGAACGCTCCATCGATCGCATGGTACAGGCTGGCGCTATTCCAGTGACCTGGCAACAAGTACTGCTTGAATACCAGCGCGACTGGGCACGCAAGGAAACCTACGACGCAGTAATGGACCTGGTGCGTGAGCACAGCGGTGCCTACGGTATGGGCGTTGATTATGCTTATACCCTGGTGCATCACGCTCCGGCCCGCAACGCCAAATAACACCACTGGTTCACCTTAACTGACCTCATTCCCTTCCCGGCCCCGCGCCGGGATTTTCAGGAGCCGGTTCCATGCCCCATCAGCAACACGTAACGCTGGTGATCACTCACCATCTGACCCCCGGTCAGGAACCGGCCTATGAGGCCTGGTTAAAACGCATCATGCCTGATGCCGCCCAGTTTGACGGCCATCTGGGCGTTAACGTCATTCGCCCCTCGGGTAGTGAGCAGGCTTATACGGTGCTGGTCCGTTTTGATAGTCTGGACAATTTGTACCGCTGGATCCACTCGCCGCAGCGTATGAAATACGTTGAGGAAGTCACCCCATTACTGCAAGGCAGCGATCATATCGAGATCCGCCCCGGTGCCGAGTTCTGGTTCACCCCAGCCAGCGCCAACGTGCGACCTCCGGCCAAGTGGAAGCAGTTTTTAATCACCCTGCTGGTGATTTTCCCTTCGACCAATCTGGTGCCCTGGTTTTGGGGCAAGCTGCTGCCAGAGCTTGGTGGCACGCTGACCGGGCATTTACTCAATGATGCCAGCGTCGTCGCCCTGGTGGTATTCCTGTGGATGCCGCTCGTCACCCGTCTGTTTCACCAATGGCTCACACGCCATTAAAGGAAAACGCTATGAGTCACACTGCTTCATTGATCATGACCAACGGTAAATTCCATACCGTGGATCGTGAGATCCCCACCGCTCAGGCCGTGGCGATCAAGGACGGCAAGTTTCTGGCCGTCGGCAGTGAGAACGACGTCATGCAACATGCCGGGCCGGAAACCCAGGTTATCGATCTGCACGGCCATACGGCGGTACCCGGTCTGAATGACTCGCACCTCCACCTGATCCGGGGCGGATTAAACTACAACCTGGAATTACGCTGGGAAGGCGTGCCGTCACTGGCCGATGCCCTGCGAATGCTCAAGGAACAGGCTTTGCGTACGCCTAGCCCACAATGGGTCAGAGTGGTCGGTGGCTGGACAGAGTTCCAATTCGCCGAACGCCGCATGCCAACGTTGGATGAAATCAACGCCGCCGCCCCAGATACGCCAGTATTTATTCTGCACCTGTACGATCGCGCCCTGCTTAACCGCGCGGCGCTAAAAGTGGTCGGCTACACCAAAGACACGCCAAACCCACCGGGGGGCGAAATCCAGCGCGACAGCAACGGCAACCCAACCGGGATGCTGATCGCCAAACCCAATGCCATGATCCTCTACGCCACGCTGGCCAAGGGGCCAAAACTGCCGCTGGCACAGCAGGTCAACTCAACCCGCCAGTTTATGCGCGAGCTGAACCGTCTGGGCCTGACCAGCGCGATTGACGCAGGCGGCGGTTTCCAGAACTATCCAGAGGATTATCAGGTCATCGCGGAGCTGCACGACAAGCAACAGCTGACTTTGCGTATCGCTTATAACCTGTTTACCCAACGGCCAAAACAGGAGTTGGAAGACTTCCAACTGTGGACGGATATGCTTAAACCCGGCCAAGGGACAGATTTTTACCGCCACAACGGCGCAGGTGAAATGCTGGTGTTCTCGGCGGCCGACTTCGAAGACTTCCTGCAACCTCGTCCGGACTTGCCAGCAGGTACCGAGGACGAACTGGAACGCGTGGTTCGCCATCTGGTAGAACACCGCTGGCCGTTCCGCCTGCATGCGACCTACGACGAATCGATCGGCCGTATGCTGAACGTGTTTGAAAAAGTTAACCGCGAGATCCCGTTTGCCGGGCTGCATTGGATCTTTGACCATGCGGAAACCATCTCCGAGCGCAATATCGAACGGGTAAAAGCCCTCGGTGGCGGCATTGCCGTGCAGCACCGGATGGCGTTTCAAGGCGAATATTTTGCCGAACGCTATGGCCTGGAGGCCACCAAGCAGACGCCTCCGGTGGCTAAAATGCTGGCGGCCGAGCTGCCGGTTGGCTTAGGCACCGATGCCACCCGCGTCGCCAGTTATAACCCGTGGACGGCGCTATACTGGCTGGTTTCTGGCCGTACGGTTGGCGGTATGGCGATGTATGACGACCATGCACGTTTGGATCCTGAAACAGCATTGATGCTCTGGACGCAGGGCAGCGCCTGGTTCTCCACCGAACAGGGGAAAAAAGGCCAGATCAAGGTAGGCCAACTGGCGGATATGGCCGTGCTGTCAGAGGATTATTTCAGCGTGCCGGAAGAGCAGATCAAGGGGATTGAGTCGGTAATGACCGTGGTAGATGGCAAAGTGGTCTATGCCGCGGGCAGTTTCTCGCCGCTCTCACCGCCGCCGTTGCCGGTGCTGCCGGAATGGTCGCCGGTGGTTAATGTTCCAGGACATTACCGCTCGGCACCGCCCGTTGCCACCAGCAGAGTGGGCGTATCAAGCCAGGCGCACCAATGTTGTGGCCCTTGTGGCGTTCATGCTCACCAGCATGATATTGCCCGTCGCTCCAGCATTACTATTGGTGACGACAATGCCTTCTGGGGCGCGTTCGGCTGCTCCTGTTTCGCGTTTTAATCGACAGTTGGCCCTGCTTGCAGGGCCAACTTTTACGCCCAGTCAGTCGCGGTTGATATCCAGCCAGCGGCGTTGCTCGGCAGAGGCGGCAATCGCATCCAGCACGCAGGACACCTTCCAGCCTTCCTCAAAATCTGGCCACAACCGATCATCCGCCGCAATGCCGTTGACCAAATCGCGGATCTCCACCGTTTTCTGATCGTTAAAACCGATCCCATGCCCGGCGCTGACACAGAACGCAGCGTAATCCGGGTGCTTCGGCCCAACCATGATGGTTTTGAAACCCTGGCGCTCTGCCGGTTCGTCATGGCGATACAGCTTCAGTTCGGCCATACGTTCCTGAGTAAAGCTCAGCGTGCCCTTGGTGCCGGTTACCACATAGGTCAGGCCCATTTTGCGCCCGCAGGCAATGCGCGAGGTTTCGATCGTGCCCATCGCACCGTTGGCAAAACGCAGCAGCGCACTGGCCTGATCTTCGTTTTCGACTTCACACATCTTGGCCGGGTTATTGGCATCGGGACGCTGTTTGATCAGGGTCTGCATGTCGCCCGACACCGCGACGATATCCCCCACCAGATAATGCGCCATATTGACGATATGCGCAGCCAGATCGCCCAATGCGCCCAACCCGGCGGTGGCTTTGCGGCAGTGCCAATCTATCGGCGTACGGGGATCGGCCAGATAATCTTCATTGTGGGTGCCGTAGAAATGCACCACATCACCAATTTCACCGTTGGCGATGATTTCCCGCGCCAGCTGGCTGGTCGGGTTTTTCATATAGTTGAACCCGACCAGCGTTTTGACCCCTTTGGCGCGCGCGGCCTGCACCATCTCGGCCGCGTCTTGTGCATCCAATGCCAGCGGCTTTTCGGAATAAACATGCTTACCGTGCGCAATCGCCGCCAGGGCCATCTCTTTATGCAGGAAGTTTGGGGCACAGATATCGACGACATTAATAGCGGGGTCGGCCACCAACTCACGCCAGTTGGCAGTTGAGCGCGAGAAGCCAAACTCTGCCGCCCGCTGAGCTGCCAGCTCGGGCGTGACTTCCGCCAGCATCTCCAACACCAGTTCCCCTTTCAGCGGGAATACCGTGCCAGCCTGAGCATAGGTGATGGCATGACAGCGGCCAATATAGCCCGTCCCGATCAATCCGACGCGTACCTGTTTCATCCTGTTCTCCCGAACCGTTAATGGAAATTAAAATTCAATTTAATCTTATATGAAATTTTAATTTCAAAAACCAGCCGTTCGTCAACTTTGCCCCAGATCCGTGACTGCCCTCATAAAACGCGGCAGATAAACAGCAAGGGGTTGGCAAAATAGTGGGAGGGTACGGCTAGCATTCAGCAAAACGACGCTGCTATGATAAAGCCGAGCGTGTTGCCTTGGTGCCACACTTTCGCCCCCTCAACAGAAGACACATCATGCCACCGAAAATCTTGATCAGTGCCTGCCTGGCCGGTTTCAACGTGCGCTACAACGCCTCCAGCAAAACCGTTATCGATACCACCTTACAGCGATGGCAAGCAGAGGGACGGCTGATCGTTTGCTGCCCTGAGCTGGCCGCCGGTTTCTCCACGCCGCGCCCACCGGCAGAGATTGCGGCCGCAGCCAATGGAGCAGAGGTCATAGCTAATCAGGCCAGAGTGATCGACGCGCTGGGGGAGGATGTTACCGATGCTTATTTACTGGGTGCCCATCTGGCGCTGGATACCGCTCGCCTGCATGGCTGCCGTTTTGCCCTGCTTAGCGATCGCAGCCCTTCGTGCGGTAGTCAGACGATTTACGACGGTTCATTCAACGGCCAGACCCAGCCCGGCAGCGGTGTTACCGCCGAGCTACTGCGCCAACACGGCATTGAGGTGTTTTCCGAGCATCAGATCGCAGCGCTGATCGAACGTGTTCAGTTAGTTGAGTAAGCCCAGACGATCGGCTAACCGCTGGCGCAAATGGGCAATGCCTTGCGGGTGCAGGATAAACTCATCCGCAGGCATCATTTGCCAACGCTGCCCTTCGTTGCCGAAGCGGATAGCTGCGATCTGCGCGAGAGTAATCTCCCCTACCATAAACCAGGTAGGCGGCAGACCCGGCTCAATCCCGGCAAAACGCTGCTGCCAGACAATTTGCGAAGCGGGTAACAGAATACCGAACTCCTCCTCGGTTTCCCGTTGTACACATTCTACCGGCGTTTCCCTACCTTCACGCCCACCGCCGGGCAAGTCCCAGCAGCCGGGCCAGGGTATCTTCGGATTGTCATCACGCAGGTAGACCAGCACCTGCCCGTGATACAGCAACGCAATTTTCGCCCCGCCAAAGTCTTGCTCAATCATCTGCCCCGCTCCCTTTCAAACCGCAGCATACCAATATGCAATATCGTTGAGGTATAGTGAAAACCTTCTTTGTCATCACAGGCGAACAATAGCGATGAACTCTCCCTTTTTAGTGACCGCACAATGGCTTGAACAACATATCAACGATGAAAATCTGGCGCTGGTTGACGTACGCATGTCACCGGTAGGCCTGGTGCCAAAGAAAGACATGTTGGCCGAATTTGCGGCCGGTCATATTCCAGGCGCGGTGTATTTTGATATTGACGATGTTGCAGATAAAAATACCACGCTGCCGCATATGCTACCCACGGCGGAAGCTTTTGCCGCCGCAGTAGGTAAGCTGGGCATCAATGATCGGCAGACCATCGTGTTCTACGACGAAGGCAATCAGTTCTCTGCCCCACGCGGCTGGTGGACGTTCCGTAATTTCGGTGCGCAAAACGTTTACGTGCTCGATGAAGGGTTGCAGGGCTGGACCGCACGCGGTAACGCATTAGCAACCGGTCCTGCTCAGCCCGTTGCTACCACCTTCCACGCACAGTTTAATCCTGAAGCCGTGGTGAATATGCAGCAGGTTGAGCAGGCGATGAACGACAAGTTACAGATCCTGGATGCCCGCGCCGCGCCCCGCTTCCATGCCCAAGCGCCTGAACCACGCCCTGGCCTGCATCGTGGCCATATTCCGGGCAGCATCAATATCCCCTACGGCGATCTGCTGGAAAATGGCCGTTTCAAATCACTCGACGCGCTGAAAAAAACCTTCGCAGATAAAGGGGTCGATATCGACGCCCCCACCATCGTCAGCTGCGGCTCTGGCGTCACGGCAGCCGTACTGGCCTTTGGCCTGCAATCGCTGGGTGCCAGCCAGGTGAAGCTTTATGACGGTGCCTGGAGCGAATGGGGAGCACTGAGCGGCAACCAGCCGATCGCTCAGGATTAATCACAGAGAGGTTATCGTGTTCACGATCCGTCAAGCGTTGCCCGCTGATTTAGCCACCGTGCGGGAAATTGGTATTGCCAGCTACGTCGCTCACTTTGCTGAGCTTTGGCAAAACCCACAAGAGTTGCAGGCATTTCTGGCCAAGGATTTTTCCGCAGAAGCGTTGGGCGGATCACTGCAAAGCAGCCAAACTTGCTGGCTGTTAGCCTATGAGGGTGACACGCCAATAGGCTTTGCCAAGCTCAATCTCGACAGCCTGCTGGCGGCAACCGCCACCACCGGTGCCGAGCTACAGAAGATCTATTTCCTGCCGGGGTTTGCCGGACGTGGCTATGGTGAACAACTCTATGCCGAAGTGCAGCGGCAAGCCATTGAACAGCGGCAAACGCTGCTGTGGCTGGACGTGCTGAAAAGCAACCTTGCCGCGCAACGCTTTTATCAGCGCCAAGGTCTGGCGATCGTCGGCGAGGACAGCTATACCAGCGTCAGCCAATCCGTTGAGATGTGGGTAATGGCCAAAAACCTATAGCCATTTGGCATTATGGGTAAAGGAGATAGTCAGCCAGCGGTGCGGGCTATCTTCACCAATGGCGTCGGCTATCTGGTCGCGGATTTTATCCAGCTTGTGCACGCCGCTGTTTTCCATGCTCGGCGGGATCACGATGTGGATCTCGATAAACAGCCCACGGCCAACGCGGGTGGCGTAATTGGAATAGTCCAGGAAGCCATATTCCAACGTCAACTGCGCCATAATCGCTTCCACCTTGGCATCCAGGCTGTCGGGCGTCATCTGCAACACCTCCTGAATGGCAGATTTTACCGTTTTGATGGGCACCGGGATCAAGACCAGCGTCAACAGTGCCAGCGCAAAGGGGTCGGCATACACGTTGAGATATTCGTAGCGAGTTCCCTCCATCAACCAGGAAAGAATAAAGGCCACCAATAGTGCCGAACTGATGCAGGCCGACATCAGCCAGCTTTTGTTATCCAGCGCGATCAGTTCCGACTTGACCTGCTTATTCAGCCGGCTTTGCTTAACGTAGAGGGTAAAGCAGAAAATGCTGACGGTAACGGCATAGACAATTGCCCAACCCAACTCGAGCTCGCGACCACCGTCGGCAATACCTTTGACGGCATTCACAAACGCGTACAGGCACAACAACGCCAATAAACTGCCGTTAAAAGCCAGCACCAACGGTTCAACATGCCAGAAACCATACTGGAAACGGCGGCTATGGGGTTGCCCCAGCAGGCGGGACACCAGCAGGGATAAGGAACACATGCCTGCATCCAACGCCGAGAACATGCCGTCAAACACGATCGACATGGAACCGCAGATAATGCCAAACACGATCCCGGCACTGGCGATAAACAGCGTGCAGAAGATCGACCTGCGCAGGATTTTTTGTTCTATTGCCGTGCTGTTCAGCGCCGGTGGCGGCGTGGTGGATGCGGTCGCCATAAGTCCCTTAATTCAGTCAGAAAGTTCAGACGTGTAATGTGATCAAGTATGATCCACAAACTCGGCACGTACAAAAAAAGAACTTTCAAGGAAAGCAAGAGGTTGTCAATTAAGGCTAGCAACTTCCCCTCACCCCAGCCCTCTCCCAAGGCACCGATTGGAAACACCTTCAGCACTTGCTTGGGGAGAGGGGGCTAGTTCGGAGTCGAGGTCAGGTGCGGGGGGACAATTTGTAGCACGTTCGGTCCCCTCTCCCTTTGGGAGAGGGTTAGGGTGAGGGGCAGGATTATGCGCCGCGAATACGCTGGGTCAGCCCTTTCAGGAAGTAGCGCAGCATCTGATCGCCGCATGGGCGGAAGTTTTTGGTGCCTTGCTTGCGGAACAGGGCGCTCAGCTCAGGCTTGGAGATACGGAACTCCACGGCGGTAAAGATTTGATGCAGGTCGACGTCTTTCAGTTCAAACGCCACACGCAGCTTTTTCAGCACCAGATTGTTGGTGATCGGCAACTCAACTTCCGGCGCCGGGAATTTATCGTCTTTACCACGCTTGAAGAACACCAGACCATTGAGGAAATGCGCCATCACTTCATCCGGGCAGTTTTCAAAACCCGGTTCGCCTTCCTTGATCATGTAGGTCCCCATGGCTGCGACATCGACGTCAAAACCGTCCAGCTTGACGATCTCAACCATCTTCGCGTCGTTAATAGCCAGCATGTAGCGCACGCTGCGCAGCACATCATTGTTAATCATGGAATTGCCTTTAGCTTGTCAATCAGGAGAGGCGTGCAGCGCTGCACACCTTGCATGGCGGCAGTATAGGGATCCGGCGGGGGTTTCTCAATGGAATTTCCACGGGCAAACCTGGGTTTGCCCGCAGAGGTTAATGATTTTTCGGGTAAAGCGGAATTTCTTCACCGACGATATATTTATTACGCAGGATCGCCGAGATCTTGTCCATCAGCATCACGATCACTACCAGGATCAGGGTGATAAACATCACTACGTCCCAGTTCCACAGACGCATGTTCTCGGCATAGACCAGGCCGATACCCCCTGCGCCAACAAAACCGAGCACCGCAGCAGAACGGGTGTTGGACTCAATCTGGTACAGGCTCAACGCCAGGAAAGTCGGGAAAGATTGGGTAAAAATGCCGTAACGGTGTTTTTGTAACCCGTTAGCGCCCACCGCCGTTAATCCACGACTTGGGGATTTATCCACCGCTTCGTGGCCTTCGGCATACAGTTTACCAAGCAGACCGATATCCTGCATCACGATCGCCAACACGCCGGCCAGCGGCCCCATGCCCACGGCGCGCACGAAAATCAGGCCCCAGATGGCCATATCAATCCCCCGCAGAATATCCAGCAGGCGGCGTACCAGCGTCGCCACCGGCCGCAGAACAGGTGATGACATCACGTTGCGCGCGGCAAAAAACGACAGCGGCAAGGCGATTAGCGATGCGGTGATGGTGCCGGCAAACACGATCGCCAAGGTGATAAAGATCTGTTGGAAATAGTAACCAAACGGCCAGTTGGCAAAATCGTGCCAAACAAACATGCGCAAAAAGTAGCGGCTAATCTGCTGGCAACCATTGGCGAATTGCGGCCAGGAAATGCCAAACACCAGGAAGAAGAACACGTAGTACAACACAATCGCCACGGCAATAATGCCCAGCGTCCGCAGATAGCGCCCTTGCCTGGCGAAGATTTCCGGGTTCTGCTGCTTGAGCAGTTGCAGGTTGGTGTTCGATATCGGTTGAACGGACATCAGGCTTTCCCCTCGACAACGCGTTTACGTAATTCACCGGAGGCATAGTCCAGCAGCGACACCACCACGATAATCAGCAGCAGCGTCATGCTGACCTGATCGTAGCGGTCGAGTTTGATATTGGTCATCAGTTCCTGACCAATTCCCCCTGCCCCCACCAGGCCGAGAATGGTCGACTGACGGAAGTTGATTTCCAGCCGCATAAAGCTGTAGGACAGGAAGATCGGCTTCACCTGTGGCCACAGGCCGAAGCGCATACGCTGCAACGGCGTAGCCCCACAGGCGGCCAGCCCGCGCACCGGTTTGTTAGATGCGGTTTCAATCGATTCGTAGAACAGTTTGGTCAGGCTGCCGATGGTGTGCAGCGCCAGCGCCATAAATCCGGGGATGGCACCGATGCCAAACGCCATCACAAACATCACCGCCCAAGCCAGTTCCGGCATGGTGCGCAAGAACGCCACCAGCGTGCGGATAGCAAAACGCAACGTCGCTGGGCTGTGGGTGTTATTGGCCGCGAGGAAAGCTAGCCCGCCCGCCACCAGTACGGAAAGAATGGTCGCCGCCAAGGCCAGCTGTAATGTTTCCCAAATCAGCGGTAATTGGATATGCAACCGGTAGCCCCAATAAGCAAAGGAACCTTCGGTATGGCCGTCGGCGAACAGCAGCGGCCAGTGCAGTACCGGGATGGTTTCTGCCAGATAGTCAAAGAAATGGGGGATCGATACCCAGACGGTATGCAGATTGAACTCGGCGATATTGCCTGCGCCAAGGTAGAGCACCACCAGCCCGAGCGACCAGAGTAGGGTTTCACGCTTCTGTTTGCTGCGGATCTGTTGGTAGTAATGTGCGAAGTCTGTATTCAAAATCGCGTTCCAATAGGTTGTGGCGAAAGAGTTGTCCCCTCACCCTAACCCTCTCCCACAGGGAGAGGGGACTGAACGTGCCACTGGTTATCCCTTGCATCTGACCGCAGCATCGAATCTGCGGTGGGGAAAACCTTAGCGGTCGCCCTTGGTCAGCTCACGCTTCATATCGATAATGGTCTGGTATTCCGCCAGCTTGACGTCGCCAATGTGCTGTTTGCCACCCATCGCCTTGATAAAGCACTGATGGTTGTCGGTATCCAGTTTCTTGATGGCGGTGACCACTTTGGCTTTGAAATCCGCCGGCAGAGAGTTGCTCACCAGGATCGGTCCATTCGGGATCAGCGGCGACTGCCAGATAATGCGGATCTGCTTCATCAAATCCGGGTGATCCATACGGATCATGCGGTTAAAGGCACCGCTGGTATAACCGGTGTTGTAATCACCAATCATCGAGGCCCAGGTCACCGCCCCTTCAAACTGGCCGTTCAACACGCCGAGGACGTCCTGCTCATGGCCACCGGAGAAGGTGACGCTGGAGAAGAAGTTGTTGTATTTGTTGTCCGGCGTACCGCCAAACTGCTGCTTGAACACCTGGTTTGGCACCAGGAAGCCGGAGGTTGAATCCGGGTCGGCAAAGCCGAAGGACTTTCCCTTCAGATCTTCCAGCTTTTTGTAAGGACTGTCGGCTTTCACCACTACCACCGAGTGATAACCGCGTGACTGATCGGTATCATCAACCGCGATCCCCACCAGATCGACCGCCTTCGGATCCTTGATATAGACGGAGGCAAATGACGAAGGCGACATGCTCAGCACCAGATCGATTTTGCCCCCCAGCAGGCCCTGGATCACGCCAGAGTAGTCGGAAGAGTTGCGCAGCTTGGTGTCTACGTTCAGTTCTTTATCCAGAAAATCTTTCACACACTGGTTATCGCCAATTTGCTGGGTGGCGTTTTGCCCCCCCAGGATCCCCAGGTTCAATTCTTTCGGCGCGTCCGCTGCACCTGCATTAAATACCATCATTACGCCGGCCATCATGGTGGTCAGTGTGAATACTTTTTTCATTGCGAATGCCCTGTGTGTAAAGGTAAAGGTGACGTTCAGGTGATTAATGGATCTGATTGGCTTCTTCGCCATACAGTTGCTGCAAAATACGTTCGTTAAGCAGTGACGGGTGGCCGTCAAAAATGATTTTCCCCTGGGCAATGCCAATCACCCGAGTACAGTATTCCCTCACCAGCTCGACCGAGTGCAGGTTCACCATCACAGCGATATCGTCCTCGCTGACTTTCTGTAGCGCATCCATAATGCGGCGGGTGTTTTTCGGGTCGAGTGACGCGACCGGCTCATCGGCCAGCAGAATTTTGGGGTTTTGCATCAGCGCACGGCAGATGGCAACGCGCTGCATCTGGCCGCCGGACAGATTCTCGGCACGTTGCAGCGCATGCGGCAGCATATTCAGCCATTGCAGCAGCTCAATGGCCCGCGCACGATCGGCATCGTCGAACACTTTGAAGAAGGATTTTAGCGTAGAGGTGTGGCTGAGGCGGCCAAGCAGCACGTTGGTGATCACATCCAAGCGCGGTACCAGGCAAAAGTCCTGAAAGATCATGCCGCAGCGGGCACGCCACTGGCGCATCTGACGGGCCGAAAGCTGCGCGATATCCTGCGCTACGCCGTCGTCTTCAAAATGCAGCATCTCGCCACAGCTGGAAGGAATGGTGCCGTTCAGCGTATGCAGCAGGGTGGATTTGCCAGCCCCGGAGCGGCCGATCACCGCCACAAATTCCCCGGCGTGCAGATCGAAATTGATGTCATCGAGGACGCGTTGCTGGGCCTGATAGGCCTTACCCAACCCCTTTACCGATAATACCTTGCGTAACGGGATGGGTTGCTGCCCCGGGTAGTCGGCCGGTGCCAGTTTTAACAGTGCCTGTGCCATATGATTTCTCTGATTTCAGTGGCTAATCTTATGGGCACCTATTAACGAATAACTGTATGACACGCAGATGATGGTTTTATGGCCGGGAAATGACGCTCAACGCCATTTCCCGTGGTGGGCAGGATTAATCATTATCCAGATCAAGCAAGGCAGCACGCATCCCTTGGTCAAGAATGGCTTGCAGATCTGTCGTCACGGCAGCCGTCAGGCCAGGAACGGAATTGAGATTAAGCCCCCAATGCGCCTCATCGGCCAGCACGTTTTCTACCAGGGCAGCAAGCGTCACATCATGATGTGCCACTCCCGTCCACAAGGTTGAGAACCTCGTCAGCCAATGGGCATCATCTTGCAAAGCATAGCTGCCCGCCTGCCGTTCCCCACGATAGAAGGCCAGCAACGCCGCCAAGGCAAACGTCAGCCGTTTTGGCAGCACCCCATGTTTCTGCTGGCCAGCCAGCAACTGCGGCAAAATACGCGTGCGGAATTTGGTCATGCCATTGAGCGCAATCGACAACAGCTGATGCTGAATAAACGGGTTACGGAAACGGTTCTGTACCGCTTCGGCAAACGGCCGTAACTCTTCCTGTGGCAGATCTAGCACCGGCATAATCTCTTCGGCAATGGTGCGTGCCACAAATCCGCCGATCTGTTCGTCGCTCATCGCTTCGCCCACAGTATTCAAACCAGCCAGGAACGCCACCGGCACCAGCGCCGTATGCGCTCCGTTGAGGATCGCCACCTTGCGCTCTTTGTATGGCTTGATGTCATCGACGATATGCACGTTCAGATCCAGCTGATCCAGATGCAGCTCTTGCGCCAGCCATTGCGGGCCCTGGATCACGAACAGATAGAAATGTTCCGCCGTGTCAAGGAAGCTATCACGGTACCCCAACTGCTGCTGCCATTGGTCAACTTCATCTCGCGGGTAACCAGTAACAATACGATCGACCAGCGTTGAGCAGAAGGTGTTGCAATTGTTCAGCCAATCGGTGAACGCCTGCGGTAACTGCCACTGCTGCGCATAACGCAGCACGTACTCTTTCAGCGCTTCACCGTTGTAGTCGATCAGCTCACACGGCAGCAACACCCAACCCTTGTCTGCGGCACCGTCAAAATGACTGAAACGTTCGAACAACAGCCGCGTCAGCTTGGCCGGGAAGCTGGCCGCCGGAGCATCGGTGAACTTATCGTCCGCTAAATAGCAGATCCCCGCCTCGGTAGTGTTGGAAAATACGAAACGGATCGCCGGATCCCGGGCCAACGCCAGATAGCTGTCGTACTGCTGGTACACGCTGATTTCACGGTTGACCGAACGGATCAGCCGCGGCTCGCAAACCGCTTCGCCCTGCTCGTTCAGCCCGCGAATAATGGTGGTGTACAGACCATCCTGGGTGTTGAGTGAAGGCGGCTGCTCGCTGTCGATAGGACGCACCACCACCACACCAGCGTTTAGCCCGGTATGCTGGTTTAGCAGGTCGATTTGCCAGTCGACAAAGGCGCGCAGGAAGTTGCCTTCACCGAACTGGATAATGCGATCGGGATATTGCGCGCCAGGAAACTCACTACGGTTTAATTGTTTCATTATTGCTCCTTGCATCCGCTGCCCCCCTGGGCAGAAAAATACCATTTGCCAAGCCTGGGGGAAGCATCAATTTAGTTAAAATGAATAACGCCTTTAATCAGCTGTTTATTATTAATCACTTCCGCTTCATATTTTTCTGCCAACGAGGAAAACTCAAATTGATGGGAAAGCATCATCTCGGCAGTGATTTTTCCGGCAGCCATTAATTGCCCAACCTTGATAAAGTCTTCTTTCGTCGCATTACGGCTCCCCATCATGGTGGTTTCCTTTTTATGGAATTCCGGATCGGAGAACTGCAGGTCACCTTTGAACAGACCAACAAACGTGATACTGCCGCCATGGCGGATCAGGTTGACGCTATTATTCATCGCATGCGGATTACCGGTGGCATCGATGATTTTTGCCGCCAACATGCCAGAGAATTGCGCCCTTAAGGCCGCTTCAAAGCCCGCATCCGAGGGATCCAGAGTAGTCAGCCCAAGTATGTTTTCCACATGCGCACGGCGCTCTGCGCTGGTATCAGCCACGATCACCGTTGCCCCATCCGCCTTGGCAATTGCCGCAACTCCCAGGCCAATCGGCCCGGCCCCCACCACCAACAGATGATCGCCCTGCCCGATAGCCGCACGACGTACCGCGTGGGCACTGATAGAGAACGGCTCAATCAGTGCAGCCGCTTGAGAGTCCACATCATCCACCGCCAGCAGGTTGCTCACCGGCACGCTCAAAAATTCACTAAAACCGCCGTCTTGATGCACGCCGATAACCGAGATGTTCTCGCAGCAATTGGGTCTGCCACTGGTGCAGGCTCCACAATGATGACAGGAGACATAAGGGATCACCGCTACACGCTGCCCGACGCGCAACTCACTGACCTGATCACCGACACTGACAATCTGACCACATATTTCATGCCCCAGCACTCGTGGGTAACTGAAGAACGGCTGTTGACCGGACCAGGCATGGATATCGGTTCCGCATATGCCAACCGTCAGTATTTTCAGCACCGCTTCATCCGGCGCGGGTTGGGGTACCGGCCTTTGTTGGTAAACCAGCCGGGTCGGTTCCAGACAAACTAGCGTATTCATTGTGGCCATGATTTTTCCTCCTGTGATGTGGAGCTGTTATCCGGCAAAAAGGAGTCCGCTATTGGGCTGACGAGAAGAATTTGTGAGTCAGCACAAATTAAACCGGTTTAAATGGGTTTTAAATGCTTAAAAAACATTTCCTCCCATTGAGAACTCCAATGAGCAGAACGCAGAACCTCCGGCAGAATGTGATCAATCAGATGATCGACGGCATCATCAAGGGCCATATCCGTTCACCTCTGCCTTCCCAGGCAGGGCTGGCAGAAATGTATAACATCAGCCGCACCACGGTACGCCACACGCTAACGCATTTGCATCAACGTGGGGTGCTGGAGAAGGTCAATGATGATTACGTGATCCTGCGCATGCCGCTGGCGGAAGACGGTTTCGATTGTATGAGCCACTCGCTGGATGAGCAGGCGAAACTGTTTGAGAAAGCCTTCTACCAGATGATTAACCAAAAACAGCTACGCGCGGGGGATTCCTTCACCGAACTACAGCTCTCACGCACGGTTAACGTCAGCCCGGTAGTGGTGCGCGAGTTCCTGCTGCGCTTTAGCCGCTTTGATCTCATCGACAACGTGCGCCGCGGCCAATGGAGCATGAAAAAGTTCGATCAGAGCTATGCCGAGCAACTGTTTGAACTGCGCCAAATGCTGGAAACACACGCCCTGTCTCGCTTTATCAATCTGCCCGCACAGGATGGCCGCTGGCTGCAGGCCAAGGAGCTGCTGAACCGCCATCGCCAGCTGCGAGACACCATCAGCGACAATTATCGGCTGTTCTCCCAGTTGGATCGCGACTTCCATACCCTGATCCTGTCAGCCGCCAACAACCCGTTTTTCAACCAGTCGCTGGAAATCATTTCGGTGATTTTTCACTTCCACTATCAGTGGGATGAAACCGACCTGAAGCAAAGAAATATTATTGCCATTGAAGAACATATGGCCATTTTGAGCGCCTTGATCTGCCGTAGCGATCAGGAGGCAGCCCGCGAACTGCACCGCCATCTGGAGACCGCCAAGCAGTCAATGATCCGCTCGATCAACCAAGCTGTCAGCTGATTTTTATTGATAAAAACCCACCCACATGGGATTTAAAACCGATTAAAAACAGCAAAATCTTAACCGCCGCACGGAACCGGTTAAAAAAGACACCATCACTCATTTTCGCCGCCTAGGCTCACTGTCGACAGGCGAATTAATACCGTTGTTAACACCTCTCCAGGGCCATCCCCGGCAGAAAAAATATTATTAATACGGAATTATAGAGGCGAGTAATGGAAAAAATAACCACCGTGAGCAATGGAAATAAACCGGCAGAGCGTTACTCTGATAGCATTAATCCTATTCCCGCAGGCGGAATAGTTGAGCGTTCCGCGAGAATTAAAAAAATCCAGACTACGGCAATGATCCTGTTATTTTTTGCTGCCGTAATTAATTTTCTCGATCGCAGTTCGCTGTCCGTCGCCAACTCTACCATTCGAGAAGAAATGGGCTTGAGCGGTACCGAGATCGGTCTGTTGCTTTCCGCATTTTCTCTGGCCTATGGCATTGCCCAATTACCCTGCGGGCCGCTGCTGGATCGCAAAGGACCGCGCATCATGCTCGGTTTGGGGATGTTTGTCTGGTCTGCGTTCCAGACCATGTCCGGCATGATCCACAACTTCAGCCAATTTATCTGGGTGCGTATCGGCCTGGGGATCGGCGAAGCGCCCATGAACCCATGCGGCGTGAAGGTGATCAATGACTGGTTCAACATTAAAGATCGCGGCATGCCGATGGGGATCTTCAACTCGGCCTCCACTATCGGCCTGGCCATCAGCCCACCGATCCTCACCGCCATGATGCTGTTGCTTGGCTGGCGCGGGATGTTTATTACTATTGGTTTATTGGGCATTGCCTTGTCCATCGGCTGGTACATGCTGTATCGCAACCGTGAAGATATTGACCTGAACGAGCAGGAACAAAGCTATCTCAACGCCGGTAGCGTCAGCGCACGCCGCGAGCCTATGAACTTCAAGGAGTGGCGTTCGCTGTTCAAGAACCGCACCATGTGGGGGATGATGATCGGCTTTAGCGGCATCAACTATACCGCCTGGCTGTATCTGGCCTGGCTACCGGGCTACCTGCAAACCACCTACCATCTGGATTTGAAAAGTACCGGTATGCTGGCTGCAATCCCGTTCCTGTTCGGTGCTGCGGGTATGCTGTCAAACGGCTTTGTCACCGATTTCCTGGTACGCCGGGGCATGGCTCCGCTCAAAAGCCGTAAAATCTGTATCGTCGCCGGGATGCTGCTGTCCGCCGGTTTTACCTCCGTCGTGGCTCAGGCCACTACCACCTCCAGCGCAGTAGCGTTAATCAGTATGGCACTGTTCTGCATCCACTTTGCCGGCACCTCCTGCTGGGGGCTGATCCACGTGGCGGTCACTTCCCGTATGACCGCCTCGGTGGGCAGTATTCAAAACTTTGCCAGCTTTGTGTTCGCTTCCTTTGCCCCAGTGATCACCGGTTGGATCCTTGATACCACCAACTCATTCAGCCTGGCGCTGACCATCTGTTCCTGCGTCACCTTGGTCGGTGCACTGTCTTATGTGTTTATCGTCAAACACCCCATCACCGACAGCGTAGCCTGAGGCCCTCACCCCAACCCTCTCCCGCAGGGAGAGGGAGCCAGTACGGAGTCGTGGGTTGGTAGCGAAGCCAATTAATCCAGAGCAAAAAAGTCCAGGCCCAACGCGGATTTAACCTGTGCCAGAGTGCCTTGGGTGATCAGGTTGGCCCGCTGACTGCCCTGTTGCAGGATGCGCATCAGTTCGCCCTTATCGGCGCTGTACTCGGCTCGCCGGGTGCGGATAGGCTCCAGCAGGGTTTGTAGGCAGTCCTCCAACAGTCGTTTAATCTTCACGTCCCCTAACCCACCCTGGCGATACTGATCCTTCAACTGCGCCACCAGCGCCGTATCCTCACAGAACGCATCCAGATAGGTGAACACCATGTTGCCTTCCACCTGGCCGGGGTCGCTGACGTTCAGATGGTTGGGATCGGTAAACATGCTCATCACCGCCTTATGCACCTCATCGGCACTGGCGCCCAGCATGATGGTGTTGCCGCGTGATTTAGACATCTTGCCCTGACCGTCCAGCCCGGGTAACCGACCCACGCTGCTCAACAACGGCTGGCACTCCACCAACACCTCGCGATCGACGATACGGTTAAAGCGCCGGACAATCTCGTTGGTTTGCTCCAGCATCGGCAACTGATCTTCCCCGACCGGCACATGCGTGGCCCCAAAGGCGGTGATATCCGCCGCCTGGCTGACCGGGTAAATCAGGAAGCCAGCGGGCAGGCTGCGTGAAAAATCTTTCTCGATAATTTCGCTTTTCACCGTGGGGTTACGCTCCAGACGTGCGACGGTGACCAGATTGAGGTAATACATCGTCAGTTCCGCCAGCGCCGGGAGTGCCGATTGCAGGCACAGCGTGGTCTTGGCAGGATCGATCCCCACCGCCAGATAATCGGCTACCACGTTGAGCACGTTGGCACTGATTTTTTGCGGGTTGCTGCCGTTATCGGTCAGCCCTTGCAGGTCGGCCACCATCACCGTTTGCTGATGATGATGCTGTAGCTCAACGCGCTGGCGCAGTGAACCGACATAATGGCCTAAATGCAGTGAACCGGTGGCACGATCGCCCGTCAGAATGGTGTAACTCATAGCCTTGCTCCTGGAAGTAAACAGACCGCCGGATCAACGCATATAAAAATGCCGCCAAAACCGGCGGCATTAAAAATGAGGGATGAATACCCGTGCCGCCTTTAGAAAAGGCGCCACCAGCTAAAACAAGATGTGAACTGCGGGAAGATATTCATGCGGCTACGTTACTCTCCACTCGCAAGCACGTCAAGGATGTCGTCCTGCCTCAGAAACTGACTTCTGTGGTCGGTACTGCACGGATCTTCACGCCAAAACTTTGGATACTCGACAGGGTGGCATTGTGGTGAGCGCGGATTTGCAGCCCGCTGGCATGCGATTTGTCGTGGCAGGTATGAGCGTCCGCCGCCAGCACTACCGGGTAACCCAAACCCGCAGCCCGGCGGGTGGTGGTATCAACACAATATTCCGTGGAATAGCCACAAATGACCAACTGTGTGATCCCTTCCGCAATCAGCAGCTTGCCCAAATTGGTGCGTAAGAATGAATCCGGCGTAGTTTTGTCAACCCGGTGATCCCCTGCTTTCACCTGCAACTTCGGGTGGATCTGCCAAGCTTCGCTGCCGTGAGCCAGTTCCTCATGCGCTGTTTGATGCTGGATGAAAATCACCGGGGTACCCGCCTGCCGGGCACGTTCGCTCAGTTGGTTAATCCGCAGAAGGACTTCTTCGGCCTCTGCTGGCGGGGGAGTAAACAGCCCTTGCTGCACATCAATGACTAACAACGCTGACTTCATAGCAAACTCCATGTGGGGGAACTCATCGCCTTTGATATTAAGCCAAACCTCGGCTATTAGGCACCTGCAAAAGATAAAAATATTGCACCAAAACTTGCGCCAAAACACATAATGAAACATTGTTTTTATAAAAAAGAAATAGCATTCTATAGTTAATTAATCTTACCGATAGCAAGGTAAGGTGATGTCCCACTCACAAGGTTCACATTCAGCATAAGTTGGTTTCTTTCGTTGAGACAGGAGTTGATGCAGTGTGTTTCAGCAGGATGGAGACGGCAGCATGCTGAAGATACGTTAAAATTATTTATGACAGGAGTCATTATGCATCAATACTTTACTCTGCAACGGGCGGCTTGCAGCATGGCACTGGCGCTCGGCGTCGGTTTTACCTATTCCACGCCAGCAACGGCCAACGACCTGGGTCGGGAGATATTGGCTAAAGGCGATGGCTGGGGCTCCTATGGCCCAGGGGTGACCGGCGGCAGCGCGGCCGACAGTAGCCATGTGTTTGAAGTAAGCACCTGGCAGGAACTCCGCACTGCACTCGGCGGTACCAATGCTCAGCGAGAAACCACACCACGTATTATCTATGTCAAAGGCACGATCGATGCCATGGCAAAGAATGAGGGCGAAGGCGTGCATACCTGCGAAGCGCTGGCCAGCCAAGTCATCGTTTCCGGCACGGATCGGGCTTTCAGCATGGCCGAGTTTATCGAGCATTTTAATCCTGAAGGTCCCTGGGGGATGGTAACGCCAGCCGGGCCATTGGAGGATGCGCGAGTGGCAGCAACCAAACTGCAAAGCCAGCAGATACAACAGCGTTTCGGCTCTAACGTCAGCCTGATTGGCGTAGGAAAAGATGCGCATATTATCGGTGCTCATCTGCTGGTCAAGGAAGTCTCGAACGTGATCGTGCGTAACCTACGGATCTCTGACGCCTACGATTGTTTCCCTGAATGGGATCCTACCGACGGTAGTGCCGGTAACTGGAATAGCCTGTACGATAACCTTTCGATCATGACCACCGAGCATGCCTGGATCGATCACGTCACTCTTGATGATGGGGAACATCCGCGTCAGTCCCTGCCGAAGGTTTATGGCCGATTATTCCAGGTGCACGATGGCCTGCTGGACATCACCCATGGCAGCAACTATGTTACGGCGTCCTACAATATCTTTGACGACCACGACAAAGTGAACCTGATCGGTTCTTCCGACTCGCGCATCGACGATCGCGGCAAACTGAAGGTGACCATGCACCACAACCACTGGCGAAATCCGGGCCAGCGAGCACCACGCGTGCGCTTTGGCCAGGTAGACGTCTACAACAACTACTCCGAGATCCTGGCAGCGCAAGACTTTACCAGCTTGTGGGGAGTGGGGTTTGAATCGGCTATCTATGCGGAAAAAAATGCCATTGATCTGGCCAGCGGTATCCCGGCCAGCAAGGTCATCAAACGCTATGTTGGCCAACATATTTTCACCAGCGATAATCTGGTTAACGGGACGCCAACCGATTTACTGGCAGTTTATAACGCCTCGGTTTCCGCGGCAGATCAGCTCACGGATAACGTCGGCTGGGTTCCTACTCTGCGGCTGCATGTTGATGAGGTAAACGAAGTTCAAGCTATCGTTACCCGTCAGGCGGGTGCCGGCATCATCGACAGTACCCTGCCCTGATTAGGCTGCTGGCAGGTATCCACAACCTGCCAGCGTTTCAACTCGACGACCTCTTTACCCATCCAGAGATCAGACCGGCTTGCGTTGTCCAAACGCATCAGCGGTACGCAATGCCGCCACCAGCCCCTGCGGGGTAATCGAATACGGTTCGTTGTGCATGGTCTCACCGGGCTGGCAACTGGCTTCAGCTACCTGCAGCAACTCCTCGTCAGTCACCTCCGCCAAACCGATCTGGGCTAGCGTTGTCGGCAATCCTACTTCTTCACAAAAACGGTACACCGTAGCAATAACTTCAGGCTCCCGATCGGTCAGCATCAACATGGCAAGAGTACCGAACGCGACCTTTTCACCATGCCAGTAGCCACGAGTCTGCGGTAGCACGGTCAAACCGTTATGGATCGCATGCGCCGCAGCCAGGCCACCACTCTCAAAGCCTAAACCTGAAAGCAGGGTATTAGCCTCAATCACATGCTCAAGCGCAGGCGTCACCTGATTATTTTCGCAGGCTTTTTTGGCCAGCACGCCATATTTCAGCAATGTGCCGTAGCATAACCTTGCCAAGCCAAAAGCAGACATCGGCCCTGGGCGCGAAGTCATATTACCCGCCCCCTTGATTCGGCAATCTTCCGCCTCAAACCAGGTAGCCAGTGCGTCTCCTATTCCTGATACCAGAAAACGCACTGGCGCTTCGGCGATAACCTGAGAATCGACCAATACCAGATCTGGATTACGCGGGATCATCAGATAACGCTTAAACTGACCTTCCGGGGTATAAATAACTACTAATGAACTGCACGGGGCATCCGTAGAAGCTAACGTAGGTACAATGGCAATGGGCTTCTTCATCGCCGCACCGGTAGCCTTCGCGGTATCTAATGTTTTACCGCCGCCAATGCCAACGATAACCTCAGCCCGATAGGTTTCAGCCAAGGCAGAAATACGACCAATCTCTGGTGCTGCCTCCAATTAGT
>NZ_AYMQ01000083.1 GCF_000633355.1 Serratia sp. H1w
TGTCGCTACCGATGTAAAACTGGCCCACCTGCCGATGTTAATCTGACCCACCTAGGGTAAAAATGGCAGTTTTAAGGCACTGCCAATGATGACATTGGAGACCAGAGTGGAGATTAGTGTTTTACACCGTCAGGGCATGTCGATACGCGCCATCGCGCGTCAGCTTTCATGCTCTCGCGAGACCGTGCGCAGATATATTCGTAGCCCGCTGCCCGTAGCGGATATGCACTACAAGCCTCGCGCCCTCTGACCTTGCAAGCTTGACCCCTTCAAGCCTTATATCCTTGAACGCGTGGCCGCTGCCAGGCCACAGTGGATACCCGCCAGTGTGCTGCTGCGCGAGATCCGGCTGCGGGGTTACGATGGCGGTTACAGCATGCTGACCGCTTTCCTGCACCCCATGAAGCAGCCCGTCACCGAAGAGGTAACGCGCTTCGAGACCGAGCCGGGCTTTCAGATGCAGGTTGATTTCACCATCATCAGACTCGGTCATAACCCATTGCTGGCCTTCGTCGCCACGCTGGGCTGGAGCCGTGCCACTTTCGTCAAGTTCTACAGCAACCAGGACTCCGCTGCCTGGTGTGACGGCATTGAGTCTGCGCTCAGGTTCTTCGGCGGGACGCCGCATCAGCTGCTGTTCGACAACGCCAAGGCCATCATCATTGAGCGCGATGTCTACGGCCCCGGCAAGCATCGCTGGAACCCGCAGTTGATGCACGTCGCTGAGAAGTATGCCTTTACTCCCAAGGTCTGCCGCCCCTATCGCGCCAAGACCAAGGGCAAGGTTGAGCGGTTTAACCATTACCTCAAGAACAGCTTTATCGTGCCCCTTACCGCGACCTTCCGGCAGGCCGGGCTGGTACTGGATGTCCCCGCCGCCAACGCACGCATTGGCGAGTGGCTGGTCACCGTCGCGAACACGCGAGTGCATGGCACCACAGGCGTACCGCCTGAGCAGCGCATGCCGCGCGAACGCGCAGCATTATTGCCGTTACCGAAGGTGATGTTGGCATTGCCTGCACCCGTCCCAACGCCCAAGCAGCGTCCGGTGCCGACCGAGAGCCTGCAACATTCTCTGGCAACGTATCAGGCTTTGCTGGAGGTGCCAGCATGAACCTTCAGCATGATCGTATTGCCGCGCTCTGCGAGCAACTCAAGCTCGACCGCCTGCCGGCAGAGTGGCCGGGTGTTGCACAGACGACCATCGACAACAGCGGCACACATGCCGACTTCCTGGAAGCCGTTTTGCAGCTCCAGCATGATGGCCTGAACGAACGGCGTCGCCAGACCATTTTGCGGTTATCAGGCCTGCCGGTGATAAAAACACTGGAACAGTTCGATTACGCCTATGCCAGTGGCGTTCCACGAAGCCAGATCCAGGAGTTGGCGGGTCTGGCATTTATAGAACGTCAGGAGAACGTTGTCCTGCTCGGGCCTTCTGGCGTCGGCAAGACGCACCTGGCGACCGGCATTGGCTATAAAGCCGCGATGGCGGGGTTAAGCATTCGGTTCATCACCGCCGCCGACATGATGCTGCAACTGATGGCGTCACACCGTCAGGGTGATCTGAAGGGCTACCTGAACCGCGTCGTAGGTAAGCCTAAATTGTTGATCATCGACGAAGTGGGATATCTGCCGTTCGGCAAAATGGAGGCGAACTTGTTCTTCCAGGTTGTCGCTAAACGGTATGAGTCAGGTAGCGTGATCCTGACCAGCAACCTGCCGTTTACGCAGTGGTCCGGCACGTTTGGTGATGACGAGACGCTGACGGCGGCAATGCTGGATCGGCTGCTTCACCATGCACATATCGCGCAAATCAGCGGCCAAAGTTATCGACTGAAAGATAAGCTGAAAAGCGGTCAACTCCAGAAGAAAACGAAAGCAGCGGTTATCGAGTAATTCAAAGGGGGGGG
>NZ_AYMQ01000084.1 GCF_000633355.1 Serratia sp. H1w
AACACATTGAATACTTGACCGACATTTTCGACGCCAACGCTATCGATGCTATCCGCGCCAGGCTCAGTAATAACATAGGTGGTCGCAAAGGGGTTGTTAGCCTGTTATATCCGCTGGCCGTCAGCAATTTGTCTATTGCGGCTATGAACCTGGCAGCTCAACTTGGTGCGCCAATGGTCGATGCTAACGTTATAAAGGGGCTGTAAATGGATATTAAACGCTATGGCATTAATTGGTTTGGCACTCTGGATCTGGTTGTTGAAATCGATCACGACATTGTGACAGAGAAAGAACTTCACCAAATTAATAATTTTTGGAGTGATAGCCAGGAACGTTTAATGGATGCAGACGGAAATGTATTACATGCTGTATTAAAAATGCTGGGGCAGCGTTGCTGGCCGCTTCTTATCGCTAACTGGACAATGAGCGGATCTTCACTGAGTAAAACTTTTGATGAAGAAGGCTGGCCACCAATGGACGGCTCCTGTGGTTTCCGAATTATCGACTGTGATGAGTTGGAGTTCGATGATTCGGATATTACCGTCAGTGAAATAGTCGAATAATGCAAAAGGGAGATAGGCAGCATGAACATGAACCAGAATCTCACTGTCAACATTAATAGCATGTCAATTCAGATGGCATTAGGTAGTGCTAGCCACACTATAACGGCAATGACTGCTATCGGTTTTACGGTTATCAGGATTGAAATCATTCAGCACAGTCGCCCAACCTTGGTTGTCCAGGCTGACAGTAATACGCTGAAATTGGTTAAAGACGGTAAAGCTGTACTCTATTGTCATGGTTCTGATGATAACGGCCCATTTAAAAAGTATCAGTGCCCAATGGGAAATTGTCGGATTGTTTGGGAGGAGCGTTAATTATGGCTATTAAGATAGAGGCTCAAATCGCAATTGATAGTGAAGGATATGTTGATGTACGGCTATTTGATGCAATAACCCAATGCGTTACCCAAGATGAACAGGTATTGCTGGAGAAGTTAAAGCCTGCATTTCGTGACTTCATTTTTTCTGAGTTGAAGAGTTCAGGACTGCATTTACTGCAGACATACAAAGATGAGTGCGCACCTGCTGTCACTCATTAACCAGGTAGTTAACCCTTAATAAAAGGCAATTACAAAAATGGCTAAAGGTAAAAAGCGGCTTAAAGCTGCGGCGGCTCTGTACGTCGCTCAATCGAAAACTGAGGTAATCGAGGGTATTAAAACCCTCGGTGACTTACAGCGTCAATTAACTCGCACCGAAACGGAAATGAATGACCAGATTGCGGCGGTCACGCAATATCATTCCCCTGAGATGGAAAGGCTAAAGGCTGAAATCGCCAGTTTCCAAACGGGTATCCAGACTTGGTGTGAGGCGAACCGCAAGGAACTGACCCAGGACGGCAAAACCAAGACCGTAAACCTGACTACGGGGGAGATCGTTTGGCGCAACCGACCACCGAGCTGCAGGTCAAGTATTCAATGTGTT
>NZ_AYMQ01000085.1 GCF_000633355.1 Serratia sp. H1w
CCGGGCACCATCATTTAGAAGAACCCGCCTATGGCGGGTTTTTTGCTTTCAGGGCATTGGCCCGCCTCCAAACTTCATTTGACTGTCGGCTACACTGCTTCAACCCAAACCGCCAAACGCCGGAGTTCATCCATCACTATCTGGCGTAATTGCACGTTTTCCCGCCCCCGTTGCTCCAATTGTACGCAGGCTTGAACCGAACGTTGCATCCCCAAACTGGCGCAGCCACTTTTCAACTTATGGGCCAAACGCGCCACCAAGTCTTCATCCCCGGCCTCGAACGCCTGTTCAATTTCCGCCACCAGCGGCAACGCGTGTGCAATAAACAGCTCCCGCCATTCGCCGATTTTCTCTTTGCCAAACACCGCCGCATCCTGGGTTAGTTGTTCCGTATCCAGCGAGCTTGCGGACAACGCCGTTTTTTGATTCGCCGTCAAATAATGCTCAATCAATCGACTCAATTCCTCACGCGCGATAGGTTTCTGTATCAGCCCGCGGAATACTTCGCTCGTGCGCTGTCGCAGCACTTCATCGGCCACATGGGCGCTAAAACCGATCAGCGGCAGTTGTGGGCAACGGGCCGTGATCTGCAACGAGAGCGTGATGCCATCCATATCGGGTAGGTCCAAATCGACCAGCACGCCACTGAATGCCGAGTCGGCTGTCAGTATGTCCAACGCGCTTTGGCCATCGCTAGCCACCGTAACCCCGGCACCGCAAGACTGTAGCATTTCCGCCGTGATGCGCTGCGTAACCAGATTATCCTCGACGATCAACAGGCGATAGTTGGCAAGGTCGGTGCGCTCTTCGGCGCGATGCTGGACTGGCGTGGCCGCAATCTGCAACGGCAGGCTCAGCGAGAAACAGCTGCCCTGGCCCGGCGTGCTGGTAGCGCTTAGCGTCCCCTTCAACGCTTCGGTCAATCCTTGGCTGATGGCTAAACCTAACCCGGTGCCGCCGCGTTTATCCGTCAGTTGCACGAAGGGTTGGAAAATTTGTGTGAGTCCGTCGGCGGAAATGCCGCAGCCCGTGTCGGCCACATCGATTTGCCAGCGCTGGCCATCAACCCGACAGCTCACCGCCACTCGCCCCTGTTCGGTAAAGCGCAAGGCGTTGGACAGCAGGTTAATCACGACCTGGCGAATACGCCGCGGATCGCCATTGAGCCACTGCGGCAATTCATCGGCACAGCTGAGGCTGAGCTGGATATCGCGATGACGCAACCGCCCAGAGATCAAACGTACAATACTCGCCAACAGCTGGCGCGGGTCGAAAGGTTCATTGCTGACGGTTACGCTGCCTTTGCCTGCCTCTAGCGCCGAGTAGTCGAGAATATCGTTGAGGATCGCCAACAGGCTTTCGCCGGAGTCATTGATCGCCTGTACATAAGCCAGGCTTTTGGCCGATAGCGACTGCTCGGAGAGTAGCTGAGCGGTGCCTAACACACCGTGCAACGGCGTGCGGATTTCATGGCTCATTGCCGCCAAAAAGGCGGATTTGGCGCGGTTGGCCTTTTCGGCCTCTGCCCGAGCCTGATGGTGCTCGACCACCAGCGCTTCCAGTTCCGCCGTGCGTAATTCGACCTGTGCCGCCAGATACTGCTGCTGGTTCTGCAAGGCATCGGCATTGGCGCGAAACGCCTCCATGAGTTGCCCCATGGTATTGAGCTCATGCACCACCGAGGTCGCAGGAAAAGGCGAGTTAAGATCGCCTTGCAGCAACCGTTGCAGCGCCGCGGTTTGCTTCGCCAAAGGTAAGGTGACCGAGCGCCACACCACGCGCCATAGGATCAGCGACAGCACCGCCAGAGTGAACAGGCTCAAGACGATCAGCCAGAATTTGCCGGTTTCGCGGGCCTGCTTCAGCGTTTCCAATGCCTGCGTATTGCGCCGTTCAATGTCGCTGACCTGGCGGCTGATTTCGCTGCTAAAGCGGGTAAACATATCCAGGTTGTTTTGCGACAGCGCCTGCAGCTGGGCGCGAATATCCTGCTCCTGCTGATAAAGTGCCGAAAGTTGCTGATAACGTGCCACAATCTGCAATTCAGTGCCGATCTTCTCCCGCGTGAGCGGATCTTCGACACGTTCCTGACGCCGCTGCAAAATACGCACGTAGTCACCAATACGGGAAACCAATTCAGCCGGTGCTCGCTCAGCGACCTCTTTCTCCAGCAGCAGGATCAGATGCTCGATCTGGATCGCATTAAGCCGCAACTCGCTCATCTGGTTTTGATATTCCAGATCGACATCGATCAACCGGTCTAACGCCTGCTCTGCCGCCTGGTTGCGATGCTGATCGATCAGATCGTAAATCCCTGCCTGGGTCACGCCCGCCGCTGTAGCCGCATTGTTTAACTGCCCCTTGGCCAGTTCGGCAATGCGGGATGCCGCCTCCATAATTTGGCGCGACAGCTCGCTCTGTTGTTTGCGCAGCGTCAGGCGCTGGCCGACCAACTCACCCTGTAAGCCCAGACTGCGGGTAATATCGGATTCCTGTTGCTCGATCGCCGCAGTATCAAAACCCTGCTCACGTAAACGCCCCAGCAACCGGCTGATACGCAGGCTTTGCACCGTCAGCATCTTGCCTTGATCGAGCCATTCCGCCTGGGTATTGGCGTTGGTCAGGCTTTGGGCAGAGAAGAGTTCGTACGCGCTGGCCTCGCTCAGCTGGCGCGCCATGTTCATGGTGGGGATCACCGACTGGGTATGGGTTTGCTCAACCTCGCCAATAAAGCGAAAGCCGAACCAGCCGATCAGCGAACTGAGCAGCGTCAGGCCCGCCATCAGCAAAAAAGCCAACCAAAGTCGTCGTGTTAACGAAGGGTGCCCCATAAATGTCCCGGTGATGGAATATCAGCTACGAAGCCTATAGCATAAAGGCATCCGATCTATGAGGCTATTATGCATACCTCTCTTCTGCGTTTTCTGCTGCTGTTTATCTGCGGCCTGCACGTCTCGTCAGCGCTGGCCGTCTCATCGGCCCCGTTGGTGCGTTGGATAAACGAGCGCCAGTCTGAGCCGGTGGCCGCCGTGGCAGCCATTCAGGCGGAGCGCCGTTGGAAACTGTGCGCACTCTACCCCAGCCTGAAAGACTCTTACTGGTTATCCATTAATTACGGCATGGTGCGTGAGGCACAACGCGCTGGCGTGACGCTGCAAATCTTTGAAGCCAGTGGCTACTCGCAGATCGATACCCAGCGTGAACAATTGGCGCTCTGCCGCAGTTGGGGAGCCGATGCGATTTTGCTTGGCAGCAGCGTAGCACAGTTCCCCGATCTGGCCGCCGCCGTGGGCGACACACCGGTAATTGAGGTGGTCAACGCCTTGGGCTATGCGGCAACCAAAGTACGGGTGGGAGTGCCATGGTTCCAGATGGGCTACCAACCAGGGCGTTATCTGGTTGAGCACGCGACTCAACGGCCACTCAACGTGTTGCTGATGCCAGGACCCAAGGATGCCGGTGGCAGCAAGGAAATGATTGAAGGGTTTCGGGCCGCCGTTGCTGGCAGCGCGATCAACATCGTCGAGGTGGTGTATGGCGATAATGACGTAGAAATTCAGCGCAATTTACTGCAAGACATGCTGGAGCAGCATCCGCAAATCAATCTGGTCGCAGGCAACGCCATTGCCGCTCAGGTGGCGATGGGGGAAAATCGTAATCGGCAGCAACCGTTGGGGATTGTCTCTTTTTATCTCTCGCACCAGGTTTACCGTGGACTTAAGCGCGACAAGATCATGGTGGCCGCCAGCGATCAGATGGTGCTTCAGGGCGAGTTGGCTATCGATCAGGCGATCCGGGTTTTGCAGCATCAGCCAGTGGGAAATAATATCAGCCCGCATATTCTGACTCTGACGCCGGGCAACATCAGCCTCCAAAAGGTGGCACTCTCGCTCTCACCCCTCGGTTTTCGGCCGGTCTATCTGTTGCCGTCAGCTGACGTCGGCGGCTAGGAAGTAGCCCTCGCCGTGCTGGGTGACAAACAGTTCGCTGTTGAGCTTATTTCTCAGCCTGCGTATCAGCACGTCCACGGTACGCAGATCCGGCTGTTCCACCCGATTGGACGACAACATCCGCAACAGACGTTCACGGCTCAGCACCGTGCCGGGGTTGGTGACAAACGCCAGCAGCATTTCATATTCGGCCCGCGTCAGGCGGATGGGCTGCTCTTCGAACATCACTGTATGGCGGGAAGGATTTAGGCAATACCCGGCGAACAGGTAGCAGTTGTCTTGCTGCACGTTACTGGCCGGGGTGTTGGCCAGATCGATCCGCCACAGCAGGTTTTTCACCCGCACCACCAGCTCACGCAGCTCCAGCGGTTTGGTCACGTAGTCATCCGCCCCCATCTCCAGCCCGACTATCCGATCGATCTGATCGCTACGCCCAGTCACGAGAATGATCCCAACGTTGGAACGCTCACGCAGCGCGCGGGTTAACAACAGGCCATTTTCATTGGGCAGGTTGATATCCAGCAAAATCAGATCCACCGGCTGTAGCAGCATGATTTCCTTCAGCCCCACGCCGCTTTCCGCCACAGATACCTGGTAGCCCTCATGCACGAAATAGTCGCGTAAGCGCGCCTGCGTAACCGGATCGTCTTCAACAATCACGATGTGATGGCTCATGGTGTCAACTTGCTCCCGCCCTGTTCATATCCATTCATATTGTGACTTATTGCGTTCATTCAGACCAGTGACCCTATTCACATTTACTCCCTATCCTACTAAAGGAGTATCCATAATAACTAGAAGGTCTATTTTATGAGCAAGCTTTGGCGGAAACTGACCCGGCCTAGCGCCAAATGGTCGGTGCTGGCACTAGTGGGTATCGGTTGCATTCTCGGGTTAGCGATCATCATCGTACCGCACGCTGGTATCAAGATGACCAGCACCACCGAGTTCTGCGTCAGTTGTCACTCTATGCAGCCAGTGTATCAAGAATACAAACAGTCTGTTCACTTCAAGAACGCCTCCGGCGTGCGCGCAGAATGCCATGACTGCCACATCCCACCAGATCTGCCTGGCATGCTATGGCGCAAGATGGAAGCGGCCAACGATATCTACCAAACCTTTATTGCCCACTCGATCGATACACCGGAAAAGTTCGAAGCCAAACGGGCCGAACTGGCCGAGCGCGAATGGAAGCGCATGAAGGACAACAATTCCGCCGGCTGCCGCTCCTGCCATAACTATGACGCGATGGAACATACCAAGCAGCACCCAGAGGCTGCCAAGCAGATGAGCATCGCGGCCAAGGATAATCAGTCCTGTGTCGATTGCCATAAAGGGATTGCCCACCAGTTGCCCGACATGAGCAGCGGCTTTCGCAAACAGTTTGAAGACCTGCGCCACAGTGCCGACGCCAACAGCGATGGCAACACGCTCTTCACCCTGGATATGAAACCGATCTACGCGGCCAAAGGCGATAAAGAACCTGCCGGTTCTCTGCTGCCAGCCTCTGAAGTCACGGTATTGAAACGTGATGGCGATTGGCTCGAAGTACAAATCGTGGGTTGGACCGAAACCACCGGCCGCCAACGCGTGCTGTCGTTGCTGCCGGGTAAACGTATTTTTGTCTCCTCGATCCGTGATGAGGTGCAAAAGCAGGCCAAAACGCTGGAGAAAACCACGGTAGCCGGTACCGGCGTGGAGTGGAGCAAGCTGCAAACCACCGCCTGGGTGCAGAAAGGCGATCTGGTCAACGATATCAAACCGATCTGGGCCTACACCGCCGCCCTGTATAACGGCACCTGTAACCAGTGCCACGGCGCACCGGAGATCGCCCACTTTGATGCCAACAGCTGGATCGGCACCTTGAACGGCATGGTTGGCTTCACCAGCCTGGATAAGCGGGAAGAACGTACCCTGCTGAAATACTTGCAGATGAATGCTTCCGATACCGGCGGCGCAGAGCAGAAACACTAAGGGAGAATGCACATGAAAACATTACCAACCATCAGCTTGTCCCGCCGTCGTTTCCTGACTCAACTGGGCGGGTTGACCGCCATTGGCATGATTGGCCCGTCGCTGCTGATGCCAAAGAACGCTCTGGCCCAAGGCAGCGCCGGTAGTGGCCTGCAAGAAGGTCTGTTGACCGGCTCCCATTGGGGGGCTATCCGCGCCACCGTGATGGACGGGCGTTTTGTCGCCGCCAAGCCGTTTGAGATGGATAAATATCCCTCCAAAATGATTGCGGGCCTACCCGATCACGTCCACGGCACCGCACGTATTCGTTATCCGATGGTGCGGATCGACTGGATGCGCAAGCGCCATTTGAGCGACACCACCCAGCGCGGCGACAACCGTTTCGTGCGCGTCACCTGGGATGAAGCGCTTAACCTGTTCTATCAGGAACTCGAGCGGGTGCAGAAAACCCATGGTCCTTCCGCCCTGCTCTCTGGCACCGGCTGGCAATCGACCGGCATGTTCCATAATGCCTCCGGTATGCTGGCCAGAGCGCTAGCCCTGCACGGGGATTCGGTTGGTACCGGCGGCGACTATTCCACGGGCGCAGCCCAGGTGATCCTGCCGCGAGTGGTTGGCGCAATGGAAGTCTATGAGCAGCAAACCTCTTGGCCGCTGGTGCTGCAAAACAGCAAGACCGTGGTGTTCTGGGGCTCGGATCTGGTGAAGAACCAGCAGGCCAATTGGTGGTGCCCGGATCATGACGTTTATGAATACTATGCCGAGCTAAAAGCCAAGGCTGCCAGCGGCGAGATCAAGGTAGTCAGCGTTGACCCGGTAGTCACCTCAACTCACGAGTATTTGGGCCGCGAGCATGTGCAGCACATCGCCCTGAATCCACAAACGGACGTTCCGTTGCAGCTCGCCTTGGCGCATACGTTGTACACCGAAAAGCTGCACGATACCCACTTCCTCGGCACCTACTGCGTCGGCTTTGAGCAGTTCCTTCCTTACCTGTTGGGCACTAGCGATGGCCAACCTAAAGACGCCCAATGGGCCTCAACGCTGTGCGGCATCGACGCAAAAACCATCCAGGAACTGGCACGCCAGATGGCAGCCAACCGCACGCAGATTATCGCTGGCTGGTGTGTACAACGTATGCAGCACGGTGAGCAATGGTCGTGGATGACAGTCGTGCTGGCGGCGATGCTTGGCCAGATCGGTTTACCAGGCGGCGGCTTTGGTTTTGGCTGGCACTATAACGGTGCGGGCACGCCGAGCCGTAAAGGGGTGATCCTGAGTGGTTTCTCCGGATCCACCAGCACGCCAGCGATCCACGCTAACGGCGATTTCAAGGGTTACAGCAGCACCATCCCTATCGCTCGCTTTATCGATGCCATGCTGGAGCCGGGCAAAGAGATTGATTGGAATGGCAAGCGCGTCAAACTGCCGCCGTTGAAGATGTGCGTGTTTGCCGGTACCAACCCGTTCCACCGTCATCAGCAGGTTAACCGCATGATCGCCGGCTGGCAGAAATTGGAAACCGTGATTGCCATCGACAATCAGTGGACCTCCACCTGCCGTTTTGCCGATATCGTGCTGCCTGCCACTACCCAGTTTGAACGTAACGATATCGACCAGTTCGGCAACCATTCCAACCGCGGCATCATGGCGATGAAGCAACTGGTACCACCGCAGTTTGAAGCCCGTAATGACTTCGATATCTTCCGCGAACTGTGCAAGCTGTTCGATCGCGAGCGGGAGTTCACCGAAGGCCTGGACGAAATGGGCTGGATCAAACGTATTTATCAAGACGGCGCACGCCAGGGCAAAGGACGCGGCATTGCTCTGCCCGCCTTTGATGAATATTGGAATGGCACGGGTTACTTCGAATTCAGCCACCCGGAAATGTTTGTGCGCCACCAGGCCTTCCGCCAAGACCCGGATTTAGAGCCGTTAGGCACACCGAGCGGCCTGATCGAGATTTACTCGAAGAGCATTGCCGATCTCAACTACAACAATTGCCAGGGCCACCCGATGTGGTTTGAGAAGGCAGAACGCTCGCATGGTGGGCCACTTTCGGCCAGCTATCCGCTGCATCTGCAATCTGCCCACCCCGATTTCCGTTTGCACTCGCAACTGTGTGAATCGGACACGCTGCGCGCGCAATATAGCGTGGCAGGTAAAGAACCGGTGTTTATCAGCCCGCAGGATGCACGCGAGCGCGGTATCAACAATGGCGACGTGGTGCGGGTATTCAACGCACGTGGACAAGTGTTGGCCGGGGCGGTGGTTTCGGATCGCTATACGCCCGGCGTGATCCGCATCCATGAAGGTGCCTGGTACGATCCTGAACGCGGCGGCGTGGCCGGTTCGCTGTGTAAGTACGGCAACCCGAACGTGCTGACCCTGGATATCGGCTCTTCCGATCTGGCGCAGGCGACCAGCGCACACACCGCATTGGTCGAGATTGAGAAGTTCAAAGGCAAAATCGAACCGGTTACCGCGTTTAATGGCCCCATCGAGATGGTTGCCCAATATGAGTTTGTGCCGAAGACAGCAGAAAATGCCGCGCCATAAGGAGGCTATGCCATGTTAAATCAGGATCCTGAGCTTGACGCTCCGCATTACGCCTGCCTCTATGCCTGGCTGTCCGGCTGCTTTGCGCGGGAGCTTGGCGATGCGCAGATAGCCGAGCTGGTCAGCCCATCGCTCACTGCCTGGCTGACGTTGCTGGAGCAGATCCCGGCGCTGCAAGCACCGGTCACCCAGTTCAATCAGGCAGTTGCGGCAATGCAGCAGCGGCCTGATGCGCAACTGGAGCTGGCGGCCGATTTTGCCGGGTTGTTTCTAATGACGGATAAATCCGCCGCGCTGCCCTATGCCTCGTGTTATCAGCCGGAGTCCACACGCTTTAAGCAAGAGCAGAGCTCACGGATGAAAGCGTTGTTGGCACTGTCTGGTATGGAGGTTGATGGCTCCTTTAGCGAGCCGGAAGATCATCTGGCGCTGATTTTGGAGCTGCTTAGCCGGCTGAACTTTGCACTCACGGAAACAGAGATGCCTGGCAAGGAGCTGCTGGCGCTGCGTAGTGAAGTGCTAACCGGTAGCCTCAGTTGGCTGCCGGAGTTCAACCAGCGCTGTATTCGTCACGACGGTTTTGGGTTTTATGCTGCGTTGAGCACCTTGCTGCTCGCGCTGCTACGTGTGGATGCGGATATTCCGGCGTAATAAAGTCAGCGTGGCTCCAACTGTTGGGGCCACGCTTTATTATCATTAAGATTAATCTTAAATAAACGGTAAAACCGTTTTCTATCGTTATTGAAATAAATAAAAGTTAAAAAAACGTATCTAGCTTAACGATGGCACTGCCAATACCGCGTAATAATCAGTATGAAATCCAACACAAAAAACCCTCAAAGCTACCGCCTTGTTAACAACTCAGCGGGAGGGTGTTTTTTACGCTTATAAATCAACTCACTAAAACGGCACAAAACACCAGGTCCGACCTCTTCCCTTTGGCTTTTTTAAAAAATATGATGCTCATCGCGGTTCCTAAAGAACCCGTGCAACACCCATGCAGATAAAAGGATATTGGACAGATAAAAACGGAGTTCTGTAGTGGTCTGTTAATTTATAGAATATCAGACAGGGCTTTATTTAAATGAAGACAATAGTCATAACGCTGGCCTTTACCGGGGCAGTCATGCTGTTATCTGGCTGCGTTATCACGCCACCAGGCGAAAATAATCATCACCATAATTCAAACACCATCACCCGCGATGGCGTAACTCTCCCTAATTGTGAAACATTGCCTGATGCCAGTCAGGCCGATAATGGTTCACGTTGCTGGTATCGCTAACAGGGCATCAAATAATGAAAACCAAACATATTGTTATGATGGCTCTGGTTGGAGGGATCTTTTCTCAGCCGGTGTTCGCTATCAGTGAAGCCTATCGCGCACAGCTGGAACAATCTGGTTGTACACAGGTTGATGAGGCTAATGGAACATGCAATGTAGGCCATACCCGGCATCATCAGCACGGCGACCAAGATACCAAACGGCAAGTGGAGCACCGCCTGGATTCAGCGATTGCGGGTAACTATCAGGGTCAGGCGGTTGATTATATGCAGCTGGCGGGATGGCATTCCATCAATGAAGAACGCACCCGCTGGCGCAAGGCCGGGCTGGTCGTCGATTTTGATATGACGTCATCAGGTAAGGTCATGGGCGTTATTGTCCGGTAGCGATTATTGAGTGGATGTATGACAGGGATGTCTTCCTTCGAGGGGAAATAACAGAGTGGTATTGTTGCTGAATATGTAGGGGCGCCGCATGAGCTGCCAACGACGCTGGCCTGCTCCCTCTCCCCAAACCAGTGTTCATGAGATCCACGGTTTTACCGTGGGAGAGGGTTGGGGTGAGGGGCGATCTGTCGCTTCAACTTTTCCGATTAACTACCTGCCCGAATCCCTCGCCTGCCATCTCCAGATCGGGGGCAGCAAAGAAATCCAGATTGAAGTAGGTGTCAGGAGTCATTAGCTCAATGCAGTGCCAATACTCCGGCGGGCTGACACCAAACTGTCCGGCCGAAATAATCACTTCCATCTCCGCTTCGGTGGCCTGCTCATTGTTAAAGCCCCTATATTTCACCGCGCCCTGCATCACGGAAAGCCGGCCATAAACTCCCTTTTTGGTGTTGTGATGGGTCAATAAGGCACTGGGCACGGTTTCACGATCCCAAAATGGCGTTGAACGGGTGTGCTGGTAATCAACTGGAATGCGGAATTTCATAACTCCTCCTTCTTACTATGGCTTTCAAGCATTCAAGACTTTCAATAAGCTGAATGCCTGCTTCATATGATCTGCGCTGACGATAAACGCCCGCAGTTGCTGCTGTTGATCCCACCCTTTGGCGATCATGCCCTGAGGATCCACGCTGATCGACCAAATCAAATCCTGACGCTGGGTTTCTCCCGCCAGATGCAAAGGCAGGTCGGGCGTCTTCACCTTGACCAGCATGGCCGGAAATTTCACCGTATCGGCCGTCCCCAACAGGTTTTTTGCCAGCGTCGTGGCGCTGAATTGGATGGGCAGCAGGAAAGGCATCAACTGGCCCTCGATTTCTGCACAGTCACCGAGCGCGTAAACGTCTTGCGCTGACGTCTGCAAGCTCCGATCAACCTGGATACCCCGGTTAACCTGCAAGTTAGCCTGCTGCGCCAAAGCAATATTCGGTTGCAACCCAATGGCAGAGACCACGGCGTCCACCAGCAGCTCTCGCTGATTACTCAGCGTCACATGTATGCCATTTTCCCGCTGTTCAACAGCCGTTAATTGCTGGTTGAATACTAGCTCGACGCCCATCTGCTGCAAACGATGCTGGAGGCCACTGCTGGCCTCAACCGGCATCAGCGCGGACATCAGGCTACAGGCTTTATCGACTAGCGTGACCCGCTTGCCCGCCCGGCACATATCCATGGCCAGTTCGCAGCCAATCAGCCCGCCGCCCAGGATCAACACCTGTTGAGCCTCTAACAACACCGTTTCACTGCTGCGATATTCCTGCTGGCTGTTCAACGTCAGCATATGCTGATGACCCGGCACCGGCGGCACGATGGCCGAGGCCCCCATAGCCAACACCAGTTTGTCGTAATGCCAGTAGCGTTCATCGCTACTCAACGTTTTTTGCTGGCTATCCAGAGCGGTAATACGGGTGTTGGGATGCACCGTCACACGATACTGTTCCGCAAAACTGCCCGCCGTTTGCCGCGTCAAAGCCTCTGCCGACTGATGCTGGCTGATGACATGGCTCAGTTCCGGTTTGTTGTACTCATCGCAACTGTCTGCGGCAATCAGGCTAATCGACACATCGCCATCTAGCTTACGCAGGCTTTTAACCAACTGGCGGGCCGCAAATCCGGAGCCAACGATCAGGATGCCGTGATTCATTGGGCCTCCGACTTCATCGCATCAAAGACCTCTTTGCCCATTGCACATTCTGGGCAGAGGAAATCGTCCGGCACGTCTGGCCAGGCCGTTCCTGGCGCCACATCCTGCATCGGCTCACCTTGCTGCGGATCGTAAACCCACAGGCAAACGCTGCATTGCATACATGGCCCCAAATCGGCGCTTTCAGCACTCTGCGATGCCGGAGCCATTGGCGGTTGAGGCTGAGTTTCAGGGGTGATCGCGTTACCTGCTGGCAGAGGAGAAATAGCCCATTGGCGGGCGATATCGCGGCCATGCTGACGGCAGACCTCCAACGTATCGCCATCCGGCCGCCATTTGGCCTTCAACGCCAGCGTGGTTTCAAAACCGCAGTCCATCAGGCGGGTTTGGATACGGTCAACCGCCCCGCCGTTCCAGCCATAGCTGCCGAACGCCGAGGCTTTCTTGTTGCGAAAACGCAGGCCGGTGATCTCTTCCAACAACCCAGCCACTTTCGGCATCATCACGTTGTTCATGGTCGATGAGCCCACCAACACACCTTTGGAGCGGAACACGTTGGTGAGGATTTCGTTTTTGTCGTGACGCGCCACGTTAAAGATTTTCACCGCCACGCGAGGATCGATTTCATTGATCCCCTGGGCAATGGCATCCGCCATCATGCGGGTGTTGTTGGACATGGTGTCGTAGAAAATGGTGATGCGATCTTCCTGGTAGTCTGCTGCCCATTCCAGGTAGCGATGCACAATTTGCGTCGGATTATCGCGCCACACCACGCCGTGCGAGGTGGCAATCATATCTACCGGCAGATTAAACCCGAGGATTTCAGTGATCTTGGGTGTGACCAAGCGGCTGAAAGGCGTGAGGATATTGGCGTAATAGCGTTGGCACTGTTCGAACAGTTCGTTCTGATCGACCTCGTCGTTAAACAGATGCTCATCGCAATAATGTTGGCCGAAGGCATCGTTGCTGAACAGCACCGCATCACCGGTCATATAGGTCATCATGCTGTCCGGCCAGTGCAGCATTGGCGTTTCAACAAAGATCAGCTGCTTGCCGTTGCCGATATCCAGGCTGTCGCCGGTATGCACCACGTGGAAATTCCACTCGGGGTGGTGATGGTGACCGTTAATGGAGTCGATACCGTTTTCGGTGCAGTAAATCGGCGTATTGGGGATCCGCGCCATCAACTCGGTGAGCGCACCGGCATGGTCTTCTTCCGCATGGTTGATAATGATGTAGTCCAGCGTTTGCAGGTCGATCTCCGCCGCCAGGTTTTGCACAAACTCGCGGCTGAATTTGTGATCGACCGTATCGATCAATACCGTTTTTTCCTCACGGATCAGATAGCTGTTGTAGCTGCTGCCCTTCAGGGTCTTATATTCTGTGCCGTGAAAATCGCGCACTTCCCAGTCACGTTGCCCGACCCACTGAATGTTGTTTTTTACCTGGATTGCCATGCTCACTACCCTTCGATTGATCGTTACATTGAGATAGTGGTATTGAGCAAAGGGCGTGCCAGTTATTATCTGATTGTTTTAAAACTACTTTTAAAAGGTTGCTGTCAAAGTGACAGCGGGATAAGCTTGTCTTTATGACAACTCAGTGTCGGAATGACAATCATGTCTCTCTCTATCCAGTCGCTCGCCACCATCGCGATAGATTTGCAAAACGGCCTCACGCAACGCGATCGCTTCCAGTTTTTGATCAACAGTCTAAGAGAACTTTTACGTTGCGATGCCTCCGCTTTACTGCGTTTTGAGGGGCAACAGTTCCGTCCTCTGGCCATCGATGGCCTGGCGCCGGACGTCTTGGGCCGCCGCTTCTCCCTTGACGCACATCCCCGGCTGGAAGCCATCGCTCGTGCCGGTAACGTAGTGCGTTTCCCGGCAGACAGCGATTTGCCCGATCCTTACGACGGTCTGATCCCCGGCCACGGTCAATTGAAAGTGCATGCCTGCATCGGCTTACCCCTGTTCGCGGGGCAGGATTTAATCGGTGCCTTAACCTTCGATAGCATGGATCCACAGCAGTTCGATCGCTTCAGCGACGAAGAACTGTGGCTGATTAGCGCACTGGCCGCCGGCGCACTCAATAACGCCCTGCTGGTGGAAATGTTGGAGAAACAGTCACTATCGCCATTGGCAGAACACCGCATCAGCAGCGCCAAACAAAGCGATGAGATGATTGGGCTCTCGCCGAGCATGCGGCAGTTGAAACAGGAAATCGGCATCGTAGCCAGCTCCGATCTCAACGTGTTGATTACCGGCGAAACCGGGGTAGGGAAGGAATTGGTGGCGCAAGCCATTCATCGAAAATCATCGCGCGCCGCCAAGCCGATGGTGTATCTCAACTGTGCCGCGCTGCCAGAAAACGTCGCGGAAAGTGAGCTATTCGGCCACGTCAAAGGCGCGTTTACCGGTGCGATCCAACATCGTATCGGCAAGTTTGAATTGGCCGACGAAGGGACACTGTTCCTCGACGAGATTGGCGAGCTGTCCCTTTCGCTGCAAGCCAAGTTGCTGCGGGTGATCCAATATGGCGACCTGCAACGCGTAGGGGATGACCGGGTGAAACGCGTCAACGTGCGCATTCTGGCCGCCACCAACCGCGATCTTAAACAGGCGGCGGTTAACGGGTTATTCCGGGTAGATTTGTATCATCGGCTGAGCGTGTTTCCCATAGCCGTGCCACCCTTGCGTGAGCGCGCTGGTGATATTGCGCTGCTCGCCGGTTTCTTCTGCGAACGATGTCGCATCAAACTTGGCCTGACACAGTTAACCCTCACCTCGGCAGCATTATCCACGTTGGAACAATATCCGTGGTCCGGCAACGTGCGCGAATTGGAACACACCATTTACCGTGCCGCCATTGTGGCGCGCGCTACGCAAAACCACGCCGAACTGGAGCTACTGCCTACCCATTTCAATTTACAGTTTGAACCTGTGCTGGAGAGGGATCATGAAGGCACCTCCGTAGCGATACCAGAGGCCGATCTCGCCACGATGACTCAACAGTTTCAGCGCGATGTGATCCTGAAAGCACTGGAGGGATGCGACAGAAATTGGGCGGCTACGGCACGTAAACTCAACCTGGACAGTGGCAACCTGCACCGGCTGGCAAAACGACTGGGGATTAAATAGGCCCATAGAAGCCTGCGGGCCGACCAACCAGTTACTCGGCGTAAGCGGGTTGAAAAACGCTGCGCCCTATATTGCGTGCGGCGTCGAGGCAGGCCTTTGGCTCCCCCAGTTCTGGCATCAGCAACATTTCGTTGGTGACCACCGGAGCACCGCAATAGTCAAAAATACCGTGCGCAATCTGGGCGTTAAATGCGTCGGTATAGCCGTGTCGATCATAGAGGCTTTTGCCGCCCGCTCCCAACCCAATAATATGTACCGGCAAATGCCCTAATTTTTTAACCACGGCCCCCTCGGCGGTCTCTTCATAAGCCCACCCATTGGAAAATACGCGGTCTATCCAGCCCTTCAGCAGGGCAGGCATGCTCCACCAATAGATTGGGAACACTAATACCAGTGCATCAGCTCCATCGATACGTGCCTGTTCTGCCAGGATATCTTCTGGCACAGTGGCCGTTTTCAGGAAGCCCGCAATATCAGCACCAGAGTAAGTCGGATCGAAACCTTCCTGGGTGAGATCGGCAATTTCAAACGTATTGGCAGGATCGGCTGCGATGACCCCTTCGGCAATGGCCGCCGCAACGCTATGGGTTAATGACGTGCCGAGAGGATGGGAAACCACGATTAATGCGTGCATGGGGACACTCCTATTGTCAGGGATGGGTATAATACGTAATCTATATACCAACAGTAAGTTACCATCGGTAAGTTACCTTTAGTATATAACTCTGTCAATGGGTAAATAGGGCTATGGTCTCCAAACCACATCCGCGAGTTCGACTATCGAGAGAAGAGCGTTATCAGCAGTTGCTGGCAACCGCCTGGAAAATCATCCGTGAAGAAGGCACCGATGCGCTGACGCTTGGCCATCTTGCCGAACGCTCGGGCGTCACCAAGCCGGTCGTCTATGACCACTTCACCAACCGTTCGGGCCTGCTGGCCGCATTGTATCAAGAGTTTGATTACCGTCAGACCGCGCTGATGGATGAAGCCATCCGCAATACCCAACCGGAGCTGGCAGCCTTGGCGTCGGTGATTGCCACTTCCTACATTGAATGTGTGCTGCTGCAAGGGCGTGAAATGCCTAGCGTTATGGCGGCCCTAGCCGGTACCCCCGAGCTTGAGAAAATCAGGAATGATTACGCCGTGGTGTTCACCGAGAAATGCCGCAAGCTGTTTGCCCCATTCTGTTGCGATAACCAACTGCAAGACGCAGCGCTATGGGCGATGCTCGGCTCTGCGGAAGGGCTGTCCTACGCTACCAGCTGTGGGGCGATTACGGCAACTCAGGCGAAGGAGGAGTTATTCAGCATCATTGTTTCGATGGTGCAACGAAGTGACGATCGTCCAGATAGGGCTATGCCATAATAGCCACACCGTTGTCCCTTATCATGGAAGAGAGTTATGCCGACGATCGTTACCCACGCCGCAGTGCCGTTATGCCTTGGTTTAGGGCTGGGCCAGAAAATCATCCCGCCCCGCCTGCTGCTCGCGGGGATCGCACTTGCCATGCTGCCGGATGCTGATGTCTTAGCATTTAAATTCGGGGTGGCTTACGGCGATCAGTTCGGCCACCGCGGCTTCACGCATTCACTGCTGTTTGCGTTCCTGATGCCGACCTTGGCATTGCTGTTCTACCGCTGGTTCAAGGTTAACCCCGTCAAGACCTGGCTTTTCCTGTTTGTTTCGCTGCTGTCCCACAGTTTGCTGGATTCGGTGACCACCGGGGGCAAAGGCGTCGGCTGGCTATGGCCGTGGAGTGATGAGCGCTTCTTCGCGCCCTGGCAGGTGATCCGCGTGGCGCCGTTCAGACTGGATCAATACCTGACTCCTGCGGGACATGCGGTGATGATGTCAGAATTACTGTGGGTGTGGCTGCCTGGCGCTATCTTGATGACCATGATGATAGCGCTGCGTAAACGTTGATGATAGCGAGGGGCGCTGCACGCAGCTGCCCCTACACAGTCAGCCGGTTAGCCGACAAAATCAATTCTACTCAGCATCAACGTGCCATGTTGCAGGGTAAACCGTACATGCATTCCCCCGTCGCAGACTTCTGATAGCCCAGGGATCAGTAGATTGGCATCCGTACCGATAAACACGTCGAGTGCATCATCTGAAAATTCACCGGAGCCCGTTGAGTCGCAGGTGCCTTCTACCGGCACTTGTTTCTCCCCTTGATAGTAATAATATTGCCCGTCCTCTTCGGCAGGGAAGTATTTCCTGACCTGCTCCTCCGGCGTCAACGAGCTTACGCGATAATCAATCAGCCGTTTTTTAGTGAGATCGACGCCCAGCCGCGGCAGTTCCTTCAGCCCATCCCTGATTTGCACTGCATATTGGTCAAATAACGCCGGCGTAATGCTCTGCTGATCTTCATCTTTCGTGCCCGCCAGGAAAGTATCGACTACGTTCTCTAGCGGGAAAACGATATGCGCCTTCAGATAGCCCATATCGCCCTTCTTGACCGCCTGTTGGAATAGTTGGAACTGCTTTAGCATCTCAACCTTCACGCCGTCACTGAGCTGCTGAGAGTCCTGAGAAGGAATGAGCTCACTCGCCGCGTCCAGCAGTTTTTGTTCGGTGATCGCCGAGGCAGGCCCGCTGAAATTGCACTTCTCCACGGCTTTGCTCTCAACACTCAGCGCTTGCCATCGGTCATGTTTGGCCAGGATCACGTCGTAGTAGTTCATCCCTTGCCGCTCCGGACTTTCCTCCCCTTCCAGTCGTCCGCAGAAATACGCCATCTTGCTGGTCGTACACAGGTGAGACACCACAAATCTAGGCTGGGCCATCTTCCCTGGGTAACTACGCCGGACCGCATCCAGCAACGGCTTACGTTCTTCATCATAAAGACCGACGTTTTGGCATCCACTCGCGGCGAGTTCGTCTTGGATGGTGCTATGGCATTGGGCTTGAGCCGGTGAATCGACATAAGAGTCAAAATTGCTCACCGTGGTCCAGAAACCTTCCGCAGATTGCTGCAATTGCCGATCGTAAACCACCGTTTTGCCGTTGATTTTAACGCTGCCACTGCCATCGTTGGTTCTGGCGGTGGCGCAGAAATACGCCTGTGAACCGGATACGCTCAGTTGTTTAACGACAAACTGGATATCGGTGGGATAGGCAATATTGGCCCGCATCTGATCGAGGATGATGCACCGTAGCGGATCGCTGGCAACCAGCGTCTGCCCTTGAACATAAGGGGATAACAATACCAGCAACAGCGCATATCTTTTCATTAGGCAAATCTCATCCTGAGTCGGGCCTTGCAGAGAGCGCCAGTATTAAAACAATTTGGCCATCAATCAATAGAAAAACCCGCCAGAAGCGGGTTTTGAGAAAAGAAAGCGGAACGACTTATGTCTGATTGGCAGGAGCAAGAAACTCCTGCTCGTAGGCCAGCGATTTTTTCTTATCGAACTGATGTTCCCATTTGGCAATCACCAATACCGCCAGCGCGTTGCCCACCACGTTCAGCGCCGTACGCGCCATATCGAGGATACGGTCGACACCAGCGATAAACGCCAGACCTTCCAGCGGAATACCTACGCTGCCCAAGGTCGCCAACAGCACTACAAAGGAAACACCCGGCACACCGGCAATCCCTTTTGAGGTCACCATCAGCGTCAACACCAGAATGATCTCTTGCCCCAGTGACAGCTCAATGCCGTACAACTGTGCGATAAAGATGGCGGCAATACTTTGGTACAGCGTTGAACCGTCCAGATTGAAAGAGTAGCCCGTTGGCACCACGAAGCTGGTGATGGCTTTTGGCGCGCCGTAGGCTTCCATCTTTTCGATAATCCGTGGCAACACGGTTTCCGAACTGGCCGTGGAGTAAGCCAGGATCAGCTCTTCTTTCAGGATACGGATCAAGGTCCAGATGCGCAGATTACACAACCGCGCGACGGCCCCCAGCACCACCAAGGCAAAGAAGGCGATAGCGAAGTACACCAGCACCACCAGTTTGGCCAGCGGCAACAGCGAAGCGAAACCAAAGTTGGCGACCGTCACCGAGATCAGACCAAACACCCCGATAGGCGCGTAACGCATGATCATATGCGTCACTTTGAACATACTCTCGGCCACCGCCTTGAACACCTTCAGCAACGGTTCTTTGGTTTCTTTCGGCAGGGAAGACAAGCCCAGGCCAAACAGCACCGAGAAGAAGATGATCGGCAGCATGTCGCCTCTGACCATCGAAGCAAACACGTTAGAAGGAATTAACGAAAGGATGGTCGCTACCAGGCTATGTGAGCCACTTTGCACCTGTTCCGTCGTTTTTTCATATTGTGAAATATCGACCGCAGTCAGCGTCGACATGTCGATGCCGTGCCCGGGTTGAAAAACATTAGCCAATGTCACGCCCACGATGATGGCGATGGTGGTGATCACTTCAAAATAGATAATGGTTTTCAATCCAATGCGGCCCAGCTTTTTGGTATCTCCAATACCGGCAATGCCAACAATCAGTGTAGAAATAACAATGGGAACCACGATCATCTTGATCAGGCGAATAAAGATATCACCGGCGGGGCTCAGTATATTACTGACCATCCACTCACGTGATTCCGTTTGGTTGTGCAGCACGGCGCCCAAAGCAATACCTAATACCAACGCGATCAGGATTTGCCAGGCAAGGCTGATTTTTACATTTTTCATACCCAAAAGTCCTCAAAGACTCCGTGCCTAAGTGCTTAACAACACCTGGACGACGGATGGAATACTTAATCATTTATTACGGGCTTATGTTTGTGAACCTCTGCGTCCACCTGCCCTTGGTATCACGCAGTATAAATCTGTACCATCTGAGGGCGGGCTTCTGCAAGCCTTGTTTCATCTCACTTCCTGCCTTTTCACCCGCAAAAAACCAACAAACAAAAAACGATTCGCAACATAATTACTTGTTCTAAAAAACATAATATTAGCTTGAGCAGATCAATACACGACAAAATAGGACAATTTTTAGCCTAAATAAAAGTGCGTGATTTGTCAGGGTATTTGCATATTTAGTCTCAATGAGTGTTTCAATATTGTTAATGAAAGGTTTTACAAAAGAAAATAAAAGCATCGTTCGGACACTTTTATTAGCCTGCGATTATTCTTAATATAATTCACGAAACTAATGAATAACTCACAGATCATTCACTGAATCTCTTAATTTACTTTTCAAGCAACAAGCCTAATAAAAGCGGCAAGACAATAAACCTTCGATAGTTTAGGGCTAACCATTAAGGCGAGTATTTATAGCAATTATTAACACGTGGAGTTCCACACGGAATATAACCTGCTGCCGATAAGGCTTGGCTTTTCCTTTACCATCACGTTAACGCCAGATGCCGATTGTTTTTTAGCTATCTAAAAAGTTTTTAATACAAATACGTCGCTAACGGGTTTCTCACCGTCAACCAAACAGGTACACAACACAATTACGACAGTAACTATTACAAATCAACATCTTCGTTGCGTGATCTGTCGCCCAAAAAAGAAACAAACCGTCATGGCAAACTATACTTAACCGTCAGTTGACATATCATTAACAATTCTAAGGAGAAAAACCATGAGCCAACTGCATAAACACGCCATTCCGTCTGCAATTGCAGAACGTGCCCTGATCAATCCGGAGCAATATCAGCAGTATTATCAACAATCTGTGCAGGACCCAGCGGCATTCTGGGGCGAGCACGGCAAGATCCTCGATTGGATCAAACCCTACACCTCGGTGAAGAACACCTCTTTCGATCCTGGCCATATCAGCATCCGCTGGTTTGAAGACGGCACGCTTAACCTGGCGGCCAACTGCCTGGATCGCCACCTGGCCGAACGCGGCGATCAAACCGCCATTATCTGGGAAGGCGACGATCCAACCCAATCGGCCAAGGTCACTTATAAACAACTGCACCATGACGTCTGCCAGTTCGCCAACGTGCTGAAAAAGCTCGGGGTGAAGAAAGGCGATGTGGTCGCTATCTATATGCCAATGGTGCCAGAGGCGGCCGTGGCGATGCTGGCCTGTGCCCGCATTGGTGCCGTGCACTCGGTGATCTTTGGTGGTTTTTCTCCAGAAGCCGTTGCGGGCCGTATTATCGACTCCAACTCCAAGCTGGTGATCACCGCCGATGAGGGGCTGCGCGCAGGTCGTGCCGTACCACTGAAAAAGAACGTCGATGATGCGCTGAAAAATCCAGGGGTGAAGAGCGTCAACAACGTAGTGGTGTTCCAACGCACCGGCAAGCCGGGCTACTGGCAAGAAGGCCGCGATCTCTGGTGGCATGAGCTGACCGAAGGCGTTTCTGCGGACTGCCCACCGGAAGAGATGAATGCGGAAGATCCGCTGTTTATCCTTTATACCTCAGGCTCCACCGGCAAACCGAAAGGCGTGGTGCACACCACCGGGGGCTATCTGGTTTACGCCGCACTAACCTTCAAATATGTGTTTGATTACCACGATGGCGATATCTATTGGTGTACCGCCGACGTGGGCTGGGTTACCGGCCACAGCTATCTGCTATATGGTCCATTGGCCTGCGGCGCGATCACCTTGATGTTCGAAGGCGTGCCGAACTATCCCGGCGTGAACCGTCTGTCACAGGTGGTTGATAAACATCAGGTCAATATCCTGTATACCGCACCTACGGCAATCCGCGCCCTGATGGCCGAAGGTGACAAGGCGATCGAAGGCACCAAACGTGATTCGCTGCGCATCATGGGCTCCGTGGGTGAGCCAATCAACCCGGAAGCCTGGGAGTGGTATTACAACAAGATTGGTAACGCGAAATGCCCAATCGTGGATACCTGGTGGCAGACCGAAACCGGTGGTTTCATGATCACCCCGCTACCAGGCGCTACCGAGTTGAAGGCTGGTTCCGCCACCCGTCCATTCTTTGGTGTGCAACCGGCGCTGGTCGATAACATGGGTGAACCACAGGAAGGTGCCTGTGAAGGCAACCTGGTGATCACCGACTCCTGGCCGGGTCAGGCTCGTACTCTGTTCGGCGACCATGACCGCTTCGAGCAAACCTACTTCTCCACCTTCAAAGGCATGTATTTCAGTGGTGATGGCGCTCGCCGTGACGAAGATGGCTATTACTGGATCACCGGCCGTGTCGATGACGTGCTGAATGTTTCCGGCCACCGTCTGGGTACCGCCGAAATCGAATCCGCATTGGTTTCCCACCCTAAAATTGCCGAGGCTGCCGTGGTAGGCATCCCGCATAACATTAAGGGTCAGGCAATCTATGCCTATATCACCCTGAATCATGGGGAAGAGCCAACGCCAGAACTGTATGCCGAAGTACGTAACTGGGTACGCAAAGAAATCGGGCCAATTGCCACGCCTGATGTGCTCCATTGGACCGACTCATTACCTAAAACACGGTCCGGCAAAATTATGCGGCGTATCCTGCGCAAAATTGCTGCCGGTGATACCAGCAACCTGGGGGATACCTCAACGCTGGCCGATCCGGCTGTAGTCGAAAAGCTGTTGGAAGAAAAACAATCTATGAAAGTTCCATCCTAATCTGCGCCGTTTCCGGCCGTTCGTCTGCGAACGGCCTGTATACCTGAAAGCTTTCAAATGCATCAATGCCTATCCCAGACATTTTGACTGGGATGGGTAAAGGCGGCCCGCAGAGCGCCAATTTGCCAGCTGGAAAGGTATCGCGCGGCGTACTTGTTCAATACCTATTGGAGAAACTCGGATGAATGAAGACATTTATCAAAGGATTGAAGAAAACCCGCGCTTTAAGGAGCTGGTGCAAAAACGCAGCCGTTTTGCCTGGCTCCTGTCATTGATCACACTGGCGCTGTACGTCGGCTTTATCTTGCTGATTGCCTTCGACCCGCAGTGGCTGGGTACCCCACTCGCAGCCGGATTGACCATTACCCGTGGGATCCCGGTCGGTGTCGGATTGATTGTGATTTCGTTCGTGTTAACCGGGATCTATGTTTACCGTGCCAACGGTGAGTTCGATCGCCTGAATGCTGAAATCCTGCGCGAGGTTAAACAATGAAGCGCCTACTTTCAGCCTCCGCGCTGCTGGCCTTACCGGGCCTGAGCCATGCCGATGCCCTTACTGGCGCAGTACAGCGCCAACCGCTGAACATCCAGGCGATCGTTATGTTCGTCCTGTTTGTTGGCGCGACGCTTTATATCACCTACTGGGCTTCCAAACGTACCCGCTCTCGTCAGGATTACTACACCGCTGGCGGGCGCATCACCGGTTTTCAAAACGGCTTGGCCATCGCCGGCGACTTTATGTCTGCGGCTTCGTTCCTCGGTATCTCCGCGCTGGTCTACACCTCCGGCTATGACGGGCTGATTTACTCCATCGGCTTCCTGATTGGCTGGCCGATCATTTTGTTCCTGATTGCCGAGCGGCTGCGTAACCTTGGCCGTTATACCTTTGCCGACGTGGCCTCTTACCGCCTGAAACAGAAGCCGATCCGTTCCCTTTCGGCCTGTGGCTCACTGGTGGTGGTCGCGCTGTACCTGATTGCCCAGATGGTAGGGGCAGGCAAGCTAATCCAGCTGTTATTCGGCCTCAATTACCACGTAGCCGTGGTATTGGTCGGCATACTGATGGTGCTGTACGTTCTGTTTGGCGGCATGTTGGCCACCACTTGGGTACAAATAATCAAGGCCGTGCTGCTGTTGGCCGGTGCCAGCTTTATGGCGCTGATGGTGATGAAATCCGTCAATTTTGATTTCAACACCCTGTTTGCCGAAGCCGTGAAGGTGCATCCGAAGGGGCTGTCCATCATGAGCCCAGGAGGACTGGTTTCCGATCCGATATCCGCACTCTCTCTGGGTCTGGCGTTGATGTTCGGTACCGCCGGTTTGCCACATATCCTGATGCGCTTCTTTACCGTAAGTGATGCCAAAGAAGCCCGTAAGAGCGTGTTTTATGCCACCGGTTTTATTGGTTACTTCTATATCCTGACCTTTATTATCGGTTTCGGCGCGATCCTGCTGGTCAGTGGCAACCCAATCTTCAAGGATGCCAGCGGAGCATTGCTGGGCGGCAACAACATGGCTGCGGTGCATCTGGCTAACGCGGTGGGTGGTAACTTCTTCCTCGGCTTTATCTCTGCGGTAGCCTTTGCCACCATCCTGGCCGTGGTTGCCGGGCTTACCTTGGCGGGGGCGTCTGCGGTTTCTCACGATCTCTATGCCTGCGTGATCAAAAACGGCAAAGCGACCGAGCGTGACGAGCTGAAAGTTTCCAAGATTACCGTGGTGTTGCTTGGGGTGGTGGCTATTGCTCTGGGGATCCTGTTCGAGAAGCAGAACATTGCCTTTATGGTGGGGCTGGCATTCTCCATTGCAGCCAGCTGTAACTTCCCAATCATCATTCTTTCCATGTATTGGTCACGTCTGACCACGCGGGGAGCGATGATTGGTGGCTGGCTTGGTCTGTCAACTGCGGTGATCCTGATGATCCTCGGCCCAACTATCTGGGTGCAGATCCTCGGCCATGCCAAACCGATTTATCCTTACGAATATCCGGCGCTGTTCTCAATGCTGGTTGCCTTTATCGGCACCTGGTTCTTCTCTGTGACCGATAATTCATTGGTTGGGCAGCAAGAGCGCGTGAAATTCCGTGCCCAGTTTGTACGTTCACAAACCGGCGTGGGGATTTCTCAGGGAAGTGCACACTAAGAAGCGGTAACCTGCTGGTTCATCCGGCAGGTTAATTTCTGTTAGATCCGTGATAATCCCCTCACCCTAACCCTCTCCCCCAGGAGAGGGAACCGATCGAGTCCGCTGATAGTTCCCATTTTTTCCGCAGCTGCACAGCCCAACCCACGACTCCAGACTCGCTCCCTCTCCCTTAAACAGGGGCTTATGGCGTTCTCAATCCGTCTGCGGGAGAGGGTTGGGGTGAGGGGCGTATCCACACGGGCGCAGCATGCAGCGCCCCTACGTTTTGAACCCGGGGATTGAGGGGAGCGGGGATTTCTGTTTTCGACGCATA
>NZ_AYMQ01000086.1 GCF_000633355.1 Serratia sp. H1w
GGCGTATACTACGCTTTCCTCTTTCAGAGTCAACCTTAATTTCAGGTTTTTTTCTCTGCGACCCCGGAGACTCTGTGAAGTTGTTCACATGTTCCGTGTCGATGGAGGCGCATTATAGGGATCCCAATTTTTTCCACAACCCCTTTTTGGATCTTTTATTACTGATTGCGCACTTTTCCGCCCTTTCGCACGGATCTTGCCCGATCGAGGCCATTTTACCTACGATCCACCCCGCTGACTGGTTGTAATTCCACCGTCAAAGTCTAGTATTGCCGGAAACAAGATCCTTATATGAGGCAATCCATGTCCAATTCAGTGCGTCCTTATCTGCATTACTCCCCTCAAATTGGCCTACGCGTCATGATCGATCCTTCTAGCGTGGTGATCGGCAACGTTGATCTGGCCGATGATGTCAGTATCTGGCCCCTGGTTTCCATTCGCGGCGATGTCAACGCAGTGAAGATTGGTGCACGCAGTAATATCCAGGACGGCAGCGTTCTGCATGTGACCCATAAATCCGATTACAACCCGGCAGGCTATCCTTTACTGATCGGCGAAGACGTTACCGTTGGGCATAAGGCCATGCTGCATGGTTGTACCATTGGCAACCGCGTTCTGGTAGGGATGGGATCGATTCTGCTGGACGGTGCGGTAATAGAAGATGATGTGATGATTGGCGCCGGTAGCCTGGTCGCCCCCGGCAAGCGTCTGGAGAGTGGCTACTTATATGTAGGCAGCCCTGCGCGCCAGGTACGAGCCTTGACCCCGGCTGAGCTGGAAGGATTACGCTATTCGGCTAACAACTACGTGCGCTGGAAAGATGAATACCTGGGTGAAGATATCTGACGATCCCGCCCTGCTTGCCAGAGCGGGGCAATCTTTACGCCGCCATTTCCCTGCGTAATTGCTGCAATACCGGTTCAATCTCCGGCATTACGCCATGCCATAAGAAGAAAGCGTGTGCCGCCTGACCCACCAGCATACCCAGCCCGTCAGCATAATGTTGCGCCCCCAACTGCTGCGCCCAGGCCAGGAATGGGGTACCGCCTTGTTGATAGAACATGTCATAACACCGGGTGGTGGCACCTATAATGTTATCCGGCAGTGCCGGGATCTCACCATTGAACCCGGAGGCGGTTGCGTTGATCACTAAATCAAAATGTTGTTGATCCAGCCGATCCAGCGGCAGGGCGACGATCTCCCCCAGATGCTGGAATGCCGCAGCCAACTCCTCGGCGCGGCTGAAGGTGCGGTTAGTCAGCACCACTTCACAGCCAAAAGAAAGCAGTGGCAGGATCACACCCCGCGCAGCGCCACCCGCTCCCACCAGCAACACTCGGTCACTTGGCCGGATCAAGTCCTGGCGTTCAAGATCCGACAGCAAACCGATACCGTCGGTGTTATCACCCAGCAGTTTGCCATCGGGCAATACCTTCAGCGTATTCACCGCGCCGGCCATTGCTGCCCGTTCGCTAAGTTCGCTCGCGGCCTCATAGGCACACTCTTTAAAGGGCACGGTGACGTTGGCCCCTTGGCCACCAGCAGCAATAAACCGCTGCAAGGTGGGAACAAATCCGTCCAACGGAGCCAGCACGGTGCCATACGGATGTTCGATCCCGGTTTGCTGCGCAAACAACGCATGGATCCGGGGGGACTTACTGTGAGCAATCGGGTTACCGAATACCGCGAACTTCTCCATAGATAGTGCCTCTAGCCCTGACGGATCTGCTCACCGGTCAAAGCATCTCTAATTTCAGAAGGGTTTAACCGGCCACCTACGTTACCTGCCAGCACCGGGAAAGCGTCACCAAACTGCTGCACCACTTCGGCTATGGTGCGGCATGGCTCCTCACCGCTCAAGTTGGCACTGGTTGACACCAACGGCTTGCCGAACTGGCGGCAAAGCTGCTGCACCAAAGGATGATCGCTAACGCGCACGGCCAATGAGCTAAAACGGCCGGTCAGCAAGGCTGGCGTTTGCGGTTTTGCCGGGATCACCCAGGTTACCGGGCCAGGCCAACTGGCAAACATCGCGGCACGCTGTTGCTCGTTCAATACGCTGTCATCTATATAAGGTGCCAGCTGGGCATAATCGGCCGCGATCAGGATCAGCCCTTTTTCCCAAGGGCGCTGTTTCAAGGCCAGCAGCTGTTTGACGGCCTGTTCGCTATCTGGGTCACACCCCAGACCGAATACCGCTTCTGTTGGATAGGCAATCACCTGCTGGTTTTCCAGCGCGGCAATAATAGGCGCGAATGCGCAACTGTGTTCTGGGTTCATGGCTTGATTATTCTGAGATAGCGACGGGTTTTCCGCACAGTTTACTGGCGCAGCACAGCGTTGGACCTTTTGCCGTGCGCTTTTCCATCAGTAAAGGGTAGTGGCAATAGGCACACTCACCGGCGACGGGTTTAAAATTGAGGACAAACTGACATTCCGGATAGCGATCGCAGGAATGGAACACCTTGCCATAGCGGGATTTACGCTGCAGCAATTGGCCCTGGCCACACTGAGGGCAAGCGATGCTGGTTTCATCCGGTTTGTCGATCACTTCGGTGTGATCGCATTCGGGATAGTGGCTGCAACCGATAAACATCCCATAACGCCCCTGGCGCAACACCAGCGTTGTCTGGCATTTCGGGCATTGCTGTCCCTCCAGCACTTTGACAACATGGCCGTCCGCCTGCGCTTTTAAAGGCCGGATATACTCGCATTGCGGATACTGGGAACAGCCGAGGAAGGGGCCGTGGCGACCACTGCGGATCACCAACTCGGCCCCGCATTCCGGACAGGGTTCATTTTGCCTCGCGGCAAAAATCGCTGGTTTTGTCATAACGTCTTCTATGCCTGTTACCTACTCAGTGCAGGTAACCTTCGTTTACTTCAAATAACAGTTCTTCCATCTGCTGATACGCGCTCTCATACCCGGGGATATTGAACAGCACCATCAACACTACCCATTTCAGATCTTCGAGATCAAATTCCGTATTATCCAAAGCCATAACACGATCGATAACCATTTCACGGGTTTCGAGGTTCAATACCTGGATCTGTTCTAGGAACAGGAGAAAACCACGGCAACCGGCATCTAAACGCACGCTCTCTTCTTCGGTGTAGATCCGCATAGCCAGCGGATCGGCAGCCATGAAATAAGGGGCATTCTCGCCTTCCTGGAGGTCTGCAAGCTTTTCGATCCAATTCAACGCGTTGAAGATATCATCACGATCGAACCCTGCTTCGGTAAGATCGTGGGTCAAAGTATCCTGATCAACGTGCATCTCTGGTTCATTGTGGATATAGGTCTCAAACAAATACATGAGTACGTCGAACATGGCATGCCCTCCTTATTCGGACATAGCCGCCGGGTACAGCTGCGATCCAACCTGCTAACTCCAGATCGAGTAATTTGATTACCACCTCTGGCACAGATTGGCCGGCACGTTCGGCGACGACGTCAACAGGTGTCACCTCATCTCCTACGTTAGCCAACACATCGGCAAATGGCAATTCAACTTCGGCCTCTGATGAAGAAATAGTTGTATTTTCGCTCACAGGCAACCATTGCAGGCCACTTCCCAGTTGTTCTGCGATATCTTTTGGGCCGGTAACCAGGTTGGCCCCTTGCTGGATCAGCCAATGAGATCCCTCGCTCATCGGGTTCCCCAACGCCCCCGGCAGGGCAAATACCTCACGCCCCTGATCCAGCGCATAGCGTGCAGTGATCAGCGACCCACTACGTAGTGAAGCCTCTATCACCACCACGCCCACACTTAACCCACTGATAATACGGTTACGGCGCGGAAAGTGCGCAGCCAGTGGCAAATCGGTAACCAGATGCTCGGAAACGACCGCTCCGCACTGCTCAATGATTTGCTCGGCCAGGCGGCGATGGCGGCGTGGGTAGATATTTGCCAGGCCGCTGCCCAATACCGCAATCGTGGTGCCTTCGGCCTCCAAGGCTGCGCGGTGGCAGATCCCGTCAATGCCAATCGCCAGGCCGCTGGTGACGGCAAAACCGCAATGCACCAACTCGCTGGCAAAGTAACTGCCCCAACGCTCGCCATAGTGACTGAACTGGCGGCTACCGACCATGGCGATTTGTGGCCGTTGCAGCACCTCTACATCGCCCTGCACCATCAGTAATAATGGCGCATCATCGATATGCGCCAATAACTCGGGAAACCCAGCTTCCCCATATCGCAACAACTGATTGCCCGGCTGCTCCAGCCACTTGAGCGTTGCCTTGAGATACTTTCCATGTCCCCGCTGGAACTGTTTGCGCTGCTGGCTGTTCAACCCCAATGGCTCGAGCAATGAGTAAGGATTACCCCCTTCGACAATCAGACGGTGGACAATACGGCTGGCCTGGAGTGCGCCAATCCTGGTCACAGCATGCATGCGTAAAGCAATTTCTTCCGGCTGCATCAATCATTCCCTCGCGGCAAATGGGGTATTACCAATTCGTGCAATTGGTCTGGGATGCTGTCAATCAGGCCGAAAAATGTCTAGAATAGAAGCTAATCACTGTTCATCACTCGGATACAGATCTTAAGATATATGTCAGTCTTGCAGGTATTACATTTCCCAGACGAGCGGCTACGCAAAATTGCGGCCCCGGTAAAAGAAGTCAATGCAGATGTCCAGCGCATCGTGGATGATATGTTTGAAACCATGTACGCAGAGGAAGGCATTGGCCTGGCTGCCACACAGGTCGATATTCATCAGCGCATTATCGTCATCGACGTTTCTGAAAACCGCGATCAACGCCTAGTGTTGATCAACCCGGAACTGCTGGAAAAAAGCGGTGAAACCGGTATCGAAGAAGGCTGCCTTTCCATCCCTGAGCAACGCGCCCTGGTGCCACGCGCAGAGAAAGTGAAGATCCGCGCCCTCGATCGTGAAGGGAAACCTTTTGAACTTGAGGCTGATGATCTACTGGCTATCTGTATTCAGCATGAAATGGATCATCTGGTTGGCAAACTGTTTGTCGATTACCTGTCGCCGCTGAAACGCCAACGTATCCGTCAGAAACTGGAAAAAATGGCCAAGCTTGAAGCTCGCGCCTAACCGATCAGGAAATCAACGTGTCTGACTCTTTACGGATTATTTTTGCCGGAACCCCTGACTTCGCAGCGCGTCACTTAGACGCGCTGTTGTCTTCTGGGCATCAGGTGGTCGGCGTCTTCACCCAGCCCGATCGCCCCGCAGGCCGCGGTAACAAGCTGACGCCAAGCCCGGTCAAGGTGCTGGCTGAACAGCATCAGATCCCCGTTTTTCAGCCTAAGTCACTACGTCCGCAAGAGAATCAGCATCTGGTTGACGATCTTAAGGCTGACGTTATGGTAGTCGTGGCCTATGGCCTGATCCTGCCTAAAGCGGTGCTGGATATGCCGCGCCTGGGCTGTATCAACGTTCATGGCTCTCTGCTGCCACGCTGGCGTGGTGCGGCACCGATCCAGCGTGCGCTGTGGGCCGGTGATAGCGAAACCGGCGTAACGATCATGCATATGGACGTAGGTCTCGATACCGGCGACATGATGCACAAGATCGCTTGCCCAATCGAAGCCACAGATACCAGCGCCAGTCTGTACGACAAACTGGCAGAACTGGGGCCTCAAGGGCTGTTGGCCACTTTGCAGCAATTGGCGGCAGGTACGGCGCAGCGCGAAGTTCAAGATGAAGCGCTGGTTACCTACGCAGAAAAGCTGAGTAAGGAAGAAGCCCGCCTGGACTGGAGCCTTGCTGCAGAACAGTTGGAGCGCTGTATTCGCGCCTTCAACCCGTGGCCCATCAGCTATTTCACCGTTGACGATCAGCCGGTGAAAGTCTGGCAGGCCAATGTGATAGCGGAAAGCGCCAACGCAGAACCCGGCACCATCGTGCATGCCGACAAGCACGGCATCCAGGTTGCCACCGCAGACGGTATTCTGAACCTGACGCAGCTACAGCCCGCCGGTAAAAAACCGATGTCGGCACAAGATTTGCTGAATTCTCGCCGCGAATGGTTCACACCGGGCAACCGGTTATAAGCCACTCCCATTGCCCGGCCATTGTTGCCGGGCTGTTTGTTTCTTAATGCCGATCGTTATCCGCCTTAGCCTATGAAAAACAATTACAATCTCCGAAGCATTGCTGCCAAGGCCATCGGCCAGGTACTGGATCAGGGGCAGTCGCTCAGCACCATTTTGCCCGCATTACAAAAGAACATTTCTGACAAAGACCGTGGGCTATTGCAGGAGCTCTGTTTCGGCACGCTGCGCGTGCTGCCGCAGCTCGAATGGTGCATTCAGCAGTTGATGGCAAAGCCGATGACCGGCAAACAGCGCCCATTGCACTATTTGCTGATGGTTGGCCTGTATCAACTGCTGTATACCCGCATTCCACCACACGCGGTATTAGCCGAAACGGTTGAAGGTGCGGTTGCCTTGAAGCGACCACAGCTGAAAGGGTTGATTAACGGGGTACTGCGCCAGTTCCAGCGCCAGCAAGAAGAGCTACTGGCACGCGCCGCTAATAACGACAGCCGCTATCTGCATCCAAGCTGGCTGCTTAAACGCATCAAACTGGCTTACCCAACCCAGTGGGAGCAAATCGTTGACGCCAATAATCAGAAGCCACCCATGTGGCTGCGCGTTAACCGCCTGCACCATACGCGTGAAGATTATTTACAACTGATGCAGCAGGCAGGCATTGCAGCCGTTCCCCATCAAGACTATCGCGACGCGGTACGTTTACTGGCGCCGTGCCCAGTGACGGATTTGCCCGGCTTCGCAGACGGTTGGGTGACGGTGCAAGACGCCTCCGCTCAGGGTTGCGTTGATCTGCTGGATCCGCAAGACGGTGAACAGATCCTCGATCTTTGTGCAGCTCCCGGCGGCAAGACGACCCATATTCTGGAAGCCGCCCCTAAAGCGCATGTGTTAGCCGTCGATATCGACGAGCAACGCTTGAGCAGGGTGAAAGAGAACCTCCAGCGCCTGCGTCAGCATGCGGAAGTTCGCCAAGGTGATGGCCGTACCCCGCAAGAATGGTGCGGTGACCAGCAGTTCGATCGTATCCTGTTGGATGCCCCTTGCTCCGCCACCGGTGTTATTCGTCGCCACCCGGATATCAAGTGGTTGCGTCGTGACAGCGATATCGCCGAACTGGCCGCTTTACAGGGCGAAATTCTGGAAGCTATCTGGCCACGCCTGAAATCGGGTGGTGTGATGGTCTATGCAACCTGCTCTATTCTACCGCAGGAAAATAGCGAGCAGATCGCCGCATTCCTGCAACGTCACACCGATGCCAAGCTGGTTGAAACCGGCGATCTCCAATCACCAGGCAAACAGAATCTTCCTCATCCTGAGGATGGCGATGGTTTCTTTTACGCTAAGCTGATTAAAATATAACTGTTCAGAGAGCGCCTGCGGGCATTCTCAACTATCGGCTACGGCCGTCGCAGATCGAGCAGAGAAATCGATGAAAATTATTATTCTTGGCGCAGGGCAAGTTGGCGGGACACTGGCTGAAAACCTGGTGGGTGAAAATAACGATATCACCGTGGTCGATACCGATACCGGACGGCTGCGCCAGTTGCAGGACAAGTTTGACCTGCGCGTCGTTCAGGGGCACGGCTCTCACCCGCGCGTGTTACGTGAAGCCGGTGCCGAAGATGCCGATATGCTGGTTGCCGTCACCAACTCTGACGAAACCAATATGATCGCCTGTCAGATCGCTTATACGCTATTTAACACCCCGAATCGTATTGCACGTATCCGCGCACCAGATTATATCCGCGAGTCCGAGAAGCTCTTCCATCCGGACGCGGTGCCCATCGACCACCTGATCTCGCCGGAGCAGCTGGTTATCGATTACATCTACAAGCTGATCGAATACCCAGGCGCCTTGCAGGTAGTGAACTTTGCCGATGGCAAAGTCAGCATCGCAGCGGTGAAAGCCTATTATGGCGGCCCACTGGTGGGGAATGCCCTGTCTGCCATGCGCGAACATATGCCACATATCGATACTCGCGTAGCCGCGATTTTCCGTCACGATCGTCCGATCCGCCCACAAGGCTCAACCATTATCGAAGCGGGCGATGAAGTGTTCTTCGTTGCCGCCTCACAGCATATCCGCGCGGTAATGAGTGAACTGCAACGCCTGGAGAAACCCTATAAGCGCATCATGATCGTCGGTGGCGGTAACGTAGGTGCGGGGCTGGCACATCGATTAGAAAAATCGTACAACGTGAAGCTGATTGAGAAAAACCAGCAACGTGCCGCCGAATTGGCAGAGCAACTGCACGATACCATCGTTTTTTACGGCGATGCTTCCGATCAGGAACTGTTGGCCGAAGAGCATGTCGAGCAGGTGGATGTGTTTATTGCCATCACCAACGATGACGAAGCCAACATCATGTCTGCCATGCTGGCCAAGCGCATGGGGGCCAAGAAGGTGATGGTACTGATCCAGCGCCGCGCCTATGTCGATTTGGTCCAGGGTAGCGTCATTGATATCGCGATTTCACCGCAACAAGCCACCATCTCCGCGTTACTTGGCCACGTGCGTAAAGCCGATATCGTCAGCGTTTCCTCACTGCGCCGCGGCGTTGCCGAAGCCATTGAAGCCATTGCCCATGGCGATGAAAGTACCTCCAAGGTCGTTGGCCGTATGGTAGAAGAGATTAAGCTGCCGCCAGGTACCACCATCGGTGCGATTGTGCGCGGTGATGATGTGATCATTGCCAACGGCAACAGCCGGATCCAACAAGGCGACCACGTGATTATGTTTATTACCGATAAGAAATTTGTGCCGGACGTCGAGCGCCTGTTCCAGCCAAGTCCGTTCTTCTTATAAACACATAAATCATGCGAATGCATTTTTGAAACATCAGGCGCCGAGAATTAGGAAAAACCAAAAATTTTCCTATACTGACTGTGTCAAAGGCGCGTTGATTTGTTAAAGTTGCGTTACTAATTTTTGAGGGGTGTTCTGATGGGTATGTTAAAAGAGTTCCGCGAATTTGCCATGCGTGGCAACGTGGTCGATCTGGCAGTGGGTGTGATCATTGGTGCGGCATTCGGTAAAATCGTTTCTTCCTTGGTTGCCGATATCATCATGCCACCTTTGGGCTTGCTCATTGGCGGAGTCGACTTCAAGCAGTTCCACCTGGTACTACGTGAAGCCAAAGATAATGTCCCAGCAGTCGTGATGAACTATGGCTCTTTCCTGCAGAATATCTTTGATTTCGTGATTGTCGCCTTTGCGATCTTTATGGCTATCAAGTTAATGAACAAAATGCGCCGTAAAGAAGTTGAAGAGCCCGCCGCGCCACCTGCGCCAACGGCCGAAGAGAAGCTGCTGACAGAGATCCGCGATCTGTTGAGTCATCAACAGCAGCCGAAGCTGTAATTCAGCGCTATAAGACGGGCGCAACATGCGGCGCCCCTACGTTTTGAGAGCCATCTTGCGAGATGGCTTTTTTGTGGCTTAAAACCAGAAGGCCAGTGGTAAATTGTCGTTGGGCAATTTACCACTGGCCTCCCAGTTACCGCCTTTTGCATGTTTGTCTTTACGCCGGTAGCTGCCTTTCCCTTTAGTGTTCTTCTCTACCCGTTGGCGGAAAAGCGGGTCGTGCAGCAACGCCTCAATGGCATTATCCTGGATCTTACCTTTGGTATGACGATATTGGGTCATCATGGTCTTCCTGTGGGTTGGTGATAATAAACGCGCCGATAATACTGCTGGGCAGATAAAAATTAAAGACCCATGCGCAGTTAAACCGCATTTTTCGCTTTCTCTTCGCTGGCCCCTTGCTCCAAAGCCTCCAGAATTGAACAGAAGTTGCTGGTGTGGGCAGTACCACAGCAGGCATCACTCAGCCTTTTCAGCGATTCGCGCATTCTGGTCAATTCACTCAGCTTATCTTCCACCTCCTGCAAACGCGCATCAACGATAGACTTCGACTCTTCGCAGGTATGATGCTCCGGATCCACACGGATCGACAGCAGTTCGGCGATAATTTCCAGCGTGAAGCCCAGTTGTTTGGCGTAACGGATAAACCGCAGACGCTGTAAATCCTGATCGCTATACAGCCGATAGCCGCCCTCGGTTCGGACATGGTGATCCATCATGCCTTGCTTCTCGTAATAGCGCACCGTATCTGGCGTTACGTCAGCCAGCTTGGCTAATTGGCCGATCTTGAACATCATGGCTCCTCCGGTTTGAATTTCTCACTGACAGCGTGTTGGTATGCACCGTGCAGAAAGTCCGTATTCATACCCGCCTGCCGCAGACGATATTCCAGCAAGGTCATTCGTTTACTCAAGGCCGTATAATCGGGGTGTTGGCTATCGATTTCCTTGAGCAGTTGAGCCAGGGTCAATGCCTCCTTTCTATCCTCCAGCGCCGGCGGCAAATAACCGGCATTCTTCAGCAAGCGAAATCCCGATCGTAATTCGGCAGGCACTGCACTGTCATCGTCCAACACCAGCGGTCGCCCTTGGCCTGGCAGGTTGTCCAACTCCCCATTGTTTTGGGCAGCAACGATATGGCGCTCTGCCCACGCGTCCAGTAACCACATGAGGTGATCCTTCTGTCGGTCAGATTTCTAGCTGTAGCATAGCGGATAACAGGGGGGATCTTAAGCGTTGGCGGGAGGGGAGAGCACGTTTGGCAAGCGACAGACGTAAAAAAACCGGGCAAGCCCGGTTTTCTTACGCTTCCACAGATTACTCTGCAGTTGCTACTTCTGCTTGAGACTCAGCACGATCAACCAGCTCGATGTATGCCATCGGCGCGTTGTCGCCTGCGCGGAAGCCACACTTCAGAATGCGAGTGTAACCACCGGCACGGCTCGCAAAACGCGGGCCTAGCTCGTTAAACAGTTTTGCCACGATCTCGTTATCACGAGTACGGGCGAATGCCAGACGACGATTAGCTACGCTGTCGGTCTTGGCAAGAGTAATCAGCGGCTCAACAACGCGACGCAGCTCTTTCGCTTTTGGCAAGGTCGTCTTGATGATCTCATGACGAACCAAAGAGCCGGCCATGTTACGGAACATAGCCTGGCGATGGCTGCTGTTACGGTTCAGTTGACGACCACTCTTACGATGGCGCATGACCTTATCCTTCTCAGTAAAACCTTAACCTGTGATCCGGTTACTCGTCAGCAATGCTTGCCGGTGGCCAATTTTCCAGGCGCATGCCCAGAGAAAGTCCACGGGAGGCCAGCACGTCTTTAATCTCAGTAAGAGATTTTTTACCCAGGTTAGGCGTTTTCAACAGCTCAACCTCGGTACGCTGTACCAGATCACCGATGTAGTGGATAGCTTCTGCCTTGAGGCAGTTAGCAGAGCGGACAGTCAATTCCAGATCGTCAACAGGGCGCAGCAGGATCGGATCGAATTCTGGTTTCTCTTCTTTTACTTCCGGCTGACGTACATCACGTAGGTCAACGAAAGCTTCCAGTTGTTCAGCCAGAATGGTAGCCGCACGGCGGATCGCCTCTTCAGGATCGATCGTGCCATTGGTTTCCATCTCGATTACCAGCTTGTCCAGGTCGGTACGCTGTTCTACACGCGCTGCTTCAACATTGTAGGCAATACGCTCTACAGGGCTATAGCAGGCGTCAACCAACAGACGACCAATCGGGCGCTCATCTTCTTCCGAATGAATTCGGGCAGAAGCCGGCACATAACCACGACCGCGCTGAACTTTGATACGCATGCTGATAGCAGCGTTCTCATCGGTCAGGTGGCAGATAACGTGCTGCGGCTTGACGATTTCGACATCACCATCATGGGTAATGTCGGCAGCGGTCACAGGGCCAATGCCAGATTTATTCAGGGTAAGAATAACTTCATCTTTGCCTTGAACTCTCACCGCCAGCCCTTTCAGGTTGAGCAGGATCTCCAGGATATCTTCCTGTACGCCTTCTTTGGTGCTGTACTCATGTAGTACACCATCAATCTCAACCTCGGTCACCGCGCAACCCGGCATAGACGAAAGCAGAATACGGCGCAGTGCGTTGCCAAGAGTATGGCCAAAGCCACGCTCTAACGGCTCAAGGGTCACCTTGGCGTGCGTCGAACTGACTTGCTCGATATCTACCAGGCGCGGTTTTAGAAACTCTGTCACAGAACCCTGCATTGTGTCCTCTCTTTGAAACTCAAGCCTTACTTGGAGTAAAGCTCGACGATCAGGTGTTCGTTAATGTCGGCGGACAGATCGGTACGTTCAGGAATACGTTTGAACACACCTTCCATCTTCGCAGCATCAACTTCCAGCCAAGTCGGCTTTTCACGCTGCTCAGCCAGCTCCAGAGAAGCCTTAACACGAGACTGCTTTTTAGCTTTCTCGCGGATGCTGACTACGTCATTCGGAGATACCTGATAAGAAGCGATGTTAACAACGCGACCATTTACCATAACGGCTTTATGGCTAACCAGCTGACGTGATTCTGCACGAGTGGCGCCGAAGCCCATACGGTAAACTACGTTGTCCAGACGACCTTCCAGAAGGGTCAACAGGTTTTCACCGGTATTGCCTTTCAGGCGGGTTGCTGCTTTGTAATAGTTACGGAACTGACGCTCCAGAACACCGTACATACGGCGAACTTTTTGCTTTTCACGTAACTGTACACCATAGTCAGACAGACGCGGTTTACGCGCACCGTGTTGACCTGGTGGCTGTTCAATTTTGCACTTTGAATCTATCGCGCGAACGCCAGACTTCAGGAACAGGTCTATGCCCTCGCGGCGGCTAAGCTTGAGCTTAGGACCCAAATATCTTGCCATTTTCTTTCTCCAACAATCCGAAACGCAGGGGCGTTACACGCGACGCTTTTTCGGTGGACGACAACCGTTATGAGGAATCGGAGTCACATCGGTAATATTAGTGATGCGGAAACCAGCCGCGTTCAGAGCGCGGATAGTAGACTCACGACCAGGACCAGGTCCTTTAACCATAACTTCCAGGTTCTTGATACCGTATTCTTTAACTGCGTCAGCACAACGTTCGGCTGCAACCTGAGCTGCAAACGGAGTTGACTTACGAGAACCACGGAAACCGGAACCACCGGCTGTTGCCCAACCCAAAGCATTACCCTGACGATCGGTAATAGTCACAATGGTGTTGTTGAAAGAAGCATGGATATGAGCCACGCCGTCAGAGACTTGTTTTCTTACACGCTTGCGTGTACGAACAGGTGCCTTTGCCATTATTCAATCACCCCGATTATTTCTTGATCGGTTTACGCGGACCCTTACGGGTACGTGCGTTGGTCTTAGTACGCTGACCGCGAACTGGCAGACCACGACGATGGCGTAAACCACGGTATGTACCAAGATCCATCAGACGCTTGATGCTCAGGGTAACTTCACGACGCAAATCACCTTCAACAGTGAATTTGGCAACTGCTTCACGCAGTTGTTCAATTTGCTCTTCAGACAGCTCACTGATCTTAACATTTTCAGCAATACCCGTCGCAGCACAGATGGACTGTGAACGAGTTTTGCCGATTCCGAAGATCGACGTTAACGCGATAACGGTATGTTTATGATCAGGAATGTTAATGCCTGCTATACGGGCCACTATGCACTCCTACTAATTTTTACGGCAACACCATTCTGAAAAGCCCGTTTTCAGGATACTCAAATAATGTTGCAGCTACATACAAAAGATTGGCTGGCTAATCTAGCCAGCTCAACCCAACTTTGCAAGAAAAATATGCGAGATAATCAGCCTTGACGCTGTTTATGCTTCGGCTCGGCGCTGCAAATCACACGAACGACACCGTTACGCTTAACGATTTTGCAGTTACGACATAATTTCTTGACGGAAGCACGAACTTTCATTTTTACTCTCCGTAACTTCTCAAACACGCCTGATTAGCGGTTATAGCCTTTCAGGTTTGCTTTCTTCAATGCAGACTCGTACTGACTTGACATCATCAGAGTTTGCACTTGAGCCATAAAGTCCATGATGACGACAACCACGATCAGTAGCGAGGTACCACCAAAGTAGAATGGTACTTTCATTGCATCACGCATGAACTCCGGGATCAGGCAGATGAAAGTAATGTACATCGCGCCCACCAGGGTTAAACGCGTCATCACTTTATCGATATACTTCGCCGTTTGCTCTCCCGGACGAATTCCTGGTACGAAGGCACCGGACTTCTTCAGGTTATCTGCTGTTTCACGCGGGTTAAACACCAACGCCGTGTAGAAGAAACAGAAGAAGATGATTGCAGACGCATAGAGTAACACATAAAGCGGTTGTCCAGGCTGCAAATACAGCGAAATCGTTGTCAGCCAGTTCCAACCGGTACCGCCCCCAAACCATGATGCAATCGTGGCAGGGAACAGAATAATGCTGGAAGCGAAGATTGCCGGGATTACCCCTGCCATGTTCACTTTCAACGGTAAGTGTGTGCTCTGTGCTGCGTAAACACGACGTCCTTGTTGACGTTTGGCATAGTTAACGACGATACGACGTTGACCACGTTCAATGAAAACAACGAAGAAGGTTACTGCAAACACCAATACTGCAACCAACAGCAACAAGAGGAAGTGCAGGTCGCCTTGCCGAGCTTGCTCAATAGTATGGCCAACTGCTGGCGGAAGACCCGCCACAATACCCGCGAAGATAATGATTGAGATACCGTTACCGATACCACGCTCAGTAATCTGCTCACCCAGCCACATCAGGAACATTGTCCCGGTCACCAAGCTCACAACCGCAGTAAAGTAGAAGGCAAAGCCTGGATTTAACACCAGGCCCTGCATACCAGGCATATTCGGCAAACCGGTAGCAATACCGATCGACTGGAATATGGCCAACACCAGCGTACCGTAACGGGTGTACTGACTAATCTTGCGACGGCCAGCCTCCCCTTCTTTCTTGATTTCCGCCAACGCTGGGTGAACCACCGTCAGTAACTGGATAATGATCGACGCCGAAATGTACGGCATGATCCCCAGAGCAAAAATAGAAGCACGGCTGAGAGCACCACCAGAGAACATGTTAAACATTTCAATGATAGTGCCTCTCTGCTGTTCGAGCAGTTTGGCAAGCACAGTGGCATCGATACCAGGAATCGGAATGAAAGAGCCAATACGGAAAACAATCAGCGCGCCGATTACAAACAAAAGTCTGCGCTTCAGCTCGCCGAGTCCGCCTTTAGCACTTTGAAAATCTAATCCTGGTTGCTTAGCCATCAGCTTACTTATTCCTCAATTTTACCGCCAGCCGCCTCGATAGCAACACGAGCGCCTTTGGTGACACGCAGACCACGCAGGGTAACCGGACGAGTGATTTCGCCAGAAAGCATAACTTTCGCGAACTCGATCTGGGTACCAACAACGTTAGCGGCTTTCAGCGTGTTCAGGTCGATTACGTCGCCTTCAACAAGAGCCAGTTCAGACAGACGAACTTCTGCCGTGATCATAGCTTTGCGAGAGGTGAAGCCGAATTTCGGCAAACGACGATATAAAGGCATCTGACCACCTTCAAAACCACGACGTACGCCACCGCCAGAACGTGAGTTCTGACCTTTGTGACCACGACCAGCGGTTTTACCCAGGCCAGAACCAATACCACGACCTACACGCTTCGGCGCATGCTTGGCACCTTCAGCCGGAGACAGAGTATTTAAACGCATCTGTTACTCCTCAACCTTAACCATGTAGGAAACCAGGTTGATCATACCGCGTACAGCAGGAGTATCCTCGCGCTCTACGGTGTGACCAATACGACGCAGACCCAGACCGAGCAGTGTAGCTTTATGCTTCGGCAGACGGCCAATGGAGCTGCGAACTTGTGTAACTTTGATAGTCTTAGCCATGGTCAATTACCCCAGAATGTCTGCAACGGATTTACCACGCTTGGCAGCGACCATTTCAGGAGACTTCATATTAGCCAAAGCGTCGATAGTTGCACGAACCACGTTGATCGGGTTGGTGGAACCATAAGCTTTAGCCAGTACGTTGTGCACCCCAGCAACTTCGAGAACGGCGCGCATTGCACCACCCGCGATGATACCGGTACCTTCATGAGCTGGCTGCATGAACACACGGGAACCCGTATGAGCACCTTTAACAGGATGCTGCAGGGTGCCGCTGTTCAGCGCGACATTCATCATGTTGCGACGGGCTTTTTCCATCGCTTTCTGGATCGCTGCTGGAACTTCGCGTGCTTTGCCGTAGCCAAAACCAACGCGACCGTTACCATCACCAACGACTGTCAGTGCGGTAAAGCTGAAAATACGGCCACCTTTTACGGTTTTAGATACGCGGTTTACCGCGATCAGCTTTTCCTGCAGTTCGCCAGCTTGTTTTTCGATGTGAGCCATCTTAAACCTCTTCCTTAGAACTGAAGGCCAGCTTCACGGGCAGCATCTGCCAGTGCCTGGACTCGACCATGATATTGGAAACCGGAACGGTCAAAGGATACTTTCGCAATCCCTTTTTCCAACGCGCGCTCAGCCAGTGCTTTACCAACGGCTGCTGCTGCGTCTTTGTTACCGGAGTACTTCAATTGCTCAGTGATAGCTTTTTCTAAAGTAGAAGCGGCTACCAGTACTTCAGAACCATTTGGAGCAATGACCTGTGCGTAAATGTGACGCGGGGTACGATGTACCACCAGGCGGGTTGCACCCAGTTCTTTGAGCTTACGGCGTGCGCGGGTCGCACGACGGATACGAGCAGATTTCTTATCCATAGTGTTACCTTACTTCTTCTTAGCCTCTTTGGTACGCACGACTTCGTCGGCGTAACGGACACCTTTGCCTTTGTAAGGCTCAGGACGGCGGTAGGCACGCAGATCTGCAGCAACCTGGCCAATAACCTGCTTATCAGCGCCTTTCAGCACGATTTCAGTTTGGCTAGGGCATTCAGCAGTAATACCTGCTGGCAGCTGGTGATCGATTGGGTGAGAGAAGCCCAGGGCTAAATTCACCACGTTGCCTTTAACAGCAGCACGATAACCAACACCTACCAGTTGAAGCTTTTTGGTGAAACCATCGGTAACACCGACAACCATTGCGTTCAGCAGAGCGCGCGTGGTACCCGCGAGGGCCCATGCATTGGCAAAACCTTCGCGCGGAGCGAAAGTCAGTGCGTTAGCTTCTTGCGTAACGATAACAGCGTCATGGACTGTACGAGTCAGCTCGCCGTTCTTACCCTTAATCGAAATAACCTGACCGTTGAGTTTTACCTCTACGCCGGCAGGAATGACGACGGGTGCTTTTGCAACACGAGACATTCTTTCCTCCCGAATTAAGCTACGTAGCAGATAATCTCGCCACCAAGACCAGCTTGGCGAGCTGCACGATCGGTCATAACACCTTTAGAGGTAGAAATAACAGCGATACCCAGACCGGCCATAACTTTTGGCAGTGCATCTTTTTTCTTATAGATGCGCAGACCTGGACGACTGATACGCTGAATGCTTTCTACCACTGCCTTGCCCTGGAAGTACTTCAGTACCAGTTCCAGTACAGGCTTGGTGTCGCCTTCAATTTTGAAATCTTCAATAAAACCTTCTTCCTTCAGCACGTTGGCAATTGCCACTTTCAGCTTGGAGGAAGGCATGGTGACCGCAACTTTGTTCGCGGCTTGACCGTTACGGATACGGGTCAGCATATCCGCGATCGGATCTTGCATGCTCATCTGTCTTTACTCCCGTGATTCAATTGGTAATTACCAGCTAGCCTTTTTCAAGCCTGGTACTTCACCGCGCATAGCGGCTTCACGTAGCTTGATACGGCTCAACCCGAACTTGCCCACATAACCATGTGGACGGCCAGTTTGACGGCAGCGTTTACGCTGACGAGACGGGCTGGAATCACGCGGCAGAGACTGGAGCTTGAGAACCGCATCCCAACGATCTTCGTCGGAAGAGTTCACACCAGAAATGATAGCTTTCAATTCCTCGCGTTTAGCGCGGTACTTGTCAGCCAGTTTCACGCGAACGACTTCGCGTGCTTTCATTGATTGCTTAGCCATCAGTAACCCTGCCTTACTTGCGGAACGGGAAGTTAAAAGCAGCCAACAGCGCGCGGCCTTCATCATCAGAGTTCGCAGAAGTGGTAATGGTAATATCCAAACCACGTACGCGATCGACTTTGTCGTAGTCGATTTCTGGGAAGATGATTTGCTCACGCACACCCATGCTGTAGTTACCACGGCCATCGAATGACTTGGCGGACAAGCCACGGAAGTCACGGATACGTGGAACAGCAATGGAAATCAGACGCTCAAAGAACTCCCACATGCGTTCGCCACGCAGAGTTACTTTACAGCCGATCGGATAGCCCTGGCGGATTTTGAAGCCTGCAACAGATTTGCGTGCTTTGGTGATAAACGGCTTTTGACCGGAGATTGCTGCCAAGTCAGCTGCTGCATTATCCAGCAGTTTCTTGTCAGCGATCGCTTCACCAACACCCATATTCAGGGTGATCTTCTCGACCCGAGGGACTTGCATGACAGAGTTGTAATCAAACTGAGACATCAGTTGTTTGACTACCTCGTCTTTGTAGTAATCATGCAGTTTCGCCATCGTCATACTCCAAATTACTTGATAGTTTCGCTATTTGATTTGAAGAAACGGACTTTTTTGCCGTCTTCGAATCTAAAGCCTACACGGTCAGCCTTACCGGTAGCCGAGTTGAACAGCGCAATGTTGGAAACCTGAATAGCAGCTTCTTTTTCAACAATGCCACCTGGTTGGTTCAGGGCCGGGACCGGCTTCTGATGTTTCTTAACCAGGTTGATACCTTCAACAATGACCTTACCAGCAGACAGGACATTTTTTACTTTACCGCGTTTACCTTTGTCTTTCCCGGTAAGCACGATAACTTCGTCATCACGACGGATTTTCGCTGCCATGGTTCGCTCCTTAGAGTACTTCTGGTGCCAGAGAGATAATTTTCATGAACTTCTCATTACGCAGTTCACGAGTTACCGGCCCAAAAATACGCGTACCGATAGGTTGCTCGCTGTTATTGTTTAAAATAACGCATGCATTACCATCGAAGCGAATGACAGAACCGTCCGGGCGACGTACACCCTTCTTGGTGCGCACCACTACCGCCTTCAGCACATCGCCTTTCTTCACCTTACCGCGAGGAATTGCTTCCTTGATGGTAATTTTGATGACGTCGCCGATGCCTGCGTAGCGACGGTGCGAGCCACCTAGAACCTTGATACACATTACGCGACGTGCACCGGAGTTGTCGGCCACGTTCAGCATAGTCTGTTCTTGGATCATGTTAGTGCTCCGCTAATGTCAACTACAACTTTAGGATCTATTACTAGATCGTTGAAAAGCCCCATAACCGAGGGCGCAGCATTATAACACCGCTTCCAGAGTATGGGTAGAAAAAATAAACGGCTCATTTTCTGAGCCGTTTATTAAGTTAGAGTCAGCTACTCTATTACAGAATCGCTTTATCTACAATGCGAACCAACGTCCATGACTTAGTCTTGGACAGTGGACGGCATTCGCGGATTTCTACCACGTCACCGATACCACATTCGTTGTTCTCATCATGTACATGCAGCTTAGTCGTACGCTTGATGAATTTCCCGTAGATCGGGTGCTTCACCGTGCGTTCGATAGCAACAACCATGGATTTCTCCATTTTGTCACTAACAACACGACCTTGCAGAGTACGGATAATATCAGTCATTTTACGCACCCGCCTTTTCAGTCAGTAAAGTCTTAACGCGTGCGACATTACGACGCACTTGTTTCAACAGGTGAGTTTGTTGCAGTTGGCCACTCGCCGCCTGCATGCGCAAGTTAAATTGCTCACGCAGCAGGTTGAGCAGCTCAGTGTTCAGCTCTTCAACACTTTTTTCACGCAGCTCTTGTGCTTTCATTACATCACCGTCTTAGTTACAAAGGTGGTTTTGATCGGCAGTTTAGCTGCTGCCAGCTTGAATGCTTCACGGGCGACTTCTTCTGGAACGCCGTCCATTTCGTACAGGACTTTGCCAGGTTGGATCAGGGCAACCCAATATTCCACGTTACCCTTACCTTTACCCATACGCACTTCAAGAGGCTTCTCGGTGATTGGTTTGTCCGGGAATACACGGATCCAGATCTTACCTTGACGCTTCACTGCACGAGTCATTGCACGACGAGCTGCTTCGATTTGACGAGCAGTCAGACGGCCACGGCCAACAGCTTTCAGACCGAAAGTGCCGAAGCTAACATCCGTACCTTGCGCCAGACCACGGTTGCGGCCCTTGTGCACCTTACGGAATTTTGTACGCTTTGGTTGTAACATCAGCGACTCTCCTTACTTGCGGCCTTTACGCTGCTGCTTTTTAGGTTGAGCAGCCGGTTCCGGTTGTTCAACTGCAGCCATACCACCCAGGATCTCACCTTTGAAGATCCATACCTTAACGCCGATTACACCATAAGTGGTGTGCGCTTCAGATGTGTTGTAATCGATATCCGCACGCAGTGTATGCAACGGAACACGACCTTCACGGTACCATTCGGTACGCGCGATTTCAGCACCGCCAAGACGGCCGCTTACTTCAACTTTGATACCTTTAGCGCCAAGACGCATTGCGTTCTGTACAGCACGCTTCATAGCACGACGGAACATAACGCGACGTTCCAGCTGTGAAGTGATGCTGTCAGCAACCAATTTTGCGTCCAGTTCCGGTTTACGGACTTCGGCGATGTTAATTTGCGCAGGAACGCCAGCGATATCCGCTACGACCTTACGCAGTTTTTCGACATCTTCACCTTTCTTGCCGATAACGATGCCAGGACGAGCGGTGTGAATAGTCACACGGATGCTCTTCGCTGGACGCTCGATAACGATGCGAGAAACGGAAGCTTTCGCCAGTTCTTTAGTCAAGAATTGGCGAACTTTAAAGTCGCTGTCCAGGTTGTCAGCGAATTCTTTGGTATTCGCATACCAAGTAGAGTTCCAAGGTTTGACAATACCCAGGCGAATACCATTAGGATGTACTTTCTGACCCATTGCTAGTCTCCAGAGTCTCAGCGATCGGACACAACCACAGTAATGTGGCTGGTGCGCTTCAGGATGCGATCTGCACGACCTTTTGCACGAGGCATAATGCGCTTCATGCTTGGGCCTTCGTCTACGAAGATTTTCGTGACTTTCAGATCATCGATGTCAGCGCCATCGTTGTGTTCTGCGTTAGCAATGGCAGACTCCAGCACTTTCTTGACCAGACCAGCAGCTTTCTTGTTGGTGTAGGCCAGAGTTTCCAGAGCTTGCGACACTTTCTTACCGCGGATCAGGTCTGCAACAAGGCGAACCTTCTGAGCAGAAGAACGAGCGTGGCGATGTTTAGCGATAGTTTCCATCTCTTCCTCCTACCTTAGCGCTTTTTAGCTTTTTTATCAGCCGCATGGCCGCGATAAGTACGAGTCGGCGCGAATTCACCCAGTTTGTGACCGACCATTTCATCGGAAACAAATACTGGTACGTGCTGACGACCATTATGGACAGCGATGGTCAAACCGATCATGTTAGGAAAGATCGTTGAACGACGGGACCAAGTGCGCAAAGGCTTCTTGTCACCGCTTTCCACCGCTTTCTCTACCTTCTTCAGCAAGTGCAGGTCAATAAAAGGACCTTTCTTGAGAGAACGTGGCATGGCTTATCCTCTAATTATTTTTTACTACGGCGACGTACGATGAACTTGTCAGTACGCTTGTTGCTACGGGTCTTCTTACCTTTGGTCTGAACGCCCCACGGAGTTACCGGGTGCTTACCAAAGTTACGACCTTCACCACCACCGTGCGGGTGATCGACTGGGTTCATCGCCGTACCGCGAACGGTAGGACGAACACCACGCCAACGTGCAGCACCTGCTTTACCCAGTACGCGAAGCATATGTTCAGCGTTACCGACTTCACCCAGGGTGGCGCGGCAATCAACTGGAACTTTACGCATTTCGCCTGAACGCAGACGCAGAGTTACGTAGGAACCATCACGAGCGACGATCTGAACGTAGGCACCAGCAGAACGAGCCATCTGGCCGCCTTTACCTGGTTTCATTTCTACGTTATGAACCGTTGAACCTACTGGGATGTTGCGCATAGGCAGGGCGTTACCCGCTTTGATTGCAGCATCAACACCAGATTGGATCTGGTCACCAGCTTTCAGGCCTTTCGGCGCCAGGATGTAACGGCGTTCGCCGTCTTTGTACAGAACCAGCGCGATGTTCGCGGAACGGTTCGGATCGTACTCCAGACGCTCAACCACTGCAGGGATACCATCTTTGTTGCGTTTGAAGTCAACCAGACGATAATGTTGCTTGTGGCCACCACCGATATGACGGGTGGTGATACGGCCATTGTTGTTACGGCCACCGCTTTTGCTCAGTTTCTCAAGCAGCGGGGCATAAGGTTTACCCTTGTGCAGCTCAGGGTTAACCACTTTAACAACGTGGCGACGACCCGGAGATGTAGGTTTACATTTAACAATTGCCATTGTTCTTACTCCTCCGACTTACTCTGCGCCGCCGATGAAGTCCAAGTTCTGGCCTTCCTTCAGGGTGACGTAAGCTTTTTTCCAGTCGCTACGACGACCAACACGCTGACCTTGACGCTTCACTTTCCCTTTAACTACCAGGGTGTTAACGTCTTCGACTTCGACTTCAAACAGTTTCTGCACAGCAGCTTTGATTTCTGCTTTGGTCGCGTCTTTGGCAACTTTGAGTACGATGGTGTTGCTTTTTTCCATCGCAGCGGATGCTTTTTCAGATACGTGCGGTGCACGCAGCACTTTCAGCAAACGTTCTTCACGGATCATGCCAGCATCTCCTCAACTTGCTTCACAGCATCAGCAGTCATAACCACTTTGTCGAAGGCGATCAGGCTAACTGGGTCGATACCTGCTACATCGCGCACGTCAACCTTGTACAGGTTGCGAGCTGCCAGGAACAGATTCTCATCCAGTTCACCGGTCACGATCAGCACATCTTCCAGGGCCATATCTTTCAGTTTCTGTGCCAGCAGCTTAGTTTTAGGCGCTTCTACAGAGAACTTCTCGACAACGATCAGACGATCTTGACGTACCAGTTCGGACAGGATGCTTTTCAGCGCGCCGCGGTACATCTTTTTGTTTACTTTCTGACTGTGGTCTTGTGGCTTCGCAGCGAAGGTTACACCACCAGAACGCCAGATCGGGCTCTTAACAGTGCCTGAACGCGCACGGCCTGTACCTTTCTGGCGCCACGGTTTTTTACCGGAACCAGTTACTTCAGCACGGGTCTTCTGAGCACGGGTACCTTGACGGGCACCTGCTGCATAAGCAACAACAACCTGGTGTACCAGCGCTTCGTTGAAATCACGACCGAAGGTAGTTTCGGAAACAGTCAGCGCGCTTTGCGCGTCTTTCAATACTAATTCCATTGCTATCCCCTTACGCCTTCACAGCTGGTTTAACGATCAGGTTGCCACCGGTTGCGCCCGGTACAGCACCCTTAACCAGCAGCAGGTTGCGCTCAGCGTCAACACGTACTACGTCCAGGCTTTGAACGGTTACACGCTCGTCACCCAGGTGGCCAGCCATTTTCTTGCCTTTGAACACTTTGCCCGGAGTCTGGTTCTGACCGATAGAACCCGGAACGCGGTGAGACAAGGAGTTACCGTGGGTCGCATCCTGAGTACGGAAGTTCCAGCGCTTTACAGTGCCAGCAAAACCTTTACCTTTGGAAGTACCGGTAACATCGACTTTTTTAACGTCAGCGAAGATTTCTACGCTGATTTCTTGACCTGCAGCGAACTCTTGACCTTCTTCAAGGCGGAATTCCCACAGACCACGGCCAGCTTCGACGCCAGCTTTAGCGAAATGACCCGCTTCCGGTTTGGTCACACGGTTAGCTTTTTTGCTACCGGTAGTGACCTGAATGGCACGGTATCCGTCGTTGTCCAGGTCTTTAACCTGAGTCACGCGGTTCGCTTCAATTTCAATCACGGTTACTGGGATAGAAACGCCATCTTCAGTGAAGATACGAGTCATGCCCACTTTTTTACCGACTAAACCAATCATTGTTTCAACCTCTCAATCGTCAATGACCTGATTAACCCAGGCTGATCTGCACGTCTACACCGGCAGCCAGATCCAGACGCATCAGAGCATCAACGGTTTTCTCAGTTGGCTCAACGATGTCAACCAGACGCTTGTGAGTGCGGATCTCGTACTGATCACGCGCGTCTTTGTTGACGTGCGGAGAGATCAGAACGGTAAAGCGCTCTTTGCGAGTTGGCAGCGGGATCGGACCACGGACTTGCGCACCAGTGCGCTTGGCAGTCTCGACGATTTCCGCAGTTGATTGATCGATCAGACGATGATCAAACGCTTTCAGGCGGATACGGATTCTTTGGTTCTGCATGAGACCAGAGCTCCAATTATTTATAAACGTAAATAATTACTCCTCACACCCATTTCGATTGATGGGGGAGTGTAATCGTCAACATATAACCCCCATATCGGGAGTATTGTTCGAAGGGCAAAACCAACCTGCCAATCGACTGATTCGCTAAAATCAGGCCTATCAAGATTAGGTAGGCCCGCGCATTATACGCAAAACAGGCTCGTTTGCAAGTCGCAGACGGAAATATGCTCAGCATGAGGTGATTTTATGGGTTTGGCGGTTTTTTCCCCTCACCCCAACCCTCTCCCAAAGGGCGAGGGAGCCGGTTCAGCGTTGTTGGCGGGTAATGTGACACGGCGTAGGGGCGCCGCTTGCTGCGCCCGTGTTAAGGTCAAATGCGGGGGGTCAATTGTGGCACGTACAGTCCCCTCTCCCTGTGGGAGAGGGTTAGGGTGAGGGGTCGTATCAGTCTTTGCGTTCCAGCACCTGCGCCTGGGAATAGTTTTGGATGCCCAAGCGTTCGATCAGGCTCAGCTCGGTTTCCAGCCAGTCGATGTGCCCTTCTTCATCGGCCAAAATCTCTTTCATCAGATCGCGGCTGACGTAATCATGGATAGAGTCGGCATAGGCGATGGCTTCCCGCAGGTTTTTGGCTCCATCCAACTCCAGAGCCAAATCGGACCTCAGCATCTCTTCGACATCTTCGCCGATATTCAACTTGCCGAGATCTTGCAGGTTCGGTAATCCTTCGAGGAATAGGATACGCTCGATATAACGATCGGCGTGTTTCATCTCATCGATCGACTCGTGATATTCCTTTTCATTGAGACGCATCAGGCCCCAATTTTTGAACATACGCGCGTGCAGGAAGTATTGATTGATGGCAACCAGCTCGTTACCGAGCAGCTTGTTGAGGTGAGCAATGATCTTTTTATCGCCTTTCATAGATAAATCCTCCTGGGCAGTTCTAAAAGTGTAGAAGCTGCGGGCCAAGAGTCAAAAAATAACCCTACTATTTATTAGGCGACTTCGTGCATAGGGATCAGGGTTGCGCGTTCCTCCACCATAATTTGCCTTGCCTGCCGAATGCATTTACCACAGTCGGTACCAATCGGCACCAGCTCACGCAGTTGCTTCATGGTATGGGGATTGTGCTGACGTACCGCTTTACGGATCGCTTTGTCAGACACGGCATTACACAGACATACGTACATAGAGAGACTCACTTCTTAACCAATGCAATAAGTCTAAATAAGAATCGTTTTTATTTCAATTAACATTGGTAAAAAAATGTATAAAAAAAGGGCACCGAAGTGCCCTCTTTTAACGTTGAAAAATTATTCGCGATTAAGCGATAACTTTAGCAACAACGCCCGCACCTACAGTACGGCCGCCTTCACGGATTGCGAAACGCAGACCGTCGTCCATTGCGATTGGGTGAATCAGGGTAACAACCATGTTCACGTTATCGCCTGGCATTACCATCTCTACGCCTTCTGGCAGTTCGATGGTACCGGTCACGTCAGTGGTACGGAAGTAGAACTGTGGACGGTAGCCTTTGAAGAATGGAGTATGACGACCACCTTCTTCTTTGCTCAGGATATACACTTCTGAGTCAAATTTGGTGTGTGGCTTGATGGAACCTGGTTTAGCCAGTACCTGACCACGTTCGATGTCTTCACGCTTGATACCACGCAGCAGAACACCTACGTTCTCACCAGCACGGCCTT
>NZ_AYMQ01000087.1 GCF_000633355.1 Serratia sp. H1w
ACTATTCCGCGCAGCTATTTAGCCGTGAAAATTGGCGTCTAATTACGTCGGGGAGGCCAATGTTTGATTTGTAGCCGATATCATGTTCAATTTCAGCCCAGGCGTGTTGGAGTATTGTTCTTATCTGAATTTCAATTTTGGTGTCTTTGTATTTACTGTGCTCGAATAAAGCCGATCTGTTTTTATCTAATGAAATAATATAGTGCAGTGATAAATACCCAAATCTATCTGGCTCTAGAGAAGATGCTTTGTTTATGGAGTTTTCTTTATCTACTAAAAATTCACGCTCTACAATTTCAGCAACTTTATCAACATCATCAGCGTAGTGAGTGATGATGCGAATTCCAACCACATCTGTTATCTCATCTATGTTTCTATATTTGTTCTTTTTGACTAATTTCTTTTCTAGACTATCGCGTTCTTTTACTCTTGACTCCAACGAGTGAATGGATATCCCATTGTTTAATAATAAGCTGGAAAGTAAGGACTCGAAACTTTTAGCACAAGAGTCATACTTTACTTTTTCTTTGTCAAAGGAACTGAGAATTTTTTCCATAAAAACCTCTTTTTTTTTTCAAGATAACATAATGCCGGTTGTTTCTTCAATCACCAAAGATCTCTTGATTGAGTCAATTGTCACAGTGCCTCAAGATCTTCCTATGACAACTCAATCCAAAATTTCAGAACTCGCACGAGCAGTGCGCAACCTCATCCGCATCGGTGTCGTTGTTGACGTCAATACCGATGAGGGATACTGCCGCGTCCAAACCGGCGGCAATACCACCGACTGGCTGAATTGGTTGACCTGTCGCGCCGGGCGCTCTCGCACTTGGTGGGCACCGTCAGAAGGTGAGCAGGTGCTTGTGTTGTCCCTGGGTGGCGAACTGGATACCGCCTTTGTGCTGCCGGGCATTTATTCCGATGACAACCCGCCGCCGTCAGTCTCCCCCGATGCTTTTCATGTCAGCTTTCCCGATGGTGCGGTCATTGAGTACGAGCCAGCAACCGGCGCGCTGAAAGTTACCGGCATCAAAACGGCGGACGTGACCGCCTCCGAGTCGGTCACCGTCACGGTGCCCGTGGTCACGGTCAACGCCAGCGAGAAAATCACTCTAAACACACCGGAGGTGGTCTGCACCAACAAGCTGACCACCGCCACACTGGAAGTGCAGAAAGGCGGTGAGATGAAAGGGAATATCAGCCATTCCGGCGGCACCTTCACATCCAACAACGTGCAGATAGACAACCACGGTCACGGCGGCGTGCAGCGCGGCGGTGGCTGGACGGAGGGCACAAGATGACAGCGCGCTACAGCGGCATGAACCGCGACACTGGCACCGAATTAACCGACCTTGACCATATCCGCCAAAGCGTGCGCGACATACTCATCACGCCGATTGGATCGCGGGTGATGCGTCGTGAGTACGGCTCACTGTTATCAGCCTTGATTGACCAGCCGCAAAACGCAGCGGTCAAGCTGCAAGTGATGGCAGCCTGCTACGTGGCCATTCTCAAGTGGGAGCCGCGCATCAGCCTGACGGCCATCACCTTCGAGAGCTATTTCAATGGCCAAATGGTCGTCGATATCACCGGCGTGCGCCGCGACGTAAGTGGCACATTTTCTTTAACCGTCCCCCTGAGCTGACACTATGCCTACCATTGATTTAAGCCAGCTTCCCGCCCCGAATGTGGTGGAGGAGCTGGATTATGAGAGCCTGCTGGCTGAGCGCAAAGCAACGCTGATTTCCTTGTACCCGCCAGACCGGCAGGAGGCTATTGCGCGCACCTTGGCGTTGGAGTCCGACCCTATCGTCAAGCTGCTGCAAGAAAACGCGTATCGCGAGCTAGTGCTGCGACAACGGGTGAATGAGGCTGCCCTTGCGGTGATGGTGGCCTTTGCCAGTGGTGGTGACCTTGACCAGCTCGGCGCGAATTTTGATACGCCGCGACTGGTGACCATTCCCGCCAATGACACCACGTTACCGCCAACCCCGGCGGTCATGGAATCTGATAGCGAGTATCGGCTGCGCATCCAGCAGGCATTTGAGGGTATCAGCGTTGCCGGGCCGTCGGGTGCCTATGAGCGTCATGGCCGCAACGCCGATGGCCGTGTTGCGGATGTGAAGGCAACCAGTCCGAGTCCTGCCTGTGTGACCATTTCGGTGCTGTCGCGCGAGGGGAACGGCACGGCCAGTGCCGACTTGCTGGCAGTGGTTGCTCGCGCCTTGAATGATGAGAACGTGCGCCCGGTGGCTGACCGCGTGACGGTACAGGCCGCAACCATCGTTAAGTATATTGTTGATGCGGTGCTCTATCTCTATCCAGGCCCGGAGGCGGCCCCCATACAGGCCGCAGCCGAGGCCAAGCTCAAACGCTACATCACCGCACAGCACCGGCTCGGACGTGATATTCGCCTGTCAGCCATCTATGCCGCGCTGCATGTGGAAGGCGTGCAGCGGGTGGAGCTGAAAAAGCCGCTGGCCGATATCGTTCTGGATAACACCCAGGCATCGTTTTGCGAGAAGTACCGCATCACCGTCGGGGGTTCTGATGAATAGCCGCCTATTGCCTGTCGGCTCCTCGCCGCTGGAGGCAGCCGCCGCGCGCGCCTGCGCTGAGTTGGTTCGCGTGCCGGTGCCGTTGCGTGATTTGTGGAACCCGGCAACCTGCCCACTCAATTTGCTGCCCTATCTGGCCTGGGCCTTCTCGGTTGACCGATGGGATGAAACATGGTCGGAGGTGGTCAAGCGCAACGTGGTGACCTCGGCGTTTTACCTGCACAGCCATAAGGGCACTATCGGAGCCGTTCGTCGGGTCGTGGAGCCGCTCGGCTATCTCATCAAGGTGCATGAGTGGTGGCAAACCAACGACCCGCCCGGCACCTTTCGACTGGATATTGGTGTATTAGAAACTGGCATCACCGAGGAAATGTATTTAGAGATGGAGCGGATGATTGCTGACGCCAAGCCGGTCAGTCGCCACCTTATCGGCCTCAATATCGTGCAGGACGTGAATGGCCCCATTTACACCGGCGTCGGCATTTACGATGGCGACACGATTACTGTTTACCCCGGATAAAAAGCGAGAAACCATGAGCAAATACAAAGCTATTCTGACCACCGCCGGGGCGGCAAAAATTGCAGCCGCCAGCGCAGGCGGAAAGCCCCTGAAAATTGACCGACTGGCCGTCGGGGACGGAAACGGCAAGTTACCCACGCCAAACCCGGCGCAAACCAAACTGATTAACGAGCGTTACCGCGCGGCGCTTAACTCACTGACTACCGATAAGGCTCTGCCAGACCGGCTGATTGCCGAGTTAATTATTCCGGCCAGCGTGGGCGGCTTCTGGTTGCGTGAAATGGGCCTGTATGACGCGGATGGTGTGCTGATTGCGGTCAGCAATATGGCCGAGTCCTATAAGCCAAAGCTGGAGGAGGGCAGCGGGCGCACGCAAACCCTGCGCATGGTGTTGATTGTCAGTCACACCGAGGCCATCACGCTGATTGTAAATGGCGATATGGTAACCGCGACCCGTGATTTTGTGGCGGCGGCGATTGATGACCATGCCAAGTCCCGTAACCATCCAGACGGCACAACAACTGCCAAGGGCTTTGTGCAACTGAGCAGCGTCACCAACAGCACCAGCGAGACCCTGGCGGCCACACCGAAAGCGGTCAAAGCGGTAAACGATGCTGCGGTGAAGTTGACGCAAAATCTGGCTGATTTGCCGGATAAGGCCAAGGCCCGCGCTAATCTGGGGCTAAAGTCTGCCGCCTTGTGTGAAACGGGTGAAGCTACCGGACAGGTGTTAACCGCCAACAGGGCGTTTGGCCTGGGTTTAATGCAGCCCGAGCGCAGGCATAAGCTGGCCGACCTTGGCGGGGCGAATGCTTTCACAGGGTTTACATGGTCAGCCGTTAGCGACCCGGATACGCCGCCAATTGCGGCATCTGCGGGGATTATTAACCATGCTTGGCGGCCATCGGCTACCGCTGCACCCTATGTGCTGCAACTGGCTTGGCGGCAGGGGCGCGCGGCTTTCCGCACCAAAGATTCCAACATGGATTTTCTAGGTTGGAGTGAATTACTGCATACTGGAAATGCTTATACAGCGGCGCAAAGTGATGGCAAGTATGCGCTGCGATCCATCAAGGTGAACGGTAAGCCGCTGAGTGCCGATGTCAATCTGCTGGCCGGGGATGTGAACGCCTGGAACAAGACCGAGGCAGATGCTCGTTACCTGAAACTATCAGGCGGTACGGTAAAAAGCCTGACGGTTAAAACCGATTCGACGAGCACAGAAAATACCGCGATGCTAATTACTGGCGTTGAACACACTCCTTTGATATTAAAGCGCAGCAGTGCCACCGCCAATTTATCTATCGGGTTCCAGCTCGGTGCCAGTACGCCACTATATCGGCTTGGTATTGATAATAAAAGTAATCTCTGTTGGGGTACTGAGGCAAATCAGGCTGTTAATAGCATAATCTATCACACCAACAATAAACCCTCGGCAGCGGACGTGAATGCCTGGAATAAAACCGAGGCGGATGGGCGCTATTTGATGAAAACAGGCGGCCAGTTATCCGGTATCGTGAAAACCAGTTCTGAATTTCAATCCACCAACCAAAATAACTATCGGATTATTGGAGGGAATTACGGCACATTTTGGCGTCAAGATGGAAACGCATTATATCTGCTAATGACTAACCCTGGAGACCAATTGGGTAGCTATAGCAGTCACCGTCCATTTGCCGTGTCAATGACCAGTGGTGGCGTGACATTAGGCACACAGATGACCCTGACTGATGCCAACTTTGTTAATAAAATGGGATTTGCAACCTATACTGACGGCGCAGGGAAGGTGCACCGGCAGGCTAACGGCTTGCGCCTTCGGGTGGCAGAAACCCAACTCGCCGAGTTTTATTATAATGAAACTGTTGGGCAAAGCGCCGAGGTGTCTTTGCATAATAAATACGGCACCACGGATTCCTATTTTTCGTTGCGCAATGACGGTTTGCTGAGTATCTCCGGTGTGAATCCCCAGATTAATTTCAGCGGTGGAACAGTGTATGCCAATGACGGGAATGTGTATGGCTCGGTGTGGGGTGGTTATCTAAGTAATTATATTGCCAACCAGGTTTCCACCCTGAATACTAATTTGCAGGCGTGGGTTTATAAACATTTCGCGCAAGCGGTACGTTTATCTGGGCGGGTGGTTGTTCGGGATACTGGTGGTCATATTTCATTGCCGCCAGGTTGTGTTTATACGGCAATGTCAGGCTCTAACTATGACCCTAATATCTGGGGGGCTTACTCTGCTGTCCAAGTATTAATTAACGGCCAGTGGGCCACTGTAGAAACGGTGTGATAATGAAACATTTAAAAAATCTCAAGCAATACAATCCCGACGAACCAGAGTTAGGCGCAATGGTGGCTTATCTGCGCGATGAGGATGGCAATGATTGGTATGAGCAGCAGCGGGATTTTTTACCCGATACCACCAAGATTGCCTATGATGCCGACGGCACTGTGTGGGCTGTGACGTGCGACGTTTCCATGTTGTGGCCCGTCAATTTGTCCGTTGTTGAAGTGAGCCAAAAAAACACGCCAGCCGGGCTGTCGGATGCCGGTGGTTGGATGTTTAACGGCAAGAAAATCATCCCGCGCATTTATACCCAGGCGGAGCATGAAGCACAGGCCCAGGCGCAGAAAGAAAAGCTGATGACCGAAGCCAGCGCGAAAACTCAGGCGTGGCAAACGCAACTCGCGTTGGGGATGATTACCGAGGGGGATAAAAAATCACTGATTGAATGGATGGAGTACGTGCAGAAAGTGCAAGCCATTGATGTCGGTCTGGCCCCGGATATTGTTTTCCCTGACCAGCCCGCATAAAGCAAAAGCCCGGCATAATTTGCCGGGCTTCGCTTCTTGGCGCGGCCTTTCCCTGGTGTTGTCGCGTCTGGGTAAACCCTAACCCGCCCGACCAAAACACGTCCAATCGATTAGATAGATCAATACAGACATATTGATCGGCGAAAACGATCGTAATGAAACACTCCTTCCTATCATTCCTTTGTGTTGTTGTCTGGCGGGCCTTCCAACGCCGATGACGTGCGCGCGCCCCTGCGTGGCGGCAAGCTGTCTGCACCAAACAACCACGGAGTAAACTCAATGAGTGACTACCATCACGGCGTGCGAGTCATTGAAATCAACGACGGCACCCGCGTGATTTCAACTGTTTCGACCGCCATTGTCGGCATGGTGTGCACCTCCAGCGATGCCGGCCCGGTCATGTTCCCGCTCAACGTGCCGGTATTGATTACCGATGTACAAGCGGCGGTAGGCAAGGCTGGTAAAAAAGGCACGCTGGCCGCTGCGTTGCAGGCCATTGCTGACCAATGTAAACCGGTCACGGTGGTGGTGCGCGTCGCCGAAGGCAAAGACGCTGCCGAGACCACCTCTAACATCATCGGCGGCGCAAATGCTACCGGCCAATATACCGGCATCAAGGCGCTGCTGACGGCGCAAGCGGTCACCGGCGTTAAGCCGCGCATCCTTGGTGTGCCAGGGTTAGATACGAAAGAGGTGGCCGCCGCGCTGGCGACGGTTTGCCAGTCTTTGCGCGCCTTTGGCTACATTGCCGCCTGGGGCTGCAAAACTATCTCTGATGCCATCAAATACCGTGACAACTTTGGCCAGCGTGAGCTGATGCTGATTTGGCCGGATTTCCTTGCATGGGATACCACGACAAACGCCAGTAACACGGCTTATGCCACGGCGCGCGCGCTCGGTCTGCGGGCCAAAATCGACCAGGAGCAAGGCTGGCACAAAACCCTGTCTAACGTCAGCGTTAACGGCGTGACCGGTATCAGTGCCTCGGTGTTCTGGGATTTACAGGCACCCGGCACTGATGCTGACCTGCTCAACAAAGCCGGGGTCACCACCCTCATCCGCAAAGACGGCTTCCGCTTCTGGGGTAACCGTACCTGTTCTGATGATCCGCTTTTCCTGTTTGAAAACTACACCCGCACCGCGCAGGTGATTGCCGACACTATGGCCGAAGGACACATGTGGGCAGTGGATAAGCCGGTTACCGCCACACTCATCCGCGACATCATTGACGGCATCAAGGCTAAATTCCGCGAGCTGAAAAGCAATGGTTACATCATTGATGCGGATTGCTGGTATGACGAAAGCGCCAACGATAAGGAGTCATTAAAGGGCGGGAAACTGTTTATTGATTATGACTATACGCCGGTGCCACCGCTGGAAGATTTAACCCTGCGCCAGCGCATCACCGATAAATATCTGGCCAATCTGGCCGCCGCCGTCAACAGCTAAGAGGACACCTAACGCATGGCACTCCCGCGCAAACTGAAATACCTCAACCTGTTTAATGACGGCTTGAGCTACATGGGTCTTGTCAGCTCGGTGACCCTGCCGAAACTGACTCGCAAACTAGAGAACTATCGCGGCGGCGGCATGAACGGCAGCGCCCCGGTGGATTTTGGCCTGGACGATGATGCGCTGAGTGTGGAATGGGCCATCGGCGGCCTACCTGATGATGCATTGTGGGGGCAATACGCTGCCGCCAATGCCTCGGCGGTGCCGCTGCGTTTCTGTGGCTCTTACCAGCGCGACGATACCGGCGACACGGTAGCCGTCGAGGTCGTGCTGCGTGGCCGTCACAAGGAAATTGATTCCGGCGAACAGAAGCAGGGTGAGGATACCGAGACCAAAATCACCACCCAATGCACCTATTACAAGCTGACTATTGACGGCAAGGAGCGCATCGAAATCGACACTATCAACATGATTGAACGTGTGAACGGCGTCGATATGTTGGAGCGCCATCGCCGCAATATCGGCCTGTCGTAATTTACTGGCGGTCAGCATGGCTGGCCGCACCTTTTCCCATTCAAATCAAGTGAGAGAACCCCATGAGCAACGTAGATGAAGCAGCAAAAGCCCCGAACGTGGTTACCCTGAATGTGCCGGTAAAACGTGGCGATACTGAGATTAAATCTGTCACGCTGATTAAGCCGAACACGGGCACCTTGCGTGGCGTGAGTCTGGCAGCCGTGGCGGGGGCGGAGGTTGATGCGTTAATCAAAGTCTTACCGCGCATGACGTATCCGTCACTGACCGAGAGCGAGGTCACCGCGCTGGAGTTGCCTGATATTGTGGCGCTGGCCGGTGAGGTTGTGGGTTTTTTCTCACAGAGTTCGGAACGCTAAATTTTCCCGCTGGTTTCTCGGTTGATGACCTGATGGCGGACATCGCAGTGATATTCCACTGGCCGCCATCAGAGCTTTACCCGATGAGCCTGTCGGAGCTTTTCAACTGGCGCGATAAGGCGCTCAAACGAAGCGGGCACGCGAATGAGTAACAACGTCAAGTTGCAGGTGCTACTCAAGGCCGTTGACCAAGCAAGCCGACCTTTCAAGCATATCCAGACGGCAAGTAAAACGCTGTCTGCGAACATCCGCGCAACACAGCAAGACCTCAAAAAACTGAATGCTCAGGCTAGGCGTATTGAGGTCTTTCGCGAGTCAAGTGCGCAGCTTGCCGTCACGAGTAAGGCACTAAAAAAGGCCAAGCAGGAAGCCGCCGCACTGGCGATTGCGCTGAAAAGCACAGTCAATCCCACCAATGCGCAGGTGAAAGCCATGGAAGCGGCCAAGCGGGCGGCCTCGGAGTTGCAGCTTAAGCACAACGGTCTGCGTCAATCTGTGCATCGCCAGCGCCAGGAGTTGGCGCAGGCTGGGATTAATACACGCACGCTGGCCAATGATGAGCGCAGGCTCAGGACTTCCATCAGCGACACCACTGGCCAGTTAAATCGCCAGCGTGAGGCGCTGGCACGCGTCAGTCAGCAGCAGGCTCGGCTAAGCAACGTCCAGCGGCGCTATCAGACTGGCAAGCAGTTGGCGGGCAATGTGGCAGGCATGGGCGCTGCCGGGGTAGGGATTGCGACGACGGGCCTGTATGCAGCGGGCCGGTTTATTGCGCCCGGCGTGGGTTTTGATAAGCAGATGTCGGCTACGCAATCCATTCTTGATGTGGATAAAAGTGACGAGAAACTGGTCAAAATCCGGCAACAGGCACGTGACATTGGCGGGTCGACAGCCTTCTCGCCGATGGATGTGGCGCGCACGCAAACAACGTTGGCCAAGTCAGGCTATGACGCTGATGCGGTTCTGGCTGCTACCGGCTCAACGGTAAATCTCAGTCTGGCCGCCGATGTGGATATCGCGCAAGCGGCTGACATCATCACCAACATGCAGTCAGCCTTTAACCTGCCGATGTCGGAGATTGAGCGCGTTGCGGATGTAATGACCAAGGGCTTTACCTCGTCAAATACCAACCTTGTCGAGCTGGGCGAGGCGATGAAGTACGCCGCACCGATTGCCGAGGCTGCCGGGGCCAGTATTGAAGACACCACCGCCATGCTGGGTATTTTGGCGGACAACGGCATCAAGGCATCCATGGCGGGGACGGGCACCAGCGCCATCTTTAGCCGCCTACAGGCTCCTCGTGGGCAATCACCGGCGGCACTGGGTGAGCTGGGTGTCAAGACGCGGGACGGCAAAGGCAACATGCTGCCCGTTGAAAAAATCCTTAAATCTATCCATGCGTCATTCAAGAAAAACAAACTCGGCACCGCGCAGCAGGCGGAATACCTGAAAGTCATCTTTGGTGAGGAGGCCATGAAGGGTGCCGTCAAGCTCGTTGCCGCTGCCGGTAGCGGGAAACTGGCGGAGAAGCGTGCGGCGATTGCCGGGTCGAAAGGAACCACGGACAAGGTGGCGAAAGTCCAGACCGACAACCTTGACGGGGATTTAAAAAACCTTCAGTCGGCCTGGGAAGATTTACAGATTGAGGTGTTCGAAAAGCAAGATTCAGCACTGAGAAAACTGACCCGCACGACGACGGAGTGGCTGGCCACCATTGGCAAATGGGCAAAGGAAAACCCGGAACTGACCAAAAAAATCTTCACGTTCACCACGGCCATTCTGGCCGCCATTGGCGCGCTGGGTGGGATTGGGCTGGTCGCATGGCCAGTGATTTCGGGCATTAACACAATCATAGCTGCTGCCGGGTTGCTCAGTACGGTGTTTAGCGCTGCCGGTGGGGCCATCATGGCTGTACTGGGGGCGATAACGTGGCCGGTGGTCGCCGTGGCTGCTGCCTTTGTCGCGGGCGCACTGCTTATCCGTAAGTATTGGGAACCCATCAGCGCCTTCTTTGGTGGGGTGATTATCGGTATCTCGGAGGCATTTGCGCCGATTGCCGAGTTGTTTACGCCGCTTAAGCCGATGTTTGACGCCCTTGGCGGCTGGCTCAAGCAGGCGTGGCAGTGGTTCACCGACCTGTTAAAACCGGTGAAGTCCAGTCAGGAGAGCCTTGATAGTTGCAAGAACGCCGGTGTTGAGTTTGGTCGCCGACTGGCCGATGCGCTGATGCTACCGCTTAAGGCATTCAACAAGCTGCGAGAGGGGATTAAGTGGGTGCTGGAAAAGCTGGGTGTCATCAACAGTGAATCCAGCGACATCGATAAAAAGGCGCAGAAGGCCAACGACTACGCCGCCGGGGCTAGCGGGGGTGGTTATTACCCTGTGGGTGGTGCAATGCCAGGGGCTTATGTGCCGGTCAGTGCCGGAGGTGGGCGGGCTTACACGGACAACAGCGTCAATAACTTCCATGTATCCAGCAGCCACCCCGGCGGCATGACCGAGGCGGAAACCAAGCGGATGTTGCTACAGGTGGTTGAAGACCGCGAGCGTAAAGCACGCGCTGCGCAGCGTTCAACATTGGCCAGTGATTAAGGGGGCAATAATCATGATGTTAATCCTGGGGTTGTTTGTGTTTCGCCTGCAAACGCTGCCTTACCAAACCATGCAGCGCAATGTTGATTATCGCTGGCCGTCCAATAGCCGGATTGGCCAGCGGCCAACGTTGCAGTTTCTTGGTGTCAGCGAGGAGAAAATCACGCTATCCGGGGAACTGATGCCGGAGATTACCGGCGGGAAAGTCTCGTTGCAGCTCCTTGATGTGATGGCCGCCGAGGGGCGGGCGTGGCCGATGCTGGAAGGCACCGGCACCATTTACGGGATGTTTGTGGTCAACAGTATCAGCGAGACCTGCACTGAGTTCTTTTCTGACGGTAGTGCGCGGCGCATTGAGTTTTCGCTCACGCTGACCCGCGTGGATGAATCCCTGACGGCGCTTTACGGGGATTTACGGGCACAGGCCGAGGATTTGCTCGGTCAGGCTGGAACGCTGGCAGGCAAGGCAAGTGATGCAATTGGGGGGCTGTTCTCATGATGCCGGGTTTAACGCTGGATGCGGGGACGAAAGTGGCCCCGGCCTTTATGCTCACGATGGAAGGTAAGGACATCACGCAGAACATCAGCCCGCGCTTGCTGTCACTTGCGCTGGCTGATAATCGCGGCTTTGAGGCTGACCAGCTCGATATCGAGCTGGATGATGCTGACGGTCAAGTCATGATGCCTGCGCGTGGCGCAGTGCTCGCGTTGCTGTTGGGGTGGCAGGGGCAGCCGTTGGTCAACAAGGGCACTTTCACGGTGGACGAAGTGGAGCACCGGGGCGCACCAGATACGCTAACGATTCGGGCTCGTAGCGCGGATTTTCGTGGCACGCTCAATTCACGCCGTGAGGAGTCTTATCACGACACCACGCTCGGCGCGGTGCTTGAGAAGATTGCCGCCCGTAACAAGCTGACGGCCAGAGTGGCCGAGGGGCTGGCCGGTATTGCTATCCCGCACATTGACCAAGCTCAGGAGTCCGATGCCAAATTCCTGACGCGCCTTGCCACCCGCAACGGGGCGGAGGTGTCGGTCAAAGCGGGGAAATTGCTGTTTCTCAACGGTGGCAGCGGCGTAACGGCCAGCGGCAAACCCATCCCGCAGGTGACCATCGAGCGCCGTGACGGTGACCAACATCAGTTTGCTATTGCTGACCGGGGAGCCTATACCGGCGTTACGGCCAAGTGGCTCCACACCAAAGACCCGAAAGCGCCACAAAAGAAAAAGGTCAAACTCAAACGCAAGCCGAAGGCTAAGCACCTGCGCGCACTGCAACATCCCAAGGCCACCAAGCCCACAGCCAGCAAGAAGGCACCGGCAAAACCGAAGGAGGAACGCGAGGGCGAGTATATGGCCGGTGAACCTGACAACGTGTTTGCGCTGACCACCATCTATGCCACCAAGGCGCAAGCTACGCGGGCAGCTAAGGCCAAATGGGACAAACTGCAACGCGGTGTTGCTGAGTTTTCCATTAATCTCGCCATGGGGCGTGCGGACTTGTACCCAGAAACGCCGGTGGCGGTAAAAGGCTTTAAGCGCGTCATAGACGAGCAGGCGTGGATAATCACTAAGGTAACCCACTCGCTCGGCGATGGTGGTTACACGACGGCGCTAGAGCTTGAGGTGGGGCTTTCCGATGTCGAGTACGAAGAGGAAAAACAAAGTGATGAATAATTATTAACTTGTTGTTTTATAAATAAAATATATTAAAATGTCTTTATCGAAACTGACCGGTAGAGGTGATAAATATGTTCCATTGCAACTTATGCGGCACTGCTGCACATGCCCGTTCTAGTCGTTACCTGAGCGAGAACACCAAGGAGCGTTACCATCAGTGCCAGAACGTCAATTGCGGACATACATTTGTCACCATGGAGACCGTTGAGCGGTCAATCATGTCGCCCGGCAGGGTAAACCCGGTGCTGCCTCACCCTAACCACTACGGCCAGCAAAGTATGTTGATGTAAGCAAATCGCCCCGGAAATCCGGGGCTTTTTTCGAAGTGTGGTCAATGCGTGGACACGCTTAGAAATAAATCCTTTTATTTCATATTATTAAACACTTATTGCTAGGCCGCGCAAGCGGCCTTTTTCTTTGGGAGCTACCGAACCAATCCCGGGGCGCTGCATGCTGCGCCCGTTCAGCTACATATGAACTCGCTCTCACCAAAATAACCGTGTAGGAATTGCGTAAGGAGAGTGAAAACGATCTGAAAATCGGCGTTGCTCCAATAGGCGTGCCAGGGGGGCCTTGATATAACCATGCCAGCTTTACTAAAGGGAGAGCGTTCAATGAAAAAGATCCTGTTGCTGGTGTGTTTACCCCTGTTGCTGCCGATTGCGGCTCAGGCGGCCGTATCTATTGATATCAACGTGCCCGGTGTTTCACTGCATCTTGGCGATCAGGATAAACGCGGTTACTACTGGGATGGCTACGACTGGCGTCCACCGCAGTGGTGGCATGAACATCAGGGGCGTGGCGTAGGGGAACGTAACGATCGTGGCCTGTATTGGGACGGTGGCCGCTGGCAACCGGCTCCGGCACACGGTAATGAACAGCGTGGAGGCAACCCTTTCCACGGCGATCGCCATGACAATGGCAATGTGCACAACAACCAACATGATAACGGCGGCCGTGATAATCAGCACGATCGTGGCAACGATCATGACCGTGGCAACAACAATAACGGCAACGGGCAGGGTAAACCTTACCCTGCCAATGGTAACGGTCCTCAGCGTTAATCAATTTCACGGAGGCTGGTATTGCCATCATCGTCTTGATGACCGGCAGTGCCAGCCGCTGTTTTCCCCACCATTCGTTCATTCAGACCTTCCCCTCAGCGTCCGAACCTCCTACTATTTGCTGCAAGACGTTATTTTCAGGCCATAATCCTGGCCAGTAGGGAAGTTGTGTAGTTATGCCGAGCAGTCAGACCTTCACGTTGTTACAACAGCAGCAACACCGACGCGATAAACGCTATTTGTCCTGGCTGACGCTGGGCGTCGTGCTGGCGTTTGCCTTCAGCCTGAGCGCCGGGGATCTGTGGATCTGGCCAGCGCAATGGTTGAGTGAGCCTGCACAGCTGTTTGTCTGGCAATTGCGGCTGCCACGCGCACTGGCCGTGATGCTGGTAGGGGCCAGCCTGGCGGTGGCCGGGGCGGCGATGCAGGCCCTGTTTGAAAACCCGCTGGCGGAACCGGGATTGCTGGGCGTATCCAACGGTGCCGGAGTGGCGCTAGTGCTGACGGTACTGTTCGGTAACGGCCTGTTGCCGGTGGCGCTGATGAGCATGAACGCCATCATTGGCGCTTTGGTGATGACCTTCCTGTTGCTGATGTTTGCCCGCCGTCGCCGGTTGAGTAACGCGCGTTTGCTGCTAGTGGGCGTCGCGCTGGGGATTGTGTGTAGCGCGGTCATGACCTGGGCTGTCTATTTCAGTTCGAGCCTCGATCTGCGGCAACTGATGTATTGGATGATGGGCGGTTTCGGCGGAGTGGATTGGCGGCAGAAATGGCTGCTGTTAGCCCTGTTGCCGGTGCTGCTGTGGCTATGCGCGCAAGGCAAGCCACTCAACCTGATGACGCTTGGCGAAATGCAGGCCAGGCAGTTGGGCCTTTCCCTGCATGTCTGGCGTAATCTGCTGGTGCTGGCCATTGGCTGGCTGGTGGGAACCAGCGTGGCGCTGGCGGGCGTGATTGGCTTTCTCGGCCTGGTGATCCCGCATATTCTTCGTCTCAGCGGTTTGACCAACCAGCGCTATCTGCTGCCTGGCTGTGCACTCGCGGGGGCGGGCGTGTTGCTGGTGGCGGACGTGGTGGCGAGGATTGCGCTGTTTTCGGCGGAATTACCCATCGGCGTGGTGACTGCGACGCTGGGCGCGCCACTTTTTATCTGGTTACTGGCCCGGACAAAAAGCGTAAGGTAAAGCGGCTACCGGCGATCGCCGGCGGTGTTTTTCTGTATCACCTGCAAATAAAACCAAAGGATACTATCTGATGAGCAACCCGATTTATGCCACTACCCTGCAAACCATCGAGAACCAATCAACCACGCTGGACGCCTATGCAGGCAAAGTGCTGCTGGTGGTCAACGTGGCGTCGGAATGCGGCCTGACCAAGCAATATGAAGGTCTGGAAACGCTGTATGAAACCTGGCGTGAACAGGGTTTTGCGGTGTTGGGCTTCCCCTCCAATGAGTTTCTTGGTCAGGAGCCGGGCAGCAATGAAGAGATCCTGGCGTTCTGCCGTGGCACCTTTGGCGTGCAGTTCCCGATGTTTGCCAAAATCGAAGTCAATGGCGAAGGGCGTCATCCGCTGTATCGGCAACTGATTGCCGCACAACCACAAGCCGTCGCGCCGGAAGGCAGCGGTTTCCTTGAGCGGATGAGCAGCAAAGGCCGTGCGCCGAAGCACACCGGCGATATCCTGTGGAACTTTGAGAAGTTCTTGATAGGCCGTGATGGCACGGTGATCCAGCGTTTCTCACCGGATATGACGCCGGAAGATCCGTTGGTATCTGCAGCTATCGAACAGGCTTTGGCCAAGTAAAGGAGCGACAGAACCATGCTGCAACTCAGTGAGGTTGGGGTAGAAGGGCGATTAATGTCGTTTTCGGGGCAAATCGCCGCTGGGTTGCAGGTGCATCTGATCGGCCCAAACGGTGCGGGCAAGAGTACGCTGTTGGCCAGATTGGCGGGAATGTTGCCGGGGATTGGTGAAGTCCGTCTGTCTGGCCGGTTGCTGGAGGCGTATTCAGGTGCGGAGCTGGCCAGACACCGGGCTTATCTGTGCCAGCAGCAGCCTCCGGTTACGCTGATGCCGGTGTTTCAATATCTCGCCTTGCATCAGCCCGTTGGGGCGGACGCCAATGAACTGGAAAGCACCATCCTTTATCTGGCCCGTAGCCTGAAGCTGGCGGACAAGTTATCCCGCATGTTGACCCAGCTTTCAGGGGGGGAATGGCAACGCGTGCGGCTGGCCGCGGTGCTGTTGCAGGTTTGGCCAACGATCAACCCGCAGGGCCAACTGCTGCTGCTCGATGAGCCTACCAACAGCCTGGATGTGGCACAAAAGGTGGCGCTGGATCGTTTGCTGCATGAATTCTGCCAAAGTGGCCGCAGTGCGCTGGTCTGCGCTCACGACCTCAATCATACCTTGCAACAGGCCGATCGGGTCTGGCTGTTGCAAGCAGGGTGGTTGGTGGCCGAAGGGAATACACACGATGTGATGGAGCCAGGGTTATTATCCAAGGTTTATGAAGTTGATTTTCATTTACAGGCGCTAGGAGAGCAGCGTTGGATCATGACAAAAACAGCCTAGTCATAATTTGCTGTTATTTTAATCAATAAGGACCAAAGATAAACGAAAAGTAAACGCGCCGAATATAAATAATCTCAGCGAGATCAAAATCTTCTCGAAAATCTTTCATTGTTAGTGGAAAAGCTGCGACGACCTGCTACGCTGATTACGTTCAAATAGAAACAAGTAACTAATTATAACGGCATAACATGATGATTATGCTATGAATTACTATTATTTTTCTGGCGAAATCTTACAGGATATTTCCTGAAATTCATTTCTCCCTTAAGGTTTAGTTAAGCTTGCCAACGTATATTGGCGGTTAATCCACCAGGAATCATTCTCTGTGACGTTTACTATCCGTTAAATGTAAGAGTCTTACAGTGGTTTAAAGCAAATCGAGACGTTTGGGGTTTAATTATGGATCAATTCCTGCCTTTTTCACGCCCGGCGATTGGGGATGAAGAAATTGCGGCGGTAGAAAAGGTGTTGCGTTCCGGCTGGATCACCACCGGGCCGCAAAATCAGCAGTTGGAAAGTGAGTTTTGCCGCACCTTTGGCTGTAAGCATGCGGTGGCCGTCTGTTCTGCAACGGCAGGTATGCATATCACCTTGATGGCACTGGGTATCGGGCCGGGTGATGAAGTGATCACTCCCTCTCAGACCTGGGTGTCCACCCTCAATATGATCGAATTGCTTGGCGCTACGCCGGTGATGATCGATATTGACCGTGATACCTTGATGGTCAGCGCGGCGGATGTTGAAGCCGCTATCACCGCACGTACCAAAGCAATTATTCCCGTTCACTATGCAGGCGCGCCATTACCGATGGATGCGTTACGCGATGTGGCACAACGCCACAACATCCCCCTGATTGAAGATGCGGCTCATGCCGTGGGCGCTCGTTTCAATGGTGAATGGGTGGGCGCGCGTGGTACCGCGATCTTCTCTTTCCACGCCATCAAGAACCTGACCTGTGCCGAAGGTGGCCTGATCGCCACCGATGATGATGAATTGGCCGATCGCGTCCGTTGCCTGAAATTCCACGGCCTGGGCGTTGATGCATTCGATCGTCAACTGCAAGGGCGTAAGCCGCAGGCTGAAGTGGTTGAACCTGGCTATAAATACAACCTGTCCGATATTCACGCGGCAATCGCCGTGGTGCAGTTGGCGCGGTTGCCAGAACTGAATGCCCGGCGCAAGGTGCTGGCGGAACGTTACCTGGCTGCGCTGAAAGACTCACCTTTCCAACCGTTGGGGTTGCCAGATTACCCGCACGATCACGCCTGGCATCTGTTTATGGTGCGTGTTGACGCCCAGCGCTGTGGTATTGAACGTGATCAACTGATGGAACGGTTGAAAGAAGTCGGCGTGGGTACCGGCCTGCATTTCCGCGCGGCGCATACGCAAAAATTTTATCGTGAGCGTTACCCACAGTTGTCACTGCCCAATACCGAATGGAACTCGGCACGTCTGTGTACTTTACCGCTGTTCCCGGATATGACCGAAGCCGATGTCGATCGCGTGGTCAATGCCCTGTCTTCCATTTTGGAGTCTTCTAGTGTCCCGCGTTGAACCCATTAGCAAAGTTTCGGTGGTGATCCCGGTGTTCAACGAGCAGGAGAGTTTGCCTGCCTTGTTGGAACGCACCACCGCCGCCTGTAAGCAGTTACTGCAACCGTATGAAATTATCCTGGTTGATGATGGCAGTAGCGATGACTCCGCTGCTATGCTGACCGCTGCAGCGGAACAACCGGGCAGTTGCATTATTGCCGTGTTGCTGAACCGCAACTACGGCCAGCATTCCGCCATTATGGCGGGCTTCAATCAGGTCAGCGGCGATCTGGTGATCACCCTGGATGCCGATCTGCAAAACCCGCCGGAGGAAATTCCCCGTCTGGTCAGCGTTGCGGAAGAGGGTTATGACGTGGTGGGCACCGTGCGTGCCAATCGTCAGGATTCCTGGTTCCGTAAAACCGCCTCACGCATGATCAACCTGATGATCCAGCGCGCCACCGGCAAATCCATGGGCGACTATGGATGTATGCTGCGTGCCTATCGCCGCCACATTATTGACGCGATGCTGCACTGCCATGAGCGCAGCACTTTTATTCCGATCCTGGCCAACACCTTTGCTCGCCGCACTACGGAGATCGAGGTACGCCACGCCGAGCGCGAGTTCGGTGACTCCAAGTACAGCCTGATGAAGCTGATCAACCTGATGTATGACCTGATCACCTGTCTGACCACGACGCCGCTGCGTCTGCTCAGCGTGGTGGGCAGTGTGATCGCGCTGTCAGGCTTCGTGCTGGCGGTGCTGTTGATCGTGTTGCGCTTGATCCTGGGGCCTGAATGGGCGGCAGGTGGGGTCTTCACGCTGTTTGCGGTGCTATTCACCTTTATCGGTGCACAGTTTGTCGGTATGGGATTGTTAGGGGAGTACATCGGCCGGATTTATAACGATGTCCGTGCTCGTCCCCGCTATTTTGTCCAGAAAGTGGTTGGCGCCAAGCCGACCCAAAATACTCAGGAAGAAGAATGATGAAAGCTATCGTATTTGCTTACCATGATATCGGCTGCGCAGGTTTGCAAGCGCTGACAGAAGCGGGCTATGACGTGCAGGCCGTGTTTACCCATACCGAAGATCCAGGTGAGAACAACTTCTTCTCTTCCGTTGCTCGTCTGGGGGCCGAGCTGGAGTTGCCGGTGTATGCGCCGGAAGACGTGAATCATCCGCTGTGGGTGGAACGTATCCGTGAGCTGCAACCGGATATCATCTTCTCATTCTATTACCGCAATATGCTGAGCGAAGAGATCTTGTCGCTGGCCCCTAAAGGCGGGTTCAACCTGCATGGTTCACTGTTGCCACGCTACCGTGGCCGCGCGCCAATCAACTGGGCGCTGGTGAACGGCGAAACAGAAACTGGCGCAACACTGCACAAGATGGTCAAACGCCCGGACGCTGGTGATATCGTCGGTCAGCATAAGGTCGCGATTGCCGATAATGACACCGCGTTGACGCTGCACAAGAAAGTATTGGAAGCGGCTCAAATCGTATTGAAAGAGCAACTGCCGAAACTGAAAAACGGCACCGCGAAGCTGACCGCTCAGAATGAAGCGGATTCCAGCTACTTCGGCCGCCGTACCGCTGCCGATGGTGAGATCCTGTGGCACAAATCTGCCCGTGAAATCAACAATCTGGTGCGCGCCGTTACCGAACCTTATCCAGGTGCATTCAGCTACCTGGGCCAGCGCAAGGTGATCGTTTGGCGCACACGTGTGCTAGATACTGCACACGATAAGCAGCCGGGTACGGTGCTGAGCACGACGCCACTGGTGATCGCATGTGGTGAAGGGGCGCTGGAAATCGTTGCTGGTCAGAGCGAGTCAGGCTTGTATGTGCAGGGTAGCCGTCTGGCGCTGGAAATGGGCATGGTGACCGACGTGCGTCTGGCCGCCAAGCCTAGCTCCGTGATGAAACGCCGGACCCGCGTGCTGATCCTGGGCGTGAACGGCTTTATCGGCAACCACCTCACCGAGCGCCTGCTGCGCGAAGATCGTTATGATATCTACGGCCTGGACATCGGTTCTGATGCTATCAGCCGTTTCCTGGATAACCCGCGCTTCCACTTTGTGGAAGGGGATATCAGCATCCACTCCGAGTGGATCGAATATCACATCAAGAAGTGCGACGTGGTACTGCCGTTGGTAGCGATCGCCACGCCGATCGAATACACCCGTAACCCGCTGCGCGTTTTCGAGTTGGATTTCGAAGAAAACCTGAAAATCGTCCGCGACTGTGTGAAATACAACAAACGCATCATCTTCCCGTCCACCTCCGAAGTGTATGGCATGTGTGACGATAAAGAGTTTGATGAGGACACCTCACGTCTAATCGTCGGGCCAATCAACAAACAGCGTTGGATCTATTCGGTCTCCAAGCAATTGCTGGATCGGGTGATCTGGGCCTATGGGGCTAAAGAAGGTCTTAAATTTACGCTGTTCCGTCCATTTAACTGGATGGGACCACGCCTGGACAACCTGGATGCGGCGCGTATCGGTTCTTCCCGCGCGATCACCCAGTTGATCCTGAACCTGGTTGAAGGTTCTCCGATCAAACTGGTGGACGGTGGGGCGCAGAAACGTTGCTTTACCGATATCAACGACGGTATCGAAGCGCTGTACCGCATAATTGAAAACCGCGACGGCCAGTGCGATGGGCAGATCGTCAACATCGGTAACCCGACCAATGAAGCCAGTATTCGTGAATTGGCGGAAATGTTGCTGGCCAGCTTCAACGAGCATCCGCTGCGCGGCAATTTCCCACCGTTTGCCGGTTTCAAGGATGTGGAAAGCAGCAGCTACTACGGCAAAGGGTATCAGGATGTTGAGCACCGTACGCCAAGCATCAAGAACGCGCGCCGCCTGCTGGGCTGGCAGCCGACCATTGCCATGCAGCAGACCATTGCCGAGACGCTGGACTACTTCCTGCGCACCACGGTAAAGGAAGGTGATGGTGCATGAAGAAGGTCGGCCTGCGAGTTGATGTAGACACCTTTAGCGGTACCCGTGAAGGGGTAACGCGCCTGCTGGAACTGTTTGCCAAATACGATATTCAGGCCAGCTTCTTCTTCAGCGTCGGGCCGGACAACATGGGGCGCCACTTGTGGCGCCTGCTTCGTCCTCAGTTCCTGCTGAAAATGTTACGTTCCAAGGCCGCATCGCTGTATGGCTGGGATATCCTGCTGGCGGGTACTGCCTGGCCGGGCCGGAATATCTCTCGATCTTTGGGGCCGCTGATGAAGCGTACGCTGGAGATGGGCCACGAGGTGGGATTGCACGCTTGGGATCACCAAGGCTGGCAGGCCAAGGTGGGGCAGTGGTCAAAAGCAGAGCTGGCCCAGCAGGTTCAGTTGGGTGTCGATGCGTTGACAAACGCGACCGGTGAACCGGTGCGGTGTTCGGCGGTAGCGGGTTGGCGTGCCGATCAGCGCGTGGTGGAGGTGAAGCAAGATTTTGCTTTTCAGTACAACAGCGATTGTCGTGGCACCCATCCTTTCCGTCCGCTATTAGAGAACGGCCAACCCGGCACGGTGCAAATCCCCGTGACGTTGCCCACCTTTGACGAGGTGATTGGCCGTGAGACCAGTATGGCGGACTTCAATGACTATATTCTGCAAGCGATAGGCAACGATCGCGGTGTGCCGGTGTACACCATTCACACCGAAGTGGAAGGCATGTCGCAGTCGGCGATGTTCGAACAGCTGTTACAGCGAGCCAAACAGCAGGGCATTGAGTTCTGTCCTCTGAATGCATTACTGCCGCAAGACGTAGCATCATTGCCGTTAGGCCGTATTACACGAGCGCCGTTTCCTGGCCGAGAAGGCTGGTTAGGTTGTCAAACCGAAGTTGGGGGAAAAGACGTTACATGAAAGCGCTGAAAGGAACCTGGGCCATCGTATTGGCCATTTTTTTTGCCCTGGTCTATCTGCTGCCGCTTAATGGGCGGCTGCTATGGCAGCCGGATGAAACCCGCTATGCCGAGATTAGTCGTGAAATGCTGGCGCGTGGGGATTGGGTGGTCCCTCATCTGCTTGGCCTGCGCTACTTTGAAAAACCAGTCGCTGGATACTGGTTCAATAACATCAGCCAATGGCTGTTCGGTGACAGCAACTTTGCCGTGCGATTTGGCTCGGTATTCAGCACTGGCATGACCGCCTTGCTGATTTTTGCCCTGGCCTGGCTGATGTGGAAAAACGCGCGTCGTGCCTACCTGTCGGTGCTGATCTTCCTGTCGATGGTGCTGGTATTCAGCATCGGTACTTACAGCGTACTCGATCCGATGATCTCACTATGGCTGACTGCGGCTATGGTCAGCTACTACCTGACGCTGAAAGCCACGACCACCAAAGGTAAGTTGGGCGGCTATGTGCTGCTTGGCCTGGCCTGCGGTATGGGCTTTATGACCAAAGGATTTCTGGCGCTGGCGGTACCGGTGATTGCCGTGATCCCGATCGTGATCCAGCAACGCAAAGTCAAAGACCTGTTCTGCTATGGGCCGGTGGCGATTGTGGTGGCGGTATTGCTCAGCCTGCCTTGGGCGTTGGCGGTAGCGCTACGTGAACCTGACTATTGGAATTACTTCTTCTGGGTGGAGCATATTCAGCGCTTTGCCGAAGACAATGCCCAGCATAAGGCTCCCTTCTGGTATTACCTTCCGATCCTGATCGCTGCGGTATTGCCGTGGCTGGGATTATTGCCAGGCTCACTGCTCAAGGGATGGCGTGAACGCGTCCAGCGCCCTGAGCTGTTCTTCCTGTTGAGCTGGGTCGTGATGCCGCTGATTTTCTTCAGTATCGCCAAAGGCAAGTTGCCGACCTATATTCTGCCATGCATGGCACCGTTAGCCCTGCTGATGGCGGCCTACGCCGAGGACTGTGTTGGTCAACTGCGTACCAGGGTATTCAAGGTTAACGCCGTACTGAACGGTCTGTTTGGCCTGATCGGTATTATTGCGTTGCTGTTGATCGGTTCCGGTGCGTTACCTAAAGTGCACCTGTTTACCGCCGATGAGTGGCCGAAAATCGTGCTTGGCCTGATTGCCTTTGGGGGGTGGTTGCTGTTTGCCGTGGTTTCCGCACGGGATAACGCTAAACGCTGGACCTGGGCGGCCGCTTGCCCGCTGCTGCTTTGCCTGTTGATTGGCTATGCCATTCCACAGCAGGTGACCGACTCCAAGCTGCCGCAAAATTTCGCCCGTGACAATATGGCCACGCTCAGTCAGAGCCGGTTTGTGTTGGCCGATCGCGTGGGTATCGCCGCTGGCCTCGCCTGGGAACTGAAACGCAGCGATGTGTTGATGTACGGTGAGAAGGGCGAGATCGCCTATGGCTTGGCTTATCCTGATGCTAAAGGTCACTATATCGGCGAGGAAGATTTTGCCGGCTGGTTGGCGCAGGCTCGCAAGCAAGGGGACGTATCGTTGGTGATGCAACTCTCCCGTGGTGAGCATGTGCCGACAGATTTGCCAACGCCAGACAGCGTGGTCGAGATGCATCGCATGGCATTGGTATGGTATAAGCAGCAGCCATGATGGCGTATTTATTGGTGATCCTGGTTAGCCTGTTCACCTGTGCGGGGCAACTGTGTCAGAAGCAGGCGGCCCTTCGCTGGCAACAGGCAACCGCACGGCGGTGGGTTATAACGCTGCGCTGGTTGGCGCTGGCGGTGTTGCTATTGGGGCTGGGCATGTTGGTGTGGCTCACGGTGTTGCAGCGTATGCCGCTCAGCGTGGCCTATCCGATGCTGAGCCTCAATTTTGTCCTGGTGACACTGGCAGCACGTTGGTTGTTTAATGAACCGACCACGCTGCGCCATTGGTGCGGCGTGGCGTCAATCATTCTGGGGATCCTGCTGATGAGTCTGCAATCATGAAAGGCTATCTTTGGGGCGCAGCCAGCGTCCTGCTGGTCACGCTGGCCCAGTTGCTGATGAAATGGGGCATGGGGCAGATCCCGCTGTTGTCCTTTGCCGATGTCACCTGGCCGTTAATCAATCATTATGGTTTGGCTCTGCTTGCGGTAGCTATCGGTATCTTCGGCTATGCGTTATCGATGCTGTGCTGGTTCTTTGCGCTCCATTATCTGCCGTTGAACCGGGCCTATCCGCTGTTGAGCGTCAGCTATGCGCTGGTCTATCTGGCCGCGGTGATCTTGCCCTGGTTTAATGAATCGGCGACCTTGCTCAGAACGCTTGGGACGCTGTTTATCCTGTTTGGCGTCTGGCTGATTAACAGCCATGGGGCGGAAAAAAACCATCAATAGCGTAAAAAACGCGAGTAGCGCGATTATCTCGTTCACAATACTTGCCTTTTTCCCGACTTGAGCGATAAATTAACGCCAGACAGCATTCTCCTTAACTGGGGTGGCAGGGTGAAATATCCGGTTAGGCGTTCAAGTGAAGGGAAAAATGCGATGCGCATGTGGTTTCTATTAGCCAGTTTGATCCTCGCCGGTTGCAGCAGCCATGCGCCGCCGCCGAGTGGCCGTTTATCCGACTCCATCGTGGTAGTCGCGCAATTGAATGAGCAACTGCGTCAATGGTATGGCACCCCGTATCGCTACGGCGGGCTGGACCGCGGCGGGGTAGACTGTTCCGGCTTTGTTTATCGTACCTTCCGCGATCGTTTTGATATGCAACTACCACGCTCTACCGAGCAGCAAACCGGAGTGGGAACCAAAGTCTCGCGTGATGAGCTGATGCCTGGGGATCTGGTGTTCTTCAAAACCGGCAGCGGTGAGAACGGCCTGCATGTGGGTATCTACGATACCAACGACGAGTTTATCCATGCCTCGACCAGCAAAGGCGTGATGCGCTCCTCACTGAATAACGTTTACTGGCGCAAGGTGTACTGGCAGGCGCGCCGGATTTAACGCCCCAAATCACCTATCTGGTGTATGATGGCAGTACTGCATGATGAGATGACTGCCATGAATTCCTTACGTTTATTAATTTCCGACTCCTACGATCCCTGGTTTAATCTGGCGGTAGAAGAGTGCATCTTCCGCGAAATGACCACACAAAAAATCCTCTTCCTGTGGCGTAATGCCGAAACCGTGGTCATTGGTCAATCGCAGAACCCGTGGAAAGAGTGCAATACCCGGCGGATGGAACAGGATGGCATTCGGCTGGCACGGCGCAGCAGCGGTGGTGGGGCGGTGTTTCACGATCTGGGCAATACCTGCTTTACCTTTATGGCCGGTAAACCCGGCTATGACAAAACCGTTTCTACCGGCATTATTCTGGCGGCGCTAAAACAGCTGGGGGTTAATGCAACGGCATCCGGGCGTAACGATCTGGTGGTAGAAACGACCGATGGCGTGCGCAAGATTTCCGGCTCAGCCTACCGCGAAACCCAGGATCGTGGCTTTCATCATGGCACGTTGTTGCTCAATGCCGATCTCAATCGTCTGGCGGATTACCTCAACCCCGATCCGAAAAAATTGCAGGCGAAGGGGATCACCTCCGTGCGTTCCAGAGTCGCCAACCTGGCCGAGTTTGTGCCAGAGATCGACCATCAACAAGTTTGTGACGCCGTCATTCAGGCATTCTTCGCCCATTATGGTGAAACGGCGCAGCCGGAAGTGATCTCGCCGGATGTGTTCCCAGACTTGCCCGATTTTGCCCAACAATTTGCCAAGCAGAGCAGCTGGGAATGGAATTTTGGCAAAGCACCCGCGTTTAGCCACTTGCTGAATGAACGTTTTACCTGGGGGGGCGTGGATATCTTCTTTGATGTTGAGAAGGGCGCGATTGTACGTGCACAGATCTTCACCGATAGCCTGAATCCTGCACCATTACAGACCTTGGCCGAAAAGCTGGTGGGATGTGCCTATCGCAGTGAGGCTCTGGCAGAATGCTGTGCGCAATTGGTAGCGCAGTACCCGCAGCAGGAAAATGAACTTGGCGAACTGCGGCGCTGGTTGTTGGAAACCATCAAGTAGTTCTCTCGGATGTCCTTTTTGGGATTTTTATTAATTAAATCAGGTGATCGCCGTATCACCTGATAGTGTTAAGCCAAAAATAATTCCCACAAACAATAAGGCCATTAATTTTTAATGCTTCATGCAACAAACTAAATTAACTTACCCAACAGTCGAGCAAAAAAACATCGCTCAAATTATCAATTACTTGGCAGTGTTGGCATAATCACATTACAACTTTTGAACAATGGTCAGGGATTGATCGGTAAAACTTATTGTTATACGATGGCTTGCACGCCATTAAGCCGCTGGCATTAAAATGAATATTCAATCGGACGTTGAATTTATTAGTCAGTATGTGTTCCTGCCGATTTATTCCATGACAGGAAAGTTGCTGGCGGTGGAACTGCTCACCCGTTTCACTGGCTCGGGTGGCAACCTTGCGATGCCTACAGAGATCGGAGTCCGGTTATTATCCCCGCAACAAAGGATTGAATTATTCAACGACCAGGTCACGCTGGCTGAAAAGCACGCGCCGTGGTTTGTGGCTAATGGGGTGTCATTGACCATTAATGTCGAAGAAACGGTGGTCGATTGGCTGCTTGGCAACCAGGATCAACGCCTGCGGGTGCAGCAATTAGCGTTTATTGCCTTTGAAATTAATGAGAGTTTCCCCAACCTTTCCGCCGGGAAAGACAACGGGAAAATCCGCTTGTTAAGTGACTACTTTACGCTGTGGCTCGATGGTTTCGGTTCTGGCAAAGCGACGCTGACCGCGCTGTACGATGGTTTATTTGACTATGTCAAAGTCGACAAACGCTTTTATTGGCAATTGTTTACCCAACAGGGATATGACCTGGTTATCGATTCACTGCTCAAGAATATCAATCAACTTTGTAAGGGAGTTATTGTCTGCGGTATTGAGAAACACGAGTACTTCAATAAATTGACCAACACCGGTGTTTTAGGGCTACAGGGGTTTTTATGGCCTGCCATCAGTGTGGATAATCTGAGTTCTCTACGCAGGATCGCCGAAGAGTTCGAGAATAATAACTGACTTTCTGGCTTACACACCGGGGTAAAGAGTGGACTGGATGATTTTTACCGTGATCCCAGCGCTGATTATTATTGTGGCCTTATCGTTGATAAAGCACTTTAACCAGACACGCAATAAATCTTTAAAAGGTTCTCGGCGCCGCCGATAAGCCTGTTACGCCCTCTGCCAGTAAAGCAGGGGGGCGTTCTCCCTGCAATTCCTCCGTGTTAATTCGCCTCGGCAAGCTCTACACTGACAGTGATGGAGGGCCTATGCCGCAATTTGAAAACGCTTATTATCAACAGCTACCCGGTTTTTATACCGCACTGCAACCTACGCCGCTCAAGGCTGCACGTTTGCTGTACTACAGCCAGCCGCTGGCACAGGAGCTGGGGCTGGACGCCAGTTGGTTTACTCCAGAGAAGACGCCAATCTGGGCGGGTGAAGCCCTGTTGCCTGGCATGCAGCCATTGGCGCAGGTCTATAGCGGCCATCAGTTTGGCTCCTGGGCGGGGCAGTTGGGGGATGGCCGGGGGATCCTATTGGGCGAACAGCGGCTCGCGGACGGCCGCAGCATGGACTGGCATCTGAAAGGAGCCGGGTTAACACCGTATTCCCGCATGGGGGATGGCCGGGCAGTGCTGCGCTCGGTGATCCGTGAATTTTTGGCTTCCGAAGCGCTTTACCACTTGGGGATCCCAACCACGCGGGCCTTGACGATCGTCACCAGTGAACATCCGGTGTTTCGTGAACAGCCGGAACGGGGCGCGATGCTGCTGCGCGTAGCGGAAAGCCATGTCCGCTTCGGTCATTTCGAACATTTCTATTACCGTAAACAGTCGGAGCAGGTCAGGCAACTGGCGGACTTCGTCATTGGGCGCCACTGGCCGCAATGGGCTGAGGAACAAGATCGCTATCTGTTGTGGTTTACCGATGTGGTGGAGCGCACCGCGCGGATGATCGCCCACTGGCAGTGCGTAGGTTTTGCCCATGGTGTGATGAATACCGACAATATGTCGATCCTCGGCCTGACGATGGATTATGGTCCTTATGGTTTCCTTGACGACTACCGGCCCGATTATATCTGCAATCACTCCGACCATCAGGGCCGCTACGCGTTCGATAACCAGCCTGCCGTGGGGCTGTGGAACCTGCATCGGTTAGCGCAAACGCTGTCCGGTTTGCTGACTGCGGAACAGCTACAGCAGGCGCTGTCCGCCTATGAACCGGCGCTGATGCAGGCTTATGGTGAGCAAATGCGTGCCAAGCTGGGCTTGTTTACTCAGTCGAAACAGGATAACGACCTGCTGACCGGCCTATTGAGCCTGATGGCGCAGGAAGGGCGTGATTACACCCGCACGTTCCGTTTACTGAGCGACGTTGAGCAGCAGCAGGCGCAAACGCCAATGCGTGATGAGTTTATCGATCGTGACGCCTTTGACGGCTGGTACCAGAAGTATCGCCAGCGCCTGCAACAAGAGCAGGTCAGCGATGCCGAGCGCCAGCAAGCGATGAAACTGGCGAACCCTAAGTTGATCCTTCGTAACTATCTGGCGCAGCAGGCCATCGAAGCGGCAGAGCAGGATGACGTCAGCAAGTTGGCACGACTGCACCAGGCGTTGCTACAGCCTTTTGCCGACGATGCGCAGTATGACGATCTGGCGGCCTTGCCACCGGATTGGGGCAAGCATCTGGAAATTTCCTGTTCGAGCTGAATGCCGTAAGCCCTCCATGGCTTGCCGTTACTGCCGTAAAAACACCTGCGGCAGGGCGGTTTCCGGGTGGGCGACAACGCCCAGATCGGCCTGATACCAACGCGTCAGGATATCCGTCTGTAAGACCTCTTGCGGAGTGCCGGAGGCGACCAGGCGGCCCTGATGCAACAGCAGAATACGATCGGCGTATAGCGCAGCCAGATTCAGATCGTGCAGTACGCAGCAGACCGCCAGCGGCTGCTGGCGCGTCAGGGAACGCAATAGGCGTAAGGTATGCTGTTGATGATACAGATCGAGCGCCGAGGTGGGCTCATCCAGGAATAACCAGGATGGCGCGGGTTGCGGCTGCCATAATTGCACTAAAACCCTCGCCAACTGTACTCGCTGCTGCTCGCCGCCGGAGAGCTGACGGTAATCACGCTGGGCCAATGTGGCACAGTCGGTCTGTTCCATCACCTGCTGGATCGCCTGCTTGTCATCCCGCCCGCTATGTGGGGAGCGGCCCATGGCAACCACTTCTTCCACGGTAAACGGAAAGGCCAGCTCGCTGTGTTGACGCATTACCGCCCGCACTTTGGCCAATTGCTGCGGTAGCCACTGCTCAAGCGGTTTGCCTTGCAGGCGGCACTCGCCACAGTCAGCGGCCAGATAGCCGGTGAGCAAGCGTAACAGAGTCGATTTCCCTGCGCCGTTGGGGCCGATGATCGCTACCATCTCACCGCTGGCGATGCTGAGGGAAACATCGGTGATCAACCGGCGATCCCCCAGGTTGTAGCGTAACTGTCGTGCTGTCAGCATTGAAGAGTCATCCACCCGTGCGCTCCCGCTGGCGCATCACCAGCCACAGAAAATAGGGACCGCCAATCAGGCTGGTCATCAGACCTACCGGCATCTCTGCCGGGGCAACCAGCGTACGTGCCAGCGTATCGCTCACCAGCAGCAGGCAAGCGCCACCGAGGGCAGAGGCTGGCAACAACCAGCGGTGATCGCCCCCAAGCCGCATGCGCACCAGGTGTGGTACCACCAAACCAATAAAACCGATCACGCCACTCATGGCCACGGCAGCCCCAATCAACAAGGCGCTCAGCAAGAGTAATTGCAGTTTGGCGCGTTGCACATTCACCCCAAGGTAATGTGCTTCTTCATCGCCCAGCTGTAGCAAATTTAAACGGCGTGCCTGTAACAGCGTTAACAACGCGGTCGGCAGGATCAGCGAGGCGGCGACTACCAGAGTGGGCCACTGTGACTGGCTGAGGCTGCCCATCATCCAGAGTGAAAACTGCCGCAGTTGCTGATCGCTACTGAGGTAGGACAGCACGCCAATCGCCGCCATGCAAAGCGCATTGATGGCGATACCGGCCAGCAACAGCCGCGACAGGCTGCCGTGCCCGCTGCGACTGATACCGTAGATCAGTATCGACACCAGCAGGCTGCCAAGAAACGCCGCCAGCATGTGGCTATAAAGCGCGATTAGCGGGGGCAGGGCCAGTGGCATGACGATCACCAGAGCGACAAACAGTGCACCGCCGCTGCTGATGCCCAACAGGCTGGGATCGGCCAAGGGATTGCGAAACAGTCCCTGCATCACCGCACCGGAAACGGCCAGCGCACAGCCGATGACTACGGCCAACAGCACGCGCGGCAGGCGAATATTCAGCCAGATATGCCAGGAGGCATCGCTGAGTGGAGCTTGCCACAGGGTGCGAAATGACAGAGTCAACGCTCCCAGGTTGGCGGCTCCAAGCGCCAGAATGGTCAGCAGGATCAGCAGGCTGCCAATTGCCAGACGGGGAGAGGTTCGGCAACGCATTACTTTTGCTCCGCCGCTTTTCGCAACAGGCTGAGCGCCTGCGGCGTTTCCAGCCCAAAACCGAGCAGCGCCATATCATCAACGATCAGCACGCGGCGATTTTTCCCTGCTGGGGTCAGCGCGATGCCGGGCAACTGCCACAGATTTTCCTGGCCGCCGATGGAGTGAACGCCATCGGTCGTCACCAGCAGCAAGTCTGGTGCGCTGGCAATCACGCCCTCTTGTGACAGCGGACGGTAACGGCTGAAGCCTTGCATGGCATTTTGCAGCCCTGCGGCTCTGATGATGGCATCTGCCGCAGTTTGTTGGCCCGCGGCCATCGGGGTAATGCCGCCGTGGCTCATCACGAACAGCACCTTCACCGGCAGCGGGGTATGGGCGATGGCGGCCAACTGCTGCTGATAGCGCTCGGCCAACTGCTTGCCTTGGCTACTGCGGTTGACGGCCTCGGCGATCACGCTGATTTTTTCGGGTACCGCCTGTACGGTGGTATCACCAGGGACACGTACCACTTTCACACCGCTGTCTGCCAACTGCTTGAGCACCAGCGCGGGTTCTGCCAGTTCGGTAGTCAGGATCAGGGTGGGTTTCAGCGCCAGGATGCCCTCGGCATTCAGCTGACGCATATAGCCCACGTCGGGCAATTTCTGCACCACAGCAGGGTGCAGGCTGGTACTGTCTCGTGCCACAACTTCATCGCCCGCGCCCAGCGCGAAGGCAATTTCGGTCACGTCACCGCCTATCGAAACTATCCTCTCGGCCGCCGTGGCGGCCAATGGCAACGCCAGCGCGATACACAGCGCCAGGCGACGGGGCAATGAAGTTATCATGCGGCGACTTCCTTTGGTTCAAGTGCAGCAACCTGCTCACGCCACTGGAGCTGCTCCGGCTGGCCTTCGGTACGCTGTCCGTAGAGTTGGGCGATCTGGGTGCCATCGGCGGCGAACAGCTCCAGGCTGGTGACCATGCCATCTTTGGTTGGCTTGCGGGTGATCCAGCTTTCGGCAATCGCCCCTTCAATCAGGTGCAAGGTAAAGTGGCGGTTGAAGATGTTGACCCAGCCGTCCTGCGGCATCAGGCGTTCGATCTGGCCGGTAAAGATCTGCACGCAACCGCGGTTGCCGACGAAGATCATGATTTCGTTCTGCGCAGACTTGGCGGCTTCCAGAATGTCAGTCAGTGCGCTGTTGTCCACGAGATAGGCCAGATCGTTACCCACGGCACGGAAGGCCTGTTGACGGGTCAGGTCATTGCGGCTCAACAGTTGGAAGAACTGGTGAACATCGGTCATGGCGCGCCAGTCGGCATCGATTTTGGCGGCATCAGGGGCGCTGTTGCCCACTTTAACCTCGGCCGGTTGCAGTGCTAATTCCGGGTTCTCAGCGCTCTGGTGGCGTTCGACCAGGGCGAACCAGGCGGCGAGATCGGTTTCGTCGGTGGTGTAGACTTTGTGCAGTGCGTCGCCTTGATGATCAAAAAACTGAATGCTATGACGCACGCCGCGTTTGTTGGTTTCACTCAGGGCGAAAACGCTGGCCCATTGGTTGAGGAACAGGCGCAGATCCAGCTCACGTGGATTGAGGATCAGCCCGGCATGGCCATTGAGGTGTTGATTCTGGTAACGGCCAACCTGCTCGTGTACCGCGTAGCTGTTACGGGTTATGGATTTGGTGACACCGACCTGTTCCAGTTCGGTCAGCAGCGTGCGGGCATCGGCCTGCAGGCGGCGCGCATCGTGGCCAACGCGGGCGTGGGTCAGTTCGGCTTCGCTGATCTCAAACAGGTCAGCCAGATCGCGGGCATATTTACCTGGGTGATCAATTTTCGCCTGCTCATAACGTTGGTATAAGGTCTCGCTCATTATATTGCTTCCTGTACTGTGGGTGAGTTGCGGGCAACAAGGTGTGCCCGCTTTGGTTCAAAGGGTTACCACTGATAGCTGACCAGCAGTTTGGCGTTACGACCATCCTGCGGAATGCCCTGTGGTGAGTAATATTCTTTATCGAAGGCGTTGTCCAGTACCACGGTCGTGGTGACGCCCTGCAGGTTTTCGCGGCCTTTATAGCTCAGATAGAAATCGTTCACGCCATAGCCGGCCTGTTTGCTGTAGCCACTGGCCACATGGTTCGCACTCTGGGTAAAGGTGCCTACCCAGCCGGTAGACAAGCCGGTTTCGGCAATGGGGATATCCAGCACGCTGGTGACCGTATCCGGGTTGATACTCGGCAGCCAATCACCGGTCGCTTCATCTTTACCACGTGTACGGTTATAGGCCAGATCCAAACCGAACCACTGGGTTTTATAATTCAGCGAAGCATCCCAGCCCCAAATCTTGGCGCGATCGATATTGGTTGAGAAAGTGGTGCAACTGATGCAATACATACCGGTTGGGCCACGACCCAACTCCATGGTGACATCGGTGGTGATGTAATCGCGGGATTTGGTATCAAAGTAGCTGGCCTTGAATTGCAGGCTGTCATTGGCCATCAGCAAATCATCGAAGCGCAAGCCGAAGCCGTATTCCTGTGTGGCGTTGGTTTCCGGCTTCAGGTTCGGGTTAGGTACCCAATAGTTGGTGATGGTTGTTGGCCCCATTGGGATCGAGAAGTGCTTGGAGTCGTTGTACATCTCGCCCATGGTTGGTGCCCGGAACGCTTGGGCATAGGACGCGAACATCATCAACCAGTCGGTAGGTGTGACGCTCATTGCACCACGAGATGACCACCTGTCGGCGTTGACGTCGTCATAACCGTCGCTGGAGCCTTTATAGTTGTCGTAGCGGGTGCCGGCCAGGAAGGTGACAGGCAGATCGCGCAAAGTGATCTCATCTTGCAACCAGCCGGAAGCGAAGTTGATTTTGGCCTGCGGGAAGCTTTCAGTAGCGCCCCCTGGAGTCTGTTCCTGGCGGTAAGCTTCACTGCCATAGGTGAACAGGTGCGAAGCGAAACTGTCGGCAAACAGGCGGGTACGGTTTTCCAGCTTGCCACCCTTGGTAGTTTGCTTACGGGCTTCATCCGCGCTGCCGTCGGTATGCGCGTTAATCTCCACTTCGGAATAATATAGCTTGGCATCGGCATCCAGCCAATCTTGCCCGGTAGGTTTGAGCTTGTAGCCAACCTGAGCATCACGCTGAATGGTGGAGCGATCGGTCAGCAAATTACCGCTGGAAACATCCGGTGTCTGGGGGTTTTTGGGTTCCTGTGCCCGGTTGTTGTAGTAGCGCAGGTTACCGCTCAGTGACTGACTGTCGTCGATAGTCCAGGTGCCTTTGGCCAGCACGTTGCTGATAGTTTCATCATTCGGCGCGTTAAAACCATCGCCCTGACGAATATCACCGACATCGCGAGTGCCGAAAGAGATTAAACCATCGAGATCGTCGGTTTTACCGTAAGCGCTAGCACCCATACCAAGACTATGATCGCCACTGGCCGCGGTACCGAAGACACGGTAACCGGTGTTATGGCCCGGTAACAGCAGATCGGCTGCATCGACGGTCTCATAGGCGATCACGCCGCCGAGTGCACCACTGCCATACAGCAGTGCGGATGGGCCACGCACGACTTCAATACGTTTTACCAAACCAGGATCGATAAAGGTGCCATTGAGATGGCCGGTATCGGTGCCTTGACGAACACCGTCAACCAGGGTCAGCACGCCACGACGATCGTAGCCACGCATCGAGATGTCCTGTCCGTTACTCCGGCCAGTACCACTCACGGTAATACCCGGTACATGGCGCAGCATATCTCCGGCGGTTGTGGCGGTCTGGCTCTGAGGGCTGTTGCCGTCGATCACCGTCACCATCATCGGTGCTTCAAAGCTGCTGCGCTGATTACCGGTGGCAACCACGGTCATGGCGTCGTCTTTGTGGTTGAGTTGTTCCTTGGTGGTAGCTGTTGTCGCGCTGGTGTCGGTCTGGGCAAAAACCGCCGTCGGCAAAGCGCAGGCAATGGCCAGGCTTAATGCGGATAAACGCAGCCGGGAGGCAAAGATGGCAGGCATGTGGCAATTCTCCGTATGTTTTCAACATATCAATAGATTTGCTGGCTGCCTGGATCGCAAGATCGGGGTGGCTGGCGTTAATAAGGATTAAAGTGTTATTTGGTTAAGATCAATTTCCCTGCTTTGGTCTGACGCAACTGGTAGCGCTGTCCCTGATGGATGATCACCGCCAGCCCATCGCTGCCCAGCAGTTCGGCACTGTCAAAGCAGGGGGGTAAAGCTGTGTTTACACCGCCTTCAGGCGTGACCAACGCGTTATTGGACTGATGGGAATTATTAAGATTGTCCATATAATCAACCAGTGAATGGTAATTGATATCAAATTGATAATCATTATCATGTGAACGAAAGGTTACATCAAGGAAAATTTTCTTACCGATGGAACCTTTTTGTCGCAATGCTTACCGAAGCTGGATTGACGCGGGATGATTTGCTGACGAAAAGACTATTTCAACAGGGTTTCGATACGCCCGAACAGGCGCTCGGGTTTGGTGACGGGGGCAAAGCGCGTGATGCGCTCGCCATCGGCAGTGAGCAGGAATTTGGTGAAGTTCCACTTGATTCGTTGGCTGCCCAACAGGCCGGGAGCACGGCGTTTTAACTCGCTGAACAGGGGATGGGCCTGCGCGCCGTTGACGTCAATTTTGCTGAACAGCGGAAAGCTGACGCCGTAGTTGAGGGTGCAGAAATTGGCAATTTCCAGCGGATTGCCTGGCTCTTGCCCGCCAAACTGATTGCAGGGAAAGCCCAGCACCATCAAGCCGCGTGAACGATAAAACTGCCACAACTTCTCTAAGCCAGCATACTGCGGTGTAAAACCACACTTACTGGCGGTATTAACGATCAGATAGGCCCGCGCCGGAAAATCTGCCAGCGTTTTATGTTCCCCTTGCAGGGTGACGCAGGGGATGGACAGCAGTGAATGGCTCATAGGCAAAGGTTCCAGCTAAACGGGCGCGGTAAATGAACTGCGCCCGTCGTGAGATCAGAAACGAGTATCTACCGCATCGGCCAGCATAGCTAACAATTGCTCACTGTCCGACCAGCTCAGGCAAGGGTCGGTAATAGATTGTCCGTAGGTCAGCGATTGGCCAGCCACGATCTTCTGCGTACCTTCCACCAGGAAACTTTCCGCCATCACCCCGGCCACGGCCACGGAACCCGCACGGATCTGTTGGCAGACGTTTTCCGCGACTTCTAGCTGGCGGCGATGCAGTTTCTGGCAGTTGCCGTGGCTGAAATCGATCACCAACTGTTCGGGTAAATCGAACTCACGCAGGCTATCACAGGCGGCTACCACATCGGTCGCATGATAGTTTGGCGTCTTGCCGCCGCGCATGATGATATGACCATAAGGATTGCCGCTGGTTTGATAAATGGTCATCTGACCGGTTTTGTCCGGTGACAGGAACATATGACCGGCACGTGCGGCACGGATGGCATCAATGGCGATGCGGGTATTGCCGTCGGTACCATTTTTGAAACCGACCGGGCAGGAGAGCGCCGAGGCCATTTCACGGTGGATCTGGCTTTCGGTGGTACGAGCGCCAATCGCGCCCCAGCTAATCAGATCGGCAATATACTGGCCGATCACCATATCCAGGAACTCGGTCGCCGTTGGCAGACCGAGCTGGTTGACCGCCAACAGCAGCTTGCGGGCCATCTCAATGCCACGGTTGACCTGATAGCTGCCGTCCAGATCGGGATCGGAAATCAAACCTTTCCAGCCCACCACGGTACGCGGCTTTTCAAAATAGGTGCGCATCACGATTTCCAGGCGATCCTGATAACGCTCGCGCAGTACGTTAAGGCGGGTGGCGTAGTCCATCGCCGCATCCAGATCGTGAATGGAGCAGGGGCCAATCACCACTAACAGGCGCTTATCCTCGCCGGTCAGGATTTTTTCAATACGCTTACGTGACGCTGTCACGTTATCGGCTACCGACGCTGAGATCGGCAACTTTTCCGCCAACGCTTGCGGCGTGACCAAGCTGTCAATGCGCGCGGTCCGCAGTTCATCTGTTTTGTGCATGATTATCTCGAAAACTGTTCTTCGCTACGGCAGGAATACCGGGAAGTGATGGCGATCACAATAACGCAAAAACCGCTGAATTCAACCGGAGAGATGGTGATCTGCTGATTAAAACCGGAAAAAAAAGCACAAAAACGTGGGGCGGAGGTGATTGTTCCCCTCACCCCAACCCTCTCCCCAAGGAGAGGGAGCCAGTTCAGTGCTCTGTTCAAGATCGGTGCGAGTTTGCGACCTGTTCGGTGGAGAACGCCAGTCAGACGCAGGAGTTAATCTGTGGCACGTTCGGTCCCCTCTCCCTTTGGGAGAGGGTTAGGGTGAGGGGACGCTACCAATATCAAAACATCCTTCTGCTCATACCAAGGATATCGAGGATCTTGGTGGAGATCTCTTCTACCGAATAGTTGGTGGTATTGAGGTAGCGGATCTGGTTTTTGCGAAACAGCGCTTCAACTTCAGCAACTTCCATCCGGCACTGGCGCGGAGAGGAGTAACGGCTGTTCTCGCGGCGTTCCTCGCGGATGGCCGTTAGCCGTTCCGGGTTAATGGTCAAGCCAAACAATTTATGCTGAAACGGTTTCAGCGCGGCAGGTAGTTGCAAATTATCCATATCGTCGGCGGTAAACGGATAGTTGGCCGCGCGGATACCAAACTGCATCGCCAGATACAGGCTGGTGGGGGTTTTTCCGCAGCGAGATACGCCAAGCAGGATCACCTGTGCCTGATCGAGGTTGCGTAGCGAGATACCGTCATCATGAGCCAGGGTGTATTCAATGGCCGCGATCCGGGCGTCATACTTGCCCAGATTGTTTTCCGTCAGTCCATGTGTGCGATTGGGCACCGGCGTTGGATCCACCGCTAATTCGCCCTGCAGCGGGCCGACCAGCGCTTGCACGATATCTTGGCAGAACCCCTCACTTTGGGTGATCACCTGGCGCACTTCCGGCGAGATAATCGAGTAGAACACCAGCGGGCGCACCCCGGTCTGCTGGTAAATCTCATTGATCTGCTGGCAAACGCCCCGCGCACGCGCTTCGGTTTCCACAAAGGGCAGAGTGAAGGTGGTGGCCTTGACGGGAAACTGCGACAGCACCGCATGTCCCAATACTTCGGCGGTGATGGCCGTGCCATCCGAGATATAAAAAACGCTTCTTTCCACCTGTGGCTCCTTAACTGAACCTATTATCTGAGATGACTGATAGCAACATCATGGTCTGCATACCTACATATGGTAAAGAGGAGGGGGGAAATTTTGTGACGATGGGAATAATCAGCGCCAATAAATATAATTATCAAAACTTGGTTTTATTTTTTATAAAATGAGTTGTGTTATTTTAACGGCGTTTAGTGCGACCAATTGGTGTTATTTCCACCAAATCACCCACGTAAAACACGGGTATTTAAGCAAAAGTTTAAAGAATACATAATTTGTTGAATTGTAAGCTTTTAGCTATTTAGGGAACGATCCCTATTAAAAAAATGCCCGCTGGAATTCTCTTAATTGCTATTTTCTTCATTGGCTTGATCGATTCACCTTTCCATTGTCTATGGATCATTGTGCTAGTCTGGCTAGGTGCCGTTTTTGCGGTACGAGTCAAAAATCCGTCAATACCCTACTGATAGCAATAAGGATTGTCTCGATGTCTAACAATGGCCCAGACTTGCGTAATGTGCTTTGGTACAACCAGCTTGGCATGCACGACGTTGACCGTGTCGGGGGCAAAAATGCCTCCCTCGGTGAAATGATCACCAATCTTTCCGATTTGGGCGTGGCCGTACCCAACGGTTTTGCCACCACCGCCCAGGCATTTAACGATTTTCTTGAGCAAAGTGGGGTTAACCAGCGCATTTATCAGCTGCTGGATCAGACTGACGTTGACGATATTGCTCAACTGTCCAAGGCCGGTGCGCAAATTCGCCAATGGGTGATCGATACGCCTTTCCATGCGGAATTTGAACGAGAAATCACGCTGGCGTACCAGCAACTGTCCGAGGGTGAAAGCGAGGCTTCCTTCGCCGTGCGTTCTTCCGCCACGGCCGAAGATATGCCAGACGCCTCATTTGCCGGCCAGCAGGAAACCTTCCTCAACGTGCAGGGTATTGATGCGGTAATGGTGGCGATCAAACACGTCTTCGCCTCCCTGTTTAACGACCGGGCCATTTCTTACCGTGTGCATCAGGGTTACGATCACCGTGGCGTGGCGCTTTCCACCGGTGTGCAGCGTATGGTGCGCTCCGATCTGGCCTCTTCGGGCGTCATGTTTACCATTGATACCGAGTCCGGCTTTGATCAGGTGGTGTTTATTACCTCGGCGTTTGGCCTGGGTGAAATGGTGGTGCAAGGGGCGGTCAACCCGGATGAGTTCTATGTCCATAAGCCGACGCTGCTGAAGGGCAAGCCGGCCATTGTGCGCCGCAATATCGGCTCGAAAAAAATCCGCATGGTGTACGCACCTTCGCAGGATCACGGCAAGCAGGTACGCATTGAAGATGTGCCAGAAGAGCAACGCAATCGTTTCTCTTTGACCGATGATGAGGTACAGGCACTGGCGCATCAGGCATTACTGATTGAAAAACACTACGGCCGCCCGATGGATATCGAGTGGGCCAAAGATGGTCATACCGGCAAGTTGCTGATTGTCCAGGCTCGGCCAGAAACCGTGCGTTCCAATGAGCAGGTGATGGAACGCTACCAGTTGAACGGCAACAGCACCGTGCTGGTGGAAGGCCGCGCCATTGGCCATCGCATTGGGGCTGGTCCGGTGAAGGTCATCCACGATATCAGCGAAATGGATCGCATCCAGCCGGGCGACGTGCTGGTCACCGATATGACCGACCCGGATTGGGAACCGATCATGAAGAAGGCGTCGGCGATCGTCACCAACCGTGGCGGGCGCACCTGCCATGCGGCGATCATCGCTCGTGAGCTGGGGATCCCTGCCGTGGTCGGCTGTGGCCACGCCACAGACCTGCTGAAAGAAGGACAGAAAGTCACCGTCTCCTGCGCCGAAGGCGACACCGGGTTTGTCTACAGCGACATGCTGGAATTCAGCGTCCAAAGTTCGGAAGTCACCGAGCTGCCAGAGTTACCGTTGAAGATCATGATGAACGTCGGCAACCCGGACCGCGCGTTCGATTTCGCTCGCTTGCCGAATGAAGGCGTAGGGCTGGCCCGGTTGGAGTTTATTATCAATCGCATGATCGGCGTACACCCGCGTGCCCTGTTGGAATTTGACCAGCAAACCCCAGAGCTGCAGGCAGAAATCAAGACGCTGATGCAGGGTTATGACGATCCGGTTGAGTTCTATGTGGGTCGTTTGACCGAAGGGATCGCCACGCTGGGTGCCGCATTCTGGCCGAAGCGAGTGATCGTGCGCCTGTCTGATTTCAAATCTAACGAATACGCCAACCTGGTGGGAGGCGAGAAGTACGAGCCGCACGAAGAAAACCCGATGTTAGGTTTCCGTGGCGCGGGTCGTTATGTGGCGGATAGCTTCCGCGACTGCTTCGCCATGGAGTGCGCCGCGATGAAGCGGGTGCGTAACGAAATGGGGCTGACCAACGTTGAGGTGATGGTGCCATTTGTGCGTACCGTGGCTCAGGCGGAGGCCGTAGTGGCGGAGCTGGGGCGTCAGGGGCTGAAGCGCGGCGAGAACGGGCTGAAAGTGATCATGATGTGCGAGATCCCGTCCAACGCCTTGCTGGCCGATCAGTTCCTTGAGCACTTCGATGGCTTCTCTATCGGCTCCAATGATATGACGCAGCTGACGCTGGGGCTGGATCGCGATTCCGGCGTAGTCTCTGAGCTGTTTGATGAGCGTAACGAGGCGGTCAAGGCGCTGCTTTCCATGGCGATCCAGGCGGCCAAGCGTCACGGCAAATATGTTGGGATCTGTGGGCAAGGCCCGTCAGACCATGCAGACTTTGCCGAGTGGTTGATGGATCAGGGGATCGATAGCCTGTCGCTGAACCCGGATACCGTGGTGCAAACCTGGGTAAATCTGTCGCAAAGAAAATAAACCTGCATCACCACGCCTGTTGAAAACATAAAACCGCCGGTTAATCCTGGCGGTTTTTTTATCTTGGCTGGTTTTTTTAAATAAAAAAAAGCCCATCAAAGACGGGCAAAGACTACACACAGCAATTCAGAGATACGGGTTAGCTTGTAGGGGTCTTAACTGAAAAACAATGACTGCAACACAATGATTTTCAGCAAGATAGAGTTTTATACTAGGCAGTTATCCGGCGCGCGTCATTAAGAATCGTCCCAATAAAATTGACCGACTGGCTGCAATAACAGGCATTTGAATTACAGGTATTATTGATGCAGGCAGGCCAAGCGAATAATGAACGGGAAGAGGAATATGGCGTTAGTCGCCTGCCCAGTGGCTGGGCAGGCGATGCAGGGATTACAGCTGTTCTAAATCTTTGGCTACTTCTTCCAGATCGGCGGTCGGTTCCGGGGCTTCGTTGACCCAGGCGCTCACCAAGCGATAAGAGACTGCCAATACCACCGGGCCGATAAACAGGCCAATCATGCCGAAGGCCAACAGGCCACCGATGACGCCAGACAGGATCAGTATCAGCGGCAGATCGGCACCCATGCGGATTAGCGCCGGGCGCAGGAAGTTATCCAACGTCCCGACCACGCAGCTCCACACTAATAGCACGGTGCCCCAGGTGGTGTCTCCGGTCCAGTACAGCCAGATAATCGCCGGGATCAGCACCAGCAATGGCCCCAGTTGGGCGAGACAGAAGATGAACATCACTACGGTCAGCAAGGTGGCCGCTGGGATGCCTGAAATAGCCAGCCCAATTCCGCCCAGGATTGACTGCACCAATGCCGTCACCACCACACCCAATGCGACCGCGCGGATCGCTTGGCTGGCCAGTAACACGGCCGCGTCGCCGCGATTGGCAGCAAGGCGTATGGCAAAATGGCGGATTGCCATGGCTACCTGCTCACCACGGGCGTACAGCAAGGCACTGAACAACAGCATCAGCGAACAGTGGATCAGGAAACGGCCAATATGTGCCGCCTGGGTGACGACCCAAGTGGCGGTTTGGCCAAAGTAAGGTTGTATTTTGGCTATCAGGGCGTTACCACCGGTGTTCACCAACAGATGATAGCTGTTATAGAATTTGTGCCCGATCAGCGGAATGGAACGCAGCCACTCTAACTGTGGTGCGTGGATCTGGCCCGGGGCGTTCACCCATGCCACGATTGGAGCACTGTTATCCACCACGCTGCTGATCAGCAGGGCAATCGGCAGCACGAACAGCAATAGCAGCAGGATGGTCATGGCCGCTACGGCCAGTGACCGACGACCCCACAGCAGCTGTTGTAGCTTGATCAATACCGGCCAAGTGGCGATCACCACCATCGCCGCCCAGGCAAAGCCCAGAATAAACGGTTGAACGACCCAAAAACAGGCGACGATCATAATGGCGATAAACAGCACGCCAAAAATTATCGTCGGTAAATCGTAGCGGCGTTGCGGTTGTGTCATGTATGCGATTTCATCCTAGTGAGTTGAGTCCTTGGTACCCTTTCATCATGGAGCATTTTTGGTAACTTTCACAGTTAGCCGCACATTTTGCCGCGAATTGCCATCTGCGGTACAGCCTTTCATTGATTAGCGGGGCAAATAATTCAGGTGGGGTCAACGGGCTTGCTGCTGGGCGGACCAGCCTGCGATCCAGGCTGGTTGATGGTCGAGACTCTCTGGCGGGGAAGGGCTATTGGCCGTAATAGGCTTTGGCGCCGTGCTTACGTAAGTAGTGTTTGTCTAACAGCGTGGCTTGCATTGCCGGAACCTGGGGGCTGAGCTGTTGGGTAAACAGATTCATATAGGCGATTTCCTCCAGCACCACGGCATTGTGTACCGCGCTGGCGGCATCTTTGCCCCAGCTGAACGGACCATGGCTGTTGACCAACACTGCCGGGATCTCATTAGGGTTGATGCCGAGCTGCTGAAACGTCTCGATGATGACCTGACCGGTTTCATGCTCGTATTCGCCTGCGATCTCCTCATCGTGCATCAGACGGGTGCAGGGAATGGTGCCGTAGAAATAGTCTGCATGGGTGGTGCCTAATGCTGAAAGCGATTTGCCTGCCTGCGCCCAGATGGTGGCGTGGCGGGAATGGGTGTGGACGATGCCGCCAATGTCGGGGAAGGCTTGATACAACGCGAGGTGGGTTGCGGTATCCGAAGAGGGCTTTTTATTCCCCTCCACGACTCTCCCGCTAGCCAGTTCAACCACCACCATATCTGTCACCTGCATGGTGCTGTATTCCACCCCGGAAGGCTTAATTACCATTAACCCCGCCTGGCGATCGATACCGCTGACATTCCCCCAGGTAAATGTCACCAATTGATGTTCAGGCAATAATAAATTTGCCTCAAAAACCTGCTGCTTTAATTGCTGTAACATAATTCACCTCGTGAGATATTTGTCGATTGGTGGGGGATACCACCAAAGCTGGCTCTGTGCATTCAGGCAAGGGTGTTGGCCTTAATAAAATGCGATTGCCGGGAAATAAATAACAAAGCCTGTTGTCGTCTCTGGCTAAAATACTGTGCTTGTTGGCAGGATTAAAGCGAGTGAGGTGTTCGAAAAGAATAAATGGTTAGATTTGGGTGTACTCGGTCACATTCGGGCATTGTTTTGTTGTTTGAGTGTGCCCGTTTGTTTTTGATAAAGACTTTTATTGACGCCTGATACTCTGTTTTATGTGACTATTATTGCAATTTTAGTGTATGTAATTTTGTTTGTTGCATGATTTAGTGATTTTTATCACATAATAGTCGGTAGAAAAGGCAGGTAAATCGTTTCTTGAATTGAGTCACTTTCATACCGAGTAAAAAATATCATTATAGCGTTAAGCCAATCTCGCTATTTTTAAAGGGATATCATGTTGCAAGCCGAACGTTATAAGCTCATTTGTAGCCACGTACAACAACAGGGTTCTGCTTTGGTAACTGAGTTATCCGTGGTCTGTCAGGTATCCCCTGAAACGATCCGCCGGGATTTGCGGGTGTTGGAAAAGAACAAGAAGCTGATCCGCAGCTTTGGCGGGGCCGTGGCTCTGGACGTACACGACGTACCGGTGCTTGACCACTGGGAGAGTACGGCGGTGTCAAACAGCGTCGATCAGGCGGAAAGCTTTCGCAAAAGAACGGAAGAACACCCTGATATCAAGATGAAAATTGCCAAGTCCGCGCTGCAATTTATCCATCCGGGTGACTGCATCCTGCTGGATAACAGCAGTACCTGCTGGTTTTTGGCCCGACAGATCCCGGATATCGACATCACCGTGGTCACCAACTCGGTCAAAATCATTCAGGCCCTGGCCTGCCGCGACAAGATCCGCGTGATTGGCATCGGTGGAGAATACTCAAGAAGGCATGATGATTTTCATGGCCCGGTGGCCGAAAGCGCGCTGAGAAACTTCCAGATCAATACTTTTTTCTTCTCGTGCCAAGGGCTGAATCAGGAACATGGCATCCGTGACGGTAATGAAATTAACGCCAGATTAAAACAGGTCATGTTACAGGTGTCGGAGAAAAAGATCCTGCTGGCGGGTTCTAGCAAGTTCGAACAATATTCATTTTGTCGCATATGTATGTTGGATGAAGTTGATATTTTGATTACCAATAAACTCGTCTCACCTAAATACCGTGGGGATAATCCAGGATTGGAAATTATCGAAGCCCAAAAGTAAGCCGTTATTAAGGAAGTGACGGTGACGATATCACCATTATTGTGCTCAGCAATAAAATAGTGTCAACACCAGTGTCAGTTAAATAGTTAAGTAAAAATAATATAAATCCCGAGGGCTTAAACTCGCCGCCTGAATAGCAATAATCTGGTTGGCGGTAAAGCCGGGAACCCTACTGCTTAAATAAAATTCTGCCGAGGATCGTCTTATGAAAAAAGCACTCTTACCTTGCCTGATCGCCACGTTGATTACCGCTCATTCCGCCTGGGCCGAGGATGCCGTGGCGGTGCAAAAAGCCAATAAGCCTTTCACCATGGGCGTGGTGGTTAAAGTGGGTGGCATTCCCTGGTTTAACGTGATGGAACAGGGCATCAAAGAGGAAGGCAAGGCTCTGGGCGTCAACGCCTGGCAGGTGGGGCCAACCACCGCCGATCCGGCAGAGCAGGTGCGGGCGATCGAGGACCTGATCGCTAAAAAGGTCGATGTGATTGGGGTGGTCCCTAACGACGCCAAGGTGCTGGAGCCGGTACTCAAACGCGCTCAGGAAGCCGGGATCAAGGTGATCACCCATGAATCCCCAGGCCAAGTGAACGCGGACTGGGATTTCGAACTGTTGGATACCCAGAGCATGGGGGCCAATCATATGAAAGATATGGCGCAGTGCATGGGGGAAGAAGGCAAGTACGCCATGTTTGTCGGCAGCCTGACGGTGCCGTTGGTGAACGAGTGGGCCGATGCGGCAATCGCCTATCAGAAAGCGAATTATCCGAAGATGACCCTGGTTGAGGATCGTTTTGGCGTGGCAGAGTCGGTCGATGACTCCATGCGTACCGCCAACGACCTGCTGTCCAAGCACAAAGATCTGAAAGGGATCATGTCATTCGGTTCACAAGGGCCGATCGGCGCGGGACGTGCCATCGACAAACGTAAGAAGAACGACACCACCTGCGTGTTTGGTACCTTCACGCCGGGCCAGGGTATCAAACTGCTGGAGAAAGGCGCTATCGACGGCGGCTATATCTCCAACCCAATGCTGGCGGGCAAGGTCTTTGTACAGGTGGCTACCGCCATGATGAACGGTGAGCCGATCAAGGATGGCGGCAAGCTGGGTGGCATGGGAGACATCAAAATCAAAGGCAATACCCTTCTCAGCAACAATCCGGAAAAACTGGACGTGGAAAACACCAAGCGGTTGGTCAAGCTTGGCCTGTAAACACGGGTAATGTGACATTGCCGGGCAACCGTTTTGCCCGGCATCTTGGTTATTGCAGGGAACGGTATGATGAGTCAACTTTCTGATACTGATAATAAAGTTCCATTGATCACGCTGAAGGCACTGTCAAAAAGCTTCGGGGGGCATCAGGCGCTGAAAAATATCACGCTGACCCTCAACCAGGGAGAGGTGCATTGCCTGGCAGGGGCCAATGGCTGTGGTAAAAGCACGCTGATTAAAACCATCAGCGGTGTCTATGCTCCCGACGCGGGCAGCGAAATTTGCATCGGTGATAAAACCTATAGCCGCCTGACGCCGGGGCGCGCGCGTGATTTAGGCATCCAGGTGATCTATCAGGATCTGTCATTGTTCCCCAACCTGACGGTGGCAGAAAATATCGCGTTTGAATACAACCTGAACGGCTATCTGGGCTGGTTCAGCAAGCGCAAACTCCAGGCCAAAGCCCGGCAAATCCTTGATGAGCTGGCCTTCAATATCGATCCCGATGCGCTAGTACAGCATTTGCCCATCGCCCAGCGTCAGCAGATCGCGATTTGCCGCGCCCTGGTGGCACAGGCGCGTCTGGTGATTATGGATGAGCCGACCGCTTCGCTGACGCGTACCGAGGTCAATCAGCTGCTGCGTACGGTGAACTATCTGCGGGATAAGAATATAACCGTGGTGTTTGTCAGCCACCGGCTGGATGAAGTGAAAGAGATTTCAGACCGTATCACGGTGATCCGTGACGGCGAAAAAGTGGGTACCTGGGAGGCGCAGGAGTTATCGACCGGGCGTATTACCGAATTGATGACCGGGCTGACCATCGTCCATGAGCAAAAACCGCCAAATGCCGAGTTGGGCAAGGTGGTGATGCAACTGGATAAGCTGAGCCGCAAAGGCCAGTTTCAGGACGTTTCATTCAGCCTGCATCGCGGTGAAGTGTTGGGTCTGTGTGGCCTGTTGGGGGCAGGGCGTACCGAACTGGCGCTCAGCCTGTTTGGCATCACGCATCCAGACAGCGGCGAACTGCATATCGAAGGCAAAAAAGTCCGCATCAAAAACAACACCCAGGCGATTGAGCTGGGGATTGGCTACGTCTCTGAAGATCGCCTGACGCTGGGAGCGGTGTTATCCCAGTCGGTGGCCGACAACATGGTGCTCTCCATTCTCAAACGTATTCAGACACCGTGGTACCTGATTGATGAGGCACACAAGGATGAACTGGTGCAGCAGTGGATCAAGGATCTGGATATCAAGGTGAGTAACCCAGACAACGCGCTGTCCACCTTATCCGGGGGCAACCAGCAGAAAGTGGTGTTGGCGAAATGGATCCTGACCCGGCCTAAAATCCTGATCCTGGATGCGCCAACGGTGGGGGTAGATATCGGCGCCAAAGACAGTATCTACAAACTGATCCATCGCCTGTCCGGCGTAGGTATCGCGGTGCTGCTGATATCCGACGAAGTTCCCGAGGTTTACTACAACTGCGACCGCATTTTGCACATGTCGCAGGGGCGGATCGTCAATGAACTGATCCCCGGCCAGATGAGTGAGCAACAGCTTGCGGAGGCGATTAATGGTTAATGTAAACTGGCTTAAGCCGAGTTCTGTCGAGGGATGGTTGGGCTGGGTGATCGCCATCATGCTGGTGCTGTTTTCTCTGCTCAGCAGCGAATTTCTCTCGTTGCAAAATCTGCTGGATTTAAGTGAAAGCTACGCGGTTACCGGCATTTTTGCGCTCGGTTTGTTTGTGGTGCTGGTCACCGGCGGAATTGATATTTCCTTTGCGGCGGTAGCCTCGGTAGTGCAGTACGCGGTGGCTTCGCTGCTGATGCACGATTTAGTGACCAACCCGGTCTGGTGCCTGCTGAGCGCGGTAGCGATTGGCATGACGCTGGGTATGGTCAACGCCATCTTGATCTACTCGCTGAATATCGTCTCGATCATTATCACCATCAGTATGCAGTCGCTGCTGTTTGGCCTGCTGATGTGGGTTACCGGCGGTCAGAGCATTTATGACCTGCCAGACTGGTGGATTGCCCAGCGATCCGTCCTGCCTTTCAGCTTTGGCGGCGAAAGCTATCAGATCGGTTTACCGCTGGTGGTGATGCTGGCTATCGCACTGCTAACCCTGTTGTTGCTGACGAAAACCCATATCGGCCGCCAACTGTACGCGGTGGGCGGCAGCCCTGAATCGGCCCGGCGCATCGGTATCCGTGTGGTGCTGGTGTATCTGTTTGCCTATGGCTATCTCGGTGCCACCGCGGCGATTGGCGGCATGTTGCAGGTGTATCGGATGAGCGAAGTGGTGCCTAGCGCACTGGTGGGAGGCGAACTGGATGTGTTGGCCGCAGCGGTGCTTGGCGGTGCCAGCCTGTCCGGCGGGCGCGGAACGGTGATCGGGACGCTGATGGGGGTGTTCCTGATCGGCATCCTGAAAAACGGCCTGAACCTGATTGGCGTATCCAGCTATTTCGTCAATATCGTGATTGGCATGGTGATCGTGGCGGCGATATGCGTCACGCATTATAAGAAACGCAAAGAAACCGATGTCGGTTTCGTCTGACAGGGGCCAAAGGGATGAAAAACAACCGTTTATTTGCTGTTGATGGTGCGGTGTCCGGCCTGCTGGGGATCTGCTGTCTGGCGACCTTGGCGTTTACGCTGTTGATGCCAGGGCGCTTTTTTACCGAGAACACTTTTCTGAGTATTGCGTTTCAACTGCCGGAGCTGGGGTTACTGACCTTTGCCATGTTCGTGCCGATGCTGAGCGGCGGGTTGAACCTGTCGATCATCGGTACCGCCAACCTGACCAGCCTGTTTATGGCCTGGCTGCTGATCAGTTTTGTGCCACCGGAAGCCAGTACGGCGGTGCAACTGATGTGGCTGGTGCTCGCTTTACTGGGCGCTGCGCTGATCGCCGTGATCATTGGATGCCTGACTGGGCTGATGATCTCCCGTATTGGTGCTCACCCCATTCTGGTGACTCTGGGAAGCATGACGATCATCAGCGGGATCGGCGTCTACCTGACCAAAGGGGCGGCGTTGAGCGGCATGCCGCCGCTGGTGCGCAGTATAGGGGCGGAAGTGGTCTGGGGCGTGCCGGTACCGATGCTGATTTTCATTGTGGCATCGGTGGCGTTGGCGCTGTTGCTGGGGAAAACCCGGCTGGGCAAATCCATCTACATGTGCGGCAGCAACATCAACGCCACCTGGTTTAGCGGCATTCGTACCGATCGGGTGATGCTGGCCATCTATAGCATTTCCAGCCTGCTGTGCGTGCTGGCCGGTTTAATCATGATGGCGCGTTTTAACTCGGCACGCATGGGGTATGGCGATTCTTACCTGCTGTTGACCGTGTTGGCGATTGTGTTGGGGGGCACCAACCCGTTTGGCGGCGTTGGCAAGGTCAGCCATGTGTTTTGTGCGCTGCTGGTGTTACAGGTGATCGCTACCGGCCTGAGCCTGCTGGGCGTCAGCCTGCACGTCAATCTGGCGGTCTGGGGCATCACCCTGATCTGCGCGCTGGCTTTCAGAACCTTCAAGGACAAATGGCAGGCACGCCGTGCCATGGATCGTAATCGGGCCAAGCTGCAACGTTCGCTGGCCACCGGTGAGGAGAAATAATGCGTAGTCATCCGTTAGGTATTTATGAGAAAGCGTTGCCGAAGCAAACCAGTTGGTTGGAAAAGCTGGCGCTAGCCAAAGCCTGTGGTTTTGATTTTGTCGAAATGTCGATTGATGAAAGTGATGAGCGTCTGGCTCGTCTGGACTGGAGTGCGCAAGAACGCATGGCCATTCTTCAGGCCATGCAGCAGACCGGCATCCGCATCCCGACGCTGTGCCTCTCGGCGCACCGGCGCTTCCCGTTTGGTAGCCGCGATAGCGCTACACGTGACCGTGCCAGGGCGATCATGGTCAAGGCAATCAAACTGGCGCAGGACCTGGGTATCCGTACCATTCAACTGGCCGGCTACGATGTCTATTACGAACCGCAGGACAGCGAAACGATAGCGCGCTTCGAAGCTTCGCTGGCCTGGGCCGTGGCGCAGGCGGCCGGGGCGCAGGTGATGTGCGCGGTAGAGATTATGGATACGCCGTTTATCAACGCCATCAGCAAGTGGAAAGTGCTGGCGGAAAAAATCAATTCGCCGTGGTTTACCGTTTATCCGGATATCGGCAACCTGACCGCCTGGGGCAATGATGTGGACCGCGAGCTGAGTTGCGGCATCGATCAGATTGCGGCGATCCACCTGAAAGATACTTACCCGGTTACGGCAGAGGCGCCGGGGCAGTTCCGCGATGTGCCTTTTGGTGACGGATGCGTGGACTTTGTCGGGCTGTTTAAAACCCTGCAACGGCTCAACTATCGTGGCACTTTCCTGATCGAGATGTGGACCGAAAAGTCGCCGCAGCCCTTGTTGGATATTATCCACGCGCGTCAGTGGATCGAAGAGCAGATGCGTGTTGCTGGCTGGCAGGATGAGCGTTCATCCATGACCATCCCGGGGGAGGTAGCGTGATGAGCCACTATTATCTAGGGATCGACCTGGGCGGCACCGTCACTAAAGCTGGTATCTATAGCCCCGAAGGGCAGGAGCTGGTGGTCACCGAGCAGGCGTTGCCGTTGCTAAGCCCGCAGCGTGGGTTTTGCGAAAGGGATATGGCCGGGCTGTGGGAAGCCACCTGTCAGGTGATCCGCCAGGCGTTGGCCGCAGGCGAAATAGATGCCGGGCAAATCAAAGGGGTGAGCTTCTCGGCGCATGGCAAAGGGCTTTATCTGGTGGATAAACAGGGCCGGGCAGTACGTCAGGGCATTGTGTCATCGGATTCACGTGCGCAAGCCTTGGTCAGCCGTTGGCAGCAAGAGGGCAAAGATCGTCAAGCCTATGGCTACAGCCTGCAACAGCTATGGCCATCGCATCCTGCGGCGTTGCTACGCTGGCTGAAAGATCACGAGCCGGAAAGCTACGCGCAAACCGGCTATGTGCTGATGGTGCATGACTATATCCGCTATTGCCTGACCGGTGTCTTCACCAGTGAAGAAACCAATATTTCCGGCAGCAACCTGTTTAACCAACAGCAGGGCGCGATCGATCCGGCATTGTTGTCGATCTTTGATATTGAAGAAGTGGCGGAGAAAACGGCAGAAATCATCGGTTCAGCCGATTGTGCGGGTTATGTCACGACCGCAGCTGCGCAGCTCAGTGGCCTGAAAGCGGGGACGCCGGTATTTGGCGGTATGTTCGACGTGGTAGGGGCAGCCTTGACCTCCGGGGTGCAGGATGCCAGTCAACTCAGCGCGGTGGCCGGAACCTGGTCCATCGCTACCCGGGTTTTCGATCGCATCATGCCGGCGGAGTATCCTTACGTCTGGGGTAAATACAGCATTCCCGGCACCTATTTTGTCCATGAAGGCAGCCCGACCTCGGCCGGCAACCTCGCCTGGTTTGTGCAGCAGTTTCTCCCCAACCTGCCGGACAGCTACGCCACCTTGAACCAGTGGGCGGAACAGGGTTATCAGAAGTCGGAGGATATTCTGTTTTTCCCTTGGCTGTACGGCTCCAACTTCAAGGCCAATCTGCACGGTGGTTTCCTTGGGTTGTGCGGCCATCATGGTGTGGAAGATATGGTGTATGCCATCTACCAGGGGATCGTGTTCTCGCATCTGCTGCATCAGGATCGCATTCTGGCACTCAGTGCCGGGACTGACAGCATCCGCTTCACCGGTGGGCCAACCCATTCACGGGTATGGATGCAGATGTATTGTGATGCCAGCAATCTGCCGTTGGAGATTGTCGACGTGCGCCAGTCTGGCTGTCGGGCCGCAGCGCTGTGTGCCTCGGTGGGGGCCGGTGAGTTTAGCGGGTTCAGCAGCGCCATTGAGGCCAGCCAGGCACCGATCGTCCGCCTTGAGCCAGATGCCGCGAAACACCGCGTATTGCGCCAACGATTTGAGCGTTTCAAACAGGTGGCAGCAGCACTCAGCACGGTGGAGTAACCGCCAGACTTTCCTTTCCCCAAAGCGCAGCTAACGGCTGCGCTATCATTTTCCCCGCCAAATAATGCTAATTGCAGGATGTACAAGCGGCAAAACACCCGCCATTATGAGGTAGATAGCGCAGGTTTGGCTTACGCCCCTGATCGCTATCATGATAATAAAAAAACAGGGGAGGGTCAGTTCCGGGCCCGATTAAGCAATCTAGAGCAGACAGAGTTCAACAAGCGAATGATCCCACAAATTTCTCAGGCACCCGGCCTCGTTCAACGGGTGCTGGACTTTTTGGCCGCGCTGAAACAGAGCGGATTCAACGGTGACACCGCCACTAGCTATGCCGATCGGTTGACGATGGCGACGGACAACAGCATCTACCAACTGTTGCCTGATGCGGTGGTATTTCCTCGTTCAACCGCCGACGTGGCGCTAATCGCCCGGCTGGCCGATGAAGAACGCTTCAAAGCGTTGACCTTCAGCCCGCGAGGTGGCGGCACCGGCACCAACGGGCAGGCACTGAACACCGGCATTGTGGTTGATATGTCGCGCTACATGAACCGCATTCTGGACATCAACGTCGAGCAGGGCTGGGTACGGGTAGAAGCCGGGGTCATTAAAGACCAGCTCAACCAGTATTTGCGGCCGTTCGGCTATTTCTTTGCTCCTGAGCTTTCCACCAGTAACCGGGCTACTCTGGGCGGCATGATCAATACCGACGCGTCTGGCCAGGGTTCGCTGGTGTATGGCAAAACCTCAGACCATGTGCTGGGGCTGCGGGCGGTATTGCTGGGGGGCGAGATGATCGACACCCGTGCCATGCCGACGCCGCTGGCGGAAACGATTGCTCAGGAAGATACCCCGGAAGGGCGCATCTACCACACGGTGCTGAACCGTTGCCGCGAACAGCGGGCGCTGATCCTGGAAAAATTCCCCAAGCTGAACCGCTTCCTGACTGGCTACGATCTGCGCCATGTACTGAGCGACGATCTGCAATCCTTCGATCTGACGCGCATTCTTACCGGTGCCGAAGGGACCTTGGCCTTTATCACCGAAGCGCGGCTGGATATCACGCCGTTGCCGAAGGTACGGCGGCTGGTTAACGTAAAATACGACTCTTTCGATTCAGCCCTGCGTAATGCCCCTTTTATGGTGGAAGCCAAGGCGCTGTCGGTGGAAACCATCGACTCCAAGGTGCTGAATCTGGCCCGTGAAGATATCGTCTGGCACTCGGTCAGCGAACTGATCACAAACGTGCCGGATAAAGAGATGCTCGGGCTGAACATCGTTGAGTTTGCCGGTGACGACAAAGAGCTGATCGATGGCCAGATGGAAGCGCTGTGCGAACGGCTGGACGACCTGATTTCCGAGCAGCAGTCTGGGGTGATCGGCTATCAGATTTGTGGCGACCTGACCGGCATTGAGCGCATCTACAACATGCGTAAAAAGGCGGTTGGCTTACTGGGTAACGCCAAAGGGCAGGCCAAGCCCATTCCGTTTGCCGAAGATACCTGCGTACCGCCGCAGCACCTGGCCGATTACATTACCGAGTTCCGCCAACTGTTAGATAGCCATAACCTGAGCTACGGCATGTTTGGCCACGTGGATGCCGGGGTGTTGCACGTACGTCCGGCACTGGATATGTGCGATCCACAGCAAGAAGTGCTAATGAAGCAAATCTCTGACCAGGTGGTGGCGTTAACTGCGAAATACGGTGGCCTGCTGTGGGGCGAACACGGTAAAGGCTTCCGGGCGGAATATAGTCCGGCGTTCTTCGGTGAGGAACTGTATGAAGAACTGCGTCGCATCAAGGCCGCGTTTGATCCACTCAATCGCCTGAACCCTGGGAAGATCTGTCCGCCGCTGGGTGTTGACGCCGTGATGATGAAGGTTGATGCGGTGAAACGCGGCACGCTGGATCGTCGCATTCCGATCGATGTCCGCACCTCGTTCCGTGGCGCGATGGAGTGTAACGGCAACGGACTCTGCTTCAACTTTGATGTGCACAGTCCGATGTGTCCGTCGATGAAGATCACCGCCAATCGGATCCACTCACCTAAAGGCCGTGCGGCACTGGTGCGCGAATGGTTACGGTTGCTGGCAGAGCAGGGCGTCGATCCCGTCGCGCTGGAACAGCAGTTGCCACAGCAGCGCCTCAGCTTCCGCACCCTGGTCGAGAAAACCCGTAATAGCTGGCACGCTGGCAAGGGGGAATATGACTTCTCCCATGAGGTCAAGGAAGCCATGTCTGGCTGCCTGGCCTGTAAGGCCTGCTCTACCCAGTGTCCGATCAAGATCGACGTGCCGGGCTTCCGTTCGCGCTTCTTGCAGCTATATCACACCCGCTACCTGCGTCCGTTGCGTGACTACATGGTCGCTGGCGTTGAGAGCTACACCCCGCTGATGGCCAAAGCGCCCAAGGTGTTCAACTTCTTCTTCAAGCAGCCTTGGGTGCGGGAACTGAGCCGCAGCAGCATCGGCATGGTGGATTTGCCGCTGCTTTCCAGCCCGACGTTACGCCAGCAGCTTTCTGGCCATAGCGCGTTTAGCATGACACTGGAGCAGTTGGAGGCATTGAGCGATAGCCAGCGCGAACAGCATGTGCTGGTGGTGCAGGATCCGTTTACCAGCTATTACGATGCCCAGGTAGTGGCAGACTTTGTCCGGCTGGTGGAAAAACTGGGCTACAAACCGGTATTGCTGCCGTTCTCACCGAACGGCAAGGCGCAACATATCAAAGGTTTCCTGACGCGCTTTGCCAAAACGGCGCGCAAGACCGCAGACTTCCTCAATCGGGTTGCCAAGCTTGGGATGCCGATGGTGGGTGTCGATCCGGCTCTGGTGCTGTGCTATCGCGACGAGTATCAAGAAATCCTTGGAGCCGATCGGGGTGATTTCCAGGTGCAACTGGTTCACGAATGGTTGCAGAAACTGCTGGCCGAACGTGCGGAACAGCCCGCCACCGGGGAAGCCTGGTATCTGTTTGGTCACTGCACCGAAACGACCGCATTACCGGTCAGTACCCAGCAGTGGACTTCGATCTTTGCCCGTTTTGGTGCCAAGTTGGAAAACGTCAGCGTGGGTTGCTGCGGTATGGCGGGCACTTACGGCCATGAAGCCAAGAATCTGCAAAATTCCCTGGGGATTTATGAGTTATCATGGCATCAGGCGCTACAACGTTTGCCAAGGCAACGCTGTCTGGCGACCGGTTATTCTTGCCGCAGCCAGGTCAAGCGCATTGAAGGCAATGGCGTGCGGCACCCGTTACAGGCACTTCTGGAGATGATTGCGTGAAGCTGTGGAAACGTGAAACAACGCTGGAACAACTCAACCAAAGCGGCGAAGGATGTATGGTGGCCCATGTGGGCATTCAATTTACCCGGCTGGAAGATGACTATTTAGAGGCGGTGATGCCGGTTGATAACCGCACCACTCAGCCGTTTGGCCTGTTGCACGGCGGTGCTTCGGTGGTGCTTGCCGAGTCGATGGGCTCGATGGCCGGTTATCTGTGTACCGAAGGGGAGCAAAAGGTGGTGGGGTTGGAGATTAACGCCAACCACCTGCGCGCGGTCTTTAAAGGGCAGGTGCGCGGTGTTTGCCGTGCGTTGCACGCTGGCCGCCGCAATCAGGTCTGGCAGATCGAAATCTTCGACGATCGCGATCGCCTGTGCTGTACCTCCCGGCTGACTACCGCAGTATTGGAGTAAGGGCGTGCGAGGGGGAATGTGCTCGTTGTTTCCCCGCACCCCAACCCTCTGTGCGGAGTCGAGGTAGTGTGTAGGGGAGCCGCATGCTGCGCCCGAGGGTGGCACATTCGGACCCCTCTCCCTGTGGGAGATGGGTCGGTTTCATAGCTGGAACGGTACCCGTTTTACAAAATCTTTCTGAAAAGCGGTGGCTTTGTCCCAGCCGCCCTCCATCGAATATTTCTGGCAAATCAGCGTCAGCGTATGCCGGGCAAAATGATAGCTCTGCACGCGGAACAACTGGCAACGCTGGGGATTGTTGATCTCGATAATCAGCCTATTGTGCAGTTTGCTCAACGCATGCAGATAGCTTTCGTCATCGCCGTTTTCCAGGCATAAATTCGCCATACCAAGGCTGACGGCGTTGTAACGCTTCAGGTGATTGATATGGCATTCCGGCCGCTGCAGCGCCGCTTCCGCCATATAGAAATCCACCGTGACATCACGGATGTTGAACTTGTACTCATCAATCTTGCCCAGCAGCCACGCATTTATCGAGATAGCCATAGGTCCACGCCGAATTAAAGCTAATGATAATCATTATCATATTTGCTGCTGTGGCGATGATCAATGCTCCCCGCCGATTTTTTTCTGTTGTGGGTGATTTGAGTGTCACAGGCTAAAAACACGCGAACGACTAGACTTAAAGCAGGGAAAGGCATTTTTCAGACAGACAAGATGCAGAAATAGGTATTTTCTATGAATGTTTAAAATCGTCGTGTTATCTATCGCTATAACCTTGCGAGGGTCGCGGGATAAGGTCGACGGAATGTGATTAATTACAGCAAATTCAGGTGGATGAAAATTATCCTGCTTGCTGTTTGGTCTGGATATGCCAGCGGTTTATCGTGTTGCCGAACGCCAATCCGGGCGTTTGACAAATACCCCCGCAAAACAAACGGTTGAAGTGATAATCATTATCACTAACATAGGCGGTAAGCCAGTTCGGCTGTGGTAAAACACGAATGTGAGGTAGGCCATATGCATACGGAAGATGTTGGTACTTTTTCCTTGGCAGATAACGTCTGGCAAGGCATCGCGCTGAGCGACAGCGCGGTGAAGCAGATAATCAGACTCATGCAGCAGGATGCTGAGGTTAAAGGGCTGCAACTCGGGGTTAAACAATCCGGCTGTGCGGGCTTTGCCTACGTACTGGATTTGACCCGCGAACCTGCCAGCGACGATCTGTTGTTCGAGCGCGACGGGGCAAAACTGTTCGTGCCGCTGAAGGCGATGCCGTTTATCGATGGCACCACGGTAGATTTTGTTCGGGAAGGGCTGAATCAGATGTTCAAATTTAACAACCCTAAAGCTCAGAACGCCTGCGGGTGCGGTGAGAGCTTTGGCGTTTAAGCGATACCAAAATGACACGAAGCAACGTAGAAACAGCGAATGATGTACCGGCTTGGGTCAGCGAAGGTCGCTACAAGGAAGGATTCTTTACCCAACTGGCCACCGATGAGTTGGCCAAAGGCATCAACGAAGAGGTGGTTCGCGCCATCTCGGCCAAGCGTAACGAACCCGAGTGGATGCTGGAATTCCGCCTGGAGGCTTATCGTGCCTGGCTGCAAATGGAAGAGCCACACTGGCTGAAAGCCAACTATGACAAATTGAACTATCAGGATTACAGCTATTATTCGGCGCCGTCCTGCGGCAGCTGTGATGACGCCTGTGGTTCTCAGCCAGGGGCGGAACAGCAGCCTGGTGCCAGCACGGAAAATGGCTATCTGACCAGCGAGGTTGAACTGGCGTTCAATCAACTGGGCGTTCCGGTGCGTGAGGGTAGCGAGGTGGCGGTGGACGCCATTTTCGACTCGGTTTCCGTCGCCACCACCTATCGTGAAAAGCTGGCGGAAAGCGGGGTGATCTTCTGCTCGTTCGGTGAGGCCATTCACGAACATCCGGATCTGGTGCGCAAGTATCTTGGCCGCGTGGTGCCGCACAACGACAACTTCTTTGCCGCGCTCAATGCAGCGGTGGCTTCCGATGGCACTTTTGTCTACGTGCCAAAGGGCGTGCGCTGCCCGATGGAGCTTTCCACCTATTTTCGCATCAACGCTGCGAAAACCGGTCAGTTTGAACGTACCATCCTGATTGCCGATGAAGGCAGCTACGTCAGCTACATCGAAGGTTGCTCGGCGCCGGTACGCGACAGCTATCAGTTGCACGCTGCGGTGGTGGAAGTGATCCTGCATAAAGACGCCGAAGTGAAGTATTCCACGGTGCAAAACTGGTTCTCCGGTGGCGGCGAAAGCAAGGGCGGTATTCTTAACTTCGTTACCAAGCGCGCGTTGTGCGAAGGGGCGGGTTCAAAAATGTCCTGGACTCAGTCGGAAACCGGCTCGGCGATCACCTGGAAATACCCTAGCGTGATCTTGCAGGGCGACAACTCGATCGGTGAGTTCTTCTCGGTGGCGCTGACCAGCGGTTACCAGCAGGCGGATACCGGCACCAAGATGATCCATATTGGTAAAAACACCAAATCGACCATTATTGCCAAAGGGATCTCCGCCGGGCACAGCCAGAATACCTATCGCGGATTGGTGAAGATCCTGCCTGGGGCGGAAAACGCCCGTAACTTTACCCAGTGCGATTCGATGCTGATCGGACCGAACAGCGGGGCTCATACCTTCCCTTATGTGGAAACGCGCAATAACAGCGCCCAGCTTGAACACGAAGCCACCACGTCGAAGATTGGTGACGACCAGCTGTTCTACTGCCTGCAACGGGGGATCAGTGAAGATGATGCCATCTCGATGATCGTCAATGGTTTCTGTAAGGACGTGTTCTCCGAATTGCCGCTGGAATTTGCCGTGGAGGCACAGAAGTTACTGGCTATCAGCCTGGAACACAGCGTCGGTTAAGCACTCGCATTTATCGCGCAATCGCGCAGTCTGAGGACACAGCATGTTAAGTATCAAGAATTTGCAAGTCAGCGCCGAAGGTAATGAGATCCTCAAGGGGCTGAGCCTGGAGATCAAACCGGGTGAGGTGCACGCCATCATGGGGCCAAACGGCTCCGGCAAAAGCACGCTTTCTGCCACGCTGGCTGGCCGGGAAGAATACGAAGTTACCGCAGGCGAAGTGACGTTTAAAGGCAAAGATCTGCTGGAGTTGGCGCCGGAAGATCGGGCCGGTGAGGGCGTATTCCTGGCGTTCCAGTATCCGGTGGAGATCCCCGGCGTCAGCAACCATTTCTTCCTGCAAGCCTCGGTGAACGCGGTGCGTAAATACCGTGGGCAAGAGGCGCTGGATCGTTTTGATTTTGCCGATTTTATCGAACAGAAAATTGAGCTGTTGAATATGCCAGCGGATTTGTTGACTCGTTCGGTCAACGTTGGTTTTTCCGGCGGTGAGAAGAAGCGCAACGACATCCTGCAAATGGCCGCGCTGGAGCCGGAGCTGTGCATTCTGGATGAAACCGACTCCGGGTTGGATATCGATGCCCTGAAGATTGTGGCCAACGGCGTCAACTCGCTGCGTGACGGCAAGCGTGCGTTTATTATCGTCACTCACTATCAGCGTATTCTCGATTATATCAAACCGGATTACGTCCACGTGCTGTCCCAGGGGCGCATCGTGAAGTCCGGTGATTTTTCATTGGTGAAACAGTTGGAGGAGCAGGGCTATGGCTGGCTTTCCGACCAACAGTAATTCATTGGCGCTACAGCAGATGTACAGCCTGTTCGAAGCCCGTGGTGGCGAGCGCTCTGCACATGCGCTAGCCCACTGGCAGCAGGCTTTGCGCCAAGGCTGGCCGACCCGCAAGCATGAAAACTGGAAATACACCCCGCTGGAAGGCTTGCTGGAGCAACAGTTCCTGGCCCCGGCGGACTCAGTGTTCAGCGCGGCACAGCGTGATCAACTGGCATTGAAGATCGATGCGTACCGTCTGGTGTTTGTCGATGGGCGCCTGTGCCCGCAATTGAGTGACGAGGATCTGGGTGAATACCGCCTGGAGAGGATCGCCTATGTTGCGCCACAAACGCTGCCGGAGCCGATCCAGCCAGAGATTTTCCTGCATCTGAGCGAAAGCCTGGCGCAAGAAACCAGCATTATCCGCCTGGCCGCCGGCAAAAATCCAGACAAGCCACTCTACCTGCTGCATATCAGCAGTGGCCGCGATCTGCCCGGCGAAGTCAATACGCTGCATCACCGGCACCATCTGGAGATTGGCGGCGGTGCGCGGGCGTCGGTCATCGAACATTATGTCAGCGTCAGCTCTGCGGCCCATTTTACCGGTGCGCGTCTGACCGCAACGGTGGGTGATAATGCCGAGTTGCATCACTGCAAACTGGCGTTTGAGAGCCAGGCCAGCTATCACTTTGCCCATAACGACCTGTTGATTGGCCGCGATGCACGGGTGAAAAGCGACAGCTTCCTGCTGGGAGCCGGGCTGACACGCCACCACACCAGCGCACAGTTAAACGGCGAGGGGAGTAATCTGGTGATCAACAGCCTGGTGCTGCCGGTAGGTAAAGAGGTGTGCGACACCCGTACCTATCTGGAGCACAACAAGGGCTATTGCGAAAGCCGCCAACTGCACAAAACGGTGGTCAGCGATCGGGCCAAGGCGGTGTTTAACGGCATGATCAAGGTCGCGCAGCACGCGATCAAAACCGACGGCCAGATGAACAACCACAACCTGCTGTTGGGCAAGGTGGCGGAGGTTGACACCAAACCGCAACTGGAAATCTATGCCGATGATGTCAAATGCAGCCACGGCGCCACCGTGGGCAGGATTGACGAAGAACAGCTGTTCTACCTGCAATCGCGTGGTATCGGCAAGCACGCGGCCCAGCAGATGATCATCTTTGCCTTTGCCGCCGAACTCACAGAGGGCATTGTCGACCCGGTCATTCGGCAACTGGTGCTGGCACGAATTGCCGATCGTTTACCTCGGGAGGCCGCATGAGTTATCCCCTGGAACGGGTGCGTAGCGATTTTCCCCTGCTGAGTCGGGAGGTCAACGGGCAGCCGCTGGCTTACCTGGACAGCGCCGCCAGCGCACAGAAACCGCAGAGTGTGATTGACCGCGAGCTGGATTTTTATCGCCACGGTTATGCCGCAGTGCATCGTGGTATTCACACGTTGAGCGCTGAAGCCACACAGCAGATGGAAGCCGTGCGTGAGCAGGTGGCGCGTTTTATCAACGCGGGCTCGGCGGAAGAAATTGTGTTCGTCAAAGGCACCACCGAAGGCATCAATCTGGTGGCAAACAGCTTTGGCCGTCATCTCCTGACGGCGGGTGATAGCATCATCATCACCGAGATGGAGCACCACGCCAATATTGTCCCCTGGCAAATGCTGGCGCAGGAGCGTGGTATCAAGTTGCGGATCTGGCCGTTGCAGCCTGATGGCTCCCTGGATCTGGCGCAATTGCCGGGTTTGATCGATGCCTCTACCAAACTGTTGGCCATTACCCAGGTATCGAACGTGCTGGGAACCGTTAACCCACTGCATGAAATCATTCCCGTGGCCAAAGCGGCGGGTCTGAAGGTGCTGGTTGATGGCGTTCAGGCGGTGATGCACCAGCGTATCGATGTCCAGGCGCTGGACTGTGATTTCTATGTATTCTCCGGCCACAAGCTCTATGGGCCGAGCGGGATTGGCATTCTGTACGGTAAGCAGGCATTGCTGGAGCAGATGCCGCCGTGGGAAGGCGGTGGTGCGATGATCCAACGGGTCAGCCTGACGCAAGGGACCACCTTTGCTGCGCCTCCATGGCGTTTTGAGGCCGGTTCGCCGAATACGGCTGGCATGATGGGGCTGGGGGCCGCAATCGACTATGTCGAGGCTCTGGGGCTGGAAAACATCCACGACTATGAACAGTCTTTAATGCGTTACGCCCTGGATGCGTTACAACAGGTGCCAACGCTGAAGATTTATGGCCCGGCGCAGCGTGCCGGCGTGATTGCCTTCAACCTGGGTGAACATCATGCCTACGACGTGGGCAGCTTCCTGGATCAATACGGGATTGCCATTCGCACCGGGCACCACTGCGCCATGCCACTGATGGATTTCTACCGGGTGCCAAGTATGTGCCGCGCTTCGCTGGCATTGTACAATAGCCGTCAGGAAGTGGATCGGCTGGTGGCTGGTTTGCAGCGTATTCACCGCTTGTTAGGCTAATTATTCAAGGGAGCCACATGGCGCATTTGCCGGACAAAGATAAACTGGTACGTAACTTTTCCCGTTGTCTGAACTGGGAAGAGAAGTACCTGTACGTGATCGAACTGGGTAGCCAATTGCCTGCGCTGGATGACAGTGAACGCCAGGCAGCCAATCTGATTTCCGGCTGCCAAAGTCAGGTCTGGATCGTGATGAACAAGGACGCGCAGGGGCAGGTCGAGTTTCACGGTGATAGCGATGCCGCCATCGTCAAGGGGCTGCTGGCGGTGGTATTTATCGTCTATCACCAGCTCACGCCGCAGCAAATCCTCGATCTGGATGTGCGTCCCTTCTTCAGCGAACTGGCTTTGAGCCAACATCTGACACCTTCTCGCTCCCAGGGTTTGGAAGCGATGATCCGCGCTATTCGCAGTAAAGCGGCCCAGCTCGTCTGACCGCACACCCCAAGGCTTATTGACGACACGCTATGTCAATGAGCCTTTACAATCTCAGCCAAACTGGCTCATTTCATCATAAATAATAATTATTTCAGTGAGTTACTCGTTGACGATGTCTTGACAATTGAGGTGATTAATTACGTTATAACATGTTGATTTTTGACAATTAATTGCCTTTGAACGGGTTCTTGCTAATATCGAACGAGCATTTGTCTTATTTACCTGCCGGCAAGCGACCGTTAGCCTTGCCATGAACCGTAATAACAATAGGGATGAGAATGAAACGTGCGTTGACTCTAATGGGCGTGTTATTCGCCACCGTACTGACCGGCACCCAGGCCGCCAGTGCCAACGAATACCCATTGCCGCCGCCGGGCAGTCGTCTGATTGGTGAAAATACTATTTATACCGTGCCAAACGATGGCCGTTCGCTGGAAGCCATTGCGGCTGATTACAAGATTGGTCTGTTGGGCATGCTGGAAGCCAACCCAGGCACCGATCCCTATTTGCCTACACCGGGCTCGGCGTTGACGATCCCGACGCAGATGCTGCTGCCGGATACGCCACGCGAAGGGATTGTGGTCAACCTGGCGGAACTGCGCTTGTACTATTACCCGAAAGGGGAAGACAAGGTGATCGTCTATCCCATCGGTATCGGCCAGACCGGCATGAACACGCCGCTGAAAGTAACCTCGGTCAGCCAGAAGATCCCAAACCCGACCTGGACGCCAACCACCAACATTCGCAAGCGTTACCAGTCACAGGGCGTGACACTGCCTGCGGTGGTTCCGGCTGGGCCTGAGAATCCAATGGGTCTGTTTGCCATGCGTCTGGCTATGGGGCATGGGGAATACCTGATCCACGGCACCAATGCCAACTTTGGTATCGGCATGCGCGTCAGTTCAGGCTGTATCCGCCTGCGCCCGGACGATATCGAAGCGCTGTTCAACCAGGTGCCTCAAGGCACCCGAGTGCAAATCGTCAATGAACCGATAAAAGTCGCCGTTGAGCCAGATGGCAAACGCTATGTCGAAGTGCATCAACCATTGTCGAGAGTGGCCAGTGACGATCCACAGACCATGCCGATCGCACTTTCCAAAAATCAGAAAGCATTTGCTGCTGATGAGCAGACCGACAAGGCAATGCTCGACAGCGCCATCGTACGGCGTTCTGGCATGCCAGTGCTGGTCAGTATAGGGCAAGACCCTTCCGCGGTCTCTGTGACGCCTACAGCGCCTCAGGAACAGGCTGCTGGCACTACTGGCGAGACTGGAGCCCCGATTAGTTCGGTGAACTGAGTTCTGGTGTTGAAGAAGGGCGCTGTTTGGTTATAGTGCCATCAATCTGAGCCTGGCGTAGAGCCGGGCTTTTTTTTGTCCGCAAGCGGGAGGGCAAATCAGAGGCAAAAAAAAACGGTGCACAATGTGCACCGTTTTCAATAACCGAAGCGAACTTACTTTTTGTAAGCGTGTGCTTGGTTGTCCAGACGCTGGTTAGCGCGCGCTGCTTCGTCTTTAGCTGCTTGAACGTCTGAACGGATTGCGTTCACGTCGTTGCTCAGCTGATCAACTTTAGCGTTCAGAGTCTGAACGTCAGAAGACAGTTGATCGATTTTAGCATTGCTTGAGCAACCAGCCAGCATAGTAGAAGCCAGGATTACCGCGCCCAGTACCAGTTTAGTACGATTCATTATAACACCCTCTAGATTGAGTTAATCTCCATGTAGCGTTACAAGTATTACACAAACTTTTTTCGAAAGAGAATAAATTTTTTGTATTAGGGTGCTTTATTTTGATCGTTCGCTCAAACTTGCATCTTGTTTTACAAAATCGTTAAAAAATCGAGGGAAAACAGCCGGATTCTATGGGACAACTCTCAATTGAAATGAGCAAAATAAAGCGATTTAATAGTTGCGTTTTTCTGAAAGTGCAGTAAGGCAGATAAAAAAAACGCCGCTAGGCGGCGTTTTGTTCACGGATTTCTTGTCACGTTTATTATTACAGCACGTGAACCGAAGCAGTATTGGTGGTGCCGCTTGGTACCAGAGCACCAGAAACCATCACCACAACGTCGCCTTTTTGTGCCAGGCCGCTCGCCAAAGCCACTTCTTTACCAATGCGGTAGAAGTCGTCGGTAGAGGCAATTTCCTTGACCATCTGAGTGGTAATACCTTTGCTCAGGATCAGCTGACGTGCAGTCACTTCATTGGTAGTCAGTGCCAGGATCACGGCGTTAGGGAAGTATTTACGCACGGATTTGGCTGACTTGCCGCCGCTGGTGGCGACGACGATCAGTGGCGCATCCAGTTTCTCGGCAGTTTCTACCGCACCACGGCACACTGCTTCGGTGATACGCAGTTTACGGTTGTCGTTCAGGGTGTCGATACGGCTTGGCATCACGCGATCGGTACGCTCGCAGATGGTTGCCATGATGGTCACGGCTTCCAGCGGGTATTTACCCTTGGCGCTTTCACCAGACAGCATGACCGCATCGGTACCATCCAGGATGGCGTTGGCAACGTCACCGGCTTCCGCACGAGTAGGGCGCGGGTTCTTGATCATTGAATCCAGCATCTGGGTCGCGGTGATAACCACTTTACGTGCGCGGTTACATTTCTCGATCATCATCTTCTGCGCGAAGATCACTTCTTCTACCGGGATTTCAACGCCCAGGTCGCCACGAGCAACCATGATGCCGTCAGACGCTTCGAGGATCTCGTCGAAGTTGTTCAGGCCTTCCTGGTTTTCGATCTTGGAGATGATCTGAATGTTTTCGCCGCCGTGGGCTTTCAGGTGCTCACGGATTTCCAGCACGTCGGAACGCTTACGGATAAAGGAAGCCGCAACGAAGTCTACGCCTTGCTCACAACCAAAGATCAGGTCACGCTTGTCTTTTTCGGCCAGCGCTGGCAGCTGAATGGAAACGCCCGGCAGGTTAACGCCTTTGTTTTCGCCCAGGTCGCCGCTGTTGAGAACTTTACAGATCACTTCGCTTTCGGTAACTGCAGTCACTTCCATACCGATCAGACCATCGTCCACCAGCACGGTATTGCCAATTTTCAGGTCGGCAGCAAAGCCAGGATAGGTCACCGCAACGCGTTCTTTGTTGCCGATCACGCTCTGGTCGGTGGTGAAGGTGAAGGTTTGGCCAGCAACCAGGGCTGCGTCAACGCCGCCCTCCAGTTTCATGGTACGGATTTCCGGGCCTTTGGTATCGAGCAGGATACCGGCGTTCTTGCCGGTTTTGGCGATCACCGCACGCATATTCTTGATGCGGTTGCCGTGTTCTTCATAATCGCCATGGGAAAAGTTAAGGCGCATTACGTTCATGCCCGCGTTCAGCAGGCTGGTCAGCATTTCTTCCGATTCGGTTTTTGGGCCGATGGTACAAACAATTTTGGTCTTTTTCATGACGATTTTTTCTGCAAGTTGTGATGGATAATAAAACTAACGGTACCGACGGTTAAGCCATCGATAAGGGATTTGAGTTGGACCTGGCAATGCAAAACATAGTTAAGGATAGGTGACCTTGGTCGAAATGGGGTGGAAAAATTCGGCCGATGCCCGGATGCGGGTAGGCTGCGCAAAATGCGAGGATGAGAATTTGTTGTAATTGCGTTTTCGCAGATCAAAGGCTGAAACCATTCAACTGAAAGACGTGGCGCATTATAAGACTATGCGGCTGGAAACAAAACAAAAAACCGCACCTGCCGGCAGGTTTGTGCATAAAGTCAGCAAATGTGGCGCAAATAGGCCGTATGTCGGCGGGTTTGTTGCGCAAATAGGTTGACTGTAACGGATTATGTAGGCAAAAAATTCACGCGTTGTACTGAATTTCCAGCAGGATACCGTCATCCAGACAGAAGCAACCAAATACGGTAGCAGCCGGGATCAATAGCGTTTCCTCGGCGATCAGCGTGTGCACATCGCTGCCGACGGTAAACTCGAAGATACCCGAAAGGATGCGGATCTGCTGGGGGTAGGGGCGTTTTTGCAATTGGTCAAAAGTGCCTGCGGTCAATTTGACTTCCCAGGCGGTACTGCCATCGCTCATTAGCCCTTGGCGGCGTGCGAGGCCATTGTCGAGGAGTTCGAACGCTAGCTGAGATTTAAAAACCGACATCATATTACCTCCATCAGGGTACAGCGCTGATGATACGCGACAGGCTGACGCTAGTCCGGTATTACTGCTTACAATGATTTGCCGTCAGGCGAGAGAGAATACTGGGAAGCGAAACAAGAAGTGGTGCGTCTGAATGGACTCGAACCATCGACCCCTACCATGTCAAGGTAGTGCTCTAACCAACTGAGCTACAGACGCATTGTGTTACTTGCAGAAATTTGGTGCGTCTGAATGGACTCGAACCATCGACCCCTACCATGTCAAGGTAGTGCTCTAACCAACTGAGCTACAGACGCATCTTTTTCCTCTCTGTCATGGCTGACAGCGGGGACGAATATTAACGAGCAACCCGGTCGCTGGCAAGGGGAAAAACGCAATTTTATTCGGTATTTCACGCGATTGCTGAGCTTCTGTGCAGTCAGGCGCTTTTTTCTGCAATGACTGGCGAGGAACTCGCCGGTTTGCCTGAGACAAACCGGCGTAGGCGATTAACGGGTGGAACGCTGCAAAATCAACGTTGGGGGTTGGCGCTGGAGCCAACGCATCCGCAAGACCATCATGATGGCAGCGAAGGTCAGGCCGATAATAAAGCCAAACCAGAATCCGCTCGGCCCCATGGCGGGCACGATGTGATCCGTCAGCGCTAGAAGATAGCCGCTTGGCAGACCGAGAACCCAATAGGACACAAAGGTGATATAGAAAATCGCACGGGTATCTTTATAGCCCCGCAGAATACCGCTGCCGATCACCTGGATAGAGTCGGATATCTGGTAAATCGCCGCCAGCAGCATCAGATGAGAGGCCATGGTCACCACCGCTGGGTTATCGTTGTACAACAGGGCGATAGGTTCACGGAACACTGCGGTAAACAACGCCGAACAACTGGCCATGGCGATACCGACGGCAATCGCCGCATAGGCGGCAACCCGGGCACCTTCAACCGAGCCTTCGCCCAGACGGTGCCCAACGCGAATGGTGGCCCCCACGCCGAGCGACAGCGGCAGCACAAACATCAATGAGCTGAAGTTAAGGGCGATCTGGTGCCCGGCGACCGCGACGATACCCAGCGGTGAAACCAGCAAGGCCACCACGGCAAACAGCGTCACCTCAAAGAACAAGGCCAGGGCCACCGGCAGACCAATGCCGATCAGGCGCTTTAACGCCTGCCAGTCCGGGCCACGGTGCGCGCCTTCCTCCAACTTGATATCGCGCAGCGACGACGCACGTTTGGTATACCAGCGCATCATCAGGAACATCATCCAATACACGCTGGCGGTCGCGACACCGCAACCCACGCCGCCCATTTCCGGCATGCCAAATTTGCCGAAAATTAAAATGTAGTTAATCGGGATGTTGATCAACAGCCCCAAAAAGCCGATGACCATGCCGGGCTTGGTTTTGGATAAGCCTTCACACTGGCCACGGACTACCTGGAAGAACAGATAGCCGGGTGCTCCCCACATAATGGCATGCAGGAAACCAATGGCTTTTTCAGCCAGCAGGGGATCGATGTTGTGCATCATATCGATCACCAAATGGCTGTTATAAATCACGGCGATAATCAGGAGTGAAACCCCCGACGCCAACCAGAAGCCCTGACGTACCTGATACGCAATACGATCGCGGCGGCCCGCGCCATTGAGCTGGGCGATCACCGGGGTCAAGGCCAGCAGCAAGCCGTGGCCGAACAGAATGGTTGGCAGCCAGATAGAGGTCCCGACGGCAACGGCGGCCATATCGGTGGCGCTATAAGAACCCGCCATGATGGTATCGACCACGCCCATTGCGGTTTGGGATATTTGCGCGATGATGACCGGAATTGCGAGGGCCAATAAACTACGCGCCTCAATAAAGTACTTCTGCACGTATACACCTTTCTAATTATTTATAGGGAAGGAGTGTTGCTGCGAACAGCAACAACTAAAAACTGCGGAATTAGCCAAAATAGTGTACCTGCAAGTCGTAGCTAAGCAAAGGTTGTAACGAAATAGTTATCCTGTCGCCCGACCGGCGACACTGGCAATCTTCCGGGTATATAAACTAGGCAAGCACCGCTTTTTTGCCGTTGGGCGTTTGGTTTTCTGCCGTAACTGGGGCAAACTGCTTACAGCGCGTCGTACATAGTCATAAAGAAGAGGCCAACATGTTTACCGGTATCGTACAAGGCACCGCCCCGCTGGTTGCCATTGATGAAAAACCCAACTTCCGTACCCACGTTGTTGAAATGCCTGATGAGCTGCTGCCAGGGCTGGAATTGGGGGCCTCGGTTGCCCACAACGGCTGCTGTCTGACCGTCACCGAGATCGCAGGCAATCGCGTCAGCTTTGATCTGATCAAAGAGACCCTGCGCCTGACCAATCTTGGCGATCTTAAGCAGGGGGATGTCGTCAACCTGGAAAGAGCGGCCAAGTTTAACGATGAGATCGGTGGGCACCTGATGTCCGGGCATATTATCTGCACGGCGGAAGTCACCAAGATTTATACCTCGGAAAATAATCGCCAGATCTGGCTACGCATGCCGAATATCGATTTGATGAAATATGTGCTGCATAAAGGTTTCATCGGTATCGACGGCATTAGCCTGACCATTGGCGAAGTGGTAAATAACCGTTTCTGCGTGCATTTGATCCCGGAAACCCTGGAGCGCACCACGCTGGGTAAAAAACGCCTGGGCGACAAGGTCAATATCGAAATCGATCCGCAAACTCAGGCGGTCGTCGATACCGTCGAGCGTGTGTTGGCTAATCGCGAGGCGGCGTTAGCCGTGGCCAGCGCGCTGGCACCCAAAGCCTGAAAATCGTAAACCGATAACCACTAGAGGAGTCAAACGTGAAGTTTTATGGCAAAACGATGATGCTAGCGGCGCTGTTGGCGCTGACTGCCTGTTCAAGCTCAACAGAACAGGCAAACTCACAGCCTGCCGAGGATGATACCTGTGGCGCGGCGCAATATCAGAATTATGTGGGCAAGCCGCTGTCTGCGTTGGATGGGGTCACTATCCCTCAGCAGGTACGTACCATTCCTTATAATTCTGCGGTGACCATGGACTTCAATCTGAAACGTTTGAACTTCCTGGGTGACAGCGAAGACAAAATCGTTCGCGTTTATTGCGGTTAATGACTCTTCCCCCCTCGATCAGGGGGGAAGCTATTTCAGCGAGGAACGCGCAGGCCGCCTTCGACGCCTTTGGGGCTGAATACCACCTGCCACAGTTGGATATCGCGAGCACGGAACGCGCCAGCGCAGGCATTGAGGTAATAACTGAACATCCTTTCGAAGCGTTCGGAATAGCGTGAAGCCAACTGTGGCCAACTCTGTCTGAAACGTTCATACCAGGCCATCAGCGTGCGATCGTAATCTGCGCCGATATTATGCCAATCTTCCATGACAAAACGGCCTTCGCTGGCCTTGGCAATATGTTTCACCGACGGTAGGCAACCGTTGGGGAAGATATATTTATTGATCCAGGGATCCACGTTCATATCGGTCTGATTGGAGCCAATGGTGTGCAGCAGGAAAATGCCATCGGGTTTTAAATTACGTTCAACCACCTCGAAATAGGTGCGATAGTTTTTCGGCCCGACGTGCTCAAACATACCCACGGAGACGATTCGGTCAAACTGCTGGTAGAGATCGCGGTAATCCTGCAACAGAATTTCCACGTCCAGCCCAGCACAGCGTTGTTGCGCCATTTTTTGCTGCTCGGCGGAGATGGTCACCCCTACCATGGAAACGCCATAATGTTTGGCCGCATAGGCAGACAGGCCACCCCAGCCACAGCCGATATCCAATACCCGCATGCCCGGCTGCATATTAAGCTTGTCACAAATCAGCCGCAGTTTGGCTTCTTGCGCCTCTTCCAGCGTGCTGGCCTGTTGCCAGTAACCGCAGGAATATTGCATATAGGGGTCCAGCATCTGGGTAAACAGATCGTTACCCAGATCGTAATGCTCTTTGCCGACGATCCAGGCACGTTTTTTGGATTGCAGATTGGTCAGACGGGCGGCGGCAATACGCAGGATATCTTTCAGGTGGTGGGGCAGTTTCCTTTCCAGACCGGCTGCGACAACCCGCTGAAAAAATACGTCCAGCCGCTCACATTCCCACCAACCGTCCATATAGCTTTCGCCGAGTCCCAGGGAGCCGTCACGCATTACGCGTTTAAAGAAATTGGGATTGTTGATCTGAATATCGAAAGGGCGTGAGCCATTAATCTCTATACCGGCCATGCTAAGCATTTCATGTGCGATACGATACCAATGGTTATCCTGGATGCTCAGATCTTCTATACACGATGAACTCATAGCTTCTCCATCACCTTCTTCTGACTTATGATCCTGCAGAATTTAGCGTAGACAATTTCTACAGGGGCATACGTATACCTACGGTAAAAGTTGACCGTGGTGTCTGAAATCCGACTGGTACAGAGGAAATTTAAGAGACTCCCTGCGTCAAAGGACGCGGGTAAATGCTGCCTTAAATAAAGTGTGATGCCATCCACGTATGCGGCAGCTGCCGCAATAAGAGCTTGCTATAACTGTTATTGTAAAAGGTCGTTTTGAGTATAGGCTTGCCGAGACGCAGACTCAACTGCAAATCGCGCTCGGCAAGAATTTTCATTAAGTGACTATTTACTAAGGTAATTACGACACCGAGTCGGCGTGTTCCTGGCGCGTTACCTGCGTTTCATCCGTTCCTTTCCCACGTTGGATCAGATAGCCCAAGGCCGCCAGCAATACCGTAGCAACCATGACGGTGGCCGTGGCTAACAGCGGCTGGGCGATAAATGCCGAAACCAACAGGCTGGCAATAAAACATAATCCCAGCTGTAGCGTGTTTTGCAACGCTGCGGCTTTACCGCTGTTGTTGGGGAAGGGCATCAGCGCATTGGCCACCAAAATAGGATAGCTGGCACCGTTCACTAACGCCATAAAGCAGAACGGGATCAACAGCGTGGTCAATGTCGGTTCGCTCAGGGTGGCGATCAGATACAACGCCACCATGCTGATGCCATAAGCTAACAGCAGCCACGGCAGCAAGATTTTGCCAGAAATGCGATTCAAGGCGCTACGGCAGCTGTAACCCCCTAATAAGAAAGCCAGCGTTTGCGGCACATAGCTCAGACCAATATCGTTTGGGCTATACCCCATATCGCCGAGGATAAAGGGTGAGCCGGTCAGCCAGGCGAAGAACCCGGCAGAGCAGGCAGCAAAAACCATCACGTTGCCGCTGAATACCGGTGATTTCAAGATTTGCATAAAGCCAAGGCTCGGCTTTTTATCGGCGGAAGGTACCAGCCTGCTACGGTCTTTCAGCAATAACGTAGGGATCAGCAGCAGGGCGGTAATACCCAGCAGTACGGCGAAGATGGCGCGCCATCCCATATGGTTCAGCAACCAGGCACCCAGCAGCGGAGCCAGCGCTGGGGAGAGGGCAACCAGCGGCATGATGGAAGCGAAGACGCGATTGGCTTTGCCATCGCGATAGCGGTCGACCACGATCGCCTGCCAGGTGACGGCGGCGGAGCACACGCCAATGGCTTGAATAAAGCGCAGTGACCACAGCTGCATTACGTTCTCGACCCACAGCATCCCAAGGCAGCCGACGGCGAACAGCGCCAGACCAATCAACAGCACGGGCTTACGGCCAATACGGTCGGACAGGGGGCCCCACAGCAACTGGGCGAAGGCAAAGCCTGCCAGGAAGATGCTCAGGCTGGCGCTGATGGCACCGGCGGAAATTTGCAGATCCTGCTGCATCGCCCCAAAGGCGGGCAGGTACATATCGGTGGCCAGGTAACCCAACATACTCAGGCCGGCAAGGTAGAACATAAATCCAAAGTTTCGCATGGTATTTCTCGTTAAAATTATGTTGTTGCAGGTTTTGAAGCGCCGGCAAGTGTATACGGCTGGATCTCTGCTTGTGAAACGGTAATATTTGCAAGGTGCTGTTAAAAAATTTGAAGGCAAACCTATGTGGTCTGAATATTCACTCGATGTGGTAGATGCGGTCGCGCGGACGGGCAGTTTCAGCGCGGCGGCACAGGAGTTGCACCGCGTTCCTTCTGCGGTGAGCTATACGGTGCGTCAATTGGAACAATGGCTGGCGGTACCGTTGTTTGAACGCCGTCACCGGGATGTAGAACTGACGCCGGCAGGGGCGTTGTTTATTAAAGAAGCACGGGTTGTTATCAAAAAAATGCTTGATACCCGGCGGCAGTGCCAGCAGGTGGCCAACGGCTGGCGCGGACAGCTGAGGATTGCGGTCGATCTGATCGTCAAACCCCAGCGTAGCCGCCAATTGGTGCTGGATTTTTATCGCCATTTTCCCGATGTGGAACTGATAGTGCAGCCGGAAGTGTTCAACGGCGTGTGGGATGCGTTGGTTGATGGCCGCGCGGAGATGGCCATTGGAGCAACACGGGCGGTGCCGGTGGGCGGCGGTTTTGCCTTTCGTGATATGGGCTTTATGAATTGGCTCTGCGTGGTCCATGCCAAGCACCCACTGGCTGCCTTGCAAGGGGAACTGCGTGACGATCAGTTACGGCCCTATCCGTCACTGCTGTTGGAAGATACCTCACGTAATTTACCCAAACGGGTGACCTGGTCGCTGGACAACCAGCGGCGGCTGACCGTGCCGGATTGGGTTTCGGCGGTCGATTGCTTACGTGACGGACTGTGTGTGGGGATGGTGCCCGCGCATCGGGTTTTGCCGTTGGTGGAAAGTGGCGAACTGGTGGTATTAGCGCTGCATGAGCCTTTCCCGCCTAGCGCCTGTTGCCTGACCTGGCAGCAAAACGCCCAGTCTCCGGCTATGGCTTGGCTGCTGGATTACTTGGGCGACAGCGAAACGCTCAATCAGGAATGGCTCAGTGAAGAGATGCCGGGCGCGGCACGCAGCGCCCCGACGGGTGACGTGTCTGATTAGCGGCGGTAATCGACAAAAGGACCATCAGTCACGGAGCGACGCTCGATCAGCTTTGGATGCACTTCAATCACCTGCGACTCTTCACGCTTGCTGATGATGCGATCCAACAGCATGGTGAAGGCCATCTCACCCAGGCGTTCTTTCGGCTGGTGGATGGTGGTTAGCGCCGGGGTAAAGTAGCGCGCATTACGCACGTTATCGTAGCCGATCACCGAGATATCCTGTGGTACACGCAGACCCAACTCATCAGCGGCGCAGATTGCCCCCATGGCCATAATGTCACCACCACAGAACACGGCGGTTGGGCGATGTTTTTGTGACAGGATCTGATGCATGGCTTTGTAGCCCGATTCAGGCTCGAAATCCCCTTGCACGATCCACTCTTCGCGCACGTCGATATTGGCTTCTTTCATCGCCTTCAGGAAGCCCTGGTGACGGCCTCCGCCGGTATTACGCGACAGTTGACCAGGAATGGCCCCGATATCCCGATGGCCGCGTTCGATCAGGTAACGGCCAGCCAGATAACCACCCTCGAAGGCGTTGTCGATAATGGTGTCGGTGAAGTCTCCGCGCGCGGTGCCCCAGTCCATCACCACCATCGGAATATTGCGGTAATCTTCCAGCATGCCCAGCAACTGATCCGGATATTCGGAGCACATCACCAGCAGGCCATCGACGCGCTTTTGTGCCAACATCGCCAGGTAGGCCTGTTGTTTATCCAGGTTATTGTGCGAGTTACACAAGATCAGGGTATAGCCTTTGCTGTAGCAGCTGTTTTCTACCGCTTCGATCACTTCGGCAAAATAGGGTGCCTCACTCGAGGTGGCGAGCAAACCGATCGATTTGGTGTGGTTGACCTTGAGGCTGCGGGCAACGGCGCTGGGTGAATAGTGCAACTCTTTAATGGCGGCCCAAACGGCCGTTTTGGTATCTTCGGCGACGAAACGCGTTTTATTGATAACGTGCGAAACGGTAGTGGTAGAAACGCCTGCGCGTTTGGCCACATCTTTAATCGTTGCCATGTAAAAAATGACTCCTGAACCCACATGTTACAGCATGTAAGTATGATGTTAATCGTTTGCCTACGTAGATCCTTCCCCTGATAAGCGAAAACTGAGTTTTTAGTGCTGAAGTCGTAAGTCGCTCGAACAGGGAGGGGCAGTTTATCGGTACGCAGTTGTGAACTGCGGATTTTGTCGCATATTGAACAAAAGTGGAAGAGCTAATCAGTATTTATCCGCGAGGAAATGATAACAAGATTTTAATCACGAACTGTGGGAAAATGATTTGACGTATTAACTGTGTGGCTTATGCTCTGGAAAAGCCAATCTGAGAGGGAGTTGTATATGGATACCGATTTGAAAATGTCATTGATCACCACCGTAGGTGCATTGGCGATGATTATTGCTTTCAGTTTTGTTGCCGTATTGAACTGATCCCCAGCAAAACAAAAAAGGCGCAGCTCCATGCCGCGCCTTATTACTCACTAGCCACCCGCTGTTAAGCCAGGTTTTTTGCCACGAACGCCCAGTTTACCAACGCCCAGAAGTTTTCCAGGTACTTTGGCCGCGCATTGCGGTAGTCGATATAATAAGCATGTTCCCACACGTCAACGGTCAATAGCGGAACGTCTTCGCCTGTCAGCGGGGTTGCCGCATTCGAGGTGCTGACGATTGCCAGACTGCCGTCCGCTTTTTTCACCAGCCAGGTCCAGCCCGCGCCGAAGTTTTTCACGGCGGCATCGGTGAACTGCTCTTTAAAGGCGGCGAAAGAGCCGAATGACTTGTTGATCGCCTCTGCCACTGCCCCTGTTGGCTCGCCACCGCCCTGTGGTGATAAGCAGTGCCAGTAGAAGGTGTGGTTCCAGACCTGAGCGGCGTTGTTGAATACGCCGCCGGTGGAGGTCTTGACGATCTCTTCCAGGGATTTACCTTCGAACTCGCTGCCTTTCACCAGATTGTTCAGGTTAACCACGTAGGTGTTATGGTGCTTGCCATAGTGGTATTCCAGCGTTTCTGCGGAAATGTGCGGTTCGAGAGCATTTTTCTCATACGGTAATGCAGGTAATTCAAACGACATTGCTTTCTCCTTTTATAGACAACACGCTTCCCTTACGCCGTTGGCCAGGCAGGCCAAGGGAGGGGAACCGCAATTGCACCACTTTTTTTATGGTTATTAATCTTAACAACTTTCGCTGGGAAAAGAACATCCAAAGTGTGCCAAGTGGTTGATTGATTAAAGTCGCAGCGGCTTTTTACATCCAGGGAGGAGAAAAGCACGGCCGAGCAGTAAGGCTCAGCCGTGATAGGTCAACGAATGGTGGTTGGGGTCACTACGCGACGGGCGCCAATGTAATGGTTCTGCCAATAGTCGTTATCCAACTGACTGATGCGGATTTCTTCACCGGTGCGCGGTGACTGGATGAACTTACCGTTGCCGAGATAGACACCAACGTGATCGGCGGTGCCACGATTATTGATACGGAAGAACACCAGATCGCCCATTTCCAACTCATTGCGTTTGATCGGCGCGGCATCACGCAGATGGTACATTTCGTTGGCGGTGCGTGGCATTTTGATTTTCACCACGTCTTTGTAGGCGTAATAAATCAGGCCGCTGCAATCGAAGCCGGTGCCCGGTGAAGAGCCACCCCAGCGATAGGGTTTACCCATTTGCCCCATCAGTTTGGCCATGGCGGTTTGCTTGGCGTGCTGATAGCGTTTTTTGTGGGCGGCGGAAAGTTTCAGCGGTTTTTCGTGGCGAGCCAGTTTTGCCGTAGCCATCCCTTCTTCACGATGACGACCATAACCTTTCTTATAGCCTTTTTTCGGTGGGGTCACTTTAAGTTTGGCAGTCTTGGTGGCCTGACTTTTCGTTTTAACGCTGGTGGTTTTTTTAGCGGTTTTTAAGGATGAGGGTTTGGCTTTTAACGTTTTCGGTGGGGTGGCCGCCTTCACTTTTTTATTGGCTTTCTCCGCTTTCTTTTTCTTGCGGTCATCTGGCCGGGCTTCATTAACGTGACTCTTGCGCTGCTCGGCAGAAACACGTGCCTGTGGCGCAGCGTGCGCCAGATTGAAGAACAGCTGCGTAAACAGCAGCACAAAAAGTGTAATAATTAACCGCATGTCGACGTTACCAACCTTGGCCCCCGAAACAAAAATCGAATGAGTCACAGTATTCCCGAAATTCACCCTATAAAACAGCGTGGATCTCATAAATACTAATCCATATTGTGAGAAAACGTTAATGGCATTTTTTTTGTTGGATAATCAATCACCTGGTGTCTAAAAAAACGACAGAGGTGCAGGATTTTCCTTATTTCACGCCAGCACAACACGGCGCAAATATAATAGTGAAACGCCCGGATTAAAAATGTTATTCTGGGGCCATGTTTTAACCGGCTCGGTGTGACCGCAGCCTGTGCTGTGGCAGCCAGAAAATGTCCCTGCAAAAGATGGCGTTTTCTTGGTACCGTTCCTGCCGCTACAATAGCCAGTGTGATGCATGTTGTAGCCATGATGTGGCTTGAGGAAGCAATAATGACGACGATTGAAAAAATTCAGCAGCAAATTTCTGCCAACCCGATCCTGCTGTATATGAAAGGCTCACCGAAATTGCCAAGCTGCGGTTTCTCTGCTCAGGCCGTACAGGCGCTGTCAGCCTGTGGCGAACGTTTCGCCTACGTTGATATTCTGCAAAACCCGGATATCCGCGCCGAGCTGCCAAAATATGCCAACTGGCCAACTTTCCCACAGCTGTGGGTGGATGGTGAACTGGTTGGCGGTTGCGATATCATCATCGAGATGTACCAGCGTGGTGAGTTGCAGCCGTTGATCAAAGAAACGGCCGAGAAATATAAAGATCAGGAAGACCAGCAGCCTTAATGGCGCAGGTTTTTAGCGCATAAAATCGGGCGGCACAGTCAAATGTGCCGCCCGATTTTTTATGCCTTTTGCTCTACAGCAGGCTATTGCGATTCGGCGTTGGCTATTGGCCAGCCACCAAGACGTTTCCAGCGGTTGACCAGCTCACAGAACAGCTGGGCGGTTTGCTGAGTGTCATACAGCGCGGAGTGTGCCTGGCTGCTATCAAACGGCATGCCGGCGGCAATACAGGCCTTGGCCAGCACCGTCTGCCCCAATACCAGCCCGCTGAGCGCGGCGGTATCAAAGGTAGCGAACGGATGGAACGGATTACGCTTCAGGCTGGCACGCTCGGCGGCAGCCATCAGGAAACTGTGATCAAAGTTGGCATTATGCGCCACGATGATCGCCCGGTTGCAGCCCTGATCCTTAATGCCTTTACGCACGGCCTTGAAAATCGCATGCAGCGCATCGTATTCGCTCACCGCGCCACGTAGTGGGTTATGCGGATCGATACCGTTGAAGGCTAGCGCTTCCGGTTGCAGGTTAGCGCCTTCAAACGGCTCGACATGAAAATGCAGCGTTTCATCTTGCTGTAACCAGCCATTCTCATCCATTTTCAGCGTGACGGCGGCAATCTCTAGCAGCGCATCGGTCTGAGCGTGAAACCCGGCGGTTTCCACATCAATAACAACGGGATAAAACCCACGGAAACGACCACTCAGGGCGTTAAGATCACTTTTTTCGGCCATCAGTTTCTTATCTTTAGCGAATTCAGCGCGCATTATGACAAATTTCTTGCCTTGGTGCAGCGGAGAAAGAAAGCAGGGCGCAGAACGCGCCCTGGAGCAACCTCAGTTACCGAGGCCGTGACCGGCGTGTTTGTTCTCGATCAATTCGATCTTGTAACCGTCCGGATCTTCGACGAAGGCAATCACGGTGGTGCCGCCCTTGACCGGGCCAGCTTCGCGGGTGACTTTACCGCCGGCTTGGCGAATGTTGTCGCAGGTAGCGGCAACGTCATCGACGCCCAGCGCCAGATGACCAAAGGCGGAGCCCATGTCGTAGCTGTCGACGCCCCAGTTATAGGTCAGTTCGATCACTGAACCTTCACTTTCATCGCTGTAGCCAACGAAGGCCAGTGAGTATTTGTACTCGGTGTTTTCGCTGGTACGCAGCAGGCGCATGCCTAATACCTTGGTATAGAAGTCGATAGAGCGTTGCAGATCGCCGACACGGAGCATGGTATGGAGTAAGCGCATAATTTCCTCTGATTGGATATGCCGCGGCTGACGGCAGGTGACTTGAACAGCGTCAGACAGTATAGCCTTGTCGCATAAGGCAATTCAACGCGTGTGGAGTAGGGGAAATATTAAGTGACATTGTCACCAATAATCAAGCCGGCTCTTGGCCGGCTTGACGCAGATGACGAAGAAATGATTACAGGGTCGGGTAATCAGTATAACCCTCGGCACCGCCGCCGTAGAAGAAGTCGCCGCGCGGCTCGTTGAGCGGAGCCTGCTGCTTAAAGCGCTCTACCAGATCCGGGTTGGCGATATAGCTGCGGCCAAAGGCAACGGCATCAATAAAGCCCTGGGCGATCAGCTCTTCCGCTTTCTCTGCCGTATAAGCACCAGCACCAATAATTACGCCTTTGAAGTGCGCTCTTACTGCGTCGCGGAACGCGGTGGAGTAAGGCTTGCCACCGGCCCAATCCGGCTCGGAAATATGCAGGTAGGCGATGCCACGCTTATTCAGCTCTTCGATCAGATACAGCGCCGCTTCTTCCTGATCTTCACCGTTATCCAGGCCATTGAACGGACCCAACGGAGAAATACGGATACCAACGCGATCGGCACCGATCTCGGCAATGGTGGCATCGACCACTTCCAGCGTCAGACGGGTACGGTTTTCAATGCTGCCACCGTATTGGTCGGTACGTTGGTTGGACGCCGGTGACATGAACTGGTGCAGCAGGTAACCGTGCGCGGCGTGTAGCTCAATATAGTCAAAACCGGCTTCCAGCGAGTTGGCCGCCGCCTGACGGAAATCGTTAACGATCCCTGGAATTTCATTCGTTTCCAGCGCGCGTGGGGTAGAGGTTGGCACCCGCACCCAGGCGCCGGTTTCATCACGCACCGTGGTACGGGTTTCGGCATTGATCGCAGAAGGCGCGACCGGAGCCTGCTGGCCTGGCTGCAAGCTGGAGTGGGAAATACGGCCTACGTGCCACAGCTGCACGGCGATATGGCCCTGTTTGTCATGTACCGCCTGGGTGATCTTTTTCCACGCGGCAATTTGTTCTGGGGTATGCAGACCGGGAGCGCCAGCATAGCCTTTCGCCTGGAAAGAAATCTGGGTAGCTTCGGTGATCAGCAAACCGGCGCTGGCACGCTGAGCATAATATTCCGCCATCAATGGTGTAGGGATGTCACCTGGCTCGATGCTGCGCAGACGAGTCAGCGGAGCCATGAACACACGGTTAGGTAACGTGGCGTGGCCAACTTTGATTGGAGAGAACAGCTTTTCAATCTTCATAGTGCATCCTATAGTATTAGACCAGTCGACTAGTGATAATAAACCATATCGCTACAGTGTCTTTCGGGTAACAAGGGAGTGTTATAGCTGCGCAGGGCGCAACAGCAATTCAATACTTTCCAACGCACAGGTCAGCGGGGCGACCGAATGGCGGATTTTAGCCCGCAACGACGCGCCCAACCACAGCGAGTAAAGCGTTTCCGCCGTGGCCGCCGGGCTCAAGGAGATCGCCAGTGAACCTTCACGGATGCCGCGTTCGATCGCATCTTGCAGATGGCCGATCACACGGCTGGTGCCCGTTTCCAATGCATGACGCATCGGTTCAGACAGATCGCTGACCTCTGCGGAAAGTTTCACCGCCAGGCAAGCGTTATGGCACTCACTACGGCAGTGGAAGCTGATGGCCTGCGCGTAATAACTTAATAACTGATTACGTGCATCGCTACGGCTATCGGCAAACAGTGTCTGCATCTGAGCGTCGTAATGGGCAAAATAGCGCTGCAACATCGCTTCGCCGAAGGCTTCCTTCGAGCGGAAATAGTGATAGAACGACCCTTTGGGCACGCCAGCGGTGGCCAGCAACTCGCTTAAGCCCATGCCGGTAAAGCCAAGGCGCAGGCTAAGGGTTTCGCCGGTCGCGAGCAGATGTTCTCGGGTATCCCCGTTGCAATTCGTCTGTTTTGTCATAATGAAGATGAGAATAATAGACCGATTGGTCTAGGTCAAGTCACAGATAAAAAAAGCCGGTAAAAAATACCGGCTGATGATGCTCGCGTTGAACGCGTGCCGCGTCCGTTTGACGTTACGCTTTGCGGCAGCGTTGCAGAATATCCAGGTCTGGCTGATATTGCTGCGTTTGCACGTTCAACATGCCCAGCATGGTGTGGAACAGATTATCCTGTGAAACTTTATTGGTCTGCGCCAGGGATTGCAGGCATTGGCGGTTAATGCCGAAGTTGCGCTCATAATCTGCCGACATCCACATCAGGAAAGGCACGTGGGTCTGCTGCGAAGGAGCGAACATATAAGGCGTACCGTGCAGGTACATCCCGTTTTCCCCAAGCGACTCACCGTGATCGGAGAGGTAGACCATCGCCGTATTGAATTTTCCGCTGTATTGCTGAAGCAGCTTGATGGTGTTGTCCAACATGGCGTCGGTGTACAGCAACGAATTGTCGTAGGTATTCACCAATTGTTCGTGGGTGCAGTCCTGGATCTGGTTGCTGTCACAAGTTGGTGAGAACTGACGTATTTCGGGCGTACTGCGGCGATAGTAAGCCGGACCATGGCTCCCCATCTGATGCAGCACGATCACGCCATCCCCTTGCAGACCGTTGATATAGTCGTCCAGTTTATGCAGCAGTACGTTATCCATGCAGACATCACCATCGCAATACTGCGAGAGTTGCAGCTTGGTCATATCGATATGCGGGATGCGGTCGCAGGCACCCTTGCAACCGCCATCATTTTCGCGCCACAGCAGGTTCACTCCAGCATGAGCCATCACATCCAGCATACCTTCCTGGTGAGCGGCCAAGGTGGCGTCGTATTCGCTGCGCGGCATGTTGGAGAACATGCAGGGCACGGAGATAGCCGTTTCGGTACCGCAGGAGCTGGCATTTTTGAAATAAACCACATTGTCCTGCTTCAAGCGGGGATTGGTCTCCCGCGAATAGCCACCCAGCGAAAAATTTTCTGCCCGCGCGGTTTCACCGACCACCAATATCACCAGGGTCTTTTTGGCCTGGCCGCTAATCACCGGACCTAAATGGGCATCCTCACCGATTTTGATCAGCGGTAGATTCTTATGGAAATAGCGGTGTTGTGCGTACTTGATGGTGCCACTCACAAAGTTGGTGGGCGTGATCATTTTCACCACGCTTTTATTGTTGCGGATCAGCGAGGCGTAATCTTTATAGAACAACGCCGCAACCAGCAGGATCACCACCACGGAAAGCATCACGTTGGCCGCGTGCAGTCCAAGCATGTACCACCATGGACGGGTTTTGTTGATGCGCACAAAGCACACGAATACGGCAGGTAAAATACCCAGCAGCAACAACCATAGCCCCATACGTGGGGTGAGCAGCGCCGTCGCTTCCTGCGAGTTGGTTTCGAAGGCGTTCTGCATCATGTTGCCGTCAATGACCACGCCGTAACTGAACATAAAATAGTTGGCAGCTGCGCTGCCGAGCAGCAACAGAATAACCAGCGGCTTACGCAGAAAAGGGATAGTTAACACGCTGAAGATAATATTCAGCGCGCAGAAAATAACAATCGGCATGGTTGCCGCAAAGATGACGCTATGTACGTTATCGAAGGTGATATATGACCAGGCCTGGTGAATAAATAACAGGTTCTGGAAAACCGTGAAGAATAGGGCGCAGGCCAGGATAAAACCCAAGCTGTTGCAGTGTAATAATTGACGTATACCCAATAAACCTCAAGA